>NFUO01000738.1 GCA_002197545.1 Acidobacteria subdivision 2 bacterium RH1 MAG20 | reverse complement strand
CGTCTTGCCATGATCGATGTGCCCAATCGTCCCTATGTTTACGTGCGGCTTTGACCGGTCAAACTTTTCCTTGCCCATGACTCTCTCCGTATTTCTGCTTCTAAATTGATACTGCTAAATTCGTTGTGCTTCGCGGCATCAGCTTACTTACTGTCCTTGCCCTGCACCTTGGCAATGATCTCTTCGGAGACCGACCGCGGCGCTTCTTCATACTGCTTGAACTGCATCGAGTAGTTAGCGCGACCCTGCGTGGACGACCGCATGTGCGTCGCATAACCGAACATGGTACTCAGCGGAACCGTCGCTTTGATCGCCTGCGTGCCGCCAACCATCTCCATGCCTTCGATGCGGCCACGGCGGCTATTCAAGTCGCCGATGATCGTACCCATGAACTCTTCCGGAACCGTAACTTCGACATCCATCATCGGCTCCAGCAGAACTGGCTTGGCCTTCTTCGCGGCCTCCTTGAACGCCATCGAACCGGCGATCTTGAATGCCATTTCGTTCGAGTCGACGTCGTGATAGCTGCCATCGTAGAGCGAGACCTTGATATCGACCATCTCGTAGCCGGCAAGGATACCGCGCAGCATGGCGTCCTGAATGCCCTGGTCGATCGGCTTGATGTACTCCTTGGGAATCGCGCCGCCCTTGGTATCGTTCGAGAACTCGTACCCCTTGCCCGGCTCGTTGGGGCTGATGCGGATCTTGCAGTGGCCGTAGTTACCCGAGCCGCCGGTCTGACGAATGTACTTGCCTTCTGCGTCCGAGTTGGAACGGATGGTCTCGCGGTAAGCGACCTGCGGCTTGCCCACATTCGCCTCGACCTTGTACTCGCGCATCATGCGATCGACGATGATCTCAAGGTGGAGCTCACCCATACCCGCGATAATGGTCTGGCCCGAATCGATGTCGGTATGGACGTTGAAGGTAGGGTCTTCCTGCGCCAGCTTAGCGAGGGCCATGCCCATCTTTTCCTGATCGGCCTTTGTCTTGGGCTCAACCGCAACTTCAATCACGGTCTTCGGGAAGTCAATCGACTCGAGCGCAATCGGATACCTCTCATTGCAGATCGTGTCACCCGTAACCAGATTCTTGAGGCCGACAGCAGCGCAGATATCACCAGCGAGAATCTCTGTAATCTCTTCACGCTTGTTGGCATGCATCTTCAACAGACGGCCAATGCGTTCGGTCTTGCCGGTACGCGGATTGAGTACAGAATCGCCGGTCTTGAGCTGACCTGAGTAGGCGCGGATAAAGATAAGCTGACCGACGAACGGATCAGTCATAATCTTGAAGCCGAGAGCCGCGAAAGGCTCGCTGTCGTCCGCGTGACGGAGGACCTCTTCTTCCATATTGTCGGGGTTGTGTCCAACAATAGCAGGAATATCCAGCGGGCTGGGGAGATAGTCCACCACCGCATCGAGCAGCGTCTGCACACCCTTGTTCTTGAAGGCAGAACCGCAGAGCACAGGGAAGATCTTCATCGCAATGGTCGCCTTGCGAATGCCAGTCTTTAGCTGCGCTTCGGTCGGCTCCTGACCCTCAAGATAGAGGTGCATCAGTTCGTCGTCATTCTCCGCGACCGCTTCGATCAGAGTATGGCGCGCCTCTTTGGCAGTCTCGAGCAGACCGGCAGGGATATCTTCCACCGAATACTCAGCGCCCATCGTCTCATCGTGCCAGAGAATGGCTTTCATCGTGACCAGGTCAATGACACCGGCAAACTTCGCCTCCGCACCAACGGCAATATTCAGAGCCACCGCACGTGCACCGAGACGATCAACAATCGTCTTGGTTGCATAGACGGCATCGGCTCCCGCACGGTCCATCTTATTGATGAAGCAGATACGGGGAACCTTGTACTTGTCCGCCTGCCGCCACACCGTCTCCGACTGCGGCTGAACGCCGGCCACAGCGTCGAAGCAGGCCACCGCGCCGTCCAGAACGCGCAGCGAACGCTCCACCTCAGCCGTAAAGTCAACGTGGCCAGGCGTGTCAATGATGTTGATGCGGATGTTCTTCCAGGTGCAGGTGGTAGCAGCCGAGGTAATCGTGATACCGCGCTCCTGCTCCTGTTCCATCCAGTCCATGGTCGCAGTGCCCTCATGCACCTCGCCGATACGGTGCGTGATGCCCGTATAGAAGAGGATGCGCTCGGTCGTCGTCGTCTTGCCGGCGTCGATGTGCGCCATGATCCCGATGTTCCGGCAACGATTCAGAGGTGTAGTGCGTGCCACGGTCAATCTCTCATCTGCGAACTTAGGTTCGCGGTAAAAAAAGCGTTAAAGCAAAAACACAAAGGCAAAAGCTCTTTTGCTGACAAGCTTTTGCTTTACCAGCGATAGTGAGCAAACGCCTTGTTTGCCTCAGCCATGCGGTGAACATCTTCCTTCTTCTTCATCGCGGCGCCACGGCCATTGGCGGCATCGAGCAGTTCGGCGGTCAACTTCTCCACCATGCCCTTTTCGCCACGAGCGCGGCCATACGTAACCAGCCAGCGGATAGCAAGCGAAGTGCGGCGCTCCGGCAGAACTTCAATCGGCACCTGATAGTTTGCACCGCCAACGCGGCGGCTCTTGACTTCGAGCAATGGCTTGCAGTTCTCGATGGCCTTCTTGAAGAGCTTGAGGGCCTCGTCGCCACCCTTCTGCTCCAGATTGGTCATGGCGGTATAGAAGATGCCCTGCGCGGTCGACTTCTTGCCGCCCCACATCATCGAGTTGACGAACTTCGTGACCAGGGTCGAGTTGTACACCGGGTCCGGTGCAACTTCACGCTTTGCTATGTAACCTTTTCTAGGCATCTCTATCTCTTCTCGTCTTCCTTCAGGACCGTCGACTTCTCAAGGCCTGAACTTGAAATCTAAATTCGTGCGATCTACTCATGCAGATCCGCAGGGTTTACTTGGCAGCAGCCTTCGGACGCTTCGCGCCATACTTCGAGCGGCTCTGCTTACGGTTGGCAACGCCCACCGAATCCAGCGTTCCGCGAACTACGTGGTAGCGAACACCCGGCAGGTCCTTCACACGGCCGCCGCGGATCAGCACAATCGAGTGCTCCTGCAGGTTATGGCCGATGCCCGGAATATAGGTCGTGACCTCGATCCCGTTGGTGAGGCGAACACGCGCCACCTTGCGAAGGGCCGAGTTCGGCTTCTTGGGGGTCTGGGTGTAAACGCGGGTGCAGACGCCACGGCGCTGGGGCGAACCCTGCAAGGCGGGGCTGGCGGTCTTATAACGTGTGGGCGTGCGGCCCTGCTTGACGAGCTGATGGAACGTAGGCACTGGAACTCCTTGCTATTGCATGCGATACCTTGAAGCGAAATCTTGTCAGGCGCGCAAAAGGTCAGGTGACTTCGCAATTTGTGCCGTACACACAAAAAGAATGAGGACGCTGAAGCGCCTCTTGCGAAGATCTGCCCTGCTTCGCGTCTGTAAAACCATAACCAGACGAAAACAGTCGACGGTGGCCGAGCGTATTCCCTTATTTACAGGAAGAGCCGACTCCGTTTCGCTGTTCCGGCCCGCATAGCCCATCCAGGGTGGAGGGTGTCGCAGGCACGATTGCGATAGGCCGCAGATTACGACACTCCGAATGAAACTCAGGAATGTCCTGCGGTGAAATCTCTTGTATCCAGTGTAACGCAAGCCGATATTCTCTGCCTGCGTGGGTATGTCTCCACCCTATTGCGCGTCGGCG
The DNA here is from genome assembly GCA_002197545.1 of Acidobacteria subdivision 2 bacterium RH1 MAG20. Next base: position 111,125 of record NFUO01000738.1, on the reverse strand, counting down.
TTAGCTGACAGCGCAATCCGGATACTCGCGGAACCTTCTAACAATAGCAATTCTCCACCATTACGTCAATAGATTCCTGAGAGCGAATAGCAATACGGATGGGCGGGTTTTTGTGCATACCCCCGGAGTCTGAGAGAATGCTTTTAGCAAGCTGGCTCGAACAATTCCTCTGACGAGGTTCGCCTATGGAACGTCGTGAATTCTTGAAGCAGAGCGCGCTTACAGCTGCCGCTGTCGCCACTACCGGAATCTCTGGTGCCGCTATGCCAACCAATCAGATTGCGCGCCGTCCTCTGGGCAAGACAGGGGAGCACCTCTCGATTATCGGCTTTGGCGGCATCGTGGTCATGAACGAGGACCCCAGCCAATCAAAGAATATTGTGGCCGAAGCCGTGGACCGCGGTGTGAATTACTTCGACATTGCACCCAGCTATGGCAACGCACAGGAACGCCTCGGTCCTGCCCTCGCTCCCTATCGCAAGAATTGTTTCCTCGCCTGCAAGACCGAAGGCCGTATGAAGGACGACTCGCGCAAGCAACTGGAGGAGTCGCTGCGGCTTTTGAAGACCGATCATGTCGATCTCTATCAGTTCCACGCACTGACAAAGATGACCGACCTGGACAAAGTTCTGGGTCCCGGCGGCGCAATGGAGACGATGGAAACGGCCAAGAAGGAAGGAAAAATCCGCTACATCGGCTTCTCCGTGCATTCGGCGGAGACAGCATTGGCAGCGATGGACCGCTACAACTTCGATACGGTACTTTTTCCAGTGAACTTCGTGCTCTTCTCGCAGGCAAACTTCGGCCCGCAGATTCTCAAGCGTGCGCAGGAAAAAGGCATGGGCATCCTGGCCTTGAAGTCGATGGCAAAGACAGTGTGGCCTGCCGAGCAGAAACAGAGCCATCCCGAGCCGAAGTGCTGGTATCAGCCAGCGGCCTTCCCCGACGAGGCTTCGCTGGGGTTGCGCTGGACGCTCGGGCATCCGGTCACGGCCGCGCTGCCTCCCGGGGACGAGAGATATTTCCGCCTGGCAATGGACGTGGCCCAGAATTACAGGCCTCTCGAACGGCATGAGGAGCAGACACTTCTGGCTCGCGCAACCGGCGTGGAACCCATCTTCCATCTCGGAAACGACGTATAGCCTCGTCGCCTACACTCTTTGAAGTTCTTTCGCATCAAAAATTGTGCAATCAGACCGTCCCGGATCATTCGGGCGACCGTGCTAGGCTTTTCGGATGAATTCCGCCCACGTCCCGCTGCGCCTTTCAGCCTTCCTTCTGGCTGCTTCCACGTTGATCTTGACCATCGGAGCAGCCCTTCCCCTCCGTGCTCAGGCGGCAAGCACACCGCAGCCCTCTGCACACCCAAAAGACGAGCGCATCGGCGCATTGATCCAGATGATCGGCAAGACCCAGGACCTAAGCGAGGCCGCCATCTCTCCCGACGGAAAGACCGTAGCATGGTCGGTCGAGACGCCGGACGGAACCCAGATTCATCTCACCGACGTAGCTAATCCAGCCAGCGACACCATCCTCAGAACGGAGGCCGAGGCAACCAACTGCTCCAACGAAAGCCCCATCTGGTCGCCCGACGGTAAATGGCTCGCCTTCGAGTCCACCTGCGCGGCGAAAGAAGACAAGCCCAATCAGGAGCAGCTTTTCGTCTGGTCGAAAAAGACCGGTCAGTGCCGCCAACTCACCCACGTCACCGGCGAGATCGACATGCCCGCCTGGTCGCCTGACGGGCGCTCCATCGGCTTTCTCTTCGTCGAAAACGCCACCCGCAACGCCGGAGCGCTGGCCGCGATGAAGCCGTGGAGCGGCGTCATCGGCGAGGACGGCATCGAAGTCCAGCGCGTAGCTGCGGTGGACATAGCCAGCGGTACAGTCACGCAGCTTACCCCGGCCAACCTGCATGTCTACGAGTTCGACTGGTCGCCCGATTCGAAGCGCCTCGCCTACGTCGCCGCCAATCCTCCCGGCGAAAACAACTGGTGGGTTGCCCAGCTTTATGTGCAAACCGCAGAAAAAACCGCAGATCCACAATCCATCCTGAAGCCGACCCAGATCGCCGGTTCCCTGCATAACCTACAGATCGCTGTCCCGCGCTGGTCGCCCGATGGCAAACAGATCGCCTTCATCGGCGGCCTGATGAGCGACCAGGGCTCAACCGGCGGAGATATCTACCTGATTCCCGCTGACGGTGGCGAACCGCGAGACCTACCCCCCGGAAGAGCTGCCTCGATAGCGTTTCTCCATTGGCTCTCACCCGACACCATCGGCCTCACCGAACACGTAGGCGGAGGCACTCACGTCACAACCCTGAACCTCAAGACAACCAGCAACCCCAGCGCAGTCGATGTCACCTTTCCCGAATCCATCTGGGCAAATGAACTGGTCATGAGCATCTCGACCTCCGACACCCGAAATGTCGCTCTCGTCCGCTCCTCTTTTGAACACGCACCCGAGGTCTGGGCAGGCCCCATAGACAATCTGAAGCAGATTACCCATCTGAATGATGGCCTGAAGCCGCTCTGGGGCAAGACCGAGAACATCGAGTGGGCCAACGAAGGCTTCAAGGTGCAAGGTTGGCTGCTCTATCCCGCAAATTATGACCCCGCGAAGAAATACCCCCTCCTCGTCTACGTCCACGGCGGTCCCTCGGCGGCAGTCACGCCTCGCTGGCCCGACGTAGGATACGGCGGTGTGCCCTTCTCCGCGCTCGGATACTTCGTCTTCATACCAAATCCTCGCGGCAGCTTCGGCCAGGGAGAGAAATTTACCCAGGCCAATGTAAAGGACTTCGGGTACGGCGACCTGCGCGACATTCTGGCCGGAATGGACGTTCTCGAAAAGCGCCTCCCCATCGATAAGAACCGCGAGGGCATCACCGGCTGGAGCTACGGCGGCTTTATGACCATGTTCGCGGTGACGCAGACGACGCGGTTCAAAGCGGCCGTGGCCGGAGCAGGCATCAGCGACTGGCAGAGCTACTATGGAGAGAACTCCATCGACCAGTGGATGATTCCGTTCTTCGGCAAATCCGTCTATGACGATCCAGCCATCTACGCAAAAAGTTCGGCAATCGACTTCATCAAAAACGCAAAGACACCCACGCTGATCGTCGTAGGCGACCGCGACGGCGAATGCCCCGCCCCGCAGAGCTTCGAGTTCTGGCACGCACTACGCGCCGAAGGCGTCAAGACACAACTCGTCGTCTACCCCGATGAGGGCCACCATTTCGTCAACCCCGATCACCGCCGCGACGTACTCGAACGCGCGCTCAACTGGTTCGAAACGGAGATGCCCTAAGGGCAGGGAACAGTCCAGGCAACGCAGAAGGGGAGTTCTCATCGGCAACATTTTCTTCCGCTCTCTCCACATCTGCCGGATTTCTCGTCTTCTGTTCCCGGTTCCCTGCTCCCTGTTCCCCACCTTCAGTCCTCCCGCATTTGCTTCCCGCCCATGCACCTTTTACACTGGTGCTTCGGTAATTCAGAGTGCGGTGAGACCGTTCAACTGAGGTTCCGGTTGGACGGGGAGGTTCAATGCGTAGGTTCGTTGGCTTAGTCATTCTTCTTTTTTTCACGATTCCTTTTGGTATCTCGATCTCGGGCTGCGCAAAGAAGAACACCGTGACCTATTGTTCCGGCAACTCCGGCCCCGTCGTGGGGCAGGTGGTCAATATCACCCTCGCGCCAAGAGTCTATGGCGTGTCGCTCAACTACGGCCTTATCGGAACGACTCCCTCTCCCTCCGCAGTCGACTGCAAGGGCAGCGCCGTGAGCATCCCCGCGTACAAATATGGGACGTCGGACATGACCATCGCGGACGTGAACCCGGCGACCGGCAGCCTCTGCGCCGGCACGTGGAACAGGAACACGGGCGGCGGCATCGCGGACTTCACCTTTTGCATCCCCACCAACAAGAGCGGAACGGCATTGATCGTTGCAAGCGCCAACGGCGCCAACAGTAATCCGCTGCCGGTGTATGTCCACCCGACCGTGTCCAGTGTCGTGCTCAGCGCTCCATCGACTGACTGTTCTGGAAATGATCCGTCAACAAACTGTAGTCCTGCCGCCTATTCAACCTCGTCGACGAGTTGCACCATCAATCCAGCGAACGGATGCTGCACAACTCCTCTGCCTACCAGCACGGCGTACGTATCGAATTCTTGCATCTCGCAAGGTACAACTGGTCAATTGGCAGCGAAAGTCTATTCAGGAACAGGCTCATCGCAGACAAATATCAGTTGCCAGGTTGGACATCTCAGTTATAATCCCCAAACTGCGGCCATCGTAACCATCGACCAGAATGGCGTGGCGACGGCCCAGGCGCCGGGATCGACCATCATCACCGCCAGCGTTGCCAACGCTGGAAGCTCCGCCGGCTTCTTCTCAACCTGCCCGCCGACTGCAATCTCCTTGACGGTTCCCATCACCGGTGGAACCAGCGTTTCGGTAAATCCAAACAACCCTCAGCCCCTCGGCACGGTTGTCACGGATACGAATGGCACCATCCTGACCGGCCTCACGCTGGAGTACGTGTCCACAACGCCGACCACGATTCCCGGCGCTTCGACCATCACTCCTCTGTTTCCCGGAACAGCGGGCATCACGGCGATATGCCAGCCGCCTAGCTGCAACTCTTCACCGTTCAGCCAGATTGGATTGTTCGGCAACGGAACACCGGTGATTTCAAACGAGCTGACCGTGACCGCGCCGGGCAAGAACAGCACTGTGCTCTATATTGGAAGCACGAATTCGCAATATATCGTTCCCGTGGACTTTACCCAGTCGACTATCGGCGCCCCGGTGCTGCTCCCTTACGTGCCGACCTCCATGGTGATCAACAACAGCGGAACAACGATCTACATGGGCACCGCCAACGGAAACGGCTTGATGACCTTCAATGCCCTGACCAACAGCCTTACCTCTGTCAATCAAAGCATCACCGGCAACGTGCTGGCCGTATCTCCTGACGACAGCACGGTGGTCATCACCGATCCCACACGGCAGTTGGTTTATCTGTACCCAACGACCACGGGGACCACCACACCCTCCGGCATAGCGTCGCAGTACGGTGGAGTCGCGACCCATGCGGAGTTTTCACCCGACAGCCAGACGGTCTACATCACGACAACCACCAATCAACTGCTGGTCTATTCCCAGCTGACCGGCTGGTCGAGCATTACCTTGCCGGCTCCGGCGACCGACGTGGCGGTTACAGTGCCGAGTGCCGGCGCATTTCTGGCCGGACCCACAACGACGGCGCGGGGACAATGCCCCATCACCACCACGACGACCGTCAATGGGCTGCCCTCGACCAGCAACGTCTTCTACCCTGATGCAGGCGTAACCGGGCCACCGACCGACCTCATTGCTGCAACCAATGATGGCGTGCATATGCTCGGAGCCACCGCAACGCCGGCAGCTCTGACCGATCTTCTGGTCTCCCATACCGGTTCAGGTGGCCAGCAACCGGGGGTTCCAATTGGAGCCTGTCCTGCGACAGGTGCTGCCTTGCAGTTTACAGCAACACCCGCATCGACAAGCACTCTCACCGGCGTCACGGCATCTGCAATTACAGGCGTCGATCCTTCCGCGGACTCGAGCATCGCATTCGTGACCTACACCGGAAGCGGCGGCGTGCTGCCCCTGTATACGCCCACAGCGGGTTCCCTCACCCCTATCCCGCTCACCAGCCCTGCAACCGCTCCAGTAGCCGGCGTATTCAGTTCGGACGACTTGACGTTCTACGTTGGCACTTCGGGCGATCACAGCGTCCACCTCATCATTCGCAGCACGTCGGGCACGTGGGCCGAGGACCCAACCAAGACAATCGTCCCGCAGCTCCCCAACATAAACGGAGGCGCAGCCGCCACCCCCAACCTGCTGGTCCAGCGGCCAAGGAAGAGCACCTCGTAATCTGCAAAGTCACGGAAATTGAAAAGGCCCTCTCCACCGAGAGGGCCTTTTCATCTTAGAAGCTGTCTAAAAACTAACGTGCTCTTGCTGTTGCCTGTTCTCCTCAACCCAATCACAGAACCCACGTCATCTCGACCGAAGGCGCGGGGTCCCCAGCGAGCGCACTTGCTCGTTGGGGTGCGAGATGGCGCTTTTGCCGCCGCAGTGGAGAGATCCCCGTATTTCGTCGTTGCTTGGCTCTATCAACGTCGAAAATAAGGGCTGAAGGCCCGGTCTATAGCTGCTCCGCAATCTAGGTAAAGAGGGATCAATTTCAAGCCAGTCGCTTCTTCAAAAGCTCCCGCGCAATGGCATCCAGCACCCCATTGAGGAAGTGGATCGACTCAGGAGCAGCATAGCGGCGGCCGACCTCAAGCGACTCGTTGATGATGATGGCAGCCGGAGTATTGGGAAATCCCAGCATTTCAGCCACCGCCGCGCGAATCAGGTTCCGGTCGACCACCGGCATCCGCTCAATCCGCCAGTTCTGCGCATGGGCCTCAATCAGCTCATCGATCTCCGTCTGCCGCGAGGTTGCGATACGGTACAAATCCTCAGCAAAGCCGCGGGTCTCTGCGTCCACATCATCCCGCGAAGGCCAGAAAAGCTTACGCACCTCATCCGGACTTTGTTTGCCAAGATCGCCCTGAAACAGCATCTGCATCGTCAATTCACGGGACTTACGACGGGTTCCCATTAGAGTTTCACCGCCAGTTTCTTGTGAATCGAAACCATCTCAATCGCCGCAATCGCTGCCTCGAATCCTTTGTTTCCAGCCTTGATGCCAGCCCGATCCAACGCCTGCTCCAGCGTCTCGCAGGTAAGCACGCCAAAGGCATGAGGAACACCCGTCTCCTGCTGCGACTGGCCAATCCCGCGCGCAACCTCGGTATAAATGGCCTCATAATGAGCAGTTTCGCCACGCAACAAACAGCCAAGAGTGATGATGGCGTCAAAACGCTTCGACTCGGCCAGCGCGCGCGCAGCCGAAGGAATCTCCCACGCCCCCGGCACACGAACGATCTCGATATCGGTCTTCGCTGCACCGCTTCTGTATAAACCATCCAGCGATCCCTGCAGCAGGCGATCGGTAATCACAGCGTTCCATCGCGCAGTAACAATGGCAAAGCGCATTCCAGCGGCGGACAGATCGCCTTCGATGGCGACAGGCTTGTTGTGGAGCGGATTCTCCGATTGCCAGAAGCCCAGCGTCAGCGCTTCGGCTTCGCCGGTGACGATCTTCACCGTAAACAGGCGGCTGTTCCAGTGCGTGAGTTCAGGAGCAGAGAGCAGCGCCGCGACCTCTTCGGTGCGATAGTGCCCCAGCATCCACTTTTGCACCGCAGCGTGAACCTGATCAAGCTGTGTGACCTCAACAAGCAGTGGTGGAACCGCTGGCGGTCTTCCGGTGACGAACTCGAGGTTGCCGAGTGGCGCGAGGTGAGCAACGCCACGGCCCTGAGCGTCCTGCCAGCCCTTGCCGGGCTCGAAGCCCAGGGCCGAGAGCAGGCTGTTGAGCTGGTCGAACGTGTCTGCCGAGGAGACGGCGCTGACTAGCGTGATTCCCTTAATCATAGGTTCGATTGTATCGTCTGAAATGCAATGCGAAGGGGATGCCCATGAACTATGAGACGGCCTACGAGACGCTGCTGTGTGTGGTGCGGGAGCAGGTTGCGACCATCACGCTGAATCGTCCGAAGGTCCTGAACGCGTTGAATGCTCAGGTGTTCGATGAGCTGGAAGCAGTCTTTACAGCGTTGTCGAAAGATGCTGCGGTTCGAGTGGTTCTGCTGACTGGGGCCGGAGAAAAGGCCTTCGCGGCGGGAGCCGATATCAATGAAATTGCAGCGACAGATGCAGTGACGGGCGAGGCTAAGGCGCGGCGGGGACAGGGGGTATTTCGGCTGATTGAGACCTGCGGGAAGCCTGTGGTCGCCTGCATTAATGGGTTCGCCTTAGGTGGAGGCTGTGAGTTGGCGATGGCTTGCACGATGCGTCTGGCGAGCGAGACCGCCAGGCTGGGGCAGCCGGAGGTGAAGCTGGGGCTGGTGCCGGGATATGGGGGAACGCAGCGGCTGCCTCGGCTTGTGGGGCAGTCGGCGGCGCTGCGGCTGATGCTGACCGGAGAGATGATTGGGGCGGCAGAGGCGCTGCGAATTGGGCTGGTGGATGAGGTAGTGCCTGCGGAACGTCTGATGTCGCGGGCAGCAGAGTTGGCTCGGGCGATGGTAGCGATGGCTCCGCTGGCCGTTGCCGGATGCATCGAGGCTGTTCGACGCGGCGGCGAATTGGGGATCGACGACGCCATGAAGGTGGAGGCGGAGATCTTTGGGCGGCTTTGCGGGACTGCGGACAAGGCTGAAGGAACGACCGCCTTTCTGGAGAAGCGGTCGCCGAGGTGGATAGGACGATGAAAGCGGGTAAAACTTTGCGTTTTAGCACTTTTCTGGAGCGGGACCGGCTTGGTATGCTGGTATTTGTGCGTAGACCACGATTCATCTTCCATCTAGCCTTGTTCCCTGCCCTTCTCCTTCCGATGATGCTCACCGGCTGTACCCGCACTTCGACTCCAAGCCATGCGGAGATGCGGGCGATTGCTGCTCAGCAGCAGGAGGAGGCCGTGCAGGCCAAGCAACAGTTGGAGGTGATTCCTCCGCCCTCCAAAGCGCAGTACATGGCGGTCAAGAGTCTGACGCTCTGGCAGAATCCTTACGTGACCGTGCAGGGCGGCATGGTCACGCTGCACGTGGTACTTGCCGATGCGAATACCAGCCCGCTCGGACAGGGTGGCCTGTTACGCCCCATGGGTGCGCGACGCCGCGACCTGAACGTGCGCATTGGCGAACTGTCTGCCGCGTTGAATGCGGTTCCGCAGAGTTCGTGGCCGTATGGCAGGGTGGTCGCGGTCGAAGAGGCGCATGAGGTCCCTGTGAAAGCGCGGCCCGAGGTTCGGCGAAACATGGAGACGGTAGTCAAGACTCTGAATAATCTCGGCATCGTGGTGTACGACTGGAGCGAGTCCGGAAAGAGCTAAGCCCTCTCCTTACTTCGTCGTGCCTACCCCGCTTAAAACCCTTATGGCCTCGCGCAGATGTTCTCGCCATCAACAACGCTCCCGCCGTTAACATGCCTAACCTTCGCAACACTTGCCCCGCGGAATCACTGATCACCACAGCTATGACCCTCCACGTCTCTTCAAATCGGTGTCCCTGTCCCAAAACACCGCTGCCAACCTTTTTTATCTTATCGAGTGCGCATGGTGATCGTCTCCAAACAAAAGTTTTAAGACGGCCTACCCATTCTTGACGGTTGGTGGTTCCGATGGGTTCTACGCTAAGATGCTTTTTGATTCCTGATAAAGCAAATTCCTAACGGGTGAGCGATTGCATACGACGGCGCTGGTTGTTTTCTGTGTGTTTTTTTTGCTGGTAACGCTGGCTGGGTTCTGGGCGGCGCGGTGGAGGCGTCCGGCGGCGGGGATTGCTTCGCTGGAGGAGTGGGGGCTGGCCGGGCGCAGCTTTGGGACCTGGGTGACGTGGTTCCTGATCGGCGGCGACCTGTATACGGCCTATACGGTGATTGCCGTGCCCGCGCTGCTGTATGGCGGCGGAGCGATGGGGTTCTTCGCCGTGCCGTATGCGGTGATTACCTATCCTTTTATGATGCTGGTACTTCCCCGGCTGTGGACAATATGTCACCGTCACGGTTACGTAACTCTGGCCGACTTTGTTGGCGGCCGTTATGGGAGCCGCTGGCTGACAGTCGCGGTCGCGGTGACGGGGATTATGGCGCTGATGCCTTATATCGCTCTGCAACTGGTGGGAATGCAGGTCGTGATCGAGGCGATGGGGTTGCATGGGGAGTGGCCGCTGGCGGCGGCGTTTGTAATTCTGGCCGCTTACACCTATTCGAGTGGTCTGCGAGCGCCTGCGGTGATTGCGATCGTGAAAGACGTGATGCTGTATGTGATGGTGCTGGCGGCGCTGATTCTGCTGCCGCTGAAGCTGGGCGGCTATGCCCACATCTTCGAGTTGGCCAGCCACGCGCTGGCTACGCACACCCCTGCGGGGTCGATCTACCTGAAGCCGGGACAGTACATGGCATATTCGACCCTGGCTATCGGATCGGCGGTCGCGTTGATGCTTTATCCGCATACGGCAACTGCGGTGCTGAGCGCGAAGAGCCCCAATGTGGTGCGGCGCAATATGGCGATGCTGCCGGCTTACAGTTTTCTGCTGGGAATGATCGCGCTGCTGGGCTATCTTGCGCTGGCTGCGGGCGTGACGACGAAGAACACCAGTCAGGCTGTCCCTCTGTTGTTCATGAAGATGTTTCCCGAGTGGTTTGCTGGCTTCTGCCTGTCGGCAGTGGCGATTGGAGCTCTGGTGCCGGCGGCGATCATGTCGATCTCGGCTTCGAATCTGTTTACGCGGAATCTCTATGGAGCATTTGCGCGCAAGCCCTTGAATCCGGCGGGTGAGTCGCAGATGGCCAAGGTGGTTTCGCTGGTGGTGAAGTTTGGCGCCTTGATCTTTGTGCTGCGACTGCCGGTGGCCTACGCCATCGACATGCAATTACTGGGCGGGATATGGATTACCCAATTGTTTCCCGCCGTCGTGATTGGAATATTCAGCCGGTGGTTTCATCCGTGGGCGCTGCTCACAGGATGGGCGGCGGGAATGGGCATGGGCACGGGCATGGTGGCTTCGCTGGGGCTGAAGAGTTCGGTCTATCCGCTGCATCTGTTCGGGCAGACGTATGCCATGTATGCGGCGGTTCCGGCGTTGCTGCTGAACCTGCTCATCGCTGCGACGTTGACAGTGGTGTTTCGCGCGGCAAAGGTGGGCGTAAGCGTGGACACAACGGATGCCTCAGCCTATGTGGGGTAGGGCTGCCTGAGGCGAACAGAGTGCATCCTATCGCTAGATAACGCGATGTTGAGGTGATTGAGTGAGTGAGATGTCCGAAGTGAAGAAGAGAGAACTTGGGAAGTCGTTGGTCAAGGGGTTGGTGGCAGGTCTGATTGGTGGGCTGGTGGCTACGGCAGCCAAAACGCTGGCGGAGAGGATTTATCCTCCACGAACGCATGGGGAGCCGGAGCCTCCGGCGGTGCTGGCGGAGAAGCTTGCCGGACATAAGCTGACAGCGAGTGAAGAGGCCGTTGCTGTGGAGACAATCCATTGGGGCTTCGGCGCGCTGACCGGAGCGGCCTATGGGGCGCTGGCGGAGTTCTACCCGGCAGCTACGGCAAAGGATGGTGCGGAATTTGGCATGGCGCTGGCTTCGCTGACGTATGAAGGAGCGCTACCGGCGATGGGATTATCTGCTCCGCCGGAAGAACAGACTACGAGGGAGCGCACCAGCGAGATGGCGTCGCATGCACTGTTTGGCGTGGTAACGGAGACGGTGCGGCGAGTAGTGCGGAAGCTGCTGCGATGAATTTGCAGGCTGACGAAGCGTGGAAGGAAGCTACGACCGATCACCCCAATGCTCTGATTGAATAGGCGCTGATGACTGGAGCCATGATGCCGGTTGTGATGGGTTCGGCGCGGCGAGGCTGCGCTTAAGAGACATCAGCCCATAATTCAGCACGAAACAAACCCAGAAACCGATGGAAGCGCTGTGATGCAGAGAAGAAGTCTCTATCAGGAATAAGACGATTCCTACAATGAGCAACGCTGCGGGAACTACCGTTGCTAGCCAACTTTCTGAAAATACGCGCATCGGATGAAGTTGTTCCTCGGTCCAGCGGTCCAACTGTATGCCATTGCTGAGTTCCTGCTGTGCCCAGATGCTGAGATACCCACCCCCGCAGAAAAACGCCAGCATAGCGACGAGATGGGCAATGAAGCTGCTGCCAAAGAAGCCACCATTGCAGTCATTTCTGTAGTGGCTCGCAGCCGGGATGACAAGAAAAGTGCTCGCCACGATAAGGCTGCCCAAAACGGAGAGTGCGACAAGCTGGGCTGGTGTGGCCTTCGAGCGCTGCATGGGAGAAATATAGCACCGGCGAGACTTAAATCTATGAGCTAAACGCCCTTTTTCATGGGCTCCCAGATGAACTTGTGAATCTGGAGCGAGAGACGCGCGTCGAGGCCGTCTGCCAGCATCCATTCCACCAACTTGCGAGGATCGAGAGCCATGTTGTCTGCCGTGCGCTGCGGGCTGGGGGTCTTTTGAAACGCGGGGCTTAACAGGATGCTGCCAGCTTTGCTGCTGAGGTCGTGCTGAAGGATAAAATCGCGGGCGAAGTCATAGTCTTCGCGGGTAGAGATGACGAACTTTACTTCATCACTTTTAGTGAGGGCTTCGAGGTTTTCGAGGCGGAAGCTGTTGGCCGCCGCGCCTGCTCCGGGACATTTAACATCGACGATCTTGTGTACCGCTTTGGGAACTTCAGCAAGTGGGCGCTCGCCGGAGGTTTCGATCATCAGGGTGTAGTTCTGCGCGAGAAGACGCTGCATGAGAGGAAGCAGTTCCTTTGCCTGCAGCATGGGTTCTCCTCCGGTGAACTCGATGAGTTTGCAGGGGGCGAGAGCTTCGATCCGGGCAACGATCTCATCTTCTGTGAAGGGCTTGCCGCCGGTGAAGGTGTACTCGGAGTCGCACCAGGCGCAGCGAAGATTGCAGCCCGCGAGGCGGACGAAGATGCAGGGAAGCCCTGCGAAGGATGATTCGCCCTGAACGGATTTGTAGAGTTCAATTAAGTGCATTTCGGGTGGGGCTTACTCGTAGTAGCGGGCAAAGCTGGTGTCGGTCTCGTAGAGGGTACAGTCCTTGATGCGGACGCGGCCCTCGGTCATGTCGTGGAGCTGTTTCGCTGTCTCCTGATAAAAGTAGCGGGCAAGGTTTTCAGCCGATGGGTTGACCGTCGTAAAGGGCTCAAGGTCGTTGATCATCTGGTGATCAAGATAATCCACAACGGGACGCATGACCTGCTTCAGCAGTTTGAAATCAAGCAGCAGACCGGCTTCATCGAGGTCGGGGCCAATGAGAGTGACGAAGACCTTGTAGTTGTGGCCGTGCGGGTTCTCGCACTTGCCTCGGTAGTTGCGGAGGTAGTGGCCGGAGGAGAAACCGGCTTCTACGGTGACTTCAAACATGGTTCTACGATCCCTTCAACGGCCGCGCTGGCTGGATTTTCAGGGCTGGAGTGGCGCGGCTTTCAACGTGGCTAACATCTTCCAATGCCTGTTTATTCTTATTGTACCGGTTTGCGGAAGGCTAGTGCTTGTGGCGACGTTGGCGGCGCTGCTCGTCGGTGTGGCGCTCGGCCTGTTCAAAGAGAGAGGAGAGGATGGCAGCAAGGGAGACGACCATGCTGATGAAAAAGAACGCGAGACCCATCGTTCGCCAGAGCGACGTGTCGCCGGGGGAGCCAGGCTGCTGCGCGATGTTGGTGTAAGAGACGCCGAACGCGATCATGGCAAAGATGAGCAGGGTTCCGGCGAGGATGTAGAGGTTGCGTCCCATTTTCGTGTACATGGGCAGGATATCGCAGATAGAATGGCGGTGTGGAGATTGCGTATGACCCGGCGAAGAACGAGAAGAATCTTCACAAGCATGGGTTGAGCTTCGAGCGGGCAAGAGACTTTGATTTCGATACAGCCGTGGTGAAGCTTGTAGAGCGGCACGGCGAGCTTCGCTGGACGGCGTTAGGCTATCTGGACGGTTTTTTGTATATGCTTTGCTTTCTCGACAGGCCAAATGGGATTCGAGTAATCAGCTTCCGCAGGGCAGGACGAAAGGAGCGGACATCGTATGAACGAGAAAAACACTAGGAACGATGAGATTCTCGAAGAGGTAAAAGATACAAGCGACTGGACCGATGATGAGGGTGAAGTCCGGGAATTGGTCGCTGAGGACCTCAAGAGGATGAAGCCGTTCGGTTCACTGCCACTGGATTTGCAGGACAAGCTACGAGAGATTCAAAAAGGCAATGTTGTGATTCGACCTGACGAGGAGCAAGTCTCCATTCCCATTTCGCGTTCTGTAGTGGAAAGATTCCGGGCGAGCGGAGATGATTGGCAAGCGCGAGTTGACCTTGCGTTGCGTGAGTGGCTGGATCAGCACAAGGCAAGCTGATTTTGGGTATCACCTAGTTTCTCCACAATGAGGAGAAATCACATCTCAGAAGCGAAATGTAGGCAATGGCGAGGGGCGATCAAACCTATTCAAGATCATCCTTACGGTCACGATGGGCTTAGTGCAGTGGTATGCTGGCGTGCCATGCACTTCTTTCCTGGACAAAGCGGGATTATCGTCGGAGTTCTAGTTCCAGTCGGGCTCTGGATTGCTTGTTATTACACAAAAGAACACGAATTCTACAATTTCGATGCCAATGCGGTCCGGGGTGCGTTCGAGCCCTTTCTCGTAAAATATCTCAAGCTGACCGAGATGATCATCGGGCTGGCAACAGGATCGATTGTCCTGCTTGTCGGCTCATCAGCGTTCCATGGTCAATCCGGACATTTGCCATGGTTCTACGCGTCGCCATTGTTCATCCTGGCACTCTGCGTCTTATATGGGATTATGTTCAGCGTTTGGCTGATCTTCCACTACGAGGATTACCAGCACAATGGCCGTCACTCGAAACGCGCCTACGCCTTGTGCGAAACATTAGGATTCGCTTCCATACTATGCTTCGTCATCGGCTACATCTGGCTAATTGCCGAAGTAACTTAGGCAAAGTATAAAAGCACGCATCAAATTGAAGTTTCGACGGAGCATCTGGAATAAAATTACGATATCTACCAACTCTGCGGCCGGTCAACTGTCGCGCTATGAAGGTTTCTCGAAAAACTGCTCGACGTCAGTGATCTCCTGCGTCAGCCGGTAAGGCGGCAGGCTTTCGAGAAAGATGCGGCCATAGCGCTGCCGCTGGATGCGGGGATCGAGCAGCATAAGGACGCCGCGGTCATCCAGCGAGCGGATGAGGCGGCCAAAGCCTTGTTTCAGCGTGATGACGGCGTTCGGCACCTGGTAATCGAAAAATGGTTTGCCGCCCAAAGCTTCGATGGCCTCCATGCGCGCCTTGACGACGGGGTCGCTGGGCACGGCAAAGGGCAAGCGGTCGATAATGACGCAGCTAAGCTGCTCGCCCTGCACGTCCACTCCCTGCCAGAAGCTGGAGGTGCCGAAGAGCACCGCGTTGGGCGTGTCTCTGAACTGCTGCAAAAGCACATGTCGCGGAGCAGTCCCATGAAGTAGCAGCGTGTACGGCAGTTCGGCGAGCAGGCGGTCGTGGGTCTCGCGCATCTGCTTGTAGCTGGTGAAGAGACAGAAGGCGCGGCCCTTGGTGATCTCGAGCACGCGGCGGATGCGCTCGGCGGCCTTGATGGGGAAGTCGGGCTCGCGCGGATCGGGCATGTTAGGCGGCAGGTAGAGGAGCGCTTGCTTCCCGTAGTTGAAGTGCGAAGGCACGACGAGTTCGCGGGCGCTGGTCAGTCCCAGCCGTTTGCGGATGTGGTCGAAACCACCCGAAACAGTAAGCGTGGCCGAGGTGAGGACGACACTGGAGTAGCAGTCGAAGAGCGAGGTGGTGAGCAGCTCGGAGACGTCGATGGGCGTGGCCTGAAGATGGGTGTGGAAGGCAGCGGGAGTCGCTCCGCCACGGGCAAGGTTGCGGACGCCTCCTGCTGCGCGGCGTTCGATCCAGAAGACGGTATTACGATCGGGGGATTCGAGCAGGAAGGCGAGGTGGGCGCGAATGTCGGCGGTGCGTTTGCGCAGGCCGGGGATCTCTTCGACGTTTTTGACGCACTCCAGTTCGCCTTCGAGCCGGGTGAGTGCGTTGAGGGTCGCGGTATAGGTGTCGCCGCTCTCTTCGAGGAAGCCTTCGCGGTCTTCAAACGGCATTCGTCCGATAGCTGGCGCGCCATGCAAGTCTTCGCTGGGCAGGGCGGCGAAGAAGCGATGAGCGCGCTCTTTGACGGTGATGCTGGCGTTGACGATGGAAGAGGAGAAGGCTTCCTTGCTCTTGAGCATCGTCTCGATGTCGCGGGTCAACTCGTCGAAGCGCTGGGTGCTGAGACCGATACCGAAGTAGTTGGAGGCAACCTCTTCGAGCTCGTGCGCCTCGTCAAAGATAACGACTGCGGCCTCGGGGAGAATGCCGGCGTCGGGTGCGTTGGCGGCCTGCTGCTTGATGCTGAGGTCGGCGAAGAAGAGATGGTGGTTGACGATGACAATGTCACTCTCAAGCGCTTTGCGTCGCATGTTGGTGACGAAGCAGCGCTCCCAGTCGGGGCAGGTCTGGCCGAGACAGGCTTCGGTGCGAGCGTCCAGTTTGTGCCACAGCGCAGAGGATTCAGGCAGCGCGTCGATCTCGGCCCGGTCTCCTGTCTCGGTGGTCTTCTCCCACTGGGCGATGACGCTAAACTGCTCAATCTCCTCAAGCCCATTGAGCAGCGGGGTGTCGCGCAGCGCATAGAGCTTGTGGCGACAAAGATAATTATTGCGGCCCTTCATGTAGCAGACCTTCAGCGGCCCAAGTAGCGATTCAAGAAAAGGAACATCCTTGAAGAAGAGCTGTTCCTGAAGATTTTTCGTCCCGGTGGAGATGATGACACGCTGCTGTTTCTCACGCGCAAGTCGCAGGGCTGGCAGCAGATAGGCTAGTGTCTTGCCGGTGCCGGTGCCTGCTTCGACAATGAGGTGACGCTTTTCCTTGAACGCCTTTTCGATGGCCCGCGACATCTCGTACTGCCCTTTGCGATGCTCAAACGCCAAAGAGGAGCGCGCAAGCGTCCCTCCCGGCGAAAAAAAGTCATGCAGGTTCGGGAGATTCTCTGGTGGAGCTGGCGTGATCGAGATGGGGACAGAGGCGGACAAGGCAGGCTCTCTCCATGATATTCGTATTTCCTTCGATATCTGATGCAGTCGATAATTTGATATTTGGTAACTTTTACGTTACCATTTAGCATGATTGAAGTTCGTGAGTATGTCGACGCTCAGGGTCGAACACCTTATCGGAATTGGATTGTAAAACTTGACACCAGCACACGTGTCCGAATCATCACCGCCGTGCTTCGCACGGAACGAGGCAACTTCTCGGCAGCAAAGAGCGTGGGTGCTGGAGTCTCTGAGCTACGGTTGGATTTTGGGCCGGGTTACCGGGTTTACTTCGGCAAGGATGGCGAGCGGTTGGTGATTCTGCTTGGCGGCGGCACCAAGAGGCGGCAGCAAGCGGATATCGATGCGGCTCATGCGATGTGGGCTGAATACAAAAAACGGAAACGGGAGGAATAGATGCCACTCACACGAAGCTTTAGAGAGACAATCAAGGAACAACTGGCGGATCATGACTTTCGGCAGGAGTTTCTACGCGAGGCGGTCAGCAACATGGTGGCCGGAGATTTAGAGACGGCCAAATCGGTCCTGCGCGAATACATCAATGGCACGCTCGGCTTCATTGCTTTGGGGCAGGCCCTTTCCAAGTCGCCAAAGAGTCTTATGCGAATGCTCAGCCCGGAAGGGAATCCGCAGGCACGAAATTTGTTTGAGATGGTCGCTTATCTTCAGAAGGTCGAAGGCACGGTACTCGAAGTCCATGCAAGTAGCGCAACTGCGGCCTGAACCGCCTACCTGCCGCAAGGCCCCACGTTTCAGAATCGAGATGGGGCGGATTGAGGAGGCGGTTCGTGCGGGACGCGAATGCCCATCCTTCACGCTAACTGAAACTCACTTACCTTCACGAAGTCTTGTGACAGACTCGATAGCCTGTTCCCGGCTGTATTTCCGATCTCGCATTAAGGTTTCTACACGCTCATCGAAATGCACTTGCGAACCGGCTCTAATGGCCTGATTATTTCTGTGATCCCCCCACCACGCGACTACAGAAGCGACAAAAAACGCCACCAACAGTGCAATGGTGATGGTGCGCTTCCATCCGAGATGCTCTAAGACATAATCGCCCGAAGCTGCCAAAACAGCGAGAATAACTGGGCCAATATAGTAAATTCCTAGTCCTAGGGCCGCTATACCTATCCAGAATCTAAGGACTTGCGGTCTTTCCTTTTGACGCGCACATAGCAACAGCACAATCAAAACAAGTAAAGCAATGATTAAAGCAGTGGCCATCTAGTTCGCCCTTGTAAGACAACGTTAATATCCGGTCAACTTGCTAAACGTGAATCGGTATTCTTTTAGGCAAAGCCAAAAGCCTTAGCTCATGCTAAACGATACAGCGTAACAATCTTGGAATCATGATCGGCAAATCGATTAGAGAGTCGTGCGAAGATACTCCTGTATGTGATGACATCTGCCTCCGAGAAAACGGGTGGTTTTGACTCGTTTGGCTTGTTCGAACAGGGGTACCGCCCGGCCCATGTAACGCACTGCGTTCCAACATGTAGAAAGAACGCATCGTGAACATCCAGAGCGACTGACGCACGCTTCGCCAGCTTTAAGAGGTTGTGGGTTTTGAGGCTCGCAGTAATGGTTCCATTCACTATGGATGATGGATCGTCTTGGACGATAAGCCCTTTGAATAGGTTCTCAAGCGCCGAACCGGCGTTCAACCAGAACACGCCACCAAGACCTGAATTGGGAATCTCCTTTTCATTTAGCGTTGTACCGATAGGCTTCTGTGACATCGTTACGAAATCCTTCCGGATTGCTTTCCAGATGAGCATTGCTACTTGGTCAAGTTCTCTGGCCTGTTTCAGCCAAAAATAAGGATTGTTCGCATTTTGAACAACTTTGCTGAATTGTTTGTTGATCATCACGGTTCCGAACAACTCTAAACTATCCGTTGAACGCGCTCACTATAATGAACAGAGGCGCTGCGGTGCCGAGAGGCAGGCACGATTATGGCGCAACGAGACGATAGGAAGCGGTTAGGCAAGAAACACAGGCAGGCAAAGACTCGACCCAAGAAGGGACGAGCTCCAAGGGTAGCTCCCACCACAGGAGCCGTAGACCCGCGCAAACGCAAGGTGCTGGCAACGAAGAAGGCTGCCGCTGCGAAGGCGAAACTGGTCTCGAAACGCTCTCCTGAGTTCGAGACCAAGAAGACTCTGCGCCCCGCGCAAAGTACGCGTCCTGCGGATGGAATCGTGGGACGACAGACTCCGCGCTCGTCCAATGTTGCCGGACGCGAGAACATCGGCGAAGACGATTGGCGCGAGGCAGAGGCGATTGCCGCGCAGTTGTCGACTGTAACGGAAAGTGCCGAGTCGCTGGAACTGCCGCTGATTGCGGTCTGCGGACGACCGAATGTTGGCAAGAGCACGCTCTTCAATCGGCTTACAGGGTCGCGGCGGTCGATTGTGGGGGACGAGCCGGGGATTACACGCGACCGCATCTATGGCGAGATCGAGTGGGCAGGGCGCGATGCGCGCATCGTCGATACGGGCGGTGTCGTGCCGGACGATGAGGCGCTGATTCCCAGCGAGATCTTCCGGCAGGCGCAGGTTGCTCTGGAAGAAGCTGACTCAATTGTCATGGTCGTCGATGGGCGAACGGAGCTGGCTTCGCCTGATATGGAGTTGGCGCGGTTGCTGCTGCGGGGCGGCAAGCCGGTGTTTCTGGCAGTGAATAAGATGGACACCGAGGCCATGCAGTCGCAGGCGGAGAACTTCCGGCGGCTCGGCTTCCGCAATGTGCTGGCTATCTCGGCAGAGCATGGCAGCGGCATCGGCGATCTGTTGGACGAGGTGTTTGCTTCGCTGCCTCCTGAAGAGGTGGATGAAGAGCCGACCGAGGTAATGCTGACCGCGGAAGACGAGATGGCCGAGGATGAGGACGGTCCGCAGCCAATCCGCAAGCTGCGGACGCATGGCGAGTATCAGCAGAAGGAGACCAAGATTGCCATCATTGGCAGACCGAACGTGGGCAAGAGTACGCTGCTGAATGCGCTGACGGGAACTTCTCGTGCTATTGTCTCGCCGATTGCCGGAACGACGCGCGATGCGGTTGATGAGGTGGTTGAGCGCGGAGGACACAGCTTCCGGTTTGTGGATACTGCGGGAATTCGGCGCAAGGGCAAGACCAGGCTGATGGCGGAGAAGCTGTCGGTCGTGATGGCGCGGAAACATCTGGAGGCTGCGGACGTTTCGCTGCTGGTGATCGATGCGGTCGAAGGCGTGACCGCGCTGGACGCGAACATCGGCGGCTATGCGCACGAGAGCGGGCGCAGCGTCATCATCGTGGTCAATAAGTGGGACCTGATGACGACGGCACGCACAGACGGCAAACCGCCTGCCGATATCAAGATCTACGAGCAGCAGGTGAGGGATGCGCTGAAGTATCTGGATTACGCTCCGCTGCTGTTTATCTCTGCATCCGAAGGCAAGAACATCGAGTCGGTCTTCAAGAAGGTGGAGCTGGTTTCGCGGGAGCGGCGCAAGCGCGTGACCACGGGACAGATGAACCGGTTTCTGGAGAAGGTCGACTTCCAGAAGGCTTCGGTGCCGATGGCGAAGCGGATTCGGATTTACTACATGACGCAGGCTGCGGTCGCTCCGCCGACGTTTGTGCTGTTCACGGACAAGGATGTGAAGATGCACTTTTCGTTCGAGCGGTTTCTTGCGAACCAGATTCGGGACAACTTCGGGTTTATCGGAAGTCCGATCTGGTTCAAGATCAAGGCGCGGAATAAGAAGACAGCGAAGTAGGGTGTCGAGGGCTGTTGCGAGATTTCAGGTTTCAGGAGCGAGGTCTGGCCTGGGAAAGTTGCGTTGATTCCATTTAAGTGAGTAAATGGTTCAACTTTAAATGTCTCTGTCTTCGGATTGCCAGAAGACGAGTGATTTGCGGGCCCGGATTTATTCCGAATCTCAGTCCTTGAGGAAGCGACATGAATGTAGCAGGTATCGTTACAGAACTGATTGCTGGCGGAGTAGGCGGAAACATCGCCGGCGCGGCGTTGAAGAAGTTCAACCTTGGCCCTATTGGCAACACGGTCGCCGGCCTTGTCGGTGGCGGACTCGGAGGCCAATTGCTGAGCATGGTGCTCGGCGGAGGAGCCGCGGCAGCAACAGCAGGAGCTACAGGCGGAGGCATGGACATGTCGTCGATCCTCTCCAGCGTTGGCGGCGGCGGCGTTGGCGGAGCGATCGTGATGGTGATCGTCGGCCTGATTAAGGCGCAGATGTCGAAGAGCAGTACGTAAACGCAAAGTTCGAATCATCGATAAGCCTCCGGGATGAGCATTCTCAGAGGCCTCTCATCGGCTGCCCTGGGGCGCCAGGTTGAGCCACTGGTCCCAGGCAGAGAGAGCTTGTTCGCACTGGATACGGTGGCGTTCTTTTTTGTCGCGGATCTTTTTGCGTAGATCTTCTTCGAGCGGCACGAGCAGGTCGAAGGTGATGTTCGCCGGTTGGAAGCGTTTTGCTTTTTCTACATTGGTGGCGTGGGTGATGTAGTGGGTCAGGCTGCCGTTGGCGCTGGCGCGGGGAGCGGGCGTGGGGGTGTTGCCGTGGGCGAGAGCGGCGGCGTAGCGTCCGGCGAGCATTCCCGAGGCGATGGATTCGGTGTAGCCTTCGACTCCGCTGAGTTGGCCGGCGATCATGATGCTGGGATGGGCTTTGAGCTGGAGAGTTTCGGTGAGCAGCGTTGGCGCGTTGATGTAGGTGTTGCGGTGGATCTGGCCGTAACGCAGGAAGGTCGCGTTTTCGAGGCCGGGGATGAGTTTGAGAACGCGGTTCTGCTCGCCGAACTTTAAGTGATTTTGGAAGCCTACGAGGTTGTAGCTGTCGGCGCGGAGGTTCTCCTGGCGTAGCTGGACGACGGCGTAGGGCCAGCGTCCGGTCTTTGGGTCGGTGAGGCCGACGGGCTTCATGGGGCCGAAGCGGAGGGTGTCGCGGCCGCGGCGGGCAGTCTCTTCGATAGGGAGGCAGCCCTCGAAGTAATGCGGTTGCTGGTTGTTGGTTGTTGGTTGCTGGTTATCAGTTGATGAAATTTGCTCCCATTCTTTGGCGGGGACGGCTTCGGCGGTGGTGAGGACGTCGAGGAAGGTCTCGTACTCTTCTTTGGTGAAGGGGCAGTTGATATAGTCTGCCGTGCCTTTGTCGTAGCGGGCGGCGAAGTAGACGCGGTCCATGTTGATGGTGGTGGCATCAACGATGGGGCTGATGCTGTCGTAGAAGGCGAGTTGATCGGTTCCAGTGAGACGCTGGAGTTCGGCAGCGAGCGCGGGTGAGGTGAGCGGCCCGCTCGCGAGGATCGTGATGGTGTTGGAGGCGTTTTCGTCGAGCGTCAGAACTTCTTCGCGGTGGACGGTAATGCGCGGCTCTGCTGCGATCCGCTCGGCTACTCGGCGGGAGAATTCGACGCGGTCCACGGCGAGGGCGTGACCGGCGGGAACGGCTGAGGCGTCGGCTTCGGCGAGAAGGATGGAGCCGGCGCGGCGCATCTCTTGTTTCAAGAGCCAGGGAGCGGTGTTTTCGGACTCGGACTTGAGGGAGTTGGAGCAGACGAGTTCGGCGAAGTTGCTGGTCTGGTGGGCCTCGGTCGAGCGCGTCGGGCGCATCTCGTAGAGGTCGACCTGGCAGCCGAGGCGCGCGGCTTGCAACGCGGCTTCGGGACCGGCGAGGCCTCCGCCGATGACTTTGATTCGCTTTGTGGCTTGTCCTGCCAAGTACCCCCCTCCCCCTACTTTTCCTGCAAAGTATTCAAAACAAAGGTTTTATTTTCTAAAGTATTGATTCTAAACGAGAAGTCCGCAAAGTATTCAATCTACGCCACTTAGTCGCACGTTGCGGCACAAATGTTCGCGGAGAAAGATGTTGAATGTGGTCTTGCCCCCTTCTTTAATTATACGGGGTGCGTCAAGGGTTTATGCTCTGCGCGGCGAGGGCTGGGAGAGCTTCGTGGTTGACGCGCATGGTGCGCCATTCCATCAGCATCTCTGCGCCCATCTGCTCGTAGAAGCCGATGGCGGGGGTGTTCCATTCGAGGACGTCCCATTGCAGGCGGTGGCAGCCCTCTTCGACGGCGATGGCAGCGACGCGGGTGAGCAGCGCTTTGCCGATTCCCTTGCCGCGGTGCTCGGGCCGGACGAAGAGGTCTTCGACGTGGATACCGGTGTGGCCGCGCCAGGTGGAGTAGTTGTGGAAGTAGAGGGCGAAGCCCACAGGTTGGTTGGTGGTTGCTGGTTGTTGGTTGTTGGTTGAGGGCTCCGACCAGTCGGCGATGAGGCAGTGGAAGCGCGGCGTGGGGCCGAAGCCGTCGCGGAGCAGGTCTGCCTCGGTGGCGTGGACGGCATCGGGTTCGCGCTCGTAGGTGGCGAGGTCGCGGATGAAGGCGAGGATCTGAGGGGCGTCGGCGGGAGTGGCTTGGCGGATGTTGAGCATTTTTTTGGTTGGTGGTTGCTAGTTGTTGGTTGGTGGAATGGAACGGTTTGCCTGGATCTCCGTAGTCAGGTATTTGGAGAGGTTGGAAAGCATTTTCCCAATTTGTATTGAGACGATTTCCGCTCCTTGAGCTTTTTCACGATTGCCGAACTGGAGACGGTTGGCGATAGTCAGTTGGGTTTGGAGTTCGCAGTTGCTGCCTTCGGCTTGTTTGACGAACTGCTTGAAATCTCTTCTGGTGCCTCGTGCTGAACCTTCGGCGATGTTGCTGGCGATTGAAACTGCGGCCCGGCGCATCTGGGAAGTGAGACCGTAGATTTCGTGTTTCGGAAATTCGGCTGTGAGTTCATAAATCATTGTGGTCAGGTCGATTGACTTCTTCCAGACCTCAAGCTCGCGAATAGATTTGGCCAATGCTTCTCCCTGTCGGTTGCTGGTTGTTAGTGGCTAGTTGTTGGTTTGATCTTTCCCAGCAATCATAACCCTGCAACTGTCTTGCCACTAACAACCAGCAACTAACAACTAACAACCGCTTTACCTGGGCTGGGCGGCGAGCCACTTGTCGAAGGGGATGGTGAAGGGGAAGAGATCGTGCTTGCCGTCGAGGGTGTGAATCATCTTGACGTAGATCTGCGCTCCTTTCAGCGGCGGATCGTCGATGCCGCGGACGTCGTAGAAGAGATAGCCGCCGAGGTTGCTGTGGGCGTTGACCGTGGTCCCCTGGAAGCCGAAGTCGTTGTCGTCCTCGGTGATCTTTTTGTCGACCGGAGCGTGGTGAACGTGGATGGGGATAGGAATCGGCAGAATGAGGGGTTTGTTCATGCTCTTCTTGAGGTTGAAGAGTCGGCGGTTGATCTCGTCGAGGTCGGCGGCGGGGATCTTGTCGTTGGCGGCGGAGATGAACTGGATGCGGACGTCGGTGAGGGTAAGCGCGGTGTCGCCGTCGTTGGTGACGATGACGCGGACGGGGATGAAACCGTGCTGGATGTAGGGGAGGCGGAAGAAGCTGCACTTGTCGGGATCGTTGCAGGGATCGATGGCGATGGTGACGTGTTCGCTGGGATGCGTGTCGAAAGCGGCGTACTGGTTCGCGGGTTTTACCGGCGGAGCTTTGTGGCTGTTCGCCAGAGCACAGGATGCGAGGATGCAGGTGGTGGCGATGACTCGCAGAGTCTGTGAAACTATTGCCTGAGATGTCTCGGACCGGTGGGAGTTCATAGCCTGTGTTGATTATCATCTTCACCCGCGTACAAGGTAAAGCGAGGGCACAAAGGAGTGACGATGTTGGTGTATAGCGCGCTTCTGCTGGCGGCCCTGGTGCTGGGCGCGCCGTATTGGCTGCTGCGCATGGCGACCAGCGGGCGGTATCGCGCGGGGCTGGCGGGGCGGTTGGGGTTGGTTCCGAAGCAGTTGCGGGCGGCGGTTGCGGGGCGCGAGGCGGTGTGGGTCCATGCGGTTTCGGTGGGCGAGGTGATGGCGGCGACGCAGCTTATTCGTGAGCTTCTTTTGGCAAAGCCGGGGTTGTTGATCGTGGTTTCGACGACGACGGCGACAGGGCAGCGGCTGGCAAAGCAGCGGCTGCCGGAGCTGCCGGTGTTTTATCTGCCGCTCGACTTTGCCTTTGTGGTGCGACGGTATCTGCGCGTGCTACAGCCGAAGATGCTGGTGCTGATGGAGAGCGAGCTTTGGCCGAATTTGATGTTGCAGTGCGAGAAAGCTGGCGTGCCGATGGCCGTGGTGAATGCACGGGTGTCGGACCGGTCGCTGCCTCGCTATCTGCGGCTGCGGCGGCTTTGGCGGCCATTGCTCGGGAAGATCTCGCTGTTTCTGGCGCAGAGTAAGGAGACGGCGGAGCGGCTGGTGCAGATTGGCGCTCCTGCCGAGCGGGTGCGGGTGACGGGGAATTTGAAGTACGACCTTCGCGAGGGCCGCGAGAGTCCGCTGGTGGCGATGTTGCGAGAGCGGTTACCTGAGAATGCGCGTGTTGTTGTGTGCGGATCGACTCTGGAGGGTGAGGAGCGGATCTTGCTTGCGGCTTGGCCTGCGGTGCTGGCTGCGGGGCCGGAGGCGGTGATGGTGCTGGCTCCACGGCATCCGGACAGGTTTGCCGCAGTTGCCGCAATGATTGAGGGAAGTGGATTTACGGTGGTCCGCGCCAGCGAGTTTCGAGAGCGGGCGGATGCTCTGGGGCCGGTGGCGGCGGGGAGTATTTTTCTGCTGGATACGATTGGCGATCTTGCCGCCATGTATTCGCTGGGCGCGGTGGCGTTCGTGGGCGGCAGCCTGGTTGCGGCAGGAGGGCATAATCCGCTGGAGCCGGCGCGGTTTGGGGTTCCGGTGCTGATGGGAAGTTCGTTTGAGAACTTCCGCGAGATTGTGGGCGTGCTACAGGTGCATAATGCGGTTCGCGTTGTCTCGACGGCGATGTTTGAGCAGACGCTGGTTGCTATGCTGCATCACACAGACGAGACGCAGGCCATGGGTCGGCGCGGACGCGAGGTCTTCGACGCCCAGGCAGGCGCGACGGCGCGTACAGTCCAGGCGTTGGCTGCATTGCTGGAAGAGAGGGTGGTGAGTGGGCGATGAGCATCCGCAGGCCACTGCTGCTGCCTCTGGTTCCGCTGTATGGAGCGGGGCTGGCGGTCAAGCGACTGATGTTTCGGCTGGGGTGTCTGAAGCGGAGACGTCTGCCGAATCCGGTCATCAGCGTGGGCAGCGTGTCGGCAGGCGGAGCCGGAAAGACGCCGGCGGTGATGATGCTGGCGGGCATGCTGCGGCGGCGAGACTATGCGGTGACGATCTTGACGCGGGGCTTTGGGCGCGCTCCCAGGACGGTGGAGCGAGTGGAGCCGTATGGCGATGCTGCGTGGTTTGGCGACGAGCCTGTGCTGATGGCGCAACGGTCGGGCGCGCCGGTGTTTGTCGGCGCGGACCGCTACAGCGCTGGGCTGCTGGCTGAACAGAATGAGGCTGCGGGAAAGATTGCTGTTCACCTGATGGATGATGGCTTTCAGCACCGGCAACTGGCCCGCGATGTCGATATCGTTCTGCTGACCCAGGAAGATGTTGAGGATACGCTGCTGCCTGCGGGCAATCTGCGGGAGCCGTTGTCGGCGCTGCGTGAGGCTGACGTGATCGTCGTGCGGGAAGAGGAAGCGGAACGGCTGGAGAAGTTCATCACGGGGCTGTCGAGAAAGAAGAAGCTGATTGCGGTGTGGATGATACGGCGGCGGCTTAGCCTGGATGGAGATGCGGAAAGGTCGCTGTCGGCGCGGCCGCTGGCCTTCTGCGGCATTGCGAGGCCGAAGGGCTTTACCGATATGCTGGTCGCGGAGGGGTGTTGCCCGGTGGAGACGGTTGCGTTTCCCGACCATCATGCCTACACCGACCACGATGTTGCTCGATTGCTGCAGGAGGCGCGGCAGCGCGGCGCGGACGGATTTGTCACCACGGAGAAAGATGCAGTGAAGCTGATGCCGGTGATGCGTGAGCGGCTGGAGGCGCTGGGGCCGCTGGTGGTGGCGCGGATGGGCGTGGAGCTAGTGGAGGAGCAGGAGGCGCTGCTGCAATTGATTGCGATGGTGGGACGGCTCGACCGCCGCAACCAGAATCGTTGAGGCGGAATTTGCATTGCGTGAGAAAATTACCGCTTGAAGAAGCAGCCTCCTATTTCGTCGGATGTAAGTCGTCCGCGCCGCGTGCTGATTGTGCGCATTGGCGCGATGGGAGATGTGCTGCACGCCATGCCCGCCGTGGCGGCGATGCGACAGAGACATCCTGACTGGTTTATCGGATGGGCGATTGATCCCTGCTGGATGGAGTTGCTGCAATCAGGCCCCGCATCGCTGCGGGGGCCAGCTATGCCGCTGGTCGATCGCTGCTATGCGGTGCCGACGCGAGAGTGGAAGGAGCGGCCCTTTTCGATGGAGACACTGTCGAGTATCCGGGCAGTGCGGCGAGAGCTGAGAGGTGAGCGGTTCGATCTCTGCGTCGATATGCAGGGCTCGATACGATCCTCGATGATCGGCTGGATGGCGGCGGCAGATGAGTTCGCAGGTTATGCCGATCCTCGTGAGCGGCCTGCGCGATGGATGTACGGGAAGAGAATCAAGGTGAACACCGAGCATGTCGTCGAACAGGGTTGCGAACTTTTGGGAGCGGCCATCGAAGAGCCGCTGACGCCGGCAAAGATTGAGCTGCCAATAGATAGCGCCGCTGAAATCTGGCGGGACGAGCTTCTATCGCGGATAGCGCCTGGAAATACTAAGTTTGCCGTTATCGCGCCCTCCGCCGGATGGGGAGCGAAGCAGTGGCCCGCAGAGCGCTATGGAGCCGTAGCGGCGGAACTGGCCCGCTCCGGCTACACGCCGCTGGTCAATGCGGTGTTCGCGGGAGACCTGCTCGCCAATGCGGTCGTGGATGCAAGCGGCGGCACGGCGGTTGTGGTTCCCTGCTCGGTTGGGCAGCTCATTGCGCTGGTTCGGCGAGCCAGTCTCGTCATTGCAGGAGATACCGGCCCGCTACATCTTGCGGCGGCGCTGGAGCGGCCCGTCGTCGCATTGTTTGGCCCGACCGATCCTGCGCGAAACGGCCCCTACGGAACGCCGTCCCGCGTGTTGCGCCATGCTTCCAGCACGAAGGACCACACCCGCCACGCGGAGACCGAGGAGGGCCTGATGCAGATCATGGCGGATGAAGTCGCGACGGCGGCGTTCGACCTGCTGCAACCGGCAGGGTAAGGTAAAGCAGTGAGTGAACGAACACAATGGCAGCGGATCGCCCGGCGCATCCGCGTCCCGCTGGGATTTATCTTTGCCGCAGTCTTTCTGTGGCTGGCGCGGCCTACGTGGCACACCATGCTGGCCAGCCTTCTGCTTGTCGTGCCGGGCGTCTGGCTGCGAGCCTACGCCGCCGGATACGTCCGCAAGAACGCCGAGTTGACCCGCACCGGCCCTTATGCCCATACGCGCAACCCGCTCTATCTGGGCTCCATGATGATTGCCTTCGGTTTTGCGGCGGCGGCGGGAAGTTGGATCATCCTGGTAGCACTGGCCATCCTGTTCACGATCATCTATTTACCGACCATCCGCTCCGAAGAGCAGTACCTGCGCGAGCACTTTCCCGGCTTCGACGACTACGCGAAAAAGGTGCCCCGCCTGCTGCCCCGTCTGACCGCTGCCCCCACCACCGACGCCGCTGGCAGCTTCTCCTCCGAGCTTTACCTGCACCATCGCGAGTACAATGCCAGTATGGGTGCCATCGCCATCTATGCGGCGCTGGCAGCGCGCCTGCTGTTTTTAAAACGGTAGGGATTTAATTATTTCAACCCAGCGAGCCGCCTCTGTCCAAGCATAAATCGGTCCTTCTTTCCTTCGCTGCACTTCTGCTGACAGCCCTGTCCGGCGGAAAACCGGCGCTCGCGCAACAGCAGTCGACCATCCCCACGCTGCGGCCGCCACCCACGGGATACGCCTTCCCCACAAATCAGACGCTGAACTACACGGTAGACTGGCGCGTCTTCACCGCCGGGACAGCCGTCTTTCACCTGGAACGCGACGGCAACGTGCAGAAGATCACGGCCACCGCCGATTCGGTCGGCGCGGTGACGATGCTCTTCCCTGTGGTCGACAGGTTCCAGTCCGGCTTCGACACTAAAACCGGCTGCTCGACCGGCTTCAGCAAGCAGGTGCAGGAGGGACGCCGCAAGGTATCGAGCGACCTCACCTTCAACTACTCCCAGGGCAAGCAGAATCTCGTTGAGAAAAACCTCGTCAAGGGAACCTCGAAGCAGCAGACCGCCTCGATTCCAGCCTGCGTCACCGATTCCCTCTCGGCGATCTTCTATGCGGCGTCGCAGCCGCTCATCATCGGCAAGACCGTGAGCTTCCCGCTGGCCGATTCCATGCGCACGGTCACGGTCGTCATGAAGGTCGAGGCCCGCGAGGAGATCAAGACCCCCGCCGGGACCTTCCAGACGATCCGCGTCCAGCCCACGGCGGACGAGGGCATCGTCAAGAACCGCGGCAGGATCTGGATCTGGTACACCGACGATCCCCGGCACATGCCCGTGCAGATTCGCGCTCAGCTCTTCTGGGGCACCATCACGTTCCACCTGCAATCGTACGAGACCAAGTAAAGGCAGGGTGACATGCACATGACAGAACACCTTCAAGACCCGGAAGAATATGTGACCGTAGCAGAATTTATGGAGCCGGTCTTCGCCCAGATGGCGAAAGGCGCGCTTGAGTCCGCTGGCATCGAGTGTTTTTTGCAGGGTGAGCATGTAAACAATCTGCAGATGGGGGTGGCCTTTTCCGCGGAGCTGCAGGTACGCCGGCAGGATGAAGAAGCAGCGCGAGAGATTCTTGACGCATCCGACGCAGAGGCGGATGCATCCGATACGAGCAATGACGAAGCCTGATCAAGATCGTCCCCGCGCCGTCGTCTGCCTCTCCGGCGGCATGGACTCCTCTGTCTGCGCCGTCCTTGCGGCCCGCGATTATGAGGTCTACGCGCTGCACTTCAGCTACGGCCAAAGGACGGAGGCACGAGAGCTGCGCTCGGCGGAAGAGGTTGCGCGCATCGTGGGCGTCCGCGAGCTTTTGCCTCTCAAAATCGACCTGTTCCGCAGGATCGGCGGCTCCGCGCTGACCGACTTTGGCATCGCCGTGCCCGTTGCCGGGGACGAGGCCAGCATTGGCAACGAAGTTCCAGTCACTTACGTCCCCTTCCGCAACGCTCATTTCCTCTCGGCGGCGGTAAGCTGGGCCGAGGTGCTGGGCGCGAAGACGGTATTCATCGGCGCGGTGGAACAGGACAGCTCCGGCTATCCCGACTGCCGCCCCGCTTATTACGATGCCTTCAACAAGCTCATCCAGACCGGCACCAAAGACGGCGATATCCGGGTGGTTACGCCGCTGATCGAACTGCGCAAAAGCGAGATTGTCCGGCTGGGAGTTGAACTAGGTGCTCCGTTCCATGTAAGTTGGTCATGTTATTCCGGCGAAACCGTGGCCTGCGGCGTCTGCGAAAGCTGCATTTTGCGGTTGCGGGCATTTCGCGAAGCCGGGGCCACCGATCCCATACCGTATGCAATCGCCTGATACGGCGAATTGCGCATCAAAGTTTGTTGTAGCAAAAGCTTCGAGAACGACGATTTCCGCCTGCAACGATGGGGCCAGGAGAAGAGATAAAGTGATGAAGAATTTTGGATGGAAGATAAGCACCCTGACAATCGCCCTGCTGGTGGCCTTCGCCATGGCGCACCCGACGCGCTCCCTGGCGCAGGGGACGGCCAGCATTCATGGTCATGTGAATAATCCTCTCGGACAGGCGATTGCCACGGGCGACGTGAAGTTGACTACGGACCGCACCTCGGACCCGAAGAGCCGCAAGTATCAGTACACCTTCCCGATCGATCAGAACGGCGACTACAAAGGCTCCGGCATCGCCCCCGGGAACTATGTCGGCATCGTCTTTCAAGGCGACAAGAGCCTCGACTTCAACGACTCCCTCATCCTGTCCGCGAACGATGATAAGGTTGTGAACTTCGACATGAGCCGCCAGGAGTACATCGACAAGATGACCCCTGAAGAAAAGAAGACGCTCGAAGAGTACAAGAAGAAGAACGCGGCAGCGGTGGCGGCCAACTCGCAGATCGCCAATCTGAACAAGACACTGACCCAGGCCCGCGCAGACGTCAAGGCAGGCAACTTCGACTCCGCGGTCACTTCGATGAAGGGCGCCACAACGAGCAAGCCTGACGAGCCTATTCTGTGGGTCACTTTGGGCGATGCGCAGCTTGGTTCAGCCGACGCCGCAGCCAAGGCAGCCAAGACGGCCGGGACCCCCATGACTCCTGAGATCGCGCAGAAGTACACGGACGCCGCAGCCTCCTATAAAAAAGCCATCGACCTTAACACAGCTTCGAAGAAGCCCAATCCGGCGATAGCGGCCGCGGCTTACAACCAGCTGGGTCAGGCGCTGAGCAAGGGCGGAAATTCAAAGGATGCCGCGGACGCCTACGACCAGGCCGCCAAGACGGACCCCACCCACGCCGGCATGTACTACTTCAACGAGGCGGCCACTTTCTATAACTCCGGCAAACTCGACGAAGCCGGTACGGCTGCCGACAAGGCCATCGCCGCCGATCCCAACCGGGCCGACGCCTACTACATCAAAGGCCAGACGCTAATTCCGAAGGCAACGGTCGATCCCAAGACACAGAAGATCGTGGCTCCTCCGGGATGCATCGAGGCGTACCAGAAGTATCTCGAACTGGCTCCCGATGGCCCGCACGCCGAGGACATCAAGGGCATTCTCACCGGCATCGGCGCGAAGGTCGAGTCGAGCTACCATGCCGGAAAGAAGAAGTCATAGCCTCCACCGCACCGCAAAAGCCCCAGGCATGCATCGGCCTGGGGCTTTTGCATTTGGGAAGGGACAGGAATGGATGCTTCCAATCACGTCGTCGGTTTCGATGAGGCTCTAAAGCTGGTGCAGCACCATGTGTCGGGCTTGAAGCGGCTGGAAACCGAAGAGAGACCGTTACTGTCCTGCGGCAACCGCGTGCTTGCCGGGCCTGTGGCGGCAGACCGCGACCAGCCTCCGTTCAACCGTTCGACACGCGACGGCTTTGCCGTGCGGGCAAAAGATGTGGCTGCGGCTGAACCGCTGCGCGTGGTGGGACAGATTCGGGCTGGAGAGCGGTGGTCAGGCAGCCCGCTGGAGCACGGCTGCGCCATCGAAATCATGACTGGCGCTCCGCTGCCTGATGGGGCGGATGCCGTGGCGATGGTCGAGCACGTCGAGCTGCAGGATGGGTCTGTGCGCGTGACCGGAGGAAGATCGATGCGCTCCGGGGAAAACATCGTGCCCCAGGGCAGCGAGGCCCGCGCAGGCAAGGTAGTATTGGCGGCGGGAACGGTGATTGAAGGCGCGGAGATCGCGCTGGCGGCGGCCTGCGGCTGCTCTGCCTTGACCGTCTTTCGCAGGCCGCGCGTGGCGATTGTGGCGACTGGCGACGAACTCGTGGAACTCGACGAGACGCCGGGGGAACAGCAGATACGAAACTCGAACAGCTATGGGCTGGCCGCGCTGGTGGCAGAGGCTGGAGGCGAGGCGGTTCGGCTGCCTATCGCGCGGGACCAGCGCGACGATCTGGTGAGGATCATCCTTCAGGCGCGAAGTTGCGACCTGCTGCTGCTCTCTGGCGGAGTCTCGATGGGCAAGTATGACCTCGTCGAAGAGGTGCTGCGGGCGCTGGGAGCGGAGTTCTTCTTCACCGGCGTAAAGATGCAGCCGGGTAAGCCAGTGGTCTTTGGCAGGCTTCCGGCGAGCGGCGAGTTCCCTGCTCAGTTCTTCTTCGGCCTTCCCGGAAATCCGGTCTCGACCCAGGTGACGTTTCATTGTTTCGTCGAACCGATGCTGCGCGCGATAGCCGGGGTGGGAATCCCGCCCCCTCGATTCGCGCAGGCCACGCTGGCCGAGGATGTCGCCGGGAAGCCAGGGCTGACTCGGGTGCTGCCTTCGCGGCTGACCTATGATCGGGCGCGCCCGGAGGTTCGGATCGTAGTCTGGCAGGGATCAGGCGACCTCGCAGCCAATGCCAGGGCCAATTGCTATGCGGTGCTTCCGGCTGACAAGGAGCAGTTTGCGGCGGGTGATGTCATCACCATCCTATTGCGGTAGGCTTTAGGCATGAGCGACAAGCTGTCCCATTACGACGAGGCCGGACAGGCGCACATGGTGGACGTGAGCGCGAAGCCGGAGACGCGGCGCGAGGCCGTCGCAGCGGCTTTTGTGGAGCTTTCAGACGCTGTGCTGGCTGCACTGCCACAGAATCCCAAGGGCAATCCGCTGGAGGTGGCCCGGTTTGCCGGAATTCAGGCGGCCAAGCGGACCTCGGAGCTGATTCCCATGTGTCACCCTCTGGCCCTCAGCTTTGTCGATGTGCAGGCCACGGTGGTTGCGGGCGGGGTTGCAATCGAGGCCACGGCAGCTACGGTTGCCGGAACGGGAGTCGAGATGGAGGCCATGGTGGCTGCTTCTGTCGCCGCTCTGACTGTTTACGACATGACCAAAGCGCTCGACAAGGGCATCCGCATCCGTGAGGTTGTGCTGTTGAGTAAGAGCGGGGGCAAGAGCGGCGATTATCGACGGCAGACCTCAAAATAGCAACCGTCCAAATCTACTCAAACAGCGGTAGCCAGGGTAACGGCAAAGAGGTGCTGGGGGTCCTGCCAGGACCGGGTGATAGTGAAGTTTGCAGAGGAAAGCAGGGCTTCGATGGAGGCAGGGGTGAACTTGTAGCTGTTTTCGGTGTGGATGGTTTCGCCGCGGGCGAAGTCGAGAGTAAGGGCGGGACCGAAGGCGTTGGCGGGGACGTGGACTCGCTGTTGGGAGCGAGATTCGAGGTGCATCTCGATGCGTGACTGGGCCTGGTTCCAAAGGGCTTTATGGCTGAAGGATTCGGGGTGAAAGTCGGCCCCGAGGTCGCGATTGAGACGGGTGAGGACGTTGCGATTGAAGGCTGCAGTGGTTCCGGCAGCGTCGTTGTAAGCGGCCAGCAGGGTGGCGATGCTCTTTTGCGAGCTGGGACCAAGGTCGGTGCCGAGGAGAAGCTTGTCGCCGGGGAGAAGCTGGGCGCGGACGTTGCGGAGGAGGGCTTTAGCGTCGGCGGGCGAGAAGTTGCCGATACTGGAGCCGATGTAGAGGGCCAGAGTTCGCAGGCCGGGGAGACGGTCGAGCGGGAGCGGTTCGCGGGTATAGTCGGCGACCTGGCAACGGACGGTGACCCCAGGGAAGTTGGCCTGAATGTTTTTGCTGGCGACGGCGAGAGCAGTCTCGGAGACGTCCACGGGTTGATAGACGACGCTCCCCTGCCTGCGAACTGCCGCGGCGAGGAGGACACCGGTCTTGGCGGCGGTTCCCGCACCAAGTTCGATGAGGGTAAGGGTTTGCTTGTCCCCGTTTGCGGCTTGCTGAAGGATCTCATCGGCATGGGCGCTGAAGATGCCGCGCTCGGTGCGAGTGAGGTAATACTCAGGCAATTCCGTGATCTGCTCGAAGAGGCGCGAGCCGGTTTCGTCGTAGAAGAGCCAGGGAGAGAGGGTACGTGGGCGGGCGGTAAGACCTTTGCGAGCTTCGGCGTCTACTGCGTTGCTGAGGGTATCGATTTCTGCGGCGGCAATGGGTGGCACTTGGGAGTTCTCCTCCGAACGGTGCGGCCGGGCCGCGTTGTCGATTGGATGCAGCAAGTGGGTCAAATGTTACGGCTGAATGCTTTTTTCGCTGGATTTCGATGACGCTCTTTCGCAAGGATGCAGGTACGGAGCTTACTCTCTGAAACGAAACGGTATACGACGCCTGCCTCTATGTCTAAAATGACATCTGTGCGCGACAGGTATCCTGCGTGCCGGAGACTTTGATGTTTATGCGCAAGATGATGGTCGCGGCAATCGCCGCGTTGATGCTGGTCTTCACCTCTCAGACGATGCAGGCGCAGTTCGCGGGAACGGCTGCTCCTGACAACTTTCGCGACACCACCATTCTGAGACCGCCGATCGGGAGCAAAGTCGCAATTATCGTATTTGAGGACTTGGGTTGCCCGCTCTGTGCGCGTTCCCATCCGATTGAGAAGCAGGTGGCCGAACAATACCATGTGCCGCTGCTGCGGTATGATTTCCCGCTCGCGCAACATATCTGGACTTTCCAGGGCGCTGTCTATGCGCGTTATCTGCAGGACAAGGTGAGTCCTAAACTTGCCGATGAGTACCGCAGCGCCGTCTTTGCTTCGCAGATGTCGATCTCCGGCAAGGACGACCTGAAGCAGTTCACGCAGCACTGGATGCAACAGCATGGACAGCAGATGCCGTTCGTCCTTGATCCGGGGGGTGCGCTGGCCAAAAAGGTGCAGGCTGATTACGATCTGGGCAAGCGGCTCAATGTGGAGTACACGCCGACTTTGGTGGTGGTGACGCGCTCGAACTATCAGGTCGTCTCCGGCACAAAGGATGGTTCCAACGATCCGGCACGGCTCGCCAGCGTTGTCGAAGGCGCGATCACGCAGACGAAGAGCGCTGCGGCTGGGCGCGCTGCGGTGCGCCGGTAGAGCATATTTCGGATTTCGCATGACGTAAAGCTCTGGGCCCGACGAAAGACGTCTTATCCGAGATGTTTTCTGAGAAGAGGTAAATAGTTTAGCTGCTCAATTATTTAGTGGCTCTATCAGATATGTCTTTGGCGAGGCGCAGGCCGGAGAACTGCCAGCGGGTGGCTGGGCTGAAGAAATTGCGGTAGGTGGGGCGAATGTGGGTGGCCGGGGTGACGCAGGAGCCTCCGCGAAGGACGATCTGGCTGGACATGAACTTGCCGTTGTACTCGCCGAGCGCTCCGGGCAACGGTTTGTAGCCGGGATAGCCGGTGTAGCCGGATTGCGTCCACTCCCATGCCTCACCGAAGATCTGCTGAAGGCCGGGCCCAGCGCTGGCTGGGGTGGGATGGAAATTACCGGCTTCAAGGAGATTAGATCCGCCCGCAGCGGTTGAGTTCGATTGGATGGCGGCGTACTCCCACTCGAATTCAGTAGGAAGACGGTGGCCGGTCCAGCGGGCGTAGGCGTCCGCCTCGAAGAAGCTGAGATGGCAGACGGGGGTTTCGCTGAGGTCTTCGAGGGGTTGGAAGCCATGCAGGGTGTAGATGCACCAGCCGGATTTGGTCTCGTTGTCGCGCTGCCAGTAGAGCGGGGCCTGCCAACCCTGGTCATGCAGAGTGGTCCAGCCTTCGGAGAGCCAGAGCTCGGGGCGGTTGTAGCCTTCCTGATCGATGAAGGCGAGATATTCGGCGCAGGTGACGAGGCGGTTGGCCAGCGCGAAGGGAGCGATGTAGACGGGGTGGCGCGGGGTCTCGTTGTCGAAGGCGAAGGCTTCAGTTGCAGCGGGGTCGGGAGTGAGTCCGATTTCGGTGAGGCCGGGGGCGAAGCTGACCCATTCGAGGGGCGGAGCGATGGTTTCGTTTTTCTGCTGCGATGAGGCTTCGAGGTAGGCGGGATGGAGAGGGTTGGTGAAGAAGGCGTGCTTGATGTCGGTGGCGATGAGCTCCTGATGCTGCTGCTCGTGATGGAGGCCGAGGGTGATGCGCTGAACGGCTTTGGCTTCGACGGGTTGCTGGAGGAAGCGGTCGATGGCTGCGTCGACGTGAGTGCGATAGGCGAGGATGGCGTCGAGGGGCGGACGGGAGAAGGAGGCGCGGAGCTTCTTCTCGGGCATGTCGCCGAGAGAGTTGTAGTAGCTGTTGAAGAGCCAGTGGAAGTCGGGATGGAAGGGTTTGTAAGCGGCGACATACTCGCGGAGGACGAAGGTCTCGAAGAACCAGCTGGTATGGGCCAGGTGCCATTTGACTGGGCTGGCCTCGGGGCAGGACTGCACCATGAGGTCTTCCGGCGAGAGCGGCATACAGAGGCGCATGGAGGCTTCGCGGACGGCGTGGTAGCGGGCAAGAAGTGTAGAGGCGGCTGTAGAGGTTGCAGTGGAGGGCATCACGGGTTCTCGCTTCGTGGAAGAGCTAATGGGGATTGGATGCGGCAGACACGAATAAGTTTGGTCAGAGTTGATGCGTTGTGGTCGCGCTAGGCGTGCCCGTTGAGTAAGCGAGCGAGAATGTAGGCCACGGCTGCCGCGGCTCCTCCGATGGTGATGGTCTGCAGGGCGCTGCGGAGCCAGCCGGTGCCTACGAGTTTTCCTTTAAGTGCTCCGAAGAGGGCGAGGGCTATCAGAGTGATGACGATAGAGAGTTTGAGAGCAGCGAAGTTATCGCTCACAAGCATGTAGGGGAGCAGAGGGATGAGGCCGCCGGCGATGTAGGAGGTGGCGATGGTGAGGGCGGAGCGGTGGGCGCGGTTGGCCGGCGGCTCTTCGAGGCCGAGTTCGAAGCGCATCATGAAGTTGACCCAGGCAGTGGGGTTCTGCTTAAGGGAGGTCAGAACGGGCGCGGCGCTGGCACGGTCCACAGAATACTGCTCGAAGATCTCGTAGATCTCTTCTTCTTCGTCGTGGGTGCGCTCGATGATCTCGCGTTCTTCGCGATGACGCTCGGAGATGTAGTGCTCGGCGTCTCCGCGGGCCGCGAGGTAACCGCCAAGCCCCATGGCGATGGAGCCAGCGGCGATTTCGGCGAGGCCGGCGAGGACGACGATGTGAGAGGACGCGACGGCCCCGGAGAGACCGGCGGCGAGCGCAAAGGGGACGGTGAGGCCATCGGAGAGGCCGATGACGATGTCGCGCACGGTGGCGCTGGATTCGAAGTGGCCTTCTATGTGCTGGCTGTCGGGGCCATGAGCGACTTGATGCATGGCGGTAGTGTATTGCAGATGAATGAAACAGGTTGCGGAAGTGTTGAAGTTTTTATAGAGGAGCAGAGTCTTTCGCAGCGGGACAACGTCTGTATGAGCACGGCTTGCAGCAGAACGGACGTGCGAGATGAGACAGAGATTCGATTACCGATTGGGAGGGTGGGGAGCGTGGTTGGTTTTGTTGCCGGCGCTTTTGCTGGCGGCTCCGGGAATGATTCTTGCCCAGGATGTGCAAGGTGAGGGCGGCGGCGCGTTTGCCGGGGGGCAGATGGTTCGCGGAACGGTGACGGCGGTTGCTGCCGACCGGCTAACGGTAAAGACCGAGGAGGGTGCGGTCTATCAAGTAGCCATCTCCACGAATACACGAGTCATGAAGGACCGTCAGCCGGTGAAGATTGCTGATATCAAGGCTGGCGATGGTGTCGGCGCAATGGGCGTGATGGATGCTCCGACGAAGACGGTTCATGCGGTGTTTGTAGCCGTGGTCGATGCAGAACAGGTCAAGAAGGCCCGGGAGGACCTGGGCAAGACATACATCACCGGAACAGTGACAGCGGTCGACATGGATAACGCCAGGGTAACGGTGAAGCGTCCGGATGGGATGAGCCAGACGATTCAGGCGGATGAGGGGACATCATTTAAGCGGGGTGGGCGAAGGGCGCAGGGCGCGATGAATAGGGCCCCGATGAATGCGGCTCCCGCGGCCGGAGCCAATGCCGGAGGGGAGAGCATTACGTTGATGGATGTGAAGGTAGGCGACATGGTAGGGGGACAGGGTTCGGTGAAGAACGGCATGTTTGTGCCTACGGAGTTGCGGGTAATGGATGCGTCGGCCAGAGGTCAGGGACGGAGACATGGGGCTGGCAATGGTGCTTCGGCTACGACTCAGGCGGGTTCCCCGAATGCAACGGGTGCAGAGAACCCTAAGTAGGGACCGGGGTTGTAGCGTTGATTTCTATTGATCGGTTTTAGCTGAGGTGAGGTTGAAGTGCATAAATTGACTCGATGGACGATGTTGGGTGTGGCCATGCTGGTGGGCACTGGCTTGTCTGCTGTAGCACAGACGACAGTTACGGCTCAGACGGCAGCCGCGCAGGCTGCAGCGGGGACAGCAAGTGGGGGAACGATTAAAGGAACAGTGAAGGCAGGAGCGGTGCCACTGCCGGGTGTTTCGGTGACGGCGACCAATACGCTGACTGGCAAAAAATATGCTACGACGACGGACATTACCGGGGCATTTGAGATGGCGATTCCGCGCAATGGACGGTATGTGGTGAAGGCGGAGCTAGCGGCATTCGCTACAGAGACCAAAGAGGTCCTGCTGGAGGGCGGCAAGCCGGCGCAGGTGGCGGAGTTTGGAATGCAGTTAGCCTCGCGGGTGGCGCGCGAAGAGGCACAGCAGGCAGGAACTGCTGCAGCGGGAAGATCGGGACTTGGACAGAGCAGCGGAACGCAGGCGCTGAGTGTGACTGGAGACAGCGACCTGGCCGATGCCAGCGCCGGCACTGGAGTGGCAGGGGCGCAGATGCCTACCCTATCTGGATTGGGGAATGGGGATGATGCGGCATCCGATTCGGTTGCGGTAAGCGGGCAGATGGGCCAGACGAATGGGCTGGCAAATTTCAATGAAGACGAGATTCGGCAGCGGGTGGAGGATGCGGTTGCACGAGCAAAGCAGCAGGGCGGGGCTGCGGGCGATATGGCGAACGCGGTCGTGGGGATGCTGGGTGGAATGATGGGGGGGCCGGGTGGGGGCGGAGGCGGCGGTCGAGGAGGAGGCGGCGGGGGGGGTGGTCGTGGCGGGTTTCGCGGCTTCAATCCTACGCAACCGCATGGAGCGATCTTCTATGAGGGCGGCAATGGGGCTTTGAATGCAGCACCCTTTTCCGTGCCCGCAGCGCTGGGCGAGGCTGGAGCGCAGGTGGTGAAGCCATCGTCGATGTCGAACCGGTTTGGCGTGAGCTTTGTGGGATCGCCTTTTATACCGGGACTGGTGAAGGCGAGCACGAAGCAGTTTGTGTTTTTGAATGTGACGGGAGTGCGGAACATTAATCCGCAGATCCTCAATGGCACGGTGCCGACGCTGGCGGAACGGAGTGGGGACTTCTCAGCGCTGGCGCAGACGCTGTATGACCCGACGACTAAATTGCCGATCCCCGGAAATAATCTCAAGAACGCTGCGACCCCGATCTCGCCACAGGCCCTGGCTTTGTTGAATTTCTATCCCGCGCCTAACGTCGCAAACGCCGGTCCGCTGAACAACTATCAGACAGTGACCAATGCAGGGCAGAATTCGACGTCGGCTGCGCTGCGTTACGTGAGGAACTTCGGACAGGGTGGATTTGCCATGGGACGGCGGCAGGCGGCGAATGCTCCAAAAGCGCTGCGGCAGAACATCAACTTCAACGGAAGCTATTCGCACAGCGCCACCGACAACCGAAATATCTTTCTGCCGCTGGGCGGGACGACATCTACTGAAGGATATGGAGTGACGGCGGGCTACACCATCGGTTATGGAGCGTTGACGAACAATGCTTCGATCAACTGGAACCGCTCGCACAGCACGATCCAGAATTACTTCACGAATGGGCTGATCAACCCTGGGTTGCAGGCGGGAGTGGTGGTCGGCAATTCCACGATTCAATCGAACCCGGTTTATTATGGCGTGCCGACCATCTCATTTGGCGGATCGAAGGCGTTTACCGGGTTGAACAATACGGCGCCGAACAACTCGATCAATCAGACGATCTCCTTCAGCGACTTTGTCAGCTACAGATTGAAGAAGCACAACATGCGCTATGGCGTGGACATTCGCCGGGTACATGCCGACACTATCGGCGGAACACAGGTCACACCTTTGGGTTCGTTCAGCTTTACAGGGTACGCGACGCAGAATCCTGCCAGCGCATGTACGCCTTCAGCGACCGTGACCTGCCCGGTACTGCCGGCGAGTGGATCGGGATTCGCGGATTTCCTGTTGGGAATGCCGCAGCAGGCTTCGGTACAGGCAGGCCTGAGCAAGACATACCTCAGGGCAAATGTCTACGACTGGTATGCGCAGGACGATTGGCGCGTTCTGTCGAACCTGTCGCTGATGTATGGGTTGCGGTACGAGTATTTTTCGCCGTATGTGGAGAAGGACAATCATCTGGTGAA
The DNA here is from genome assembly GCA_002197545.1 of Acidobacteria subdivision 2 bacterium RH1 MAG20. Next base: position 70,356 of record NFUO01000738.1, on the reverse strand, counting down.
TCTCGACCACAATGGAGACTTCACCGCGGTGCAGGCAGTGCAACCCGGACAGACCGGAACGTATAGCGGCAGCTTTCCGCGATCGCTCGTGAACCCCGACCGGACGTTGTATTCGCCAAGATTTGGATTTGCATATCGACCGCCGATGAAGTTCTTCAAAGACACGGTGATACGCGGCGGCTACGGAATCAACTACAACACTGGCCAGTATTCGACCATTGCGAAACAGTTGGCCAACCAGCAGCCGTTCGCTGTGACGCAGACGAACATTGCAGGGCAGCAGGGGTGCGGAACGTTTGGGCAGTTTACGCTGGCGGGCGCATTCAATTGCTCGAATGCGCCGATACAAAATAACTTCAGCGCGAACCTCAACTATCGCCTGGGGCACGTGCAGATATGGGACCTGGATATTCAGCGGACACTGCCGCTGGGCATTGTGGCGAACATTGGGTATGACGGGGCAAAGGGCGGAAACCTCGACATGGTTCGAGCGCCGAACCGGACGCCTACAGGTTTGCTGATTCCGGGCGCGCAGGCTTTCAACTATGAGGACTCGCTTGGATATTCGCGGCTTGAAGCGTTGCGAATCAATGTACGGAAGCGGCTGCAGAAGGGCGTATCTCTTCAGGGGACATATCAGTATGGGCACTCGATCGACAATGCTTCGTCGATCGGCGGCGGAGTTCAGACGGTAGCGCAGAATGACAATGACCTGAATGCGGAAGAAGCCAACAGCGCCTTCGATGTTCGCCACAAACTGACTGGCAACTGGTTATTTGAGCTGCCATTTGGGCCCAATCGGGCTTTCCTTGCCAAAGGCGGGTTCTGGTCCAAAGCACTCGATGGCTTCTCGGTCTCGGGAGACTTCACGTTTGCGACAGGCACCTACTACACGCCGAGCTATCAGTTGACCGTGCAGGAGACGGCAACCGGCACCAGCAATTCGCTGCGTCCAAACCGGAACTTCGATGTGCCGATCAAAGGCGAAGGAAGAATCGGCAACTGGTTCAATGCGGCGGCGTTCACGGCCCCTGCGGCTGGGCTGTTCGGCACGGCATCGCGCAACTCCATTGAAGGGCCGGGGACAACGGGGGTGGATGCTTCGCTGTCGCGGACGGTGCCGCTGGGCGAGACGCGGTCGTTCGAGGCGAGGGTTACGGCGACGAATGCGTTGAATATCGTGCAGTACTTGGGGATCGATACGACACTGAACTCGCCGACGTTTGGTCAGGTGCAGAATGCGGCGCCGATGCGCACGCTGACGGTCTTCGCGCGGTACCGGTTCTGAAAGGCAGTCGTTCGTGATTGGAGTGATGAACGTGAAGAGAGTTCAGGCGATGCATCATTGGTTTGTGAGAGCGGCTGGCAAGACAGGCAATCGAGTTGCTGCATTCATGCGTCCTGTGCTGGCGGCAGTGCTGGCGGCGATGATGGCGGGAACGCCGATGCTGGCGCAGCAACAGAATTCGGCTGGCACCTTCACGCTGAAGGTGCAGAGCGATATTGTGCTGACCAATGTCGTGGTGCGGGACAAGAAGACGGGCGAGGTAGTGAAGGGCCTGAAGGCGAGCGACTTCACCATTCTGGAGAACGGGAAGCCGCAGAAGATTGCCAGCTTCGATTACCAGAATGTCGATGAGGCAGCGGTGCTGCATGAAAAGACGACGGTCACTGGAAAGGCTTCGATTGCCGATTTGCTGAACGGGAATGGAAATTTTTCGTCCGAGCCGGCGTCCTTGAAGGACCACCGGCTGATTGTGATGTTCTTCGACCTGAGCAGCATGCAGCCGGAAGACATCGATAGAGCGGTGGAGGCGGCGCAGGACTACATCAACAAGAAGATGCAGCCTGCCGACCTGGTGGCCCTGGTGAGCCTGGATACGTCGCTGAGCATGGACCAGGATTTTACCGCGGACAAGGCAGTTTTGCTAAAGGGCCTGGGCAAGTACAACGGCACCGAGGGCACGGGATTTGCAAATGGCAATGAAGGCGGAAATTCGGGTGGGACTGCGGACGATGCATCGAGCTTTACGGCGGACGACAGCGAGTACAACTCCCTGAATACGGACCGCGAGTTGTATGCGATTCGATCGATTGCAAAATCGCTGGAGCGTGTCGACCAACGGAAGAGCCTGCTGTACTTCAGCGGCGGACTGACGCGCCAAGGCATTGAAAACCAGGCGAGCATGCGCGCCGCTACGAACGAGGCGGTGCGGGCGAACATGGCCATCTACAGCGTAGATTCGCGAGGGCTGGAGGCGCTATCGCCGGTGGGGAACGCTTCGACAGGCAGCCTGCGCGGCACATCAGCCTATAGCGGCGGGGCGATGCAGAGCCAGTTGGATGCGAACTTCGGCTCGCAGGAGACGCTGGCGACTTTATCCAGCGATACGGGTGGAAAGGCGTTCCTTGACTCGAATGATTTTGGCCCTGCATTTCAGCAGATTCAGCATGACACGGAGGCCTATTACATTGTTGGGTTCCACTCCACCAATACGGCGCGCGATGGAAGCTACCGGCACCTGACAGTGAAATTAAATCGCGGCGATGTGAAGCTGGATTATCGGCCTGGATATTATGCTCCCGCAGACTTCAAACACCAGAAGACGGAAGACCGCGAACAAGCCCTGACGGAAGAGATGCGGAGCGACCTGCCGGCGACCGACGTTGCGGTGTACTTACAGGCTTTGTACTTCCGGCTGGAGGACAACAGGTTCTTCGTTCCGGTGTCTCTGATTGTGCCGGGATCGCAGATCCCCTTCGTAAAGAATGGCGACCGCGATAAAGCGAACATCGACATTATGGGACAGGTGAAAGATGCCCAGGGAATCATTGTGGGGAATGTTCGCGACACGGTGAAGCTGGCGCTGGATTCGTCGCAGCAGGTGCAGCGGAAAAATATTCAATACTCGACAGGATTTACGCTGGCTCCGGGACGCTACCACCTGAAGTTTGTAGTGCGGGAGAATGAGACCGGGCGGATGGGCAGTTTTGAGACTGACATTCAGGTTCCGGACATGCGCAAGAGTCCGCTGAAGTTGAGCTCCATTGTGCTCTCGAGTCAGCGGACGCCGAATACGGCGAAGAAGGCTGCAAGTCCGCTGGTGCGGGATGGAGTGGAGTGGGTTCCGAATATTCCGCATGTGTTCCGGCAAGACCAGCATCTCTACTTTTTGTATGAGGTGTATGACCCGGCGAAGCAACAAGGGGGAGCGGCTCCGGCAGACGCTCCGGGGCTGAAGCGGCGTGACAGCAGGCCAGTACGCGTGTTGACGAGCATCGAGTTTATGAGCAATGGCGTGAAGGTATATGAGACGCCGCTGGTGGTCGCCAATGCGATTAATATTCCGGAACGCGATGCGATAGGTTTTCAGTTCGATGTGCCGCTAACTCAATTGAAACCGGGGACCTACGTCTGCCAGGTCAACGTGATCGACGACGCTGGCGGTAGCTTCAGCTTTCCGCGGCTGGCTCTAAGGGTGCAAGCGGCTGCTCCCGCTCCGGCGGCCGCTGCTGCGCTGACGAAGACGCCGGTGGGGGCATTGCCGACACCATAAATGCAGCGCCTATTGACAGAAATTTGACGGAAGCGGATGATTTGGGCGTACCTCGTGGAGGTATACCATGGGCTATCCAGTCCGTCTCCCTTCCCTTCTATTCCTCTTGAGTGTGTTTGTAGCCGGCGCGGAGTTGCATGCGCAAACCAATATGCCGAGTCATGAGACGGCTGTCCAACTGGAGCATGAAGATCCGCAATGGCCGGCGATAAAAGCGCATCTGCCTGATCCCGCGACAGCTTCTCCGGAGCGGCTGGAGACGGCCGCGGATGTGCTGCGGGCGAGGCGTTTTCCCGAGGACGCTCTGGATTACTACGCATACGCGCTCAAACGTGGGGCTAATGAGATCGAGATACTGAACAAGATAGGAGTGACAGAACTGGAGTTGGGGAACCATCGGGTTGCGCACGAGTTCTTCCAGCGCGTCGTGCACCTAAAACGGAAAGATGCAGATGGATGGAACAACCTTGGAGCGGTGGAATATCTGGAGGGGATGAATGGGGGCGCTATCTCCGATTACAGGCATGCGATCAAGTTGAATAAAAAATCGGCCATCTTCCATTCAAATCTGGGGACAGCGTACTTTCAGGCGAAAGATTTTGACCGTGCGCGCAAAGAGTTCGAAGTCGCCCTGCGCATCGACCCTGAGTTGATGCAACATCGTGGAGAACAGGGTGGGATCACGATGCGGATGCTCTCTCCGGAGGACCATGCGCGGTTCTGCTCTGAACTGGCGCGGCTGTATGCGCAACATGGGGATGAGGCCCAGATGCTTCACTACCTGACGGCGGCGAGCGAAGGGGGCTTCGATGTGCTGGAGGCGATGAGGCGGGACGAGGTGCTGGGACAATATCGCAAGGACCCGCGCATTCTCCTGCTGGTACATAATGCCCAGGCATTGCGGGATGGACATATGCCGATGACTGCCAGCACAGGGAGTCTGCCGCCTTTACCTCCGGCTTCGACGCAACATTAGCGATGGCTAGCGATAGGGGCAATGGCGGCAGTTGGAGTTGCAACAGTAGCCGCGCTTGAGAAGATATGCCGCGGTGAAGACGAGGTAGGGGCCTTCGAAGTAGAAGTCTTCGGGAGCGAGCGATGTCGTAACAGAATCTTCCTCTGGTGGATTTTCGGCAGGCTTGGGCGGGTCTGGCATTGCTAAAACAATCTTAGAACGGGTGGGGTGGGTGTGGAGACTGGCAGGAACGCGGCTGGAATATCCTGTTCGCTGCTTTCAACGTGCAGGCTGCCGTTGCGATAGATCACTTGTTTGCCGGGGATTGCGGGGATACGTTCGCCGGGGATGATGATGCCGGCGAGGTTGGCGGGATCGGCGGCAGCTACGGCGATGGTTGCGAGACAGTCGCGGTTGCGGGCTGCGCGTAGCGAATCGACGGCTGCGGGAAGGGCGAACTGTTCGCCGCCGAAGCCTGAAACGAAGCGGCCTCCGCGAATTTCGCCGCGCGCCTCAAGGCGACGGAGGATGCCGAGGAGATCGCGCCATTTGGGCGCGTTGGACTCGCGAGCGAGGAGGTCGCGGAAGAGGATGCCGTAACGGGTGAGCAACATACGGGCTGCTGATTCAATCGCGGCGTCGGTGCGACGAGCTTGTTCGATTGCTGTGGGAGCAGCGTGGAGTTCTTCCGAGAGCAGCGACCAGCGTCCGGCAGAGCTGCGGGTTGCGCGCTTGCCAGGGACTTCGGTGATGGCAGATTTTCGACGGGGGTCCATCATCGTGCGGAGTTGGTCGAAGCCGTCGGCGGCGGCGAGGCCAGCGGTGGCCAGTTCCCAGAGAGCATGTTGGGTTTGTGGCCGGGTGAGGTTGAGGATGCGCTGGATGTCGTTGGAGAAACAGGCGCCGCGCTGTTGGAGCAGGGTACGGACTTGAAGAGCTTCAGGGCTGAGAGCTTGCTGGAGCTTGGGTTCTTCGACGCATTGCTGGGCGAGAGCGTGAGGTAGCCAGTCCGCGGACTCGCGGACGTAGAAGGTAATGGGTGCCGCGTTGGTGGGGATGACGCGGCGTGGGCGGGCGACTCCGTCGCCGATGGGCTGGTTTCCAGAAAACCAGGCGGGGTGGGGCGAGATGCGGCCCCAGCCAACGGCTCCGGAGAGGCAGAGAGCGTCGAGCCAGCGGGGATCGTAGTTGGCGACCCGGGCAGGAAGCAGGGTGCGCTCCCACTCGATGGCCGGGGCTTCGAAGCCTTCGAGTTGGTGGAGGGCTTCGAGGACACCTTCTTCTCCGCCAAGCTGCGTCTGCGGGGCAAGATGCTGCCAGCCAAGGAGCCAGCGCATGTAGACGGAGGGTGTGACGGCTTCGACCTGTTTACGCAGGGTGCTGAGGGTGCGGCGATGAATGCGTTGCAGGATGCGGCGCTCGCACCACTCGATGTCGTGGTCCGCCGATGGTTTTGGATGCTCAAAGGTGCCGCGCATTAGAAGACCTTGCATCTCCATTGCGAGGAACGCCTGGAAGACTTCGGCAGATTGTAGCGCGAGGTGCCGGGCGAAGGCGTTGGCGGTGGTGGGACCAAGAATTTGTAACCATCCCTGAACACATTGTTTAAGCGCCTGCACTTTTGTAACCGAATTGGTTCCTAACTCTGTGTTGTTCCAGAGTGCGCGAACAGCAGGAAGACGTTCGGTAGCAACCCAGCAGGTGATTCCGGCGCAATCTATTGTCTGAGTGCGCCCGCTTTGGAGAAGACGCTCGTAGAAGATGCACCAGTGACGCACCTCCGGCGTATCGAGAACGTGAAGAGGGAGCGCGATGACGGAGTGGAGGAGATCGTGGAGTTCGTGTTCGTCGCGGAGATCGGGCCGGCACTCGCGGCGAATCTCGTCGATGGCGTTTTGATCGAGCTTGCCTGCTTCTTCGAGAACGCTCTCAGGGAGTGACCGTCGCAGCGAGACGGCGCGGGCGCGGCGCTCTTCGAGACCGGCGTCGTCGAGGAAGGCGTAAGGATTGGCGTTGATGAGTTCATGCGCAAATTGCGATGGCACCGGAGTATCGACGGCGAGACAACGGATAGTTCCATCTTTGATTCCTTTGAGGACTTCGATGAGACCTTCTAAGTCCATCGCTTCCTGAAGGACATCCTGCATGACTTCGTCAACGAGTGGATGGGCCGGAATCTGGATGTCGCCAACGATGGTTTCAAAGCAAGCGGCGGCTTGCGGGAAGACATTGGCGAGGAGATCTTCGGAGCGCGTGCGCTGGATCTGCGGTGCGATGCGCTTGCCTTTGGAGAAGCGAAGCAGTTGCAGACTGCGTCCGGCGGCCCAACGCCAACGGGTTTTGAAGATGGGCGACGCGATGGCGGCTTGTTCGAGCAGTTCCTTTACGGTTTGCTCCGTAAGAAACTGGAAAACGTCGGCGAGCGGAAAACTATGCTGCTCGGCGAGCGAAATATTGATGCCATTATCGGTCGCGGCGGCTTGCAGCTCAAAGTTGAAGCCGCGGCAGAATCGCTTGCGCAGGGCGAGTCCCCAGGCCTTGTTGATGCGGCCTCCGAAGGGGGCATGGAGGATGAGCTGCATACCGCCGCCCTCGTCGAAGAAACGCTCGGCGATGATGGTAGTTTTGCTGGGAACAGCGCCGAGGACAGCGCGCCCGGTGACGATGTAGACGATGAGTTGCTGTGCCCCGCTGGCGCAGACACCGCACTCCTCCATGAGCCATGCAGTGGCCGCTGCCACTTCGAGTTGCGCTGGAGAGATGTAACCGGGAGGAACATTCGGAGTGTGCGCGGAGATCTGCTCGCGGAGTTCGCCGACGCCATCGCACAGGATGGCGGTGCGTTGCGGGGCTTCGCCGAACCAGAAGGGAAGGGTTGGCGGCGCACCGTGGGCGTCTTCGACGAGGACGCGGCCTGCGGCCTCGATGCGCTGGATGCGCCAGCTTGTGTTGCCGAGGAGGATGACGTCGCCGGGACTGGAGTCGACGGCGAAGTGCTCGTCGAGAGTGGCAATCTGCACGCCTTCGGGTTGAAGGATGACGCTGAAGAGCGCGGCATCGGGGATGCTGCCGCCGTTGGAGATGGCGATCATGCGCGCGCCGCGGCGGGGATGGAGATGCCGCTGGATGCCATCGCGGAGGAGGTAGGCTCCGTAACGGCCTCGGCTGGATTCGATGCCTTCGTGGAGCAAGGCGATGAGTTCGTCGAAGCGTTGGCGAGTGAGGCCGCGGTAAGGATAGGCGCGGCGGAGAGTGCTATAGAGGGCGTCTTCTTCCCAGGGTTCGGCTCCGCAGCAGGCGACGATTTGTTGCATGAGAACATCGATGGGCTGAGGTGGAATTTCAAGCTGGTCGAGTTCTCCGGCGCGCATCTTGCGGATAAGCGCGGCCTGTTCGAGGAGATCGTCCCGAGTGGTGGCGAAGAGGCGGCCCTTGGGAATGGCTCCGCGCCAGTGTCCGGCGCGGCCAACGCGCTGCATGGCGACGGCGACAGCGCGGGTGGTGCTGATCTGACAGACGAGATCGATGTCGCCGATGTCGATGCCGAGTTCAAGCGAGGCGGTAGCGATGAGTATCTTGATCTCTCCGCGTTTGAGGCGCTGCTCCGCGTCGAGACGGAGATTTCGCGAGAGGCTGCCGTGATGTGCCGCTACGTTTTCACTGCCTATGCGTTCGGCAAGAGCGAACGCGATTTTTTCTACCAGGCGGCGTGTATTGACGAAGACCAGTGTGGAGCGATGGCTTTGCGCGTGGGCGGCAAGTTTGTCGAAGATCTCTTCCCACATGGCGGTACTTGTAACGGAGCCTAGTTCGTCACTGGGAACCTCGATGGCTAGGTCAAGTTGGCGGCGCTGACCGACCTGAATAATGGTTGCGGGCTTGCGGGACGCGTGGACTCCGGTAAGGAAGCTGGCTACAAGATCGATGGGGTTCTGTGTGGCAGAGAGGCCGATTCTTAGCGGTGGCGTGGAAAGGCCAGTAAGAAATGCCCCGGGAGAGAGCTTATTTTCTCCGCAGACCAGAGCTTCGAGACGTTCGAGGGATAGAGCAAGGTGGGCTCCACGCTTGTCGTCGGCGACGGCGTGAATTTCGTCGACGATGACCGTATGCACGCGGCGAAGATGTTCGCGCGACTTGCCTGCGGTGAGCAGGATGTAAAGAGATTCAGGAGTGGTGACGAGGATGTGGGGCGGATTACGCAGCATGGCAGCGCGCTCTTTGGGCAGCGTGTCGCCGGTGCGGACTGCGGTGCGGATCTGGGTGGAAAGATAGCCTCGGGCTAAAGCTAACTGCTGGATTTCGGCCAGGGGAGTATCGAGGTTCTTCTGGACGTCGTTGGAGAGCGCCTTGAGAGGGCTGACGTAGACGATCTGCGTGCAGGGCGCGAGGGTTCCGGCGATGGCCTGGCGCAGAAGCCGGTCGATGCAAACGAGAAAAGCGGCGAGGGTCTTGCCGCTGCCGGTAGGCGCGGAGATGAGCGTTGCATCGCCCGCGACAATGCTGGGCCAGCCCTGCTCCTGCGGCTCGGTCGGGGTGCCGAATTTATTGATGAACCACTCAGCCGTAATGGGATGTGCCCAGGCGAGAGAGGCGGGGATTTCGACGGGCAGCATGGGGTGATTGTAGCGCAGATTTATTCGGTCTTTGTTCGCCCTTTACTTCCCTGCTGCCCACCTCTTGCTTATCTACATGTTACCGGTGCCTACATCGGCGGCAGCGGCAGCAGAGTTGCTCTCGTCGAGGTACTGTTCGATGACTTTGTCGAGTATGCCCTGAGCGGTGAGGATGAAGTCCACTGCATCGCGCCCGGCGCCGCTTCCGCCGGGATTGAGCGTGATGAAGTGGGCTTCGGCTTTGACCTGCTCGCGGGCGTTGGCGGTAGCGATGGCGAGGCCGCAGGCGCGCATGACGGGGAGATCGATGATGTCATCGCCAACATAGGCCAACTGGTCGATGGTGATGTTGGCTTTAGCCAGGATTTCATTGATTGCATTCATCTTGTGGGACTGGCCCTGGTAGATGAACTCCAGCTTCAGGTCATTGGCGCGGATGGCGACGGTCTGTGACTGACGTTTGGTAATGATGCCGATGCGAAGCCCGCCGAGTCGCGCCAGCGAGATGCCGAGACCGTCATGGGCGGCGAAGCCTTTGACCTCGATTCCATGGCCGGCTTCCGCATTACCTGCGACAGCGGGGCCGGGGATGACGAAGATCTGGCCATCGGTGAGGACGCCATCGACGTCGAAGATGAGGACTTTGATATTTTTTGCGCGGTCTTCAGCGGTCATCTAACGATGATACCTTGCGTGACTATGGGAGCCATACCGAAGCTAACGTGTTCATCCGTGCAATATCTTGCCTACTGGTTGTCTCGCATCGCTTCCCTGTTTTCGTGGGCCGCGGAGACGACTGAAGAAGCGATGTTTACATGTCAAACACTTCCAGGGGTAGAGTCCGAGGCGTAACAGAACCACCCGCTCAAAAAAAGTTTTGCGTGTGGACCTTGTCGTATTGGAGGAGTGGCATTGTTTGCAGGTAACCGTATCTATGCTCTGCATGGCGTTGCAATTATATGCATATTTAAAAAAAGTAACTGCATTTTTTTCGATGCCTCCAGCAGAAGGTGAAAGTGCAACCAATAAAAAAGTTGAGACTATATTCAATTCAGCCGGCCAAAGGATCACTTAACAACAATGGCTGCAGATTGCGCTTTCGCGCTGCCTGCAGCCATTGTGTTTAATCTTTGTATTTCTTTGTATTATTGGTAAGGGCCGTAGTTAGGCGGGCTGAATGTTGGCTGCCTGCTTGCCCTTGGGGCCGGTCGTGATGTCAAAGGTGACGCGCTGGCCTTCCTGAAGAGACTTGAAGCCGCTGGAGTTAATTGCCGAGTAATGCGCGAAGAGGTCCTCGCCACCGTCTTCCGGGGTGATGAAGCCAAAACCTTTTGCGTCGTTAAACCATTTCACTGTTCCGTTTGCCATTTGTGATGCTCCTGATTGCAGGCGATATTTCGCCGACAGTGTAATGGTAGCAGGTGCTGGCGGCGAATGCTTGTTTCTCCTCCAAAAGAGCACCTCACGCTGGAGAAGCTTGCAAACAAGTCTAATGATTACAATAAGATAGGGCAAGTATCCCCTCATGTAAGGTATACTTTCTTTACCGTGACAGGGCAGCACTGGTAATCGTGCTGTGTTTTCTTTTGACGATATTCTCGGGCTATGGGTGGAACCCAATAGCGATGACGATAGTGTCATCGTCAAATGGAGGGTATGACATTACTTTCCCATCGAAGCCCTTTGGCGGTCGGGGCAGCGGCCTATTTTCAAAGGTCATCACGAAACCATGTTTGGGTTTTAATCTCCTTACATTTGGAGCAATAAGGATGGATGTTAGCGCTTCGGCTAGTGCTGACGCTGCCTTACCAGTAGATTGCGATGCACGTGGGCTTTTCTCAACAAATATTCCTGATGCTGGAAGCAATCCCTCATCAGGAACAGGGCCAGGAGCAGACCATCCGAATTCGTCCAGCAAGCCATCCAGCGCTAAAGCGGCTAGCATGATTTCCTGCTCGTGGAATTGTGTCGCATACGCAAATCGTACTTCAGCTTTTTGGCCTTTGAAAGGCAGAATTGCCTTCTTTAGTTTGTCTAAATTTTGGGGCAGATTAAGTAGATCGGCACGGGACTGCGTGATTACAACGTCTTTGTCCAACTCTTCTGCCTTAGCCTTTACTCGATTTGCTATAAGTTCGGCATCGCCAGCGGAATCTTTCGCGGTTCCTGCATTACGAATCGCCGATGCCGCATCTTCCTCTGCTGCGGTGATCTTATCTGACTCGTGGGCCCGGAGTAGCGCATCAACGTCCGATACCTTTCCTTCAAAATATGTCTCGGCGACAATGCCCAAAACAATAATGATCAGACCAGCGGCAGCTAAAGGGATTATCCAAGATTTCTTTTGCCCTTGGGTTTCTTCGTGTTCTTCACCTCTAAACCTTAGCAACCACCAACGCTTGATAATCACAAACGTTTCGGGTGCCTCTAAAACACATCCGAATGCAACTGCGTATCCCGAATATTTGACTAGCCGGAACCAGAATGCGCTATTGGTTTCAAGCGCCAATCGAACTTTGTCTACCGCGTCTACTGAACCATTCCAGAAGATCAGGGAAAGAAGAGAACGGGACACAAATAGGTTCCTCATGTTTATAGGAATAATGTTTTCAGTTCTGGTCTGTGAGGCAGTGTACGTCTTCTGTTTTAGAAAGGTGTAGGCTTTAAAAGGGAGATTTTATGCGTCGCTCAACCAAGTTGACGGACGAAGAAAAACAGAACGGCAAAAGGAAACTCCTGATTCCCTCGAAAGAGATTCAGGAGTTGATGGAGCCGATAACCCACGAAGAATTTGCGTCACTAGTAAAGAAGGCTATACCGCCTTCTCCACAACCTGAGACAGCAACGAAGTAAACATCGGCTCGTTTCCGGCGCGACGGTTATAGCGGAACGAGTATTCATCGCAGTAGGACTGCAAATACTTGGTGCTTACCGAGTGATAAACGCCACCAATGCCACGCTTTAGAAGGCTCCAGAAACCCTCGATTGTCTGAGTGTGGGTCTCACCCATGACGTAAATGCCAGCGGTGTGGTTGATGCGCTCATGCTTGTAGTTCTTGCCCATCCAGCGCACATTGTCATATGACGTGTAGCTGTCCGTGTACACAATGCTGGCAGGTAGAACGCGCTCAGCGACGATAGGCAGAAGGGTTTTCTCTTTCACGTCGGCCACAACTTTGGTTGTGACGCGCCCCTCGCGTTCCACAATGCCGAATATAGGCTGCTTGTCCTTATGCGCTCCCTGCTTGCGCTTGTTAGCGTGCTGATTTTTCTTGGGCGCACCGTAGAACGTCTCATCCATTTCGACTGGGCCTGACATGGTGAAGTCTTCTGCCATCAGGGTACGAATCTGCTTGAACATGCGCCACGCCGTCTTATAAGTAACGCCGCACTCGCGCTGGATCTGCTTTGCGGAGATGCCGCAGCGGGTTGCTGACATCAAGTACATCGCATAAAACCAGAGCCGCAGAGACGTACTGGACTTCTCGAATATCGTTCCGGCGATGGGCGAGATGTAAGTGCCGCAGTGGTCGCAGGCATAGGCTTTCTTCGTCGCAATCCGGTGGTGCTTGCGCTCCACTTTGCAGTATGAGCAGATTGCACGGTTGCTAGGGTATCTTTGCTCCATCAGCCAGTCCAAGCAGGCATCATTATCAAAGAATTGCTCATTGAAGTCGTTGATAGTAAAGCGACGTTCTGCGGGAATGGGCTGAGGAATCTTCATGGCAACATTAGTGTCCCACAATTCGTACCTTACGTCAAGGGAGACTTACCCTCTGAAAATATTCCAAATAAAGAACTTACAAGCAAAGACTTCAAACCGCATACTGAAAATCATGGAAGCCGCAGGATCCCTTCTTATTCCTATGTTTCGCTCTTACCATTGAGCTTCTCATCATAGTGTGCACACTCCACAGTTGGCATAGATATAGTGTGGGTGTAGGGTATGGCGTGCATGGAGCTTCCATGCCAAGGATCGGCCTACTACCCATAAGATTGAAACCTGCGTTCACCTTTTTCCGAGAACCTCCCGATGACCAAGATCACCGTCCTGAATCCAGCCACATTAGCGACAAATCATGCAGAATTCGATGCCAGGCCCCATGTCCTGCTAGTAGCGGATGAATTCCCCAAATCTCTGGGCGGAGGTGAGCGCATTGTTTTGAAGCTTGCGTCTCTTCTGCCGCAGTACGGATATCGCGTGTCGATCCTTTCTTTCTCTGTCGACCCTGAAAGTATTGCCCTCGAAACTTCGCAATGCCCTATCTATCTGCTGCCCTTGAACAGCACCTACAACCTCGATGCTCTTCAAGCTGCTTTTGACCTTCGGCGCTTTCTTAAAGAACAGAAGATCCAGATCGTGCAGACTTTTTTTGAAAGTTCCGATCTCTGGGCCGGACTTGTGACCCGGCTCATGTCGAAAGCCAAGCTGATATGGAGCCGTAGAGATATGGGGATTTTGAGGACAGGCAAACATCGTATAGCCTACCGCCTCATGGCTGGCGTTCCCGATGCCGTCTTTGCTGTCTCAGAGCAGGTCCGCCGACATTGCATCGAAGTTGACCGTATCGATCCCGCCCGCATTCAAACGATCTACAACGGTCTCGACCTCGCGGACTGGGATACAGGCCCTAAACCAGCGAAAGCTCCGGGCGAGTTCGTTATAACTACCGCAGGCCATATTCGTTATGTGAAGGGCCATGACGTCTTTATCAAGGCTGCCGGTATCGTCGCACAAAAATTTCCAGGAGCCTCATTCAGCATCGCCGGCAATACCCTTGACTCTACTTATTTTGCGGAACTTCAGACTCTCGTCCGCGATCTTAATCTCACTGGTCGTTTTCATTTTGCTGGAGGCCTGACGAACCTGCGTAGCCATCTGGCTGCGGCTGATGTCTTTGTCCTCCCGTCACGAAGCGAGGGGTTTTCCAACGCGATCGTCGAAGCCATGGCTGCATCCTTGCCTGTTGTCGCAACCAATGTCGGCGGAAACGCAGAAGCCGTCCAGGATGGCATCAATGGTTTCGTCGTGCCATCGGAAGATCCCGAAGCGCTCGCCGCAGCTATCATCAAGCTTCTTGATGATCCGACACTGGCAAAAAAAATGGGCGCTGCAGGCAAGGAGTTGGCAGTAGACAAATTTACAGCCGATGCCATGATGCAACAGGTTGCAGGAGCATATGCGAATCTACTTGCAGGTTAGTCTGCCTCCCACTCCCGCTAGATCTGGGTGCTACGGATTGCCCATCCAGATTTCATGGGAAAGTTTAATTTGTAATTTCGGGCAGTAATTCCCCTCTGGAAAATGACGATTTGAGCTACGATTCCATGCATGAACAGTCTCTCTTACGCCAGAGTCTTACGCTCCATCCTGTGTCCCGAAGTCGCTGTTCGATCCATCATCAAGCATTGGTCGATTGGATCTTTGGATTTTCGATTGTCCCTTCAGGCGTTGGAGCGGCCACACTACGCCTTTGGCGTGAAGCAGGCCGTCTACCTGGCGAAGAAACTTAAGCATCCCCGGGTTAGCGTTATCGAGTTGGGGGTGGCTCGTGGCGAAGGCCTTCTCGTTCTGGAGCGGTATGCCGCACAGATTGGCAAGCAGGAAGGGATAGAAGTTGACGTATACGGATTCGATCTCGGGAGCGGCCTGCCTCCAGCCATTGATTACCGCGACCTGGCATATGTCTGGCGGCGAGGCGCATACAAGATGGATGTCGATGGCTTGCAGAAGCGCTTGACCTCTGCCAAGTTGCTCATTGGCGACGTGCAGGATACGGTGGCCGAGTTTGTGCAAACCGACCATGCGCCCATCGGCTTTATAAGTTTCGATTTGGATTACTACAGCTCCACGGTCGCAGCGCTCCCATTGCTTCAGGCGAAAGAGGAAGCTCTTCTTCCTCGAGTTCTCTGCTATTTCGACGATGTTGTCAGCGACGGGCATCAGCTGCATTGCGACTCTGTCGGAGAGTTGCTCGCCATTCGAGAGTTCAATGAAGGTGCAAACGGAAAGTACGCGCTCGCTCAGATGGGAAATATAAATTCATATATCCTTTCGCCGGACATATGGATGCAGCAGATCTGGGTTTATCACCGGTTCGGACACTTTCAGTACAACGAGTACATCGGCCGTTAGAACTAAAATTCAGGCGAAGCTTTGTAAGTTTCCGTGAACCACTAAATAACAAGCGAAGAAAAATCTCCTCTAGCGACCGGCCGACCGTGCACCCGATTGCATCCAGTGAGCCATAGCCATGACGGACTCTCGGATCGTGCCGCCGATGCGACGTCCGTCGGCAAGAGGCAAGTTGTAGGGGTCCTCAATCTCAAGCCGTGACGGTTTGGCGAACATTCCCAGGAACACCGTCTTTTCTATCGCTTCCGGAAATTGCTCCTTCAATTGTTTGTAGTTCCCTCGATCCATCACAACGACGACATCGGCATTATTGACCATACTCTGTACGACTCGCTGTGAACGGTGCTCGGACAGGTCCGTGCCTGCCTGCGCTGCCACGGAATGCATGAAATCAGGAGAAGGCCGCGCCTCTCGTTCGTGAAAACCGGCTGAAGCTACTTCAATCTCCGGCATATGAATTTTAGCGAGAGCTTCTGCCAGAGGGCTGCGGCAGATATTTCCATAACAAAGAAAGAGAATGCTGCGCTTGTGCATGCGGCCCAACCGGCGCAGTACGGATTTCTGGGCGATCGAGAGGTACCATCTGTCGAAATAGCCATCCATGGCGCCAAATGCTTTCGTCGCCATCTTGGCCAAAACGTCCCACACAATCCGAACTGTAATTCCAATATCGCGGGCATCGAAAAAATCCCAGGACTCCTGCCCCAGCAAAGGCCGTCCATACTCAAGAAGCGATTGCATGCGCGGTCGCGTCAACAGCAACTTGTCGGAATGGTCGGCGACGAGATTGCATTTCATCCAGAAGATATCGTTCGCAATATTTCGAGTCCGTTGACCGACTCGATAAACCGGTTGGGGCGGAAGCGGCTCACCGGCGCCGATCGAAAGTAACCCAGCCGGAAAATCGACCCCGGCATCGATACCTAGAGCTAAAGATCCCCAAAAACGTGGATTAATCTCCACCAGAAAAACTTCGCCCGCCGCGGTCAATTTAAATTCCACCATGGCCACGCCATGCCACCGAAGAGCGCGAAGAAGCCGCTCCGCAGGTTCGATCAAATAGGTCGCAGCATCGATAGCTTGCCGATAGGAGCTTCCTCCTCCAGTGAGCGGCACCTCATGCAGGCGTTCGTGCACGAAGTGCCAGCGAGGCTCTCCATGCTCAAACAACATCTCGACCCCAATTCCTCTACCAAAGACGTATTCCTGCTCCTGCACATCGACCTGAGAATAGACATCTCGCAGGGCCGAGTCCCAGTCCTCCAGGCAGCGTGCCATGGTCACAGAATAATGTTTCACTTCCGTTCCGCTTGCGCGTTTGCTATGAATGGGCTTCAATACAACTGGAAATTGTGCCGGCTTTGGGCTGCTCTGGGTGACCAGTCTGGTGTGAGGAGATCGCAATCCAAGCTCTGCCGCAAATTGCCGCGTCTTCTCTTTATCCAGCGCCACCCGGATGCTGTCATCGGCTGACAAAACGGCACGAGACCTCGCCTCTGCGGACATGTGCGGAGTGAGGAATGCCATCAGGGAGCGTTCTGTCGAGGGAACGATCAGGTCGTATGCCTGCTCGAAATGCTGTAAGGAGATCCACGCCGCAAGCTCGTCAACCGACGACGGCTGCAGTTTTCTTTCGGACACATAACGGGAATGAAAAGCAACGCAAGGATTGTTTGCCGCGGCATGTATCGTCGCGCCCTTGCGTCCAAGGCTTTGAATCGTTTCCAGACCCGCTGCCCACTCAGAGTCCAGCACAAGTACCTTTCGGGTCATCTCTGAATGTATACTCACGAACTGAACATACACGTAATATTTACGGATTTCCAATGGCTCTGGAGTGGTATTGATGTCTTATCGGGCGAAAATTTCGCAATTGCTCGTGCGTTCAGGCTTCCTGAGCGCACTGGAGCAGTTACCTTCCGGTCCTGGATTAATTGTGTTCAACCACCACCGGATCGGCAATCGCGGCGAGTGCGCCTATGACAGGGAACTCTTCTCCGCTTCAGCGGAACAATTCGATTATCAGCTCTCTTACATAAAGCAACATTTTCCTGTGCTGCTGCCGCATGAGCTGGCTGAATTCAGATCAAAGAAAAAGCAACTGACACGGCTTCATGCCATGATTACTTTCGATGATGGCTATTTAGATAACTACACGCTCGCATTCAAACTGCTAAAACAGCACGGTATGGCTGCAGCTTTCTTTCTCGTATCTACTTTCGTTGGCACAACCTTTGTTCCGTGGTGGGATGAGGTCGCCTATCTGGTGCGCCATTCTCCTGCATCGTCACTTGCAATGATGTCCCGCCGAGGGATATCCGTCGATTTAAATCTCGACCGTGAAGGAGCAGTCGACGCAGTGCTGCAGGCCTATAAATCTGAAGAGAATCAGGCCGCCTTTCTGCAGGAACTTCGCGGAGAAGCGCAGGTGGAATTGCCCAATGAGGGCAGGCGCTTTCTCAACTGGGACGAAGCCAGGGAGATGAGCGCCGCAGGCATGGAGGTTGGCGCGCACACGCATACGCATCCATTTCTCAACAGATTGTCCTTCGCCAGTCAGCAGACAGAACTACGCGAGTCGAAAGCCATCATCGATGAGAATATGGGCCAGCCAGTCACATCCCTCGCCTACCCCAACGGCTCATCGAAAGATTTCACGGCTGAAACGCAACAAATTGCCAGAGAGGCTGGCTACACGACGGCGTTCTCCTACTATGGCGGTATCAATCGTGACATTCTCGGGAGTGATCCCTACAATATACTTCGGGGCACGCCGAATAGCCATCCGGAATCGTTCCGCGTGGACACGGTGCTCATGAGCCGGCTAGGAAAATTAGAACCCGCAATTAAGAGTCTCTCCCGCCGCCTACGGGCTTAAGACTCGCATGTGAAATGCATGGTTAATCGCACGGCGATATTCCACACCTAGCAGCGAACAACCTTGGGAGAACGAATCCCCTTTGTTGCATTGCGCGAGTCCACCACAAGCTGCGACTTGTTGACGATCTCCTCGTAGTTGTAATCGGAGTGGTCCGTCACAATCAGCACGCAGTCATATTGCTCCAGATTGTCGAGCGGAGTGCAGGTCATATTCAGGTTGTAATGGCGGCCTCTGCCCACGGTCGGGAAGTAAGGGTCGTTGTACAGAACCTCAGCCCCCTCTTCGCGCAGCAGTTCGATGATGGTCAGCGACGGAGATTCGCGCAGATCGTCAATGTTCTTCTTATAAGCCATCCCCAACATGAGGATCCGCGAACCATTCAATGCCTTTTTATGCTGATTGAGCGCCTTCCCGACAGACTGCACTACATTCGCAGGCATCGCCTCGTTTACCTCTCCAGCCAACTCGATAAAACGGGTATTGAAGTCATACTCCTTGGCCTTCCAGCTCAGGTAAAACGGGTCAATCGGAATACAGTGGCCGCCAAGACCAGGCCCCGGATAGAACGGATGAAAGCCGAACGGCTTCGTCGCCGCCGCATCGATGACCTCCCAGATGTCCACGCCCATGCGCAGCGAAAGTTGCTTCAGCTCATTCACCAGGGCGATATTTACGCAGCGGTAGATGTTCTCCAGCAGTTTCGTCATCTCCGCCACGCGCGTCGACGAGACCTGCACCGCACGTGTAAAGATGCCCTCATATAACGTCGCCGCCAGTGTAGTGGCGATCTCCTCGTGACCACCCACCACCTTGGGGATGTCGCGCCGCGCAACAGTATCGTTGCCGGGGTCTTCGCGTTCCGGGGAAAAGGCCACGTAAAAAACGCCATGTTCCGCCGCAGCTCCCTCGCTCTGGACCTTCAGTCCCTTCGTGTTCCCAGCCTCAAGGATCGGAATCATCAACTCTTCCGTCGTCCCCGGATAGGTCGTGCTCTCCAGCACCACAAGCTGGCCCTCGCGAATCCACGGAGCAGCCGTCTTGGACGTGTTCTCAACGTAGCTCAGGTCCGGTTCGCGGTGTTCCGTCAGAGGGGTAGGCACGCACATGATGACGGCATCCATATCGGACAAATGCGAAAATTCCGTGGTAGCGCTGAAGCCATGCGCCCGCGCGCCCTGGATCTCCGCAGCGGGAATGCGGAAGATATACGACCGCCCCGCCTCCAGGTCCTTCACTTTTTTATCGTCGATGTCGAAGCCTGTCACCTTGAAGCCTGCTTCAGCAAGCAGCAGGGAGAGCGGCAATCCGACATAACCAAGTCCGATGACTCCAATCCTGGCAGTGCGGCTCTTCAGGCGATCAAAGCGTTCCTGGGCAATCTGGGGAAGGACAACAGGGCTGTTAGTCAACATATCTTTGAATTATCGCATTCAGTCTGCGGAACCTGCATCTTTCATTTAATGCCGATTTAAACGGATAATTTCCCAGTAAATCACCCATACTTTCACGTTTCTGTTACAAATTGCCCGTTCTTCGCCACCAGGCCCAGAATCAAAAAACCACAGCATCCACCGCAAAACATTAGATAATAGGGTTGTTCGTTCCATCATCGGTTTACACAAAGATGTTTCTTCTTCCCCGTGCCACATGAGCAGCACAAAAGTTGCATGGACTCACACAAACGAAATTGGCAAACTAATTGCTTCTCAACCCTGCCCGCAAGGAACGCTCTGCGGACACTTCCGCTTCGATAAACTTTCATTACAGCCAGTGGCTTATTCCTGGTGGAGGATAGATGGCCCGTTATTTGATTACAGGAATCGCAGGTTTCATCGGCTCAACCCTGGCCCATGCCCTCGTCGAGCAAGGACACGAAGTTCGCGGAATCGACAATCTTTCAACAGGAAGCCTCCAGAATCTAGCCGATATTCAGCGTCAGATTTCCTTTCAGGAGATGGACCTGCAGGACGTTGCCGGAATAAAGTCCGCCTGTGAAGGAATCGATTACATCCTCCATCAGGGAGCGCTCGCGTCCGTACCCCGTTCGGTCAAAGACCCGGTTACCTCTCATGAATCCAACATCAACGGCACCCTGAACCTGCTGGTCGCCGCCCGCGATGCCCGCGTTCGTCGCATCGTGTATGCTGCGTCCTCCTCGGCCTATGGCGATCAGCCCACCCAGCCCAAGCAGGAGGACATGTTGCCCCTGCCGCTGTCGCCCTACGCCGTGCAGAAGCTTACCTGCGAGTATTACATTCAGTCTTTCTACCGCGCCTACGGCCTCGAGGGCGTCTGCCTGCGCTACTTCAACATCTTTGGCCCCCGCCAGGCTGCGGACTCGCCCTACTCCGGCGTGATCGCTCAATTCACCTACAAGATGATGGCCGGCCAGACCCCGACGATCTTCGGCGACGGACTCACCAGCCGCGACTTCAACTACGTCGACAATGCCGTCAGCGCCAACCTTCTGGCCTGCCTCGCACCGAGCGCGGTCGCCACCGGTCGCGTCTTCAATATCGGCACCGGCAAAAGCCACACCCTCAACGAGGTCTACGCCACCATCGCCGGTCACCTTGGCTTCACCGAAAAGCCCATCTACGGCCCTCCCCGCGAAGGCGACATCCAACACTCCCTAGCAAACATCGACCGCGCCAGCAAGGAACTTGGTTATAGCCCCAAAGCGGACTTCCGCGAGGGTCTGCGAAGAACGGTAGCCTGGTACCTGGAAGAAAAGCAGAATCAGGAAGCCACGGTCCTGAAAGGCTGACCTTCCTTATTGAGGCCATCCCGGCTCGGCCCTTGACATCTCGACCATTCCCAAACAAATAGCCGCCAGATTTCTCCGGCGGTTATAAAAATCTTTGCCTCTGGCTTCGCAGAAGACCGCTCCCGGCGACCTCCTGTAACGACAGACTGCAAAGTTACAAACATGTCTTGCGCATCAAAGCGCAGAACCGAGTTATACCTAAAGCATCTGAATTGCCAAATCAAAGCCTATGAAGATCAAATACTTAGTAGCTCCACACTCAGTACAGGAGGCAAGTCTTTGCATAGTAGGTTGGGATAAAAATTGCATAGAGACGTCTAAATACTGTCCCAGTTTTAGAAAAGCCGCCAAAAACTTAACCTCCCGGTAGCCCACGCACCCTTCTACCTATCTCGCATCTCATCCTGATGTATTAGCGTTCGCTACCCTATAAAGAAGTAAGGCAAACCAAAGAATGTCAGAAATAAATATGGTCAACATCCCGCCTTCCTACACCTCCAGACTCATCCTCTTGGGCGTCCTTCTCCTGCTTTTATCGGCTACAACTCCGTTAGCCTTGGCCTTCAGCACTCCGCTCACAGGCTCTGCACTCAACGACGGCTACTACGACATGTACAACCTGGACTTCCCCGGCGCTCACCAGAAGTTCCAGCAATGGATGTCCGCTCACCCCCAGGACCCCATGGGTCCTGCCTCCGATGCCGCAGCGTGGCTCTTTGGCGAGTTCGACCGCCTCCACATCATCGATGTCCAGCTCTTCGCCGACCAGAGCCGCTTCGACAACCGTCAGCGCCTCACTCCCGACCCCGCAGTCCGCAAGTCTTTTGACGATCGCGCCGACCAGGCCAACCGCCTGGCCGATGCCGCGCTCCAACATAACCCCAAAGACGTCACTGCCTTATACGTCAAGACTGTCATCTGCGGTATGAAGTCCGACTACGCCCTCATGATCGACAAACGTGATATAGCCGCCTTGAACCTCAGTAAACAGGCCAGCGCCTATTCCAGACAGGCGCTCGCCATCAACCCCACGCTCTACGACGCCTATCTGGCAACCGGCGTCGAGAACTATATGCTCAGCCTCAAGTCCGCGCCTGTCCGCTGGATTCTCAGCATCACCGGCGCTGAAACCGATCGCGAGGAAGGAATCCGCCTCCTCCGCCTCACCGCGGCCAAGGGCCATTACCTCGCTCCTTTCGCGCGGATGATGCTCGCCGTCGCCGCCCTGCGCGACAATCATCCCCAGGAGGCAAAAAACATCCTCATCGCCCTCTCGAAAGAGTTTCCGCAGAACACTCTTTACCAGCGCGAACTGGCAAGAATTCACTGATTCCACCGTCCTCGCCCGAATTTCAGACTCAAATCCGCGTCTGAGTGTACGCTGGATGAAATGTCTGCAAAATATAAGCAGCCATGCACGAGCATTGCACATTGCAATTCATCTTCAAGTAACAGGTAAAGGGTCCTTATAAGCATGCGCATCGCATCTGTCGGAACGGCATACCCCTCGAATCGCTATCCCCAAGCAGTTATCACTGAGGCCCTTCGCAACCGCTGGCAGCACAAAATGGAGGAGCCCCGCCTCATCAGCCGTCTCCATGCCAACTGCGGCGTCGAATTCCGCCATACCGTCTTCCCGCTCGAGGCCTACCCCTCCCTGGATACCTTTACCAAAACCAACGACGCCTGGATCAAGGCCGCCGTCGAACTCGGGGAGCAGGCGATCTGCCGGGCGCTCGATCGCGTCGGTCTCTCGCCATCCGACATCTCCGCCATCTTCTTCGCCTCGGTCACCGGCATCTCCAGCCCCACCGTCGATGCCCGGCTTATCAACCGTCTTCCCTTCCCCGTCAACATCAAGCGCACCCCCATCTTCGGCCTGGGCTGCGTCGCCGGAGCCGCCGGAATCTCCCGCGCCTCCGACTACGTCCGCGCCTTCCCCGACCAATACGCCCTCCTGCTCTCCGTCGAACTCTGCTCCCTCACCTGGCAGGACGATGACCAATCCATCGCTAACCTCATCTCCTGCGGCCTCTTCGGCGACGGCTCCGCCGCCGTAGTCATCGCCGGCTCAGAGACACCGCTCGCCAAAAAGCATATCGGCCCCCGCGTCCTAGACACCCGCTCGACCTTCTACCGCCATACCGAGCGCATCATGGGCTGGGACATCACCGAGACCGGATTCAAGATCGTCCTCTCCCCCGACGTCCCCAAGGTCGTCAACGAGAACCTCCTCCAGAACGTCCAGGGCTTCCTCTCCGACAACAACCTAGCCCTGTCGGACATATCCAGCTACATCTTCCACAGCGGCGGTCCAAAGGTCCTCGAAGCCATGGAGAAGACCCTCAGCCTGCCCGCGGACGCCCTTGCTCCCTCCTGGAAGAGCCTCCGCGAGGTCGGTAATCTCTCCGCCGCCTCCGTCCTCGCGGTCATGGAGGACTATCTCGTCAACCAACCCGGTAAACCCGGCAGCTACAGCATTCTCGCCGCCATGGGTCCCGCCTTCTGTTCGGAGCTTGTTCTCCTCCAATGGTAGGCCTTAGCCGCCTCGCCATACCCCTTTCATTTCGTTCTGCTGCTCGCAAAAGTGTCGGCAGCAGAACGAAAAGAATCATTACTCTTCCGATCAAAGGCCGTTGCCTGTCTTGCGCCCCCCAATCGTTTCAGCCACGCCATCCATCAAGCTCCTTTACTTTGACACAGGCATCCCTGTAAGTTGAGCTAACATTACAAGGGAGCGGGGTAAGACTATGGACGACATTGCACGGCGCTGCATTGAGATCATCGCAAAGTCGAAGAGCATTCCCGCGGACTCAATCACCCTGGACAGCACCTTCGAAGAGCTCAACATCGACTCTCTCGATAAGATCAACATCTCCTTCGAGGTCGAAGAGGCCTTCGATATCGAGATTCCCGACGACGCACTCGGCGGCCTGAAGACCGTAGGCGACGTAGTACGCGGCGTTACCCAGCTCCGCGAGAACAAGCCTCCCGCCAAGGTAGCCGCCCTCTAGCTTCACCTGTACCACTTCAAGGAGATCCAGTCGACGTGAATCGTGTTGTCATTACAGGCCTCGGCTGCATCACTCCCATAGGTTCCACAGTCGCTACCTTCCGCGACTCTCTCTTTGCCGGCACCACTGGCATCTCTCCCATCGCGGACGTTCCCGACACCCCCAACGGCTCTCCCGGCGTCCGCTACACTCAGTCCGCACAGGTCTTCGACTTCGACCCCGACCAGCACCTGACCTCGGGCGTCATTACATCCACCAACCGCAACACCCAGTTCGCCATCGTCACTGCCCGCCAGGCTGCCCAGCAGGCCGAACTCCTCAAGCACCACGCTCCCGGCGACATCGCTATCATCATGGGCTGCGCCTGCGGAGGCCGCTCATCGGAAGAAGTCGAGCTGGCCAAGCTGTACACCCGGGACGCACGCGCCCACCCCCTTACCATCATCCGCACCATGTCCTCCGCCGGAGCCAGCAGTATCTCCATCGACCTCGGCATCACCGGCCCCGCCCTCGACATCTCCACCGCCTGCGCGTCGTCCACCCACGCCATCGGCCTCGCCTTCCACATGGTTCGCTCCGGCATGGTCACAGCCGCCATCACTGGTGGCCACGAGGCCCCGCTGAGCTTCGGGTTCTACCGCGCCTGGGACTCCATGCGCGTCGTCTCTCCCACGCGGTGCCGGCCCTTCGCCGCCGACCGCGACGGCATGACCATCGGCGAGGGCGCCGCCATCCTCGTCATTGAGACCCTCGAATCGGCGCAAGCCCGCAACGCCCCCATCTACGCCGAGATCGTCGGCTTCGGCATGTCCGCCGACGCCAGCCACATCACCCAGCCCCTCGCCGATGGCGCCGCTACCGCCATGCGCAAGGCCCTGGCCGACGGCAACATCTCACCCGAGGAAGTCACCTACATCAACGCCCACGGCACCGGCACTCAGGCCAATGACGCCACCGAAGCTGCCGCCATCCACCAGGTCTTTGGCTCCCGCGCCCCACAGATCCCCGTTAGCTCGACCAAATCCCTCCACGGCCATTCCATCGGAGCCACGGGGGCCATCGAAGCCCTGGCCACCATCCTCGCCCTCAAAGAAAACCTCTTACCCTTTACCGCAGGCGTGACCGAAGCCGACCCCACGCTCGACCTCGACGTTATCCTCAATACCCCCCGCGCAGCCTCTCAGCAGGTAGCTCTCTCCAACTCCCTGGCCTTCGGCGGCCTCAACGCCGTCATCGCTCTCCGCCGCTACTCCTGACCAGGTACTCCCCTCGAAAAATTCGAGCGATAGAGCATTTTCACTGTTGGCGTTTAAAACGTATCGAGTGCTACCGTCTTGTTCCCCAGGAAAAACGGCACTTACAGACCTTATCCAGTTGGCAGTAGCAGTGAAAATGCTCTAATACCCCCAGATGATCTCGATCCTCATCCTCACCCGCAACGAGCAGCGCGACCTCCCCGGCTGCCTCGCCTCCGTCGCCTGGTCCGACGACATCCACGTCTTCGACTCTTTCTCCACCGACGAAACCGTAGCCATCGCTCAGGCCGCCGGAGCCCGCGTCCACCAGCGCACCTTCGACGACTACGCCACCCACCGCAACGCCGCCCTCGCCACCCTTCCCTTCAAGCACCCCTGGGTCTTCCTGCTCGACGCCGACGAGCGCCCCACCCCCGAGCTCTCCCACGAGATGCAGCAGATTGTCCTGGCCGCCTCCAATGAGATCTCAAGCTTCCGCCTCCGCCGCCGCGACTTCCTCTTCGGAACCTGGCTCCAACACGCGCAGATCTCGCCCTTCTACATCCGCCTCGTTCGCCCCGAGCGCAGCCGATACACCCGCGCCATCAATGAAGTCATCGAAGTCGAGGGCGCCATCGCCGACCTCAGCTACCCCCTCGACCACTACCCATTTTCCAAAGGTATCGCCCACTGGATCAACAAGCACAATCTCTACTCCACCATGGAAGCCGAGCTCATCCACCGCCAGCAAGGCCTCCAGGACCCCTCCTGGAAGACCGCCCTCCGCGACCCTGACTTCCACACCCGCCGCCTGCACCAGAAGGCGATCTTCTACCGTCTTCCCGGCCGCCCAATCCTCAAGTGGCTCTACATGATGTTCCTGCGCGGAGCCATCCTCGACGGCCCCGCCGGCCTCACCTACGCTACTCTGCAATCCATCTATGAATACTTCATCGTGCTGAAGACAAGAGAGTTGCAGCGCGGCGGAGCCTGACTACCTCTCCGCCACGACAACTCAACAAAACAAGATCTACAGCAGCTTGATGGAAGCGACTTTCAGCGTGTCGCCGTCGACATCGCCCTTAACGTTCACCCGAAGGTGATCCGTCTCCTTCGACTTCTCCAGAGCTTTGACAATCTTCGCATTGCCATCCGCGTCGAACTTCAGAAACTGCTTGTCCGCGGTAACAATGCCGAACCCACTCTTCTCACACTTCAAAGCGCATTCACGCGTGTGTACATCAGGATTATCAGCGACTTTGCTGGAGCAGTTCACATCGACGACGGGAACGTCCTTAAATGACTTTGTAGCGGCCAGCGCGGGCGAAGCCATCAGGCCGAGCGCAAGGAGGGAAACGAGTGCTTTCATGGTGTTCTCCATTTCATTTTGAATTTCATTCACTACTGGTTACGGCAAATTCTGGCGTTCCAACAATACTCTAGTTCCCTGCCACCTGTCCTCGTGTCTCACGCACTGTCGAAAGCTGCGAGAGCGCAAACGCACGCTAATCCGACCGCTTCTATTTCCATAGCCATCGGGCCGCAAATGACTGTTCACACCGAAGCGCTGTCCGAAGGCAACGTCTTTCCATCCGGCTTGTGCATCAGGTCAATCACCGCCTGATACAACCGGTTCCGCATCTCGAACCGGTCACCCGCCCGGGTCACATAGCGCACAAGTATATCGATCCCCGATCCAGCCGGACGCATCTCCACCGATGGAGTTGCAGAAAACAGGCTCAGATCGTGTTGCTTCATCGACCGCTGCCATTCCCGCTCCGCCTGCTGGCCTCCCTCCTCCGTCTCCTTCAGCACCGCCTTGTGGATCTGGTCAATCATCTTGAAGGTGTCTTCCCCCGCCGGCACATTCACACTGATCTCGTCCCACATCCACTGTCCCGTGGTCGAGAAGTTGAAGAACTGCCCCGAAATCGCATACTTATTAAGAAAGGTCACCCGGCGTCCTGTCGGATGCCCTTTGTCCGACCAGTTCCCCGTCTCCAGCAGCGACGTCCGGAACAGCCCAATCTCGATCACCTCACCGGCCACTCCGTTGATCTCCACCCAGTCGCCCAACCGAATCCCGTTCTTCCCCATCAGCACAAACCATCCGAAAAACGCCAGGATGAAGTCCTGAAACACCACCGTCAACCCCGCCGTAGCCAGTCCCAGAATCGTCGGCATCTGGCTCGGTGTCCCAAAGATCACCAATATCACCAGCAGCAGTGTCACGAACTGGATTGTCAGGTGTGCAATCGTCCGCAACGTATGCAGGCTGCGCTTGTCCATCTTCGAGCGGTCCAGCATCATCCGCACCAGCGCGCCTGCCAGCGCAGCACACAACAGCAGAAACGCAATCACGGCAAACGACTGCAAAAGCAGGTGCGTGATGATGCGGTGCTGCAGCTCCACCTGTGCCAGCCACTCGTCATACACCCCCGAAAGCTGCTGCTGCGTCTGCAGCCTGTCGTCAAGAATGGAATGTATCTGCGCGATCGCATGCATCTTCCCCATCCGCGCTACTCTTCCCCTCACCGCAGCCTCAGCATCCGCAGGCGCCTCCGCGCCACTCGGCAAAGCACCCACACCAGCTTCAGCCGCGCTCGCCTTCTTTTCGATCTCCGCATGTTGCGCCGTCAGCGCCACGATATCCGCATCAGCCTGCGTCTTCGCCTGCTCGATCAAGTCCATCCGGCTCCGCTGATCGAACCACGACTTCGCCCGCCCATAGAGCGTCCCATGTTGCGTCGCCGAAGCCACCGCAGTCGGCGCGCCACTATCTATCTGCTCATCAAACTTCTTCATCGACGCTTCCCGCGCCGTCAACTCCTGCTGAATAGCACCGCGCTTGTCTCCGCTCATCCTCGCCAGATCGTCCGTGGCATCTCCCAGCTCATCGTTGTCCAGCGTCAACTGCGCCTTCGCCACATCCAGATCGTCCGACTGCACCGTCCCATCGGGTGCCTTGGGCAGCTTCGCCGCCTCCTTCGTCAGACGGTCCACCGCCGCCTGATCTTCCTTCACCATCTCCTTCAGGCTCGTAACCTTCTGCGACAGGGCCTGCGCATCTCCCTTCAGCACCGGAGGCTCCAGTGCCGCCATCCGCAGCGCCATGGCAAATGCCTGATCCACCTCATGGTCCGCCAGCCGCTCCGCATTCCGCGCCAGCCTCTGCTCCTCCACCGAGACCGCCAGCGGAGCCAGCGCCTGCGCCGTCTGCCAAGGCCGCTGGTCCACCAATCCCTCCGTTGAAGTTCCGCTCTTCCCTCGTAAAAAAGGAAGATTCGCCATCGCGCCCCGCGTCACGTAGCTCGCCACCAGAAGCACAACCAACACTGCCGCCGGCACCGCAATCAGAAGTTTTCGCATATCCTTCATTCTTCCAGCCTATCGCGTTCGCGCCCTCCCACAAAAGTCCCACAAATTCATCTGGCACAAAATCGCAACCCACCGTCTACACTCAGTTCATGTGCGGAATTGTTGGATACATCGGTCCCCAGCCCGTCGTCCCGGTCATTATTGAAGGTCTGCGCCGTCTCGAATACCGCGGCTACGACTCCGCCGGCATCGCCGTAGCAGGCAACTCCAACGGCCCCAACGGCAAAGGAATCCTCGAGCTCCGCCGCGCCCCCGGCAAGCTCCGCAACCTCGAAGCCGTCATCGCCGACAACCCTCTCCACGGCACCTTCGGCATCGGCCACACCCGCTGGGCCACTCACGGCCGCCCCACCGAAGAAAACGCCCACCCCCACCGCGACTGCACCAAGACCCTCGTCGTCGTCCACAACGGCATCGTCGAGAACTACCTCGCCCTCAAAAAAGAACTCGCCGCCGCCGGCCACACCTTCGTCACCGAAACCGACACCGAGATCATCGCTCATCTCATCGAAAATGAAATAAGCAATAGTCCTGGCCTTGTCCTCGAAGAAGCCGTCCGCCGCACCGTCCACCGCCTCACCGGAGCCTTCGCCATCGGCGTCCTCTCCGCCAACGAGCCCAACAAGCTCGTCGCCGCCCGCATGGGCCCGCCCGCCGTCATCGGCATCGGCGACGGCGAATACTTCCTCGCCTCCGACGTCCCCGGCATCCTCCATCACACCCGCAACATCCACTTCCTGCAGGATGGCGAACTAGCCGTCCTCACCCCATCCGGAGTGGCACTGACCGATTTTCAAGGCGCAAGCCTGCCGCTAAAAGTCCAGCGCATCACCTGGGACCCCATCATGGCCGAGAAGGCCGGCTACAAGCACTTCATGCTCAAAGAGATCAATGAGCAGCCCCGCGCCATCCGCGACACCACCCTCGGCCGCGTCTCGCTCGACACCGGCAAAGTCTTCCTCAACGAGATGCAGATCTCGGACGAAGACTTCCGCCGCGCCAGCCAGATCACTATCGCCGCCTGCGGCACCAGCTGGCACGCCGGATTGGCCGGAAAGTTCATGATCGAGCGCCTCGCCCGCCTCCCCGTTGACGTCGACTACGCCAGCGAGTACCGCTACCGCGACCCCATCGCCGACCCGCACGCCATCGGCCTGCTCATCACCCAGTCCGGCGAGACCGCCGACACCATCGCCGCCCAGCGCGAGCTCATCTCCAAGGGCAGCAAGACCCTCGCCATCTGCAACGTGGTCGGTGCAGCCGTCACCCGCGAAGCCCAGGGCACCATCACCACCAACGCAGGCCCCGAGATCGGCGTCGCCTCCACCAAAGCCTTCACCGCCCAGCTCACCGCCCTCTTCATCCTCGCGCTCCACCTCGCGCAGGTCCGCGGAACCATCACCGACGCCGAATCCTGCCGCCTCGTCGACGAGCTCAGCAAGGTCCCCACAAAGGTCGAAGACATCCTGCGCTCAGTCGATGCCCAGTGCTTCGAGCTCGCCAAGATCTTCCACACTGCCAACGACTTCCTCTTCCTCGGCCGCGGCATCCACTACCCCATCGCCCTCGAAGGCGCCCTCAAGCTCAAGGAGATCTCCTACATCCACGCCGAAGGCTACCCCGCTGGCGAGATGAAGCACGGCCCCAACGCCCTCATCGACGAGACCCTCCCTGTAGTCTGCATCGCGACCAAAGACCCTGACGATCCATCGAGCGTCCTGAAGTACGAAAAAACCCTGAGCAACATTCAGGAAGTCACCGCCCGCAGCGGCCGCGTCATCGCGATTGCGATCGAAGGCGACGAAGAGATCAAGCACCTGGTCGAGCACACCATCCAAATCCCCCAGGCCCCCGAACTCCTCCTACCCATCCTCGAAGTAGTCCCCCTACAACTCCTCGCCTACCACATCGCCGTAAGAAGAGGCTGCGACGTAGACCAGCCTAGAAACTTGGCCAAATCCGTCACGGTCGAATAACCTCATCGCATAATCCAGAGGGCGCGACCTCACGCGGAGTATTACCCTGCATGTCTATTGTTAATCCTTCTTTCGAGTACGACCCACGCAAAGCCGCCACCAACCTCCGCAAGCATCGCGTCAGTTTCGACGAGGCAGCAACCGTCTTCGCCGATCCTCTCCGCTCGATCCTCCGCGACGACGAACACTCGTTGGACGAGCAGCGATTCATCACTGTCGGATATTCCACTGGTGACCGCATACTCTTCGTCGTTTACACTGAATCAGACTCCAGCGTGCGCCTCATCGGTGCCCGCGTCGCCACCGCGACAGAGCGAAAACAATATGAAGAAGTCATCTAAACACGATCCGCTTGCAGAGCGCCCTGATCTCGACTTCAGCAAGGGAGTCCGCGGCAAGTACAGCAACCTTCTTGCCAAGGGCACGAATATCGCCATCATCGATCCCGCCCTCCACCCCTACTTCCCTGATTCGGAATCCGTGAACCGCGCTCTCCGCGCCTTTCTCTCCATCGGCGAAAGCATGCAGGCCGTGTCCGCGCCTCGTCGTCGTCCTGCCACGAGTCGCTCGCCTTTACTCGGGCGGAAGACGAAGAGAACAGTCACAGTCGCAAGCTAAACCCGGCCATCGCCATCGAAAGCGACGAAGAGATCAAGCACCTGGTAGAACACACCATCCAAATCCCCCAGGCCCCCGAACTCCTCCTACCCATCCTCGAAGTGGTCCCCCTACAACTCCTCGCCTACCACATCGCCGTAAGAAGAGGCTGCGACGTAGACCAACCCAGAAATCTGGCAAAGAGCGTTACTGTGGAGTAGAAAGCTAAGTATTCTGAATTCAATAAAACCTTTGGTCAACTTGAAGTTTCTTGAGTAGAATTCTCCCATCCAGTCAGCATCGAATGCAGGACTTCAACTTACTGCTTTGGGAGCTTCATTTTGACCAATGGTTCCGATACAGAAGATTTACGAAAAATACTAAACGCCCTCCTCCTCATTCAGCTTCAGAAGTTAGATGAAGCCGAACGTTTTCCTTTGCTCGTCCGATCAGGCTGGAACAATGCTGAGATCGCTTTGGCTCTGGGTTTGACTGAAAACGCCATAGCCGTTCGACGGACAAGGTTGAAAGGAAAACCCAGCAAGGAGAAAAAAACCGATGAGTAACAACGAAAGCGAACAACTATGGCTTCCCGTAGTTGCCAGGTCTCTTGCTCGGATATCTATGCATCTTGCCGAAGTAGACAAGAAAACAATATCTGAACGTGCCGTATTTCTCGAAAGCTTAGGTTTGGATAAGAAAGAGATTGCGAGCATGCTCGGTTCTAGCCCAGCCTCTATTGCAGAACTCCTAAGGCAGCGCTCAAAGAAGGAGGACTCCAGTGGCAAGCCAAAAAAAAGCAGCAAATAAGGCACGCACTGAGCCGCTTCCCCCTGAAGAAAAAATAGCTCGAATGCTCGGAATCCTTGCCCTCCAAAGCGTTAAAGGAAAAATGGATCAAGTCGTTTTGCTCCGTGCAGGTGGTTTCTCGAATGCAGAGATCGGGGAGATGCTTGATATTTCAGAAAATAGCGTAAGCGTCTTTATTTATGAAGCTAAGCAGAAGAAGGGCAAGAAGATAAATGGCGCCAATTAATCCAAAGCTTTTGGAGCGACTCGAAAAGAAGCTTGGAATAGGTCGTCGACATCTGAATGCGCGCATCACTGAAATTGCAAATCGTCAAAGGATGGAACGCATTACAGCAGCTCTAATACTTGCTGCTGACGAAGGAATCGGGATCAATCCCTACTCGACCTTGGAAGAGCGTGCAGCGATGCGGTTAGCAGCCTTCCCCGCGAGTCAACCGGTGATATCCCCGGTAATTTCGCAAAAGCAGCAAAATAGGCGCGCCTCAAAATCGCGGAGTGCCATCAGGCAAACAGATGCGAATTCCGTATTTGTAGTGCACGGACGAGATGAGGCTTTGAGAAGATCGATGTTCGAATTCCTTTATTCCATAGGTTTGAAACCTCTTGAATGGGAGAAGGCGCTTCTCTTAGCTAAAGGAGTAAATCCCCACATCGGGGAAATCCTTGATGCTGCTATGTCTCGCGTTCAAGCAGTAGTTGTACTTTTTTCGCCGGATGACGATGCAATGCTTCATGCAAGTCTGCATGGGAAAAAGGAACCTGCTGGCGAGCGTAAGCTTCAAGGTCAGCCACGACCCAATGTTCTATTCGAGGCTGGGCTGGCAATGGGACGCCACTCAGAAAAAACGCTCATTGTGCAGGTTGGAACAGTGCGAGGTTTTTCTGATATAGCTGGCAGGCATGTCGTGCGGTTGACAGATGAACAGGGAAAGCGGAATGACGTTATCAACCGATTAGCAAAGATCGGATGTAAGGTAGATCGCACCGGTAATGATTGGATGACAGCAGGAAAATTTATCCCTGCGCGTATCCGAAAAATAACGTAAAGGACGCTAAACCTCATACATCAACCTCCTCGTAACTTCTAACAAATTTCCTGAAGTTCTACTTCAGGGCGGGTGGCCCATACATAAAAACCCACCAACACCTTGGGTGCCCCATTCATGCAGTCTCCTCGCATGAATGGCATTCGTGTGCAAGCACGAACCCTCTTCCCCATCTATCAATAGAATGGAGAAAAGAATATGCAGAATTGAATTTGACCGGAGGACACATGAATGTTGACCCCGTGGCAGACTTCATAAAATATGACTTCACGATCACTGAAGACCTGTGCAAGCAATTCATCACAGTCGTGACAGGTGTGCTGGTGTTCTCTCTGACATTCTCCGAAAAGATAATCGGTTTCTCAACTGCAAAAAAATCTTTCCGTATTTTGCTTGGTATCTCATGGGCTTCGATGCTCTTTGCCATCATTGCTTGCGGACTCGGACTTACCTACATCTGCATCGCGGGCGGCCAGGCAGTTTATGGTGGCGGAGGCTACCCGATAGCTGCCTGGACCTCATATAAGTGGATTACCGCTGCAGGAATATCGTTCATCGTGGGATTGATTTCTCTAATCATTGCTGCCCTTACGCGGCCATTCGTAACCACCTAACAAACGAACTTAAGCTTCAGGAGCCACCCCTTCCGGTCAGCCTGAAAAAATTCCGCCCACGCTTGATAGAATTCATCGTCAAAAGCAACCCTTTATTTGGAACTACTCACCCAGGCCATACTTCAAGTCCAGACTTAACTCCAATGATTCGAAGGGCTGGTGGCACACATCTAATCCTCTCCAGTAAAGCGGGTGCCCCATATCTCGATCCTGAGATGTGGGGCATTCGCACGGAAGCGCAAACCATTGCCTGTTTATGCAGGGTAACCTGCGTCCATCCACTCCTTGAAAAGCGAAACACGATCTGGCGGCCAGGGTTCACCTGGAGGCATTGTGCCTCCGGACACCGCATCGTAGACACTTTGCGCGTTGGCGGGGACACACATCCATGCTGGATTATCAAGCTCAATCCCCATGGGCATCATGCATTCAATGTCCCCATCCCGGAAAAGAGGGCGAATATCTGTGGCAAAACTGAGAGCCATGGAGCCTCCTTTGCTAATTCCGGATTCTACGCCCAATCCTTACCCATCCCATCGATCCCAGACCCCGCAAGGTCTGCCGGACTCATCACCGGATGCATCTCAATCCCCGCATTGAACGAGAGCATCCACGGCTCGGCCACCGCAGGAATCTTCGATGCATCGGCCACGTCCACAATCACAACGCCGCTGCGTTGGCCATGACGGTCCGTGAAGTACGCCGCCTCCGGCTTTACATTGTCAAGAATCTTCTTCATCCTGGCTCCAGCCGAGCCATCCTTCACCGCCGCGTTGAAAATCTCAACCGGAAACGTAAGGTACATAATCATGCGCATAGAAATCTCCTTTCGCTGATAGCGATGTCTAAAGGCCCTGTCACAGAAGGAGCCAAACTTACGCCCGCAAACAAAATGAGTCAAGCAGATTGCAACACCGTCTTCACCCAAACGCTTGTTTCGCCGTCTGTCCGAACCTTGGAATCCACCTGCAAACGACAAGGTCTGAAGTGATAGGCTTTTGCTTATGAGCGGCCCTACCCTACAAGAACGCCTCGTCATCCTGACCGAGCATCTTGCCGAAGCCGAACGGCGCTACGCCGCCGGAGAACCCTACCCCGATCCCACGGGAAGCTCCTGGCCAGAACGAATCTCCAAAATAAAAGAGCACATCGCCGATTTACGCGAAATCATCGCCAACGAATAACTCTCATGAGATCGGGCAGCCCGCTTTCGTAGAAGCTCAAAAACTTGACAAGCCCAACCCAGATAAACCGGGAGCAAACAAGGTCTGTCATCCAGACCAAGTCCAGACCTATCTCACATGTTTCGAATACTTTAGAATTTTTCAGGGGGGAGAGGGGCATCAGTAGCTAACGCCCTCTCATCGCCTCTAGCGCGCTCACTCTCGCCTGTTTCAGCGAAGCCACCGGCTCGCCCGTCGGGTAGTATTCCATCGCAATCCAGCGGTCGTAGTGCAACTCCGCCAGCTTGCGATAGATCACCGGATAGTCAATCTCGCCCGTCCCCGGCTCATGCCGTCCCGGAACATCCGCCACATGGATCAACCCCACCCGGTCAATGTTCTTCTCCAACTTCTCGATCAAATTTCCGAAGCCCCGCTGCTCATGATAAAAGTCGTACAGCACCTTGACATTCGGCGCATTGACCGCCTCAACGATCTCGAACCCATCGCTCACCGTCGTCAGAAAGATCGTTGGATTCTCAAGCAGGTCGATCGGCTCAATCACAATCTCGATCGACTCCTTCGCGGCCATCTCTCCGGCACGCTTCAGGTTCTCGATAGAGACCTTTCGCTGAACATCTGCCCCCGCGCTCTCCACCCGCTTGCCCGACAGCACGATCACCTGTGGACATTCCAGCTCCTTCGCCGCTCGCAGATGCTCCTGAAACTGTGCCAGAAAAACCTCCGTCTCCTCCGGCACCGCGAAGCCCGCCTTCATACCGCTCATCGAGTCGAAGACCATCCCGAGCGTGCGCATCCGTGCCATCACTCTCAGCCTCTCCTCTGGCGTCCACTTCTTAAATTGCCCGGTCAGTTCGATCCCCTGGTAGCCTGCCTCCGCAACCATCTCCACGCAACGGTCGAACGGGGCCTGCCTCTCCAGCACCCACAGCATGGACGAGAGCCGTGCTCCCTTAACATCGGGAGCCGCCCGTACCCACCTTGGAGCGAACAGTGCACCGGTCGCCCCTATCGCCAACTGACCAAATCTCCGACGATTCATAAAGCTCCATACTGCCGTCTCGCGGCTCCATATAATAGTAGTAGCAGTCGATACCGAGTTTAGCCGCTGCCGCAAAAACGGGAAATTCATCCATGAGGCGGCACTGCTGAGGTGGGCCGTCACGTTACACGCGAACAGCTTTCCCGCGCTAAAATCCCAGTTATGGCCCCCAAGGTTCCCACCCTCTACGAATGGCTAGGCGGCGCAGAGCCCCTCAACGCGCTCATCGATCGCTTCTACCAGAAAGTCCCAGCCGACCCGCTCCTCGAGCCGCTCTTCGCCAATATGCCCAAGGAGCACTTCCAGCACGTAGCCCAGTTCATCGCCGAGGTCCTCGGCGGTCCCGCCGAATACTCCGCCCAGCACGGCGGACACGCCTCCATGATCCGCCATCACCTTGGCAAAGGCATCACCGAGCAGCAGCGCAAGCGTTGGGTTGATCTCCTCCTCGAAACCGCCGATGAACTCGAACTCCCCTCCGACCCCGAGTTCCGCTCGGCCCTGGTGGCCTACCTCGAATGGGGCTCCCGCCTCGCCGTCATCAACTCCGCCCTCCCTGCGGACACTCCCGTCGCAGAAGCTCCCATGCCTGCCTGGAGCTGGGGCGTCCCCGGAGGCCCCTACCAGCCCTAACCCACTTTTTCAGACGGAGGGTAGATTTACTCTTTGGACCAGGAAACCCGCAGCTTTTGCGTGACGAAGCCTGTTGCAGCCGGAAAAGCAACCTTCAACTTATCTCCGACAACTTCAGCTCCCTCCACCTTCAAGCCCTTCAATCGCTCAGAATTCCTCCGCAGCGAAAGCTGCGCCGTACTTCCACCAGGCCCCTCCAAAGTAAGCTCAAGACCATCCGCTTGATAAGTCTCATCGATCACCCGCGGCTGGCTGGTAGTCGCTCCAGCCTCAGGCAATCCCATCCCATCAAGGCCCACCTCCACCGCAGGCAGTAGCAGAGACAGTGTATGCACAGCAGCCGACCGATCATGACACTCCTCCCCCACCACACGATCACTGAGACAAAGCACCGTCTCTCTGGGGGATCGGACCGTAATCACCAGGTGCGCCCCCTCCCTCTTCAGCGCAACCGTATAAAGATCATCGCCAACGCGAACATTGTCCAACTCCGCGGAATCCCAGCCCGCTGGAAGATGCGGCTGCAGTTGAAGTGTACGGTGCAAGGCATCCGCCTCGACACCAAATAGACCACGGACCGCGGGCGTCAGCACCATTGCCGACGACCACAACTGATGCGAGCTGCTGCGACCTAAAGGCTGGAAGAACTCCCCAGAAATCACCTCGGTGACAAAGCCGGGGTCCTGCGCCCAGGTAAGATCCACATTCCGCATCAACGCCGCATATCCGGCAAGCGGACGGCCAACGCGATACTCCGCCAGCGAAGCCCATCCCGTAAACAGCGGCCACACCGAACCCTGATGGTAGCTGATCGGATCGAACACAGCAGCCTTGTCACTCACCGAGCGCAGGCCCCAATCGGTAGCGAAGTCATGGGACGCCCAACTTGACAGCATCCCTCCGATCCCCGGCAACGATGACCCCGACGTCCATAAAGCAACGGCAGGAAAAACTGTCGGCGTCAGATCGTAACTGCCATCGAGATTACGGCTGAAGGCATAGGTTCCATCGCTCTGCCGATACTTCGCAATGACATCACCGATGTGTGTTGCCTGCGCTGCTGCGCTGGATGCCAGAGCCTCATCCTGCATCAGCTTGGCCAACTCCGAGATTGCCACGCTCGATGTCTGGTCAAGGGAAGCAAGGTAGATCTCCTGATGCGGCCTCTTCGGCAGCCACGCCTCAACCCAGCCAGTCCCTTCGCTGTTGTCATAGACGCCATCGCCGTCGGAGTCATGCGCGCGGTCGAAGGCATAAGCCTTTTTGACTTGCTCCCAGTGCGCACGCAAAAAGTCCATATCGCCCGTCGTCCGGACATAGTCGGCAACCGCCATGATGAACAGTGGTGTCGAGTCCGCAGCCGCGTATTCGTAGCCAAGCGTAGCCCAGTCGAGATCACCCCGCAGCGTCTCAGCCGTGAGCGAATACTCATGCATCATCTTGCCGTCGGCCCGTTGCCTGTTTATCAGAAACTCCAGCGCCTGCTTCGCCAGAACCTTGTCACCATAGCTATTCACCGCATAGAGACTCCACAAGGTATCGCGGCCAAAGTACCATCCAAATCCCGGCCGAGTGGAATCAAACGACGGATACCATCCTGCAACCAGCCCTGCCTCCTTGCCCGTGCGCACCTTGCTTTGCTCAATAGCAATCTCCGCCCACTGTAGCGCCGCGTCGAAGTGCCGGTCCGGCGTATGAACGGTTAAGCGCCGATCGAAAAAGTGGTCATAGTAGTCGCGGGTCTGACGATAGATCTCCGGCAGCGCATTCGCGGTTGCAACAAGCCGCGCCTCCATCGCCGCCACCGCCGCTGCAGAATTCTTTTCGCCGGGCTGGCTGACCTCAGCTAAGAGAGGAAAGAAATGGCCCTGGTCCGTCTTCGGATCGAAGTGGACCTTGAACTGTAGGGGAAACGCCTGCGGACGCTCCTGATAAGGAACCATGATCCCCGGAGAAGCATTCGGCATCGCCACCATGCCGAAGTTTTCAGGATTGTCCGTGGAGAGAACGTAGCCACCACCGCTTCCCATGGGTAGCCAACTCGCAGAAGGCCTTCCAAACGTGGGAGCAGGCCACTGCTGCACCATCGCCGGTTCCATCGAGATCGTAAGCACCGCCGGAAGGACCGACTTGATCTCGAAAAGAATGATCGCACCCTTAGCCGGATCGCCCTCGCCCGCAGGCACGAACATATGTTGCCGCACCGTGATGGCGGCGTGCGAGTAAGTGATCGTCGTATGATCAGGTTGCACGTCGATGGCTGCCGCAGCAGCATTCAGATCAATCGGCACAGGATAGCCCGCAAGCTCAGCGGTCAAATGCAGATGGCTGAAGACCTTCGTTGGCAGCGCCCATAGTTCAACGTCGCCGCTCTGAAGACCTAGAATTGCTCCGGTTGAGCCAGTCACTGTAAAAGGGTGCTCAGGCTGCACGGCCTGATGAATAAGAAGAGGCCCTTCCGACAAAGGAAATTGCGGAGTCGGTTGCAGCATCCCCTGTGCAAAAGCAGAGCAGAGAACCACAAGTGGCACAAGAACAATGCCAAGCATGAGATTGCGACGATGCCATGAATCGTTCCTGGTCATGAAGGTAGAACCTGCTCCTGGCCGCAAAGACATTGTCGTCTACGACCGTATCAAAGGTTTGTAAAAAGATACCGGACAAGTTGAGGGGCTGCCGACAGCACAGTCGGCAACCCTACAGGGTTAGAGGGAAACTAGAACGCGACGCGGAAGGCAAACTGCAGTTGCCGCATGGGAATGTTCGAGTCGATGTTACTGATGACGCCGCCATTCGCGCAGTCCACGCAACGCGCTCCCGACGAATTGGGAATGTCCAGCGCGGGATGGTTGAACAGGTTGAAGACCTGAAATTGGAACTGCCCACTTACCCGCTCGGTCATTGGAATGTCCTTCAACAGCGACGCATCAGCCATAAACTGATTCGGCCCACGGAAGGAGTTGCGCCCCACATTGCCGAACGTACCGAACGCCGGCATCGCAAAAGCCCCGGAGCTGTTCGGCGAACCGACCGGACTGCTCATCGGCGTAAAGAGATGGACTGTTTTTGTCGCGGCATCGTAGCCGCCAGCGTGAACATTGAAGCCTGTCCCCTTATCCGGACGGCAATCGCTGCTGCGGCCAGGACCGTTGTAGTTCGTGTCGAGATCCTGCTGCAGTGCGCACTCGGCAAACGTCGGTGTAAAGGGCGCTCCGCTCTGATACGTCGTCGCTCCGCTTATCGTGTAGCCGCCAACCACGTAATCCATCAAGCGACCGCTGTGCGACAGGAACATGCGGTCTTTGCCGAACGGAAGCTGATAGACACCGCTCAACACAAAGATATTCGTGCGGTTCGTGTCGTTCGGGCCATAGCTCGCGCGAGGATAGCGCGCAAACACACTATCGTTGGCGTAGTTCATCGCCTTCGACCATGTGTAGTTCGCGTTGAACTGCAACCCATTGGCGAAGCGCTTGTCCAGCTTTGTCTGCAAGGCATGATAGTGAGCATTCGCCGATGGGGCCGCCGAAGTCATGCCATTGCTGCAGCACTTAACGGTAGCGCCGTTGTATTGCGATACAAATTTGTTGTAATAAGGTCGCCGCTGGGCAATGTCACCCGAAGCAAGCTCAGCCGGTGAAGACGCAAGGACAGGACCATTCAGGTCATATCCATATGTCTCGCCCGGATAGATTCGCTCCGCGTGATTGCCCACATAGGCAATCTCGAACGTAGTATTGGCGCCGAACTGCTGCTGCACGGTAACGTTCCACTGGTCCACCTTCGGCAATTGGATACGCTCCGGCCGGAACTGCGGTCCGAACGCATCGCTCAGCGGAATAATGCCGCTGGACGGCACGAAAGGAGCCGCAGGACGCACCGGAGGACCAGCGAGCGTCGTCGCATACTGTCCCGTCGCGTTGTTCGCGTTGATATCTTCATTGCCGAGCACCGGCAGATTGTGCGTCAGCACGCTGCCGAAGATCGTTCCGAAGTAGCCCACATTGTCATACACCTGCGAGAAACCGCCGCGAACCACCGTGTTCTGCAGCACCTGATAGGCAAAGCCAAACCGGCCGGCGAGATTCATGTAATCCATCTTCTCGTTTCCGTTCGTGCCGATGCCATTGACACCGGCAACCCGCGTGCCGCCCGAAGCGATTGAAGCAAATCCACCTTTGCCCGTTCCATTCACGGTCTCAGGAAAGATCAGGTCCCAGCGAACGCCATAATTCACCGTCAACTTCTGCGTCATGCGGTAGCTGTCCTGCCCGTAGAAGGCAAGTCGCTTCTGCCGGTTCGCCGCATCGTTCTGGTAGACGTCGAAACGCTGAAACTCATTGATCTTCCCAAAGAGCAGCGAAGCGAGCCCTGAACCCGCGCCATTCGGACCGGCAGTGGAACCGTTGTTGAAATTCAGCACGCCCGTGCGATTGTTGTCGCTGGCATTGCGAATGTTAAATGCATAACGGACATCTCCGCCAAACTTGATCGTGTGATTTCCCAGTATCTTCGTCCAGTTATTCGTCAGTTGATATACCTGTTCACTCTCCAGCAGCGGGCAGTTGCAACCCTGATCGCCAAAGTTGCTGATGCTGTTGTCCTTGATGTTGAATGACGGCAGGCCGCTCGTATCGCTCAGTGTATTCAGGTTCGGAATGCCTGCCGAAGTTGCAGGCGTCGTGCCAACCGAGTATTTGTTCTCTGCCACGTGATAGTTCAGGTAGCCCAGCCGAACATCTGCCAGTAGTCCTGCATTCACAGCGTAGTCGAAACCCAGGGCGGCACTCTGGTTCTGCACATGCGATGTGCCCGACGTGTTTCCAATGCCGAAGCCCTGCCCACCGGCCACGCCAAAGGCTGGAACACCCAGCAACCGGTAGATCGCATAGTCGTACCGGCCAAATGCGCTCAGCTTGTCATTCGCCCTGTAGTCCAGACGAACGTCAGCCTGGTCGCCATTGTTCGATCCATTCCCTGAAGCCGCGTAGTTATTCTGCGTCGCTGAAGAAGAGGTCGCGTTCGGCACAGGCAGTTGCCGGAGAAAATAAAGCGCCTGCGGTGACAGCGCCGACACCGGAACCGCATTCGGAGCATACGCAACCGGAACTCCGCCCGAGGTCGGGTAGTTGTAGACAGAACCGCTGGTCACATACTGGCTCAGGTCGCACGTCGTGCTTCCCTGCGCCAGGCAGGTATTGCGAACCGTGGCCGTCGGGACCGACTGCAGAAAACTAGTCCCCAGTCTTTGGCGAAGTCCCTGATAGTCCATAAAGAAGAATGCCTTGTTCTTCATAATCGGGCCGCCAAGCGATCCGCCGAACTGGCTATACAGCGCGCTCGGAATATACCGGTTCGTCACGGGATCACGCGACGACTGAGCGAACGGGTCGCGGGCCTCCTGCGCATCGCTATGCCGGAACCAGAAGCCGTCTCCATGAAAGGCATTGCTGCCCGACTTCGTGCTCGCGCTGATGATGCCGCCAGCCGCCCCGCCAAACTCGGCATCGTAGTTCTGGGTCGTCACCTTCATCTCGCCAATCGAGTCCAGCGTCGGGTTAATGACAATGATTCCCAGCACCGGGTCGCGGTTATCCGTTCCATCCAGAAGGAAGCCCTGTACGCCGTAAGTAGAGCCGTTCGAGTTGAGAGCGATGCCTCCCTGCGGGTTCTCCGGCCCGCTGATGTTGAACGTGGAGTGCTGCATACCCGGCGTAAGCAAGGCGAACGTAGTAAAGTTACGGGTAAGGTTCGGCAGCGCCTGGATCGCGCGTGCGTTCAGGCTCTCCGAGACCTCCGCCCGGTCTGTCTGCAACGCCGGGGCCTCGGATGTCACCGTAACCGACTGCTGCGCGCCCTGCACCTGCAGCGCAACGTCTACCTTCTGCGACATATCGGCATGAAGCTCCACACCTTCGGCCTGTCCCGGAGCGAACGATCCCGACTCTACCTTGATGTTGTACGTATCCGAAATTAGGTTATCGGCTCGCCAGGAACCCTCGGCATTGCTCTGAACGACTGTTTCCGTGCCCTTGCTGACATCGGTGACCGTCACCTTCGCATTCGGAATGATCGCCCCGGTATTGTCGCTAATGGTTCCATAAAGGGACCCATAAACCGCCTGACCATATCCAGCACTGACGCTCAGCAGTCCAACCATCAGGAACAGAATCCCGATGCATACCTGCTTCTTAATAGACTTCATCGTTGCCTCCAAAAGTGGCATCCAAAAGAGAGAACGAACACACCGCCGACAGGAGAATCGCCAACGCAAGTCCTATGCCACGGGGTCAGAAAGATGCGGTCTAGTCCACTCATGGTTATCTCTCTTATGAGCCGCCGTAGACCATGCTCTTTCTCAATCATTGTTGGATAGGTCATTCACCGTGATTTCACCGTGAAATACTCGTTATTGAAATGAAAATCGCATCGGAACAAACCGCTCAGGTTATTGATTTCACTGGAGATCCTCGTTGGGACCTAGTTCAGCGCATTACTGAGAGCCCGCACCTCGTCGGCTCCGCTCGACTTCGCGATTTTCTACTCCACGTCACGTCCTGCGCTATCCGTCAGAGTCCCGAAGACGCCACCGAGCAGCAAATCGGCATCCAGGTCTTTCAGCGCTCCCCCGGTTTCAACTCCAGCGAGGACAGTATCGTCCGCAGCCAGGCCCGGCTCCTGCGCCTCAA
Source organism: Acidobacteria subdivision 2 bacterium RH1 MAG20 (assembly GCA_002197545.1). The sequence continues at coordinate 27,229 of NFUO01000738.1, read as the reverse complement.
ACTCTCCGCCTACTTCAACTCCGAAGGCGCCGCCGAACCCCTCGTCATCGAGATCCCCAAGGGGCACTACCTCCCCGTATTCCTGCCCGCTCACGCCTCGCAAACTCACGTCGCTGAACCTTCAGTCTCCGATCCCCCTCCACAAATCGCCTACGATCCACCTTCAGCCAACATCACCCCGGCCAATGCCGCAAAGCGATGGAGATTCCCCCATCGACCTTGGCAGATCGCCTTGGCCATCCTCATCCTCGTCGTAGCCATTCCGCTCGCCGGCTTCCGCATCTGGCAGCAGCACTTTGCGGCGCCAAAGCCGCTCGACCACCTTTGGGCCCCTTTTCTCGCTGGCGACCCACCTCTGGTCATCTACAGCAACGCCGTCTTCATCGGCGACGCCAAACGCGGAATGCGCTACGCCGCCAGCGACGGCTCCGAGAACCAGTCGCCCGCGCGCGTCGACAACTACACCGGAATCGGCGAACTCGTCGCCGTGCACGAGCTTACCCAGCTCTTCGACCGTAGCGGCGCCGAGTTCATCCTCAAGCGCAGCCCACTGGTCACCTGGGATGAAGCCCGCTCCCGCAATCTCATCTTCATCGGCTCTGTCGCGGAGAATGGCACACTGAAAGAACTGCCATCGACTCAGGACTTTACCCTGACGGCCACCGCGGACGCCGCCGGTATCGTGAACCACCATCCCCAGCCCGGCGAACCCGTACTCTGGCTTCGCCCCGAGCATCCGCTCACCAAGGATTACGCCATCGTCGCCCTTCTACCCGGCGTCCAGCCGGACCTTCACATGTTCGTCTTCAGCGGCCTGACAACACTGGGCACCCAAGCCGCCGTGGAATACGCCTCCAACCCGGAGACAGCAACCGACCTCCTGCGCCACGCCACCATCGGCGGTAAGGTCCACAACTTTGAGGCGCTACTCGAAGTAAGCATCAACGGCGGAGTTCCCCTCCAGCCCAAACTACTCACCATACGGGTCCATTAGTTCGTTTTACGTCGTCATTCTGAGCGAAGCGCAGAACCCCTGTATTTCGCTCTTGTTGTTGTTTGTTCTTGACAAACCGGTGTCCCTGAACCGGCAGTAAACAAAATCCGCCCCCTACCGGACTTTTCCCTTGGCATCGAAGTCATACCGAAGTCCAGACCTATCTCTCCTGTTTCTAAGACTTTAGGACTTTTCAGGGGGGGAGGGGGTACTTGGCAAAGTCACTCCCACTGCATCTTATGCCGCTCCACCCACCAGCACGGAGGATTTCCCGTCTGCGGAAAGATCGAGCGGCTGCAACTCACCGGCACGACCCCCATAAAGTCATATTCCACTTTGTTCCCCTTCAGCGGAGTCGCCAGCAACTGGTTCACTTGCACCACCCCAACAGGTTTTCCCCTGGCTTGAAACACCACCCAGTCCCCCACATAGACCAGCACCGCTACCGCCACCAGCCCCAGCAAAATTCGTAAGAGAACCCGCATCATCGAACCATCACCTCATCGAGTTTCCATAGAGAGCGCTGTAAACGACTTCTCGCCCAGATTGGCGACATACACCTTTTGAGTCATGTCATCTACTGCAATCGCATACGGATGTTCGCCCGCGTTCACCGTCCTCAATACTCGCCGCGTCTTACCGTCAATGAAGCTCACGGTACTGTCCTTGGTATTCGCGACGATAACCAGGTTCCTCTTCACATCCACAGCCACCGCCGATGGATGTTGTCCAACGGCTACAGTCGCAACCACGCGGCCCTCTTTCCCATCGATCACGCTCACCGTTCCATCGTCATAGTTGGTGACATAAACCTGACCGGTCTCATCATTCACCGCCACCGCCGATGGAATCGTACCCACAGGAATCGTCGTCTCCCGATGTGTCTTCACATCCAGAGCAGTAAGACCCTTATCTCTTATCTGGGTCACATACAGCGTCCCCGCTGCCTTATCGAGAGCCATGCCCCATGAGTGCATCGAACCTGCGGGAATCTTCGTGACCCCTCCATCGGGCATATCTACCATCCTCAAAGTGTCGCTCTCATACCCCATCAGATAGATATTCTTCGCCGCCGCATCCACAACAATTGCGTCCGCCGATCCGGTCTTCACACCAGTTGCAGTGTTCGTTGCTCCATCGATGACAGTCACCATATTGCTGTAGGTGTGCGCTACATATACTTTGTTCGCCAGATCATCCGCAGCAATCGCATACGGATTCCCAGGCGAGCGGACGGTAGCCACCACGGCATCGGTCTTTCCATCCAATATGCTTATCGTGTTGCTTTCGACATTTGCCACATAAGCCATCCCGTTCGACGCGAGCACGGCGATGTCCTCCGGACCGTCGCCCACCTTCACGCTCTTCGCTATTCCATCTGCGCCAATCACCCACACTGCATTGTGCGCTTTGTCTACGGCATAAACCTTGCCCGTCGCTGGGCTGTACACAATCGCATGGCGATTGATGAGCGTCACCAACGGCTCATTGCCTTGTGTCTGCGCCGCCAAGGCTCCGGCGCTCAGCATGGCGACCAATACCACACTGGCACGATAGACCGATAACGAAAATCCACGTCGAAGTCGCAAACAATCCATAGCAGTTTCAGGGCCTCGCAGACTACCATATCAGTCACTCGCAACGAAGAGGGCATACTTTGTAATTAAAGATATAAAATGATCCGCAGCAATTCCCGGCCGCACCACAAGGAACCTTAGTGAAACGTCTAAGCCGCATCAGCTCGCCTATCGTCGCCCTCTCTCTTCTCTTCCTCTGTGCGGTCACGCTCAACGCGCAGGCTCCATCACCCTCCTTCAGAGTCCTGGCAATCGCCGAACACGGCGGTCAGCATCAGGCCTACGTCGCAGCCGCCAAAATATGGCTCGCGCAGGAAGCGAAACGAGATAACTTCACCATCGATTACATCGAAGATACAAAGCCCATCGATGAGGCCTTCCTCTCTCACTATCAACTCTTCATCCAGCTCAACTATCCGCCTTATAACTGGACGCCTACCGCTGCCGCAGCCTTCACCAAAGCCATCGAGCAAGGCACCATCGGCTGGATCGGCTTCCACCACGCCACGCTTCTCGGCGAGTTCGACGGCTTCCCTATGTGGGATTGGTTCTCCCGCTTCATGGGTGATATCCGATTCACCAAATACATCGCCACCTTCGCCACCGCGACCGTCAACGTCGAAGCGCCATCGCACCCCGTCATGAAAGACGTTCCTCATTCCTTCGTCGTCAAGGACGAAGAGTGGTACACCTACAACAAATCACCGCGGCCAAACGTCCATGTCCTCGCCAGCGTTGACGAAAATACTTATTCCCCCGACACCAACATCAAGATGGGCGACCACCCCGTCGTCTGGACCAACGAGCACGTCAAAGCGAGAAATATCTACATCTTCATGGGTCATCATCCCGATCTCTTCCAAAACACGGCTTACACAACCCTCTTCCACAATTCGATTCTTTGGGCGGCCCATCAATGAAGTGTTGCTTCCTCCTGTCTTTTATCGCCACACTCGTTGCCTTCGTTCCGCAGACCACCCACGCACAGCAGCAACCTCGCTTTCACGTGCTCGCCTTCTACTCTGAAACGGTGGAGCACGACCACGTCGACTTCGCCCATCAAGCCATCCAATTTTACTCAGCCGCAGCAAAGCGCGAAAACTTTGAATTCGCCGCGACAACTAACTGGAATGACCTCAATCCCACCACTCTCGCCAAGTATCAGCTCATCCTCTGGCTCGATGACTTCCCCCAAACACCAGCGCAGCGCACCGCCTTCGAGCAGTACATGACCCACGGCGGCGGATGGCTCGGCTTCCATATCGCCGCATACAACGACCACAGCACCCACTGGCCATGGTTCGTCGACTTCCTCGGCGGAGGAGTCTTCTACGGCAACAACTGGCCACCGCTTCCCGCCACCCTCACCGTCGATGACAACACGAGTCCCGCCACCAAACACCTGCCCTCCACCTTCGTCTCACCCGCCAACGAGTGGTATATCTGGAAGCCCAGTCCGCGCCTCAACAAAGACGTCAAGGTACTCATCACCTTCTCGCCCAGCAACTACCCGCTCGGCCTCAAGGATACGCTCGTCGGCGGCGACATCCCTGTTGTCTGGACCAATACTCGCTACCGTATGCTCTACATGAACATGGGCCACGGCACCAAAATCTTCGACAGCGCCATCCAAAACCGTCTTTTCGATGACGCCCTGCAATGGCTCGGCATCGAAAGGTCCAAAAAACCTAAATAGTGCGCTCTCACCGAATGGGCGGAGCGCACCATTTCTCAGGCGCCCGGATACTGCATATGAACATAGCTCTCCGGAAGCCGCGGCAGAAGCATAGCCACAAAACGACTTAGCTGCATCATAAATTTGTAGACTTACTCGCTAAATTAGCGGTATCTTTTGTCCGAACCGCAAATCATATTTATTAGCTACGGGAGAGAAACAATGGCACGTTCCAGATCTCTAACCATCGCAGCCGCCCTTCTCAGCCTCACCATTTCTGCCGCTCCAATCCTCGCGCAGACCGCTCAACCCAACTCCACATGGTCACAGGAGGACACTGTCCGTATCATCAAGAGCGTCCAGCAGAAGATAGGCAGCCTCACTGACTACGCCGTCTTCGACTGGATCACCTTCGGCATTCACGGCAAGACCCTCATCCTCAAGGGTTACGCCTCTCGCCCCCAGTTAAAAGATGCGGCCGGTCGTGTCGTCAAAGGTATCCCCGGCATCGAATCCGTCGACAACCAGATCGAAGTCCTTCCCAACTCCCCCAACGACGACCGCATTCGCGCCGCTGTCTACAACCGTGTCTACACCGCATCCGCTCTGCGCATGTACAACGCCAACCAGGGTAATCTCGGCCGTGCCATCGGTCCCGGCGCAGGCGTCGCCCTTGCCGCCGGCGGCGTCACCGCAGCTCCGCCTCTCGGCTACCACGCCATCCATATCATCGTGAAAAACGGCAATGTCATCCTCTACGGTGTAGTGAACAACCAAAGCGACGCAGCCATCGCCGGAATGCAGGCCAACTCGGCCCCCGGCGCCTTCGGCGTCGACAATCAGCTCATGGTCCAGGGTGCTCAGCCGAAGTCTAAAGCCAAGTAGCCATCCCAAAAGGTGTCGGCAGCGAAATCTGCTGACACCTCTGGCTACAGGTTGAAAAGCTCCCGCAACCGCTTCGTCTGGGCCCGACTCACAGGAATCTCAGTCTTCCTGGGATCGTCCATCCTGAGCTGATAGCTTGATTTGAACCACGGCACAACCTCCCGTATGTGCTGGATATTAACCACATACGAGCGGTGCGCCCGCCAGAACGTCTCCGGATCGAGCTGGTCCATCAGCTCTTCGAGCGTCCGGCAGTTTGAGTGCCCCTCCACCGTTGGCGTAACCACCGTGATCGTTCCGTCTTCAATTGAAGCGAAGCAGATCTCCTTCTGATTCACCAGCAGCAGTCGGTTCTGCGCGCGCACGATGACCTTACCCGAATTGACTTTGCCCCCATTCGACTGCTCTTCCACCAGCCGCAGCAATGCGTCCAGCTTGGCATCGCTGGCCGACTCAGTGGGAGCTGCCATTCGCGCCAGGGCCTTCTCAATCGTCTGCGACACCCGTTTCAGGTCAAACGGTTTCAGCAGATAATCAACTGCATTCACCTCGAAGGCCCGCACAGCATATTGGTTGAACGCAGTGGCGAAGACCACCTGCGGCATTGACGTCTTGCGGTCCAGCAGCTTCTTCAGCACAGCGAATCCGTCCAGACCGGGCATCTGAACATCGAGAAACACAACATCAGGCTTATGCGCGCGGATCAGCTCCACCGCTTCAATCCCATTGGTTCCCTGAGCTACGATCTCGACCCCACCAGCCCGCTCCAGCAGATACTGAAGCTCCTGTCGCGCCAACGGTTCGTCATCAATGATGAGCGCGGTTAATGGCATACGTACAGTCTAGTCGCTATACACCCGCAGCCGCGCCGGAGCTTGATCTTTGGCAAGATCATGTCCGCATTGCGCGCAGTAAACGTCCGTAATCTGTACGCCACGGAAGCACTGCCCGCAAACCGGCGCCAATTGAAACTGGCATTGTGGACAGAAGTGAATATCTGACGTCACCTCTGTATTGCAGTGAGGGCAACGGGAAAGAATCGGTTGCCGCAGCAGGAAGTAGACGACCGCTCCAATCCCTCCCGGCATCACAATCACAACCAGCATCCACAATCCGGCCGACATATTGCGACGTTTGACATCGCGGCTCACGTACCCAATCAGCAGCACATACGTCGCCAGCATCGTCCCCCACGAATATCCCATCAGAATCCGCATAGGAAGCAACTCATGCCGATGATGGGGCATAACGACTTGAAATATATACTGGACCGCTCCAAACACAGCAATCGCCAGGATGACCGACCACGCAGGAATCAGGGTTAGCTGGTCTTCATCCGTCGCCGCCGCTTTCTGCGATCTGTCCGATTTCTGGTTCCAGGGCATGGTCATCGCACAACCTCCTGGCCAGAACGTTTACCGCGCATCCGCCGGAACCATACCATCAATAGCAACGCCATCGAAACCGGGAAGAACCAGAGAAGCAGTACAAGAAACTGGTCGCTCGAATCGGGAATCCCCATGGGAGTTATTTCATAACCGTCCAACACCGTCCATACGGCATAGCAGATCATCAGCAGAAGCGCGGAACACATTGTCAGCGGAATCCACAAACTGCGAACCCGGCTGCGACGCGCCTGCAGTATCTTTGCCCGCTCCCGCACGACGCGGTGCGTCCGGTTGACTGTCGACGCACGGGCCGACGTGTTCATCTCAGGCAACGCGGCCCGAGCAAACATGCGCCTGTTCTCGTCCGTCAGGTGCTCGTCGACATTACCCTTCATACAGTCGCCTCTCCAACCGAACGAGATGCGCGAAGCTGCTCCATCTCCGGCTTGAGGGCTGCCAGCCCACGATAAAGCCTGGATTTCACCGTTGATAAGGGCGCTCGTGTAACACTGGCGATTTCTTCAAGCGAAAGCTCTTCATAAAACCGCAGAACCAGTACCTCTCTATAGGTTGGTTCAAGCTTCAGCAGTACCTCACCCACCTCGGCGCAATTCTCCCGTTCCTGAAACTGCTCCAGCGGAGAAGGGCCAGCCATGGCAAACTCAATGGGGCGATCATCATCTTTCCCCTCGCTCATCTCATCGATGCTCGCCATGGTGCGCTTTCTCGAAAGATCGATGACCAGATTACGTGCAATCGCAAACAGCCACGTATCGAAGCGTGCTTTACCGTTGTATTGCGCTCCGCGCAACAATACACGCATCCACGTCTCCTGAAAAAGATCCTCCGCAACCTCACGTTTGCCGGTAAGAAACAGCAAATAACGCATCAAACGGTGCTGATAAAGCTCAATCAGTTGATCGAGCAGTTCAGAATTCTGTTTTTTCAGGCCTTGGGCAATGGCCGCGTTTTCGCTCTGGACCTGGGCGGTCATCGCAACTGCCAGCGAGTTTGCTCCATCCTGCACATTGTCTCTGACGCGCTTCTGATGGAAAAAGACTCGGTTTTGCTTAATCTGATTCATGAAAAATAAAGATTTCCTCTTGAAGGAGCCCTCAACCAGCAACTTTACCTGAAATTCATTCTAAACGGTTTAAGAATCGCCCACTCAACCAAGCTCACGGGAACCCATTGACCCAGCATTGCCACACATTCCACCACATTCATACCCCAAATCGGCGATACACTGACACTTGCATCGTGGAGACAAGCACTAAATGAATACAACGGAATCCGAGTCAAAAGAGACAACGGCTGCACCGACAGATCAGACAGAAACTCCTTTAGAATCATTGGCATCCATCTGCACTGTGCTCGCCATCGGTCTCTTTGTCATGACGTTCATCTTCCAGAACTTCGAGATACCGTCTGCCTCGATGACCAAGACCCTGCTCATAGGCGACCATGTCCTGGTCGACCGGACTTCCTTCGCGCCCCCCACAAAATGGGCCCCTTTCGTCCATTACCGCGACATCCGCCGCGGAGACATTATCGTCTTCTACAAGCCCAACCCTGAAACCCCAGACCTCTTCCTGGTCAAACGCGCCATCGGCATCCCCGGCGATCACATCCACCTGCGCGACGGAATCGTATACCTGAACGGCGTCGCCCAGAATGAACCTCAGGCTGGCAAGCCTGCCGACGACGGCGATCCGCAACATGCCTACAACCCATACCGGGATGACTTCCCGGCAATTCCACCCGGCCCAATGGATGAGGTAACCGCAAGCTGGGCGCTGGACCTTCCGAACCACATTCAAAACGGCGACCTCGTAGTCCCCCCCGGCAAAGTATTTGCCATGGGCGACAACCGCACCGAAAGCCTCGACGGACGCTATTGGGGCTTCGTCCCCAGGGAAAACATCGTCGGTCGTCCCCTGTTCGTCTACTGGTCGTTCGAGACCCCGGCCGACCAGATTAATAAACAAGGCATCGGCGACCGCCTGAGCTTCATCGGCCATATTCTCGTTCACTTCTTCGACGAGACACGTTGGAAACGTACTTTTCACATTATTCGATAGAGGCTGTATCCGTGTGCCGGGTGTTGCAACACGGAACAATTGTTCATGCAGGAAACCGATCCAACTTACGCGCGAAGCGAGAACACGGAATCGCAGCGCGCCGGCTTCTTCCGTCGCTTTCTCTTTCTGTGGTTAGCGCTGCTGGCTCTGCTTCTGTTGGCGATCGTTCCGCCGCTCATCAGCGTGAATCGCTTCCAGCGGCGCATTGTCACCAGTATTAGCCAAAGCCTCGGTCGTCCTGTCCATCTGGATAGAGTTACCCTGAACCTACTACCGTTGCCCGGTTTCACGCTGGACAATCTGGTCGTCGATGAAGACCCAACCTTCGGTTCCGAGCCGATCATCCGGGCCAACTCTGTCCGAGCCACGCTGCGGTTTAGCTCCTTGTGGACGAAGCGCGTCGAGTTCTCGACTATCAGTTTCACTGATCCAAGTGTCAACCTCGTGCATCTCCCCGACGGCAAGTGGAACCTGGAAAGCATCCTGCTCCAGGCTTCTCACATCGAAGCCGCCCCGACAGCGCAGAAGAGAGCCGGCCTAACTCCGCGGTTCCCCTACATCGAAGCAACGGGGGCCAGGCTGAACTTCAAGCTGAATCAGGAAAAGATCCCGCTGTCCTTTACGAATGCCGACTTTGCCCTCTGGCTGCCGAACCCCCAGCAATGGCGTCTTCGGCTCAAGGCCAATCCAACGCGAACGGACACGAACGTCTCAGGCGCCGGCACGATTCAGGTAGAAGGCACACTCGGCCACGCAACATCTCTAGGTCAGGTACCGATTCACCTTCAAGGAGAATGGAGCGAGGCGCCCCTCGGCGGAGCAAGCCTCGTTCTGTTTGGGCGTGATGCCGGCTGGCGCGGTGACATGACTCTGTCGGCCAACATACAGGGCACGGTCGGTCATAGTGCGGTCGAGGCAAAGCTGGTGACCAGCGACACTCGTCGCGCGGACTTCGTCCCAACGCATCCTTTGACGGTCGAGTTGGAGTGCCTTGGCACGGCTACGAACCTGTTTCATTCCTTCAATGACGTTCGCTGTAGTTGGCCACCAGCGGGTTCATCCGAAACCCAGATACTGCTGGCCTCCGGATCTGTGCCGGATGTCCGCAAGCTGGATTCTGCAAAGGCCGATATATCAGTCCCCGGTATTTCCGCCGACACGCTTTTGGATTGGTTGCACGTTGTCAATGAGCGCGTTCCGGCTGACGTCTCCATGGGAGGAACGTTGACAGGAGGCCTCTCGTATCATCCTGGACCGGTCTGGCCCACGCGCTGGGAGGGGGGTATGTTTTTAACCGGCGCCAAGCTGATGAGCCAGCGTGCGGGATCACCATCCTTGGTTGCCGGCGATATTGCTTTTCGGTCCGCAACGCAATCGGTGGTCAAAGTGCGTTCGCGTCGAAAACAAACACTGCCACCGCCATCCAGCAGCACCTTTTTGCTCGCACCCACGCCCCTGGCTCTCGGTGGCAAAGAACCTGCAATGGTAGAAGGTTCTTTCAATGCGACCGGATATACGTTGCATCTTACCGGCATGGCAACTTCTTCACGCTTGCTTGCGCTCGGGGCAGCGCTGCCGGAGCTTGGCGACGGACTGGCGAAGACATTACTGGCCACCCATGCCGCAGGACCCTTTCGCGTCGATCTGACAGCGGTTCGTCCGTGGGGGGGAGCGCAGGTCTGGACAGAGGCCCCGGTTCATCCTGTCACTCGCCCTTCGCGCCGCAGGCATCGGTAACGTCTGGCAAATCGAATCCGATTAGTGCATCACAAGCTGTTTGGTGTGTGTGGTCGCGCCCATCTCGGGAACACTGCCATCGTTCACAATGACCTCGTCGGGAGTGCTCTCAAAGACGATTCGCGTTGAGGCGCTGGATCTTCCCATGATGCGGAGCCGTTCAGTCGTTGTGAGCATCCCTGAACGGACTGTGACTGGAACTTCAGCGGCTGCGTCGCCATTGTTGCGAACCTCAACTGCAACCAGCCAGCTTGCCGCCTTGAGTCCCTGTGCAGGAAGCTGACGTGGGGTTACATTGGCAATGGTCAGATCTGGAAGACCGCGATCTCGATAAACCCAGTCGTTGAAAAACCAGTTCAGATCTTTGTGAGAGCACTTCTCCAGGACACGTTGAAACTCCTTCGGGTCTTGATCCAGGTTGCCCATTTGACGATAGAGCTGTAGCGCCTGCCTGAGCGCGTCGTTTCCGACGATTGACCGTAACATCCACAACACCGATGCCGCCTTTGTCCGGTAATAAACCTCATCGCTTGCCCGGACCAGGCTTTGTCCTTCCTGGGTTGGATCGGCGTTCTGAGATAGTGCCGGCTCGGCTAAAGCCAGCGTGTTTACCTGCTGTTGTAGTTGCTGCAGCGCAATCTCTCGGCCCTGGCTATGCTCTATCCATAGCAACGACATGAACTGTGGGACACCCTCGTCGAGCCATACATGGGAGGAGCTGAACCATGCGTGGGTAAGAGAATGCACCAACGATGACGCCAATGCATCGGGATCGGTGGCGCGCATGGGGGCGACAAGAAGTGCATCATCTTCGAACGGCTGGCCGTCGTGGTCGATGATGTTGAGGGTGCTCAGAGGGGTTGGTCCGAGCCATTCCTTCAGAAGCGGCTCGACCTTGACGGCTGCTGCCGCATAGCTTGGCAGCGTATCGTAATGATCCGTTACGGCGGCGATCAGGTTTCTATCGGTTGTGGTGGGCGCTCCGCTGGGGATGAACAGGCTGGGAGCGCGGAAGCCTAGCGGGCGGCTGGGAAACTCCGCCGTGGCGACTCCTGGAGTGTTTGCCGCCAAGGCAGCATCGACGTTCTCGTTTGTGGCAACCAGAGACTGCTTGCGGCCGCAGAAGAAGGCTGCATCGGGCGGGTTGCCGATGTATTCGACCGCAAGCCGCAGGTGGATCGTCGCAGCGGATTGCTGGAGCCTGGTTTTGCCTACTAGCTGAAAGAGCTTCGCTCCGTCGCCGAGGAATACCGGAGCGGAGGCTGTGGGATACCACAACACGTTTCCGAATCCGCGAAGAGCAGTGCTGCCGGGAGCGATCTTGTCCCAGTCCGCTGCGGCTGCTTGGTCAACGGGTGCTCCGATGCGCTCTAACCGCTTGGCCGATTGTTGTATCTCGCCGGAGTAGAAGGTGGTCAGTTCGATGCTCGCTCCGGGAGCCAGGGGTTGCGGCAGGGTGACGATGGCTTCCTTTGCCTGACCTGTATGGTCGGTGTCAGTGTCGATATCGTGTTGGACGAAGGGGAGCTGGACGATGCGATCGTCACTCTGCATTCCAAAGCTCTCCCAGTTCAACGACGAGGACAACTGAAAGGCGAGGTCGGTCAGAGGCCCTGTTCCCGAGTTTCGGACTGTGAGTTTCGCTCGCACGGACAGTTGCGATTTGGCAGGCACGAGATGAACGTCCAGATCGTAGGCGGTGAAGGTGAGCGAGTTGCGTTCGGCATCGGTGACAGTGTCTATGGATTTTGCGGCCTTCGTTGCAGGTGATGCAGGAGGTTTGTCGCTGCTGAAGAGGACCTTGTCGTGCGGTGCGGTGCTGTCGGTTGCCGGTTGCTTTACCTGAGCTGCTGACAAATTCGTCAGCGCGAGTGAAATTGCGAGCAGGGCGAGGAGGTCCTGCGGAAAAACGGACATCAGCTTCAAATTCACGATCCTAATCCCTTGCGGGCTTTCTCTGGCTTTCTTGCGATATTTTCTGTCGGCTGCCGCCGTTGGCGCATCGCTTCATACATCACTACGGCACCGGCTACAGAGACGTTCAGGGAGGAGACCTGGCCGACCATCGGGATGCGCAGGAGGTGGTCGCAGGTCTTCTTGACCAGGTCGTGCAGCCCTGCGCCTTCGCGGCCGAGGACGAGGACGCAATCGGTCTTGAAGTCGAACTCGGTGTAGTCGGGCGTTCCGCGCTCGTCGAGGCCGAGGACCCAGACGTGCCTCTGTTTCATCTGTTCGAGGGCGCGAACGAGGTTGGTGACGCGGGCGATGTGCACGTGCTCGGAGGCCCCGGCGGAGGTCTTGGCTACGGTCGCGGTGACGGGAGCGGAGCGGCGCTCGGGAAGGACGACTCCGTCTACACCGGCACCGTCGGCGGTGCGGAGGAGAGCCCCGAGATTGTGGGGGTCTTCGATGCCGTCGAGGGCGAGGAAGAAGCGGTGCTGCCCTTCCTCCTTGGGTGTTAGTAAGTCTTCGATGCTGAGGAACTGACGCTCTTTGACGAGTGCCAGCACGCCCTGATGCATGTCTGTCTTTGCAATCCGTGTGAGTTGGTCGCGGGGTTCGAGCGACACGCGGATGCCTGCGGTCCGGCAGAGATGGATGAGGCGTTCGAGGCGCTCGTCGCGGCGCTCACGGGCAACGCTTACGTGGTCAAGCTGGCGCGAACCGGAACGGATGGCCTCCTCGACCGGGTGAAGACCGTAAAGAACTTCCATGTCTAAGTCTACCGCTCGATTTTCTCCTTTTCGGAGAGGTCACCCCCTGGAGATATCTTGGCGTAAATTATTTCGATTCAACCATTTACGCCGCAGAGCGGCCCGCAAAATATTCATTCCAGATGAGTTACGGCTAAAATCGTCTTTCTAAAAGAGTTAGGCCCAACCTTTCCGACGGGCCGGGTTTATTTCTATGCTATTTTCTATTCCAGAGGATAGAGTGGAACTCCTTTGCAATGTCTATTGGTAATAACATACTTGACTCAGCAGACAATTGAGCATACATTTGATTCATGGACACGCTAGAGACACTCAAAACACTACAAGAAGCAATCGTCTACTTCTCAAACCCTGATAATTGTGTAGCTTACATGGTATCTAAGCGTTGGAAGGATGGAGTGATTTGCCCCAACTGTGGCTCCCGCGAAGTGAAGTACATGCAGTCTAGGCGTGTATGGCAGTGCAAGACTCGTCATCCCAAGTCTCAGTTCTCCGTAAAGGTTGGAAGTGTCTATGAGGACAGTGCAATCAGCCTAGACAAATGGCTGACCGCAACCTGGATGCTTAACAACTGCAAAAACGGTATTTCTAGCTATGAAGTCGCCCGTTCCATCGGTGTCACACAAAAATCTGCTTGGTTCATGCTGCATCGTATCCGTACCGCGATGGATGACAGCGGAGACTTTAAGTTGGGCTACAGCGGTCCAGTAGAGATTGATGAGACGTTTGTTGGTGGCAAGGTGAAGAACATTCACAAGGGCAAACGCAAGCCATCTGCTTCATATCAGGGTGGTGGCAACAAGGCCATAGTTCTAGGGATGCTAGAGCGTGGTGGAAAGGTTCGCGCTAACACTGTTGCAGATCGTCGCAAGCCCACCATGCAGCCCACGATTCTTGAGAACGTGGCGGCAGGTGCTCACATCATCACAGACGAGCACTCTACCTATCCCTTCATCGCTGCTGACACTTATTACCATGAGGTCATCAATCACGTTGAAGGTTATGTACGAGCACACATCCATACCAATGGCATTGAGAACTTCTGGAGTCTATTGAAGCGTGGCCTGACTGGAACCTACATCTCAGTTGATCCAGTTCATCTGGACAAGTACGTGACCGAGCAGGTATTCCGTTACAACAACCGCAAGGGTATGAACGACGGTGAGAGATTTGGTCTCTGTGTAGAGCAGACTTTTGGAAAACGGCTTACTTACAAGCAACTGACTGGCAAGACAGATGTCTCTTTCTAACGCTCGGTTTTTGGTTCCTTAGATTTTGGGTATCTTTTACCCGTCTTAGCTTTTTTGGCCGCTGCAAGTCTCCTATCCAACTCAGCCTTGGATACGGACATAATCTTGTCCATAGCTTTATCAAACTTTTCAAATTCCTCTGATGGTTTGCTCATGCTAAATTCCTCCTAGTTCAGAGCCGATACCGCGATGTAGAGATCTCGCAAATGCTGGTCAGACATATCCATGATTGGCTCGAACATGAATGAGTTCAGATGAATGTTCTCGGAGGTCATCAGCGCAACCCGATCAAGGGTACGCATTGATGTGCTGGATGAGAATAGCTGTCTATATTTTGATATCAAAACTGCCGTCTGATCTTTCTTAATGGCCTTTACATATGCAAGATCGTTGATTTCTTTGATCATGTATCGCTCAGCCACAATCCTAGATGCGATGGACAGTAAGATTTTCTCTTCTAAGCCCGCGTCGGAGCTACTGGTAGAGACAACCTCGGCTGCGCCCAACATGACATCTATTACGGATCTTTCAGGATTGGGAGATGATCCTGTCTCTAAACATACGTTGCTGTATATGTCGTCCAATTGTCTGACGGTTATAGTTTGGGAATCTGTCTTCCAGTGGAGAAGTGATGTCAGGGTTTTGTACTTCTCGTCTGTTGTTCCTTTTGTGTATTCGATAAGGTTTCGCAGGAAACAAATGCTTGCGATCTTGACAATGTCATCCTGGAAAAATTTAGCTTTCCATATGTTTACAAACGGATTATTGATTCCTTCAGGTGACTTTAGTGAGAGACCCCTACTTCCTCTGGAGACTATAAAAGCATTATTCCTAACCCCGACTCTACCGATGGTAGACCTGAAGAAATCGAAGTTATGAGTCATGATTACCTGCTTGAAAAGGGGATCGTGACTCAATTCAAGCAGGTAGTGAAGGATGGCGTACTTGTTCTGATAGTCAAATGAATCCGCGATGTCGTCAATCACGAGCAGCGTTTCGAGAGCCTTCTTTCTCCTGATACTTACCTCAAAAAGAACTTGGAGAATATAGAAAGCACGCTTCTCTCCTTGGCTCAGGCACTTCAAAAGAGACTTCTCTTCTATAGGCACGTCAACCCCGTCATCCTTATAGATGAAGCCAAGTTTTATACCCTCTCGCTCCAGCATCACTTCAGCCTGATTCTCAATCACGAGTCTGAAGGGCACAAAGAAGCGAGAGTTGAAGGTGTCAATAAGCTGGCTCCACAAGGTTGTTTGACTTATAGCCTCCTGCCTGATTGCTTTCTCTCGCGCCGCTACCTTATCGTGCTTGCTCAGTAAGTCTTCGTACAAACCATAGTGATCTTTCAGATAAGACTTCAGGACCTTCTCTTTGAAGGTTTCCACATCTCCTAATTGAGACAGGTAATCTTCGTGATTCAACAGGTAGGACTCAAACTCTCGGAGACCCTCATTCTTGCCCAATACCTTGGCTACCTTATCAAACGCAGCTTTGAGTGTCTTGTCGGCCAAAATGAGGGCTTTTTCCTCATCCACAACAGCTTCCAAATCCTTGACGGACTTTATCTCCCTATTCGTGTGTGCATTCAGGTTTAGAGAATGTGCGGCAGTGAAAAATCCGTTGTCAGCAAGGGCTTTAGCTATCTTTCCAGCGTTGTAATAGTCGAACGTGCCCTTCTTAAAATAGAGCGATTGTGCCAAAAGTCTGTTGTATTGATCGACATAAGTGTCGATCTCATTTGCAACGTCTTTACCTGCGAGAGCATCCAGTCCTTTTTGATCAAAAAGTTTGTCATATTCGACATCTACGAAAGGGGTGTCACTCTGATCCCGCAGTTCTTCTCGAATTCGTACAATGGCAGGAAAGAACTCATTTTCCCGTCGAGTAATCACCGTTGAAATCTCTTGCTCTAAAGGCCGCTTCGATTTAGAAGTCTTCCTCACAGCGTCAAGCAGTGCATTTTTGGCTGTATCTCTATCACTTAGAAGTTGACTGTACTCACGCGATAGTTCCATGTTGACCAATAGTGTGGACACTTGTTCACCTGGCCGGAATTCCTCATCAAGCGGGCGTATAACGAATATGCTTTCCGGCGCAATTGAAGTGCCATTCTCATCCAACACGGTACAGATTGTCGTGTGCGACGGCACAATGCGGTCAGACGGTCGTTTACCTTTTGACAAGTCCAAAAACGTTTCAGCCAGAGAGGTTTTCATGACCCCGTTCTGGGCATACAGCACTACGACGGACTTGTTGGAGAAATCAAACGTGGTGGTGAGTTTTTTTATCCCGTAGCAGTACTCTAGGTCGATCTGGACGCGGTTCATCAATAGCCTCAATTGGGGTGCAATCACTGTGCACCGCCAGAGATACGATGGTCGCAGACCACATCTATACAGTCAAAATTATGCTGCATTATTGGACTTTTCAATGTCATTGTGCTCTCCCTTGAGATGGGTGTTGTAGATTGTCTTCATGGCAATGCCCGATCTGACTGGAGCACTCGCAAAAATTGAACGGGCCAAAGAGCACATCCGTGATCTCGACAGGGAAAAGACTGCTTTCCTTGCTCTCGACCCATATACAGTCACGCCCGAGTATTACGTCGAACACGGTGCCACTGCTTATTTCTTGGATGAATGTGGCGCAATTCCTATCCGCATCCCGTTGCTGGCTGGAGATGCCGCACACTGTCTCAGAACCGCCTTGGACTACCTCGCCTACAGTTTGGTTCCTAAGTTGGAAAGGAAATCCGGCGTTCACATCTACTTCCCGATCTGCAAGAGTTTGAAGGAATACGGAACCGAATCTGTCAGAAAAACAGACGGTATGCCCCAATCGGCTAAAGATCGAATAGACGCTTTCAAGCCTTACTTGGGAGGGGATGATCGTCTGTGGAAACTCCACAGACTTGACATTGCTGACAAGCATCGTTTGTTGACGACTACCGCAACTATCGTTACCAAGATGGGATTTGATCTGGATGCCGCTTGGATAGAAGAAGCTTTCAAGGGATTTATCAAACTCTCCCCAGGTGCCCTCCCCAAGCAGGTCGTTTATCTTCCGGCACCGAAGCCCCTCTCCCCTATGAAAAAGGGCGCAATGATGTACGCGGTTGCCGGGAACCATGAAACAAACAAGCGCATAAATCTCACCTTCGACATAGCGTTCGGAGAGTCGGAGATTTTCGCGGGTAATCTTCTTACCGAAACACTCTCGGAACTGACGGATCTTGTTCAGAGCATTGTTCTGAGCTTCAATTAGTTGTGTCTTCATCTCAGGCCGTCCATTTTCTGGACAGATGCGGCCCGATTGGCGCAAGAATTGCTTGACTCGATTGTTGAGTCAAGTAAGTTGTCACCTGTCTATTTGGTTTGTCTTGTTTGAGTTAGATTGTTTTAGGACTTGACAGACGTTTTTTGCTGGTGTTTTGTAAGATTGGTGGCAGTAAAACGAAATGCGGAGGAGTTATTTCACGATCTGGAGGGTCCGGTCCCAACGGGCAAAGTCGGCGATGGCTTCGATGGCGGTCGGGCGATGGCGGTGCAGGATCATCGGGTTGGGTGACCGGGATAGCGCGATTTCGCCGTTGCCACTGTGCTGCTGGAGCGAGAAGTAGATGAGGAAGGGCTGGCCGACGATGGCGTCGCGAGGCACGAAGCCCCAGTAGCGGCTGTCCTCGCTGTCGTTGCGATTGTCGCCTAGAACGAAGTAGTTGCCGGAGGGGACGGTCAGTTCCCCGTTCTCAATCAAATTGTGCATTCTGATCCACCAGCGCGAATCGACGTTGGGGTCGGCGCTTTGCAGGCGTGGAAAGTTGTCGCGATAGTTGTCCGGAAGGCTTGGAAGGTACATCGCATATGGCTCGGAGAGAGGCTGGCCGTTGATGTAGACGTGGCCATTGTGCAGCTTGAGGCGGTCTCCAGGGACGCCGACGACACGTTTGACCAGGTGCATGGTGGGATTGACGGGATAGTGAAAGACGACGATCTCGCCGCGCCGAATATGCGTCGCCGGAAGAAGCCAATCGGATGCGCCGGGAGTTGAGCTCTGCTTATTGACCAGGAGGAAGTCGCCGACCAGCAGCGCGGGTTCCATGGAAGCAGAGGGGATACGGAACGGCTGAACGCAGAAAGCGATGATAAAGATTGCGATAACGATGATGTACATCAACGACTGGAAGGCGTGCAGCGTTCCCGGGTGATGGTGCAAGTGATGCGGATTTTCTGAGACCGGAGGAGGGCCAGGCACGGCTTCGCTAGGCTGGACTTCGGCGAGAGCTGGAGTCTCGTGAGCGTGGTTCTGCGGCGGGTTGGCGATGGCCGGCTGACTCACTTCTGTACCTCGTTGCCATCCACATCGATGTTGTGCCCATTGGAACGCTTCTCAGAGAGAAGACGTTCAAAGGCGATGCGGGCTGCCTCCTGCTGGGCCTGTTTCTTGGTCGTCCCTTCCGATTCGGCGAGGGCGACGGAGATACCCTCACTATCTTCGATGCGAACTTCGACGCGAAAGCGCTTCTGGTGGTCAGGGCCGCTCTGTGCGGTGAGCACATATTGGGGCTGGCCGGCTCCAGTAGCTTGCAAATGCTCCTGTAGGGCGGATTTGTGGTCGCCGATGGCGCCGCTGAAGGTGTCGCCAGCCTTGAGCGCAAGATGAAGATCGGGGAGCGCCGGCTCGATGATGTGCTTTTCGATGAATGCTCGCGCCGCATCGAGGCCGCCATCAAGGTAAAGGGCTGCAATGACAGCCTCAATCGTGTTGGCAAGGAGTGCCGGCTTCTGGCGTCCGCCGCTTTGTTCTTCGCCGCGGCCGAGCCTCAGCAGATCTCCAAGGTTGATGCGCGCGGCTACCTCGCCGAGATGACGGCGGCTGACGAGCGAGGCGCGAAGCCTTGTCAGCTCTCCTTCGCGTGACCGGGGGAAGCGCTTAAAGAGCGATTCCGCCACGGCGAGGCCCAGGACCGCATCTCCCAAAAACTCAAGCTGTTCGTTGTCGGAACCGGGGTCGGGCGAGGTCTCCGGATTGATTTCGTAGGCGAGCGAACGATGGGTAAGGGCCCAGGTCAACAGGTCGGGTTGCCGAAAGCGATGGTCGAACAGGCTCGACATCACTGGATCGGATGGCGGTCGTCCGGTCTTTTTGCGGCGCGTCGTCATGCGGTCGTGCAACCCCTCTGCGATCTACTTTACTGGACTGGATTCATGTCTGCCCAATACTGTGACGGTCTGAAACAGCGTAAGACTCATCTTCAGAGCCGAATTGAGGGTAAAGCCAGTGATTGCAAAGCGAGAGAAAACAGACCTCAGTGGCAGATGGTTACTTTGACGCTGGCGGGCGGTAGGCGTCTTTTTCGGCCTTTCCACTGGGATCGAGCGGGGCGTTATCGTCCGGCTCGGCAGCTTCATGCTTCACACCGGGAGCGGTAAAGGGCTGCTTCAGACCCGATTCGGCGGCGGCCTTTGTGTCGGGCTGGCTGTCGCGGACGGTCAAGGCGGCGTGGTATTCGGCGACGGCCTTTTCACGGTCGGGCTGGACATCGTAAAGCCGGCCTAAGTAGATGTGGGACCAGGCTAAAGTGCGCGGATCTTTCGATAATTTCAGGGTCTCCTGAAAGTCAGCGGCGGCGGCGGCGGGTTGGCTCTGCATGAGGTCGACGCGGGCCAGGAGGTAGTGGGCCTGGGCGTGATCGCCCTTTGGATCGCTAAGAGCATCTTTCGCAAGGGCAGTAGCCCCGTCCAAATCTCCCTTGAGCATCTTCATCTCGGCGAGTTCGAGACCCTGAAGCTGGCGGGGAGAACGGCGGACGACATCCTGTGTTCCCTGAGCCAGAAAGGTGATCTGCGAGTCGTGGTGGCGCTCACGCTCTACGTCCATTCCGTAGACCATTTCGCCGATATCTTCCTTGAGGCTAACGCCATCCTTCTGCATCTGCCCGAGCTTGCCGTAGAAGTATTCGACCAGCACCCAGCCCTGGCGCATGGCGAGGTCTACGTGTTGCCTGCGAACGGTCTCGGCCTGACGGTCGTAGACAGTCATGGCATCGGTATATCGGATGAAGGCGCCGCGGTCTGCGAAGGAGACATTGGGACGAACGGGCTTGGCGATACCGACATCCATCGTCTGAATTTCGACGGCTTTGATGAGGCACTCCGTCAGCAGGGTCGAGATGTCGGATTTGTAGGCGAAGTCGAGCGGTGCGTCCTGAACGGACTTCAACAGCGGGACCAGACGCTTGATGGCCGTTCCACGGGAGTAGACGAGGGGCTCGATCTCGTAGTGGAGATAAGTATGACGGATCTCATCCATATGGACGGCACCAAGGGGCTGGCCAGCAGGGGAGGCCACCACGATGTAATCGTTGCCGTAGATGCGTGCATTAGTCGCCGAGGGCGCGAGCATGGGCTCAAGCAGGACAAGGAAGCGGCGGCCATCGTAGCTGCTGACAGGGACGTGGAGGTAGATGTCGGTGTTGAGGACCATCCGAGTCAGCGGATCGTGGACTCGCTTGAGGAGTTCTTCGTACTGAGGCCGATGCTCGATCCAGATGGAGTGGAGATTAATATCCTCGCTGAACTTTCGCAGCAACGGAAGAATATTGACGACCTGGATTGAGTCGGGTGGAAGCTGAGTCTGGTCTACGGTAGGGGTGAGTTGCGGCGGAGGAGAGAGATAAAGCGCAAGTGAGATGTACTGCGCGAGATTGAGACCGCTATCGGTCAAGGTGTGCTCGCGGACATAGGTACAGAGGGCGTCGCGACTGTTGCGAGCATCGACGGATGTCGGGAGTTCCGCGTTGATTTCGTCGCGGATCGCCAGTCGCACCGGGCTGGACGCGGCAAGATCGGCGTCGTAGCCGCATACGTTGAGGGCTACGGCAACATCGAAGAGGGGTTCGCTTGTCTCCAGTGTGATGGCGGAACCGCCGGCCTCTGGCTGGGCGATGCGGGGAGGAGCCGGAGCGCTGGTGGAATCTTGCGCCGGATTTTCAATATTGCTACTGCTGCTTGAGGATTGTGCCTGCGCTGCCACAACGAGAACAAAAGCGACACTGAGGACAGCGACGGTTTTGAGTGCCTTTAACAACGTTTGCAGGGGCCGACGTGAAGACGAGGTGGAGGAAAACTGTGTAGTCAGGAAAGGCACGATAAATTCGACGCTCCCCTGGAGTTTAGGGGAGCAACAGGCTGGTTGCAACCTCCGGGCTGGACCGAGGCACTATCCGTGGACGGAAACTCCGGAAAAAGTGAGCACTACCCTGCCCCGCACTGGAGAGCCAAAGATACTGGCGGGCTGGAAGACGCTCATCACGAGCTGGTCGACTACCTGGTTTTTAACCGCTGCATCCGTCGGCCCCGAGACGATGTTGTAGTCATAGACTCGGCCTTGTTCGTTTACATATGCTTCAACGACAATTGGCGTATCGTGGGTGGTCTCAATAGCATGCGGGGTTACCGCAGAATAGAGATAGTGGGGGACGGTGATCGCGCCGAGCGGCTCATCGTTTGCCATGACGGGTTCGGGCGCCGCGACCATTCCCAGCAGGAGCACGATGCCCCCGACGAGCACTACCGATCCGGCAAAACCTGCCGAGACCTGTACGAGCAGCGGGCGGAAAGTATTGTCCCATTTGAGGCTAAGGGTGTCCTTCCAGCTTGATTTCATGGCTGCCCGCTCATGCGAGATGGCGATGCGAAGCTTCATGCCCAAATCGGCAGGAGACTTGGCTCGGCCAAGCATGGCAAGTGACTGCTGCATGGCACGAAGTCCGTCGAATTCTTGCTTGCAGTGACTGCAGGACCCAAGATGCCGGGCAATCTCTAGCATCTGCTGGCCACTAATGGCCCCATCCAGATACGCAGAAAACGAGGACTGAATGTTAGTGCAGATCTGTGTCATTGCGTCACCATCTCTTCGGATGTGTGCATAGTGAAGGAGGGCGCAGAATTATTTTTGGCTGCGTTCTCTTCCGCAACGATCAGGGCGCGCAAGGCGGAGCGGCCGCGGGTGAGCCGCGACTTTACCGTGCCGAGATTGACGTTCAGAATTTCGGCAATTTCTTCGTAGGCGAAACCTTCTATTTCGCGGAGTACGACGACGGTACGAAAAGCCTCGGGAACCTGCCGCAGAGCGGCTTCGATGCGCTCGCGGACCTCGGTTTGAGCTGCGTTATCGAAGGGAGAGTTGCCGTCATCGGCCAAAGTTGAGCTGAGGCAGATGCTGTTGCCATCCTCTTCCTGATCGTATGGCGAATCGATGGTGACTTCCTGCTTTTTATGCCGCGACCACCAGCGTCGCTGGTTCGAGGCCTCGTGCAATGCGATGCGGTAGAGCCAGGTGCGGAGGCTTGCGTCGCCGTGGAAGCCGCGAATGTTGCGGAAGACCTTGATGAAGACTTCCTGGGTGATATCGGCAGCGTCGGCTGGATCGTTGATGCTACGGGCTATCAGCGAATAGAGTGGCTGATGATATTGGGCGATAAGGATGGCGAACGCGTCCTCGGAGCCGGCTTTGAGGTCGGCTACAAGTGCGGCATCTTCGGTGCTGATGCCTATCACGCTCGCTAGATGGCCCATTGCAATGCCCGCCTGCATATCGGGTATCCTCTACATTACGTCTTTTGCAAAACAAGTAGCAAATGCATACTCACGATGAAAGAACTGCGCCGCCGGCGACCGAGTGCTCGCTCACTCTATATTCTTTAGACACCAATACATAGCAGATAAGTTCCCGGTGGCATTGACGAATGTCGCAGGCTCCTCCAAAATAAAGAGAGTCCTTCTTAAGAGTGGGCCTGTGGCGCAGCTGGGAGCGCGCTTCCATGGCATGGAAGAGGTCATCGGTTCGATCCCGATCAGGTCCACCAAATATCTCAACAACTTAGCGGAGCCCCCGCAAAATGCTTGCCCGCATTTTGCCCGCATTTCGTCAATTCCCGTGCGGTCAGACCATGCCATTTGTCTCCTCAGCTCCTTTCTAGGGCGCCTAAACCCTGGTTCTTTTACTCAGATTTTTCATGCTGTCACTGCACCATCGCCGTCGCCGGCGCGGCCGTCGAAGCCAGCACCTCAGAGTTGGCCGTTAGCTTCTTCATCGTGAGTTGCAGCTCGCGATCAAGCGAATCCACCGTCGCGCGCGCACACTCTCAGGAATCGGCTGCATGTAAACGTTGGTCGTCGTTGCCAGCCGCGTATGCCCCATCACCCCTTGCACGTCCTTCACTGTTCCCTTCTTCTGGGCCAGAGTGGCGGTCGTCCGCCGGATGACCTGGAACGTAAGCTTGGGCAGGCCGAGCTCCGTTGCCAGCTTGTGCAGGACCCGCTTGCGGTAATTGCTCGAGTCCATGCAGCCGCCAAGGTGGAAGCAAGGGCTACCGACCAACCGGATGCGCCATTGTCTTAAGTGCGGAGATGATCTCTTCCGGTTCTGCGCGGCCGATCATGTAGTCCACATCGACATGAGCGAAACGAATGACGCCGCTGGTATCGAGGACATACGTTGCCGGAACTGGAAGTTCATAGGAGTCCTCGCCGTTGCGGAGCGCGAGGTCGTTCTTGAAGACGTTCAAGGAAAACTCCTTCAGCTCCTGGCCGACCTGGAAGACGATGCCGAACTGCCGCGCGACGTTGTTGCCGAAGTCGCTGAGCACCGGAAAGGTCAGCTTGTTCTTCTCGGAGGCGACGATTCCGTGGTCCGGCAACTCCGGGGAGATGGCGACCAGCGTCGCGCCCAGCTGCTCCATCGCCGGCAGCGCCTGCTGTAGAGCACGCAGCTCGATGTTGCAGAAGGGGCACCATTCGCCGCGGTAGAAGCTGATGACCACCGGGCCTCGCGCGAGCAAGGCGCTGAGCGAAACGGGATGGCCGAACGCGTCGGGCAGGGTGAACTCCGGCGCCAACTGCCCGACCTTCAGCGCGTCATCGACTGTGCCCGCTGCCCGGACGCGGTCCATGTCCCCGGCAAGGACGCTGAACTTCTCGCCCAGCATCTCCTGGACCTTGGCCTTGTACTCTGCTGCTTCCTGATGGATCGACATCGAATTCTCCTTGGAGGGGTGATCGTGGTTGATTTATTGTAGCAACTGATACAGAATGAAGGGAAGCGTGGCTCCTGTCAAGGCTTTTCTTTGGCAGTCGCTACAATTAGTCGAGGGCATCGCATGGCGCGCACTCTGGAGTTCAACTACACGACCACCCTTGAGCGGGCTACCCGCCTCTTCTGGGAGACCGGCTATTCCACCACCTCTCTGCGTGATCTGCTGAAGACGATGGGGATAGGCGAAGGCTCCTTCTACAACACATTGAAGAGCAAAAAGAACGCATATCTGGAGTGCCTGAAGCACTACAACGCCACTGTGAACCGCAGTCGCGGCGAAGCGCTGTTTTCGGCGCCCACGGCTGCGGCCGGGGTGCGGGCGTTGTTCCATACCGTGCTTGATTGTCTGGACGACCCGAACACGCCGTCGCGGCTTTGCCTGATGGCGGGCAGCATCACCCACGAGGTCATGGATGAACCGGACCTGCGTGAGTATGTGGAGGAGCAGATGTCGCTACTTGCCGAACGCATGGTCGCCCGCCTAAACGCCGACAAGGAAACGGGCATCTTGTCGCCGGAGTTCGACCCAGAACTTGTTGTGCCGGTCGTCATCACGTATCTGCAAGGCCTGTGGCGAATGGCGCTGGTCTCCTACGAACGACCTCGATTCGAGCGGCAAATCGACATGTTCTTAACGGGACTGGGACTCTAATATCTCCAGCGGAGCTTGCCGCGAAATCTCGTTGTCAAATGCAGGCGACACAAGGAATACGTGGAATGGTCCGGCGTTCCGTGCCGGGCTCTCACCCGGCATCCACGTTGTCGCGGTGAACGGACAGCCCTTCTCTTCCGCCGTCCTGCTCTCCACCGTTGCGGATTCTGCGTCGAACCCGCTTCGTTTGACGTTGCAGGATGGTGAGACGCACCGCGACGTCATCGTTCCCTATGCCGGACCGCTGCGTTATCAGCACCTGGAGCGCATACCAAACACGCCGGATCGCCTCACGTCGTTACTTGCCCCTCACTGAGGGCGGGCGTGATCGCTCACTGGCCTTTCGCGCCACCTAAAGGGCTACGGCCGTGGAAGAGTGGTGAGTCTTGTGCTCCACGGGCAGCCCTTCAACAACTCCTTAGTGGATAGAAGCCGTTATTGCCTCGAGGCCATGGGTCGGCCAGATCGCTTCGAGATTGCGCTCTTCGGCAATCGCGGAACAGCCTGAACGCCTGCCCAAAGCGTAGCGATCGTTTGCTCGACCACGAGAGCCTGGTCGGGCAAGTTGGGCACAACCCCTTGGATGACCATCAGTGTGGCGAGGCCAAAGATCGAGTACCACCAGGTGTGGGCTACCACTACGTCATCCTTACTCGGCAATCCTTCAGCCCTGGCAACATCGAAAAAGAGCTGCACGAAACGTTCGAACAACGGCCTGCCTATGTCGTCGATGTATTGTCCAGCGCGGACGCCGTTGCGGTTCTCAGGCCCGAAGAAGACATTACGGAACTGCTGTGGATGGGCAATGCAGAATTGAATCAAGCCGCGTGAAGTCGCAAAGAGACGCTCTTTCGGTGCAAGGTGTTTAGCGGCAATCGCGTCAAAGTTCTGAATCATCAGCCCGATCGTCTCGCGGCTCAACTCAACAAGAATGTGCCATTTGTCGGGGAAATGCTGATAGATCACCGCGTGGGTATAGCCAATCTCTTTAGCGATCTCGCGAAGCGTCACGGCTTCGTAGCCGCGATCGGCAAACATTTTGCTGGCAGCCGCAAGAATTTCGCCCCGCAACCTCTCCTTACGCTCTACCCGTCGACTTGGTGATGTGGATGTCACTTCCATAGCTTAGTCCGTTTTGACGCTTTTTGCGACCAAATGTTGATTTATAACCATTGGAATGAAACCATTGATTATTTTGCAACCAATGGTTAGTATAAGACTCTAATTGTCAGGTCGCGTATTTGGATGGCGGTCATATACGAGGCAAAAGGAGGATGCGATGAAAGTTCTAGTGATTGGAGCAGCGGGCAAGAGCGGAGAGGCGCTGGTAAGTGAGGCGTTGGCGGCCGGGCATAAGGTGACGGCTTTCGTGCGCGGTGCCGCGCAGTACAAGAAGGCGAACGTTAGAGTTGTTGCGGGCGACGTGCTTGACGCGGCTGCGGTCGACGTTGCGGTAGCCGGACAGGATGCGGTCATCGACGCGCTGGGCGGCAAGACGCCGTGGAAGGTGACGACGATGGAGACGAGCGCGGCACACAATATTGTGGACGCGATGCGGCGCAACGGAGTGCGGCGGCTGCTGAAGATTTCGGTGGTTGGAGCGGGCGAGAGCGTCAAGAACGCTGGCTTCTTCAACGAGCACCTGCTCTTGCGGACGTTTCTGCGGGGTCTGCTGGTAGACAAGGCGGGCATGGAGGCCGCGATCGAAGGCAGCAACTTGGACTGGACGCTCGTGCGGCCGCCGATGTTGACCGACCGCGAGAAGACCGGCGTTGCCAGGGTGCTGAGCACGGAGGGCGGCGAGAAGGCGCACAAGATCTCCCGGGCCGATCTGGCAGCCTTCATGGTGCAGCAACTGGAAAGCAGCAGGTATGTGCGTCAGGCAGTGACAGTGACAACCACCTAGCAAGACCTCCGTGAGGATCAACCACGTTTCTCATCGAGGCGATCCAATCGGATGTGTAAAGGCCTGTAACGATTCATGCGACAGATCACTGTGGAAACCCACGGGACTAGCGGAGTGCTAGCTGCGCAACTCACCAGCTCTGGCGTTCGCATCAGAGCATTACCTTCGTTCTAATAAGGAGAAACGAACATGTATTTAGTCATGGGCATTACTGGAAAAGTTGGGGGCGCCACCGCGCGGCATCTGCTGAAGCAAGGCAAACAGGTGCGAGCACT
>NFUO01000737.1 GCA_002197545.1 Acidobacteria subdivision 2 bacterium RH1 MAG20 | reverse complement strand
GATCTGATCGATGCAGGCGAAGATTTCGGTGTGCGCCTCACCGCGATGTCCACACTCATCCGTGCCTTTCAGGTTTACTCTCCAACAGATAAAACCTTCGTCGTCATCGAACCACAGTTCAACTACGGCGATCCCTTCGGCAAGGAGTGGAACGGCGAAAGCACAGGCATGGTCCCGGTAGAACCGGGCAACTCCGTCACCTGGAAAACACGTCTGGAACTCTTTCAGCCGAGTCAGCGGGGCCGTTCTCCCCGTCCTGCGGAATAGTCTGCTCTTTAGAGGAGGATTTCTAGAGGGTGTGACGCTGGCCGATGGAGAGTCGCAGTGAGCGAAAAAGATTGTGACGCAGGTCGATGAGAGTCATTCTGAACAAAGCGCAGCGAAGTGAAAAATCCAAAGAATATTAGCAATGGATAACACCGCATCGCTCTCTGGATATGTGCGCCTTCTTTCGCAGAAGTGAGTGGAGCGAGACGTTGAAGTGGAGTCATTCTGAACGGAGTGAAGAATCCAGAGAATATTAGCGTGGCTTGCATAGCTGTCATCTTCTGGATTCTTCGTCGCGTCGCTCCTCAGAATGACTCTCCAATTTTCATTTACAGTATCTGTAAATTTTCTTTAATCAGCCTGAAGACATTCCTGAGCGGGGCCTCATAGTTTGACCGGGCCTGCGGAAGCACCTACCATGATAGATAGAACATTTACGCGACGTGTCTGCCGTATCCGCGCCCGTTGTGGCGTTTCTTTGCGGCTGCCAGCGGGCGCGACAAGCTATCTGGAAGGCAAATCTTTTGAGCTCCACAGACACCGTTGACACTCCCCAGAATCCCGTAGAAACTACCGCCGCCGAAGGCGCTGCGCTCACTCCAGAGCACACCCATGATCACGACCACGATCATTCCCACCACCACGCCGCTCCAGCGTTGAACCCGGAGTGTACCCGTCAGGTGCAGGTGGAGGTGCCAGCCGAAGAGGTCAGCCGCTCCTACGCATCCATCCTGAAGCGATACCGCAAGATGGCCCGCATCCCCGGCTTTCGTGCAGGCAAGGTTCCCGAGGCCGTCGTTCGCAACAAATTCGCCGATGGTCTGCGTCAGGACGTGCTCGAAGCGCTGTTGCCGGTCGAGCTGCGCAAAGCACTCGATGCGCAGGGTCTGCAGCCAGTCTCGCAGCCACAGATTACGACCCTGCACCTGGTCGAAGGCGAGCCGATGCGTTTTGAAGCAGCTTTTGAAGTGATGCCGGCAATCGAAGTCAACGGCTATCAGGAGATCAAGGCGGAACATCCCGACGTCACCCTGACCGACGAAGAATTTCAGTCGGAAATGACACGCATCCGCGACTCCCACGCCACCATGGAAACTATTGCGGAAGATCGCCCGCTGGTCGATGGAGATTTTGCCGTGATTCGTTTTAACGGCAAGGTAAGTGGCGAAGAAGACAACGACGCCCCCAAGCCAATCGAGGGCGATGACGCCACGGTTGAAATCGGCGGAACCAACACTGTAGAAGCCTTCAGCAGCGCGCTGCGCGGCGCCAAAGTGGGCCAGCAAATGCAGTTTGAAGTGGCCTACCCGGCAGAGTTCAGCGAACCCCGCCTGGCAGGCAAGAGCGTTGCCTACGACGTGGAAGTGAAGACCATCCAGAAAAAGAATTTGCCTGATCTGGACGACGCCTTTGCCAAACAGATGGGAGAGTTTGACACTATCGCAGCCTTTGAAGAAAAGCTGCGCGAGCATATGTCCACCGACAAGCGCCGCCGTCTGGAAGGCGAAGCCCGGGAAAAGCTGATTTCTGCGTTGGTCGAGCGCTTCCAGTTTCCTGTTCCGGAATCACTGGTGCAGCAGCAGGTGGATGCGCGGCTGGACCGCGGTCTGCGCGCGCTGGCAACACAGGGTATGTCCACTGAGCAGATGCGCAAACTGGACTTCGACCGCCTGCGCACCGCACAGCGCGATGGCGCTGTGACCGAAGTAAAAGGCTCATTAATTCTGGATCGCATTGCCGAGCTGGAAAAGGTTGAACTTGCCGACGAAGAAGTCGAATCGCAGTTGCAATTGCTGTCCTATCAAATGCGGGAACCACTGGAGACACTCCGCAAGCGTTTGACTGAGGATGGTGGGCTGGCTAGAATTCGAGAACAAATACGTCGGGATAAAACGGTTGATCTGCTCTATGGGCGGAGTGCCGCATAGCAGTTCAATTTCATGCCTCCAGAGCTTGCTTCTGCTGGTGGTAACGGTCGGGACGGGGTTCGCCCCTTTACATAGGGAATCAGGGAGAAGCATGGGATTAGTTCCGATGGTGGTTGAGCAGACGAGCCGGGGCGAGCGCGCCTACGACATTTACTCCCGTCTGCTACGTGACAACATCATTTTCCTCGGCACGCCGATTGATGATCAGGTGGCCAACCTGATCATTGCGCAGATGTTATTTCTCTCCGGGGAAGATCCGGAGAAGGATCTGCAGCTATACATCAATTCGCCGGGCGGTTCCATTACGGCAGGCATGGCCATCTACGACACCATGCAGTTCATCAAGAACGATGTTGTGACCTATTGCATTGGACAGGCCGCCAGCATGGGCGCCTTTCTGCTGATGTCCGGCACCAAAGGCAAGCGTTTTGCCCTGCCGAACTCAAGAATTTTGATCCACCAGCCTTCTATGGGTGGACTTTCCGGTCAAGCGACCGATATTGATATACATGCAAGGGAAATTCTGCGTATCCGCGAAATTACCAATAAACTGATGTCGAAGCATACCGGTCAGTCGTTGGAGCGGATCGAACGGGACGTTGAAAGGGATTTCATCATGAACTCGCAGCAAGCCAAAGAATATGGCATCATTGATGAAATCATTGATCGTCCCCGGACGTAGTTCGCTGTCGGAGGCAAGAGGAGAGCGCCCCCATGAAAACACGCGCTGGTTCTGATGATGCACTTCGCTGTTCGTTCTGCCATAAATCCCAGGATGCTGTCGCCAAGCTGATCTCCTCGCCAAGCGACTACCCCCGGGCCTATATCTGCGACGAGTGCGTAGCTGTCTGCAACTCCATTCTGGAAGACGACCGTGGAGAGGCGCGCACCAGCGCGGCTCCCGCACATCTGCCTAAACCTTTGGAAGTAAAGACTTTTCTGGACGAGTACGTCATCGGTCAGGACACCACCAAAAAGAAGCTCGCTGTAGCCGTTTACAACCACTATAAGCGCATCCAGATGAACCGCGCCCGTGGCAGCGACGTCGAACTGGCCAAGTCCAACATCCTGCTCGTCGGCCCCACCGGCAGCGGTAAAACACTGCTGGCTCACACTTTAGCCAAGAT
>NFUO01000736.1 GCA_002197545.1 Acidobacteria subdivision 2 bacterium RH1 MAG20 | reverse complement strand
TCAGAACGACGCCGTGAATACGTTCCCGGGCCTTGTACACACCGCCCGTCACATCACGAAAGTGGGTTGTACTAGAAGTCGCCGTGCTAACCGCAAGGAAGCAAGCGCCCAAGGTATGATTCATGATTGGGGTGAAGTCGTAACAAGGTAGCCGTAGGAGAACCTGCGGCTGGATCACCTCCTTTCTAAAGACAACTGGCTCGCCAATCCTGTTTTTATCAAACGATTACGCCCTTACCAGGGTGCCTTCGCGCGGTAATGATGTCGGGAACGGCAGCCCAAGAATCCCGGCGCCTGAGTTACACAGACGTTAGAGGATTCAACCCGAAGCATCCTGTATCAAGGCAACTTGGTCTTGGATCGCTACGGGCTCTCTTCGGCGACTCACACGCCGAAGAAACAAATGCCGCTCATCGCCCCTCACGGGGCTAAAAGTTCTCTTGTTCCGTCCGGGTTCTGGCAGGTCTCATTCAGTCATCGAAGAGCAAATCTGACTTCCGTCATTCTGAACGAAGTGAAGAATCTCTCTAATTAATTCAAGCGGTCATCCCATGCGGCGCATTTCGGCGCGAGGGGTGTGCTTTCGGTTTTCCGGGTGCCCCTCGTGTTTAAGGGTGGGTTCATGCGCTCAACAAAGGCGGGATGCCTTCCGCAGCAGCGCCCTCCGCTTGTAGTAGACTCATCATCGCCATGTACTGTCCAATCTGCGGTATGGAATATCGCCCCGGCTTTACGGTCTGCTCGGATTGCCAGGTCGCCCTCGTCGCCGATCCGCCGCGGGCCAGCTCGACGAATGCGCCCGCCGATGTCGATTCCGATAAAAGGTCCTTCACGCTGATTTGGTCGGGAAGCGACGCGCGTGTACACGCCGAAGTCTGCGAGGCTTTGGATCGGAAGGGCATTCCGGTGCGCTCGCTCGATACCGACGACTATCTTTTTAATCTGACCATGCGCCCGGCCCATCAGGTCTATGTGCCCTCCGATCTTGTCAACTCCGCGCGAGAAGCCCTCAAGCAGGTAAACGCCGTGGAAGAATCCCTAGACCAGTCCGAATCTTTCGTCCTCGAACTTTCCGCTGAGGAAGGTCCCGCGGACGGCCATGATGTTACGGGCGATGATGGTGAGCGCGACGATGTTGAGCGCCACGATGTTGAGCGCGCCGATCCGCTCAATTTTGAGCCCGAGGACGCCACGGTTGAAATTTGGTCTGGTCAGGAAGCGGATATGTCCGCCATGATCGCTTCATCGCTGCGCGAGAACCACATCCCTTATCGCCGCGATCCCGACATGGCTGATCCCGATAGTGCGGAGCCCAAGAGCGCGCCCAAAAACGCGGCAGACGAAGCGCGTCCTACGCGGTTTCTGGTTCTCCCCGAGGACGAGAAGCAGGCCAAAGCCATCGTTCGCGAAATCGTCGACGCCGTGCCCCCCGACTAAGCGTGCCCGCGCTTTTGCCTTTAACGTAGCGCCGCGCTTCAGCCCGGCATCTCTCACTTCCCGCGGTGTCATCCTGAGGCCGTCTTTGCCGAAGGATCTCTCTTCGTCTTTTTGCGTCATTCCGAACGTAGCGAAGCGCAGCGAGGAATCCCTCCCTCGCCTCTGCCCCTAGCGCTGTCATCCCGCGCCGGATTCTGCGCGAGGGATCTGCTTTTTCCCGCCGTTGCCATCCCGAGGTAGAGCGCGGCGCACGAGCGATTTGCTTTTTGCCTTTAACGCAGCGCCCCGCTTCAGCCCGGCATCTCTCACTTCCTGCGGTGTCATCCTGAGGCCGTCTTCGCCGAAGGATCTCTCTGCCGTCTTTTTGCGTCATTCAGAATGTAGCGAAGCGCAGCGAGGAATCCTCCCTCGCCTTTGCCCCTAGCGCTGTCATCCCGAGTGCCTCCTCCCCGCGCGAAAGTCTACCAACAGGATGAGCTTTTGCGCGGTAACCAAGTCGCGAGGGATCTGCTCTTCGTATAGAGGCGGGCTTCAGCGCGGCCAGCCAAGCCTCAGGCCTTTTCCAAATCGTTCCGCCCAACAAATACGCACACGTACTTTGCTGCCACAAGGCAGGAGCCTCAGCTCAACGTTTCGTTGTCCTTAACCTTGCTGCCGCAGGCCGTCGCGTAGGCGGGTCGCCCGCCGCAGCGACATTAATTTGTGAATTTCCCTGCCTCCAAGGTGAACGACTCGCACTTGGGTGCACCCTTCGAAAGCTGTGACGCTAGGGATGGAGCTTCTTGACGAGCTCGAGGCTTAGCGCGCTAGATTTATCACACCCTGAACATCGCATGACTGCTGCCTCAAGTATGT
>NFUO01000735.1 GCA_002197545.1 Acidobacteria subdivision 2 bacterium RH1 MAG20 | reverse complement strand
GCATTCATTGTTTCAATGTCATATGGTCAGGTCATGAGCCGATTCAAGGAAGAAAATGTAATTCCCCCATCAATTAGGTATATGACAGATTATGGGGGCGTTCCGCCATACGATCCACTAGTCCTAAGCCCCGGCAATCCCCCCAAGGTTATCAGCGGTATTCCACGCGGAATCTGACCTGCCCCCTTTTTCTCATCCATTCATAACTGGAGATTCTCCGTTGTGTTGATGGTTGTGGTTTGCGAAGGGAGAGGGGCCATGGCCCCTCTCCCTTCGAGGGTTTTGCGGAACTCGTATGGGGTGCGGTAGTCCAGCGAGCTATGGGGCCGCTCGCAGTTGTACTCCTCGCGCCAGGTTGCCAGAGTACACCGGACATCGTTCAGAGTCCGGAACCAGGTTGCGTTGAGGCACTGGTCGCGCAGCCTGCCGTGGAAGCTCTCGACGTGTCCGTTCTGCATCGGGCGGCCCGGCTGGATATGCACCAGCCCGACCTTCCAGTCCTCGGCCCAGCCGATCATGCGCCGCGAGGTGAACTCCGGTCCGTTGTCCGAGCGCACGTTCTCCGGCCGGCCACGTTCGCCGATCAGCCGCTCCAACACTCGCGTCACGCGGCCCGAACCGAGGCTGGTGTCGGCTTCCAGCGCAAGACACTCGCGCGTGTACGCATCGACCACGCTGAGGATCCGCACCATCCGCCCGGTCGCCAGACCGTCGATGATGAAGTCCATCGCCCACTCCTGGTTGGCTCCCGTCAACCGAGGCTCGGCACTGCGATCCCGCACCAGACGCTTGCGCCTCTTGCGCCGCACCATCAGGCCTTCCTCCACGTACAGCCGATAGACACGCTTCACGTTCACTTCATGACCGCGACGGCTCAACAGCGCATGCAGCCGCCGATAGCCGTAGCGCGGCTTCTGTCGTGCCATCTTCACCAGCTCTTCTCGCAACTCCGCGTTGCGGTCCGGTCTCGGCTCATACCGGTAGCTCGACCGCTCCACGCCCAGCAGCTTGCAGGCCGTGCGTTCGCTCAGACGGAACTCGCTGGAGACGAACGCCACGTCTCCTCTTAGACCGGCAAGCTCCAACCGTTTTTTCGGATCACACCCTTCAGCGCTTCACCGTGCAGGCTCAGCTCGGCCACCAGAAGCTTCAACCGCCGGTTCTCGTCCTCCAGCGCCTTCAGCCGCTGCGCCTCGCTCACATCCATCCCGCCGAACTTCTGCTTCCAGCCGTAGAACGTCGCCGCGCTGATCCCGTGCTCCCGGCACAGATCCGCCGTTTTCACCCCAGCCTCATGTTGCTTCAAAATCCCGATGATCTGCTCTTCCGTATACCGGCTCTTCTTCATCTCAGCTCCCCCTTCAATTTACGAGAGAACTCCAAATCAAATTGGTAGAGTTTTCCGGGGGCAGGTCACTTCGTCCATCACCACCACGGGCCGAATGAGCCTCAACACATTGCCCAAGCTGTCCTTTGCCGTCGCGCCCATCGTATCGGTGCGCCCATAGCAATCCAGATT
>NFUO01000734.1 GCA_002197545.1 Acidobacteria subdivision 2 bacterium RH1 MAG20 | reverse complement strand
CGGCGTTTCTTTTTGCGCTTTTGATCAGGCTGCCGCCGGGCAGGTGGAAGCGCCAGCGGCGGGCCTGCGGCGCCGGCCAGGAGGATTGGATCCGCGTAGGCTCCGCTCGCCCCGAAAAGGTCGTCCACCGGTGCGACTGGCTCGGCATAGGGCGTTGCCGGATAGACGACCTCAGCCTCCATGAGCGGCGCCTCTTGCGGCTCAACCGGCTCGGCCCACCGCGCCGCTGGCTGCGCATTGGCTGGCTGCATTGGCTCGGCCAAAGGCAGCACTTCCGACGAGTCGCCGCTTGGCGCCTGCCGTGCCGTCGACCGAGGTGGCCTTTCGCGACCAGCAGGAAGTGCTTTGGGTGAACCAGATCTTGGCCCAGTTACGGCGGTCGGCGGAGCGGCAAGGTCCGGAGGCACCAGGAATTTATGTCCGCAAGTGCAGAGCACCGCCTTGCCCACCTGCCGCCTCTCGCGGGTGTAGGACGCCCCGCATTTCGGACATTGAAACGAATCGGACATTCCCATCACGCCCCTCGCGTACCTATGAACCTAGCGACGGACCTAACGCGGCAAACATGATCAGAACTTGTACGATTGCGGCAAGAACGCAGGCCGTAGATGCCCACATCAACAGTCCGATCTCCCATTCCCCAACTTTCGTCCAGCCATAAACCAAGGCGATCAGTTGGCCACATCCGCAAAGAAACAGAACCAAGCAAGCAATCGCCCATCCGCTTTCGCCGTGTGAAAACATCTGCACGATCAAAGCCACGTAGCACAGCAACGCACCCAATTGCAGCAGTAGATTAGCGATGAGAAAGAGGGTATAGGGTTGCATCAATCTGCTCTTTCCGGCTCCGCGTCTGTCAGGCCGTTGGCCAGGTGCATCACAGTCAGATCCAGTATACCGGCCAGAGCGGTGAACCGCGCTGTGCCGTGAGCTGTAAGCAGTCAGCCTAGCAACGCGTCGATCCAAAGTTTATCATCATTTCTGACGCGACTTTCGTGCCCGCCATTCCATTGCCTTAGTGCCGGCGGCAGGGCGGTGAGATAGATGTTTTTCGGACTGAGAAGCAATGACAGAACGTGTCTTTAATTTTTCTCCAGGTCCGGCGGTCTTGCCGCTGAAAGTTCTGCAAGAGGCGCAGCGCGATCTGGTGTCGCTGCCAGGCTGGGGTGTATCCCCCCTGGAGATCAGCCATCGCTCGCCGTGGTTTGAGGGTGTGCTGGAGGAGACCGAGGCCAATCTTCGACGCTTGCTCGCGATGCCCGATAACTACCGCGTTGTCTTCATGCAGGGCGGTTCGCGGTTGCAGTTTACGCTGGTGGCGATGAACTTGCTGCGAGCGAGCGGGGCCAGCGCCGATTACATCGTCACCGGCACTTG
>NFUO01000733.1 GCA_002197545.1 Acidobacteria subdivision 2 bacterium RH1 MAG20 | reverse complement strand
AGTTGCATCAGCTCGCCAACGACACTGCCCAAGGGAACAATCTTTGCGTATTGCGCCGGTGCGCACGCAAGTTGATCGCTAACACTGGGACCCTGATGGGCGGCTATGCCAGTGACCTCTTCCACATCTTTTACCGGATGGAGCCGTGGAAGATGGTCGAGGCCGGCTTTGAAGCTGGCAGCCAGGGGCAGACCGACTTTCAAGCTGCTTTTGGCGTGCTCGAATCGATCGAGAGAATACCGGACGAAGACAAGGCCTGCACTCGGGCCACGAAGAGCACCGTCCGGCTCCAAAAGAAGCCAGGCGCTTCACCGCTTCTGTTCGGCAAGTTCCTGATGAGCTCGACTGTCTTCGTCTCGCTCGAAGACATCGCCGATTATCTTCCCCCCTACGAGGAGAGCGTCTGTGAGATTGCGCTCGATCCGAAGCTGCGCGATGCCTATATGGGCATCCAGGAGGACATCCAGAACGCGCTCAAAGCCAATCGCGGCAACCGGAGCTTGATGAGCTTGATGCTTCACCGGCTCATGCTCTATCCAGATCACCCCTTCGACATCGGTGAAATATGGGGCAAGCGTTTCGATCAGCAGGAAAAGCGCCTCGTACCATTTTTGGTCACCACCGCCCCCGACCTTCCGAAAGACGAGCTGTACCCGAAGGAACGAAAACTCGTCGAGGACATTCGCGAAGAACTCCGGCAAGGACGGCGGTGCCAGGTTTTCGCGACCTTCACCGGGGAGCACGATGTACCCGAGCGGTTGGAGCAGGTCCTTCGTCAGGCCGGCATCCGAGTGGCTGTCCTGCGCGCATCGGTTCCAACCCTGAAGCGAGAGCAGTGGTATGAGAAGCAAATCAGGGATGGAGTCGAGGTAGTGCTTGGCCATCCCAAACTGGTCGAGACGGGACTCGATCTCTTGTGGTTCCCGACGATCTACTTCTACCAGACCGGCTACTCGCTGCATACCTTGAGGCAGGCGTCCCGGCGGTCCTGGCGCATCGGGCAGAGATTTCCCGTGCGGGTGAAGTTCCTGATCTACGACGAAACGACCCAACGTACCTGCCTTCGTCTCATGGGTCGCAAGATGCTCGTAGCTCTCATGATGGAGGGCAAGTTCTCGGGCGAAGGCATCCATTCGATGGATGCGGACGACGACCTGCTTGCCGCGATGGCACGCGAACTGGTGGAGCAGGGCGGTGTCGGCGAATCTGCCGATGCGGTCTGGGCCGAAATCAGACGGGAACGGACGGCGCAGGCCAATGCAATCCCGCGACTCGCGAAGCCGGACGATTGGCAGGAAGAGCCGATGATGAACGACATGTTTAGTGGAATCGACACTCCTGTATCCGCTGCGACCCCCGGCCCGGTATTGGTCGAACCGAAGCCCAAGCCGAAGAAGGTGGAGTCGATTTGGCCTACGGGTTATGTGGTCGGAGAACAGCTGCGGCTCTTCGGGTAGAAATGAAGCCGCAACTCTCTGATTCCATTGAATATCATACCTTTCGAGAGAAGTTTTTCACGAAAGAATGCCCAAGTCCAAACTCGCGGGAACCAGATACTGCGTCCCTACTGGAAAGGATATCCGCGGTGGCATATACTGTTGTATATGTCACCGCTTCAGGAGGGAGGCACTATGCAACGTACGGCGAAGGTTTTCATGAATAATCGGAACCAGGCAGTCAGGCTACCGAAGGAGTTTCAGTTCTCTACCTCCGAGGTCTTCATTCGTAGGCAGGGGGATGAGGTCGTGCTTTCTCCACGGCCCGCTGACTGGTCCGGCTACCTCAATTCAGGCACCGTCGCGTCTCCAGAGTTCATGGAAGGCGTTGACGATCTTCCCGTGCAGGAACGAAACCTCTGATGCCGGTCTACATGCTCGATACCGATATTTCGTCCTACATCATGAAGCGTTCTCACGATGCGGTGCTCGAACGACTCAAGCAGACACCGATCCATGACGTCTGTATTTCGGTCATCACAAAATCAGAACTAATGTTCGGAGTGGAACTCTCGCCCAGGCCTCAGCAGGATCAAACTGCGTTGGATGAATTCTTGCGTTATGTCGAGGTGCTCGACTTCCCAAATGAAGCGGCCCTTCACTATGCTCAGATTCGAGCCGCCCTCAAACAGGGTGGAAACATGATCGGAGCCAACGACCTTTTCATCGCGGCCCACGCTCGCAGTCTTGGACTCACGGTCGTGACCAATAACACGCGAGAGTTTGGGCGTGTCCCCGAACTGAGGATCGAGAACTGGTCAGTCCCGATCGGCTGACACGTTGTGGCTGGACCGGGACCTCCTTGACCGAAGATCCTCCTCCTGTTCTCCAACTGCCAGGAAGCATACCTCTTTCTTCTGAACCAAGCAGAGGTCTCGTGTCGAGAGGGAAGATCGTTCCAACGCCGCATCACAACCTGATGACAATTTGAAGAGAAGAGAAGAGAGGGTCAGCTGCGGCTGGCCCTTTTTCCTTTTGCTGTTGACCAGCCTGCGACTTGGGAGGATATCGATGAGCCAGCGTAGATCATGGCAAGATTGGGAACTGGAGATTCTCCGCGCTCAGTACGCCGATACTCCCACCAAAGCACTCTCTGAATCCATTCAAAGATCAGT
>NFUO01000732.1 GCA_002197545.1 Acidobacteria subdivision 2 bacterium RH1 MAG20 | reverse complement strand
CTACCTGAAATCCAAGGCAGAACCCAGAGAGGGCGTCGAGGATGGGGAGAAAGATTCGACAGGGATGCGTCGGACCCGCCGTAACCGCAAAACGCCTTGTCGCAAGCCACGTCAGAACCGCAAACAGAAGAAGCGGAAACTACCGCCTTCGACCAGAGCACGCTGGCAGTGGAAACTGCGGTTAGCTCGGTTCTTGTGCCAGATTTTTCCGGTTCAGGTGTTTGTGGTAGAAGACATTGCTGCGACCACAAAGAAAGGCAAACGACGATGGAACCGCAGCTTTTCTCCTTTGGAAGTGGGCAAGCACTGGTTCTACGAAGAGATACGCAAACTGGCTACGCTGCAACTCATGCAAGGCTACGAAACCAAAGCCTTGCGGGATCAGTTGGGTTTGAAGAAAACAAACAAAAAACTGGCTGAGGTGTGGGAAGCCCATTGTGTGGATGCATTTGTACTAGCCCACAGCGCTGTAGAAGGCAAGATTGCTCCAGACAACCAGCGGTTGGTTTGCAGTACACCGTTTGTCTGGCACCGCCGTCAATTGCATCGCTTTCAGCCCGAAAAGGGAGGCAAGCGAAAGCCCTACGGTGGAACACTTTCGCAAGGCATAAAAAGGGGAACGCTTATCGTGCATCCCAAGTGGGGTAAGGCTACAGTGGGCGGTACGATGGATGGCAGGCTGAGTTTGCATGATCCTTGCACGAACAAGCGGCTCACACAAACTGCGAAAGGAAGCGATTGTAAATTATTGAAGTTGTTGCGGTGGAGAACGCGATTGATCCCTCTCCACCCAAGCCCCCAAGAAAGGAAGACTTTCTCATCCCCCGGTTGAAACGAGGGGGTTTCCGAAAGTCGAGTCTCTATGAAGATCTACCTGGTGGATGGGACCTACGAGCTATTTCGCAGCCACTTCGGCGCGCCGGCGCGCAAGGCACCGGATGGGCGCGAGGTCGGCGCAACGCTGGGCCTTTTACGCAGCCTGCTGATGCTCTTGACGA
Organism: Acidobacteria subdivision 2 bacterium RH1 MAG20; assembly: GCA_002197545.1. The sequence goes on along the minus strand of NFUO01000732.1, from coordinate 659 downwards.
CGCCTGGCATCACCCACGTGGCCTGCGCGTTCGATCACGTGATCGAGTCCTTCCGTAACGACCAGTACCCCGGCTACAAGACCGGCGCGGGCGTTGACCCCAACCTGCTAGCCCAGTTCGAGCTTGCCGAAGAGGCCGTTTCCGCCCTTGGGCTGGTGGTCTGGCCGATGGTGGAGTTCGAGGCCGACGATGCCCTGTCCAGCGCGACCGCCCGTTTCAAGAACGAAGCTGAGGTCGAACAGATTGTGATCTGCTCGCCGGATAAGGATCTGGCCCAGCTGGTCTCTGGAAACTGTATCGTTGGCTGGGATCGGCGCCGCAAGCTGCTCATCGACGAGGCGGGCGTGGTGGAGAAATATGGCGTGCGCCCGCGGTCGATCCCCGACTGGCTGGGGCTGGTGGGCGATGCGGCCGACGGCTTCCCTGGCATCCCAGGCTGGGGTGAAAAATCTGCGGCGGCCGTGCTGGCACACTACGAGCACCTGGAGGCGATTCCCGCAGATCCGGGCGCCTGGGGGCTCTCGGCACTCTCAGACAGTCGCGCGGCGCGACTGGCCGAGAGCCTGACGCAGCACAGGGCTGAGGCGCTGCTGTTCCGCACGCTGGCGACGCTGCGTGAGGATGTGCCCTTGAAGGAAACGCTGGCCGATCTGGAATGG
>NFUO01000731.1 GCA_002197545.1 Acidobacteria subdivision 2 bacterium RH1 MAG20 | reverse complement strand
GGGCAGGCGTGGTGTCGCGGGCGTTAAGAGGGGGGGGGTGGGAGCCCGGTTCGCCCCCCAGCGGGCAGCCGCGGCAGGCATGGTCGGGCCAGCCGAACGCGCCGGGCTCGAAGAAGGCGCGGTAGACGATCAGCTGACGGCGTCCCTCAAACAGGTCGAGCAGGCTCGCTTTTCCCTTGGGTCCGTCGAACTCGTACTGCTTCTCCACGGCCAGCCATGGCATCCGACGACGCTCAGCGGTCAATGCGTCCCGGGCGTGCATCAACTCCTTCTCCTTCACCAGCAGTTGCTGGTGCGCAGCCTGCCATTCATCTCGCGATACTATTTTCTGGTTCTCTATCAGGCTCGTTGACATCTTGATTTCTCCTTTTGGTTTCTGTCATCCCGACCGAAGCGCAGCGCAGTGGAGGCGCCTGCGTTCTTCACCTCACGACACCGCGGGTTTGTGCGGGGTGCCCCATTCAAGCCTTCTTTTGGCTTGAGTGGGATAAATTTCCCCGTTGCGGCTGCCCCATTCAAGTCGCCCTCTTTTGGCTTGCGTGGGGTAAAGGTACCCTCACTGAAACGCTCCCTCCCTGCCCGCCATCCTGCGCAGCAGGCCCGTTTGCCCCGCGTGGTAGGCCTGGTGAAAGAATGTGCCCGACAAAAGCGATCGAACCGTTTCCTCGGGATTATTCGTTGGAGACCAGGGAGCAGGCTGATCGAGAACCTCGGGCGTCAGGCTCTCCAGTCCGGCTTCCATGCGTTTGGCCGCCTCGTCCCATGCCGTCATCAACTGGGCAAGATCGAGGGCCTCCGCTGCATTCTGGACATGGGCCGTGCCCCGCCCGTATCGCTGCAGCACATCCACCCCAAGCACCGGCAACTGCCCCAGCATGGGCAGCACCAGGTCATACACGCAGAGGAGATGGCCCACGTTCCAGTTGAGACAGTTCCCTCCGGATTCAGGCCCAGCCAGGCTTTCCTCCTGCGTCAGCCCGTCCACGTTCAACTTCACGACCCAGTGGATGGCGCCCAATTGACGGCGAAGCACTCGGACTTCGCCTGAAGTTACAGCTTCCATTGTGCTCATTGCTT
>NFUO01000730.1 GCA_002197545.1 Acidobacteria subdivision 2 bacterium RH1 MAG20 | reverse complement strand
GACGAGGCGGGCGAACCGACGTCAGATGATCCTGATGATGTCCGCGAAGTGCGCAACTATGTGACGGCGCTGGAGTATGGCGTTGAGCAGTTGCAGACACTGCCAATCTCGTTGCGGCTGATCCGTGGTATGCATGCGCGGCTGTTGGAGGGTGTGCGGGGGGATCATGCACGGGCAGGCGAGTTCCGCGACCGGCAGAACTGGATCGGCACGCCGGGCAGCAGCATTCAGGAGGCGCAGTTCGTGCCGCCGCCACCTGCTGAGATGCGAACAGCCCTGGGAGATTGGGAGCGATTCGCCAATACGACTGGCGTCATGCCAGACCTGGTGCAGTGTGCGCTGCTGCATCAGCAGTTCGAGACAATCCATCCCTTTATTGATGGCAATGGGCGGCTGGGACGGATGCTGATTATTCTCTTCCTGCTGCAGCGCGGGCGGCTCTCGCAGCCATTGCTCTATCTCTCGGCGTACTTCGAGGCGCATCGCCGCGACTATTATGACCTGCTCCAGCGGGTGAGGACAGAGGGCGACTGGCGTGCATGGCTGCTCTTCTTCCTCCAGGGCGTTGCGGAGACGGCCAGCGCGGCGCGGCGCCAGGCGACCGAGCTGATGGATCTGCGCGAGCGCTACCATGTGGCGCTGCGCGACAAAGGGACGGTGCTGGCCCTGATCGACAGGCTGTTTGTGAACCCGTTTACGACGGTGGCGCGGGCAGCCGCGCAGCTGGGCGTCTCGAATCCGGCGGCGCGGGCGGCGGTGAATACGCTGGTGGAGCGGCAGATACTAACCGAAATCACAGGCAAAACGTGGGGCAAAACGTATGTTTCGCAGCCGATTTTGCGGGTTATCTCGCCGGAGGAAGCGGGAGCAGCGAACGCGGCGGAGGGAGCAGGCGACGCTGAGTGAGCGGCCTGAGGGCTGGTTTTATGGGCGAAGGGGCCAGTTGCGAGGCGGAGGCCGGAGCGGGGTGGGCGGGAATTGTGGCGGAGAAAACCAACAAAAACCGGCAATTTCCTCGCGCGCGTGCGAAGG
>NFUO01000073.1 GCA_002197545.1 Acidobacteria subdivision 2 bacterium RH1 MAG20 | reverse complement strand
GAAGTGCGGCTCCGAGAGCCTTCCGAGTAAACTTGAGTCGCCAAGACCAAGGCTCGGTAGGAAGGAGCCGCAATGAAGATTATAGGATGTGATTTTCATCCGAGCTACCAGCAGATCGCCATGGTCGACACGGAAACGGGCGAACTGTGGGAAGGTCGATTGGAGCACGAGCAAGGAGAAGCACGGCGTTTCTATCAGGCGCTCCAGGGACAGACGGTGCGAGTGGGGATAGAAGCGGTAGGCAACTCGCAGTGGTTCGAGCAGATGCTGGCGGAGATGGGGCACGAGTTGTGGATCGGAGATGCGGCGCAGATACGGCGGTTGGTGGTGCGGCAACAGAAGACGGACCGTCGGGATGCCCAGCACATTCTGGATCTAATGGTGGACGGACGGTTTCCGCGGTTGTGGGTGCCAAGCAGGCAGATACGCGACGTGCGGCAGTTGCTGCGGCACCGGCAGAAGTTGGTGGAAATTCGCACGCAGGTGAAGAACCAGTTGCAGCACCTGGCGCTGAACCAGGGCGTGCGGCGGAAACGGCGTCTGTGGAGTGTGCAAGGCCGTGCCGTGTTGGAGCAGTTGCCGCTGCAGGGATGGACGGCGCGGCGGCGCGGCGATCTGCTGGCGATGCTGGACCGGCTGGAGGAGCAAGTGGGAGAACTGGATCGTGCGGTGCGCGCGGAAGCCGAGCAGCGGCCGGACGTGCGGCTGTTGATGACGCATCCGGGCGTGGGACCGGTGGTGGGATTAGCGTATGTGCTGACCATCGGCCCGATCACGCGATTTCCACGAGGCAAGCAGGTGGCCAGTTATCTAGGACTGATCCCGAGCGAACATTCTTCGGGCGGGCATCAGAGCTTCGGACCGATCAGCAAGCAAGGCAACACCATGATGCGCACGTTGCTGGTGGAAGCGGCGCAGACAGCTGCGCGGTTCGATGAAGAGTTGCGGCGCGCGTATGGCCGGCTGAAGGCGAAGAAACATTCGGCTCCAGCCAAGGTCATGGTTGCACGCAAGTTGGCAGTCAGGATGTACTGGATGCTGCGGGAAAATAAATCGTACACACAACTGTACACGCAGCGTCCGGTCGCTCGCATGTAGGGCAGCCCGGGTCATTCCGTGGTCGCAAGTGGAGGCCGATCGTTTGAATGGGCACCCTGCCTCCCTGAACCGTCGGGGAGTTCGGAGTAGCGAATCATGGTCGCGGTACGAGGCCGAAGAGATGGATGGTGGAGCGACTGAGCCCACCGAATGTTTCGTAGAAACGAGTCTTGGTTTTGGCAAAAACAAAAG
>NFUO01000729.1 GCA_002197545.1 Acidobacteria subdivision 2 bacterium RH1 MAG20 | reverse complement strand
GCAATTTCTCGAGCAGCGCGCCACCGCGCTTGTGCTTCAAACGCCGCTCCTGAATCAGGTAAAAGCCCGATGCCACCGCGGTAAACAGCAACGCGGCGTAGCCCGCCAGCACTAAGACAATATGAACCATCAGCCAGGTGTCGCGCACCTGCACGTTGGACCACGAGGCGACCGGCTGCTCCAGAGCCGCCACCAGCGTCATCAGGAACACCAGGGGAAACAACGCCACGGCGTTGCTGGCGAAGTGGTAACGCCATTCCACCAGCAGAAACACCAGAGCGATCAGGAAGGCGCACAGGTTGAGCGTCTCATAGAAATTTTCGAGCGGCAGACGGCCGTACGCCCGGGACAGCTCCACCAGCGACACCGCATGCAATACCACCCCCACGCGAAAGGCCCCGCGCGCCAGCGGATACAGGCCTTGCCCATGCCAGATCGCGGCCAGCATGGAGTGCAGGAGTCCCACCGCGTAGAGGCAGGCCGCTACCCGCAGCCAGAAGATACTGGATTCTTCCACCTACTTAATTTTACGCTGGTTGACATGACTATATCGGTTACCGCAAGCAAGCGCTTTTCCGGTCTGGTGTGCCTGGTCACCGGCGGCACACGTGGAATCGGCAAGGCCATCGCCAAGATGTTGGCGCTCGAAGGAGCGTCGGTGGCCCTCTGCGGCCGGCGCCAGAGTGCCGTCGACCGCGCCGTGGCCGACCTGGCCGAAGTGGCGGCCGGAGGGACGATCAGGGGCCAAGCCGCCGACGTAACGAACTATGAGCAGGTCAAGGAGCTGTTCCGCTTTGTGGATGCGGAGTTTGGCGGCCTCGATGTGCTGATCAACAACGCCGGTGTAGGCGTGTTCCGTCCCGTATCGGAATTATCTGTGCAGGATTGGCAGTCCACAATCGACACTAATCTAACGGGAGCGTTCTATTGTTGCCGTGAATCTTTATTCAGATTCGCAACCCGGGGTGGTGGATACATCGTCATTATAAGTAGTCTCGCTGGCAAAAACCCTTTCGCGGGTGGAGCGGCTTACAACGCATCGAAGTTCGCCCTGACCGGTTTCAGCGAAGCGATGATGATGGATACGAGGAGCGATAACGTGCGCGTAAGCTATGTGATGCCGGGAAGTGTGGCCACTGGGTTCGGCGGACACAGTGCGGAAGATGGCAGGGACTGGAAGATTTGGCCGGAAGACGTTGCCGGAATTGTACGGATGCTCCTTGAGATGCCTCCTAGAACATTGATCAGCCGGGTAGAAGTTCGGCCCGCCAAGCCGAAGAGATAGAAGACGGTGCCACTGAATCGTGTTGAAACGAGGAGCATCTAAGCAAATGGCGATTGGATTGCCTGAAAGTTTGTGGAGCGGCACAAGGCAAACGGCTCCGCGAGGTTCGAGAAAGGCGGTAGGTATGGTACGGCTAAACATCCCGTTAGATCCAGCCAAGACAGGCCGGGAGGCTATGTCCCTGGAGACGAGTTTGCGCCGGATGATTATTGGACAGGATGAGGCGATTGAACAGATCGTAAATATCTATCAAATGCACCTCACCGGGATGAGCGCTCCAGGCCGCCCTATCGGTAACTTCTTGTTTCTCGGGCCGACCGGCTCGGGCAAGACTCGCATCGTCGAGGCTACCGCTGAAACGCTGCTGAAGAACCCCCGCGCGGTCATCAAGATCGACTGCGCCGAGTTTCAGCACAGCCACGAGATCGCCAAGTTGATCGGCTCGCCTCCGGGCTATCTGGGCCATCGCGAGACTCATCCGCTGCTGTCTCAGGAAGTGCTGAATCAGTATCACACCGAGACCATCAAGTTGAGTTTCGTGCTGTTCGACGAAATCGAGAAGGCCTCCGATGCGTTGTGGAACCTGCTGCTCGGAATTCTGGACAAGGCAACCCTGACGCTGGGCGATAACCGCAAGGTGGATTTCTCCCGTGCGATGATCTTCATGACTAGCAATCTCGGCGCTTCCGAGATGAGCAACATCATGAACCCGAGGCTCGGTTTCAACGCTTACGCGGATCGCGAGAAGAGCAATCTGGGCGTGGTTGACGAGAACATGACGGTCAAGATTGCCCGCAGCGGGGTGGAAGCGGCGCGCAAGAAGTTTACGCCGGAATTCATGAACCGGCTGGACAAGATTGTGGCGTTCCAGCCTCTCGGCACCGAACAACTGCGGAAGATTCTCGATATCGAGTTGAATCTGGTGCAGCAGCGGATCTTCAACACCGCCAACGATCGCGCATTCGTTTTCACGGTGTCGGATTCGAGCAAGAGCTTCTTGCTCGAGGAAGGCACGGACCTGAAGTACGGCGCCAGACATCTGAAGCGGGCCATCGAGCGCCTGCTGGTGCAGCCGATGTCGAATCTCATCGCCACCGATCAGGTGCGCGGCGGAGACTGGATTCGCGTCGATTTCGACGAAGGCGCGCGCTGCCTGCAGTTCGCCAAGGAAGCCGAGGGCCTGCCGGTACAGGATATGGCCCGCCTGGTGGATACCTCGGTAACGATTCCGGCGATGGCGCTGGCAAACGGCGCCTCGGTCGAGCCGGCCAAAATCCAGACCGCCCGCAGCTCGAAGCGAAGTTAGTGAAGAGAAGTTAGTTAAGCCAAGTTAGTGAAGCCAAGCTAGTTTTTGGCTATAGAAGCGGCCATCAGTTGACGAAGCAGAGCCGCGGTGCTCTCGTGAACGTCCTTGCGGCTTCCGTCAAAACCGCCGCTGCCGCCGGCCAAGCCCATCGCCGCGTCAAGCGGTGTGTGTCCCTGCTTGTCTTTCGCATCCAACTGTGCGCCATGGTCGGCAAGATATTGAACAATCTGGTCCAACCCCTTTTGTGACGCGCCATGCAAAGCCGTTTGCCCCCTGGTGTCGGCGGCATTGATGTCGACGCCCGAATCTAAACACAACTGGATGGAATCGATCGCTTCCTTCTGGGTCTTG
>NFUO01000728.1 GCA_002197545.1 Acidobacteria subdivision 2 bacterium RH1 MAG20 | reverse complement strand
CGGCATCGTCTGGAATGTGATTAATGGTGAAGTATATCTGACAAATGAATGCCCTACGTCACGGGCGCAAAGCATGGGCAAGGTTTCGGGTGCGGTGGCGGGAGAACGCTCCGGCACATTTCGCCTGGACGATGCTCGCAACGTGCGATCTGATTATTCCCTACAAATGGATACTAATAGGTGTGCGCCATGATTGTGACTGGCAGTTTCACGATTAGCGTCCGGCGTAGCTGATCGCTACGGTCCCAGGGCACTGCACAGATCGCAATCAATCGGAAAATTGGCGCGCCTGACGAACTCGAACCCAGACCTACAGCTCAGAGGTTGAGCGGTTCCTAGACGTTTTTCAGTAGCCGGATCACGGTTTAGGATTACGACTGCGTCATGGCTTGGAGTAGCTCACCACGCTGACCGTGCCTGGCGCCGCGGCATCTACAGCCCGCAAGACCCGCCCAGGATCAGCGGCAATCACCGGCCACAGATTGGTGCCGATCACGACAACTGCGAACTTCCGGCCCGAAAGGTTCTGCTGATACCGCAGGTTCTGATCGCAGGTCACCACAACTTCCAGCCCGGCCGCCTCCGCCTGACGCAGCAGATCGCCGTTCGACAGATCGCTCCAGCCAAGATCGTAAGCTGTCTGGACGGTATGGCCGGCGAGGAAGGCGCGCAGACGCTTTGGAACGTTCTGGTCAAACAGGACGCGGCTCACGGACCCTCGCGGCATATGCGATCAGCTCGTGAACGGTATCCACCGGCACGTCGAACATCTCCGCGATCTCCGGCTCGGCGACGCCCGCGGCAAAATTGTCGAGGACCGTCTGCGCAGGCAACCGCGTGCCCTTCACGAGCGGCGCGCCGGACACCTTGTCAGGGACGATTTCGACGATGGGGCATCCGGTCCAGTTCATGGCGAACCTCCGCAAATTCCTGAAATAGGGTGATCCCTGAAGCATTCGAACCCCCGGCTTGGCAGGCCGCCGACCCACCTCCATGCCGCGGCCTTTCCATCGGAAGATCTGCCTCATCCTGCACGGCCCCGCATCGCCTTGTTGTCTTGCCCCTGCAACGCGAGCCAATCGCCGACGCGTCGGATGGCTTCCTTCAGGGCGTCCAGGCTCGCGGCATAGGAAAGGCGGAGATAGCCGTCGCCGAATGCGCCAAAACTGGTGCCGGAAACGGTG
>NFUO01000727.1 GCA_002197545.1 Acidobacteria subdivision 2 bacterium RH1 MAG20 | reverse complement strand
TCGCCGACCCCGTCCAGCCCCACCGCCGAGACAGTGACGGCGGCGGCGTCATCCCCCAGCCGCCCGATCGCAGCGAGCTCCAGCACCGGCTCACCTGCCCGCATTGCCGCCTCGCCATGGAAACCCACTTCTACGCCGGACCCGGCAACGTCATCCTCTCCGACTGCGAGCCCTGCTCCCTCGACTGGATCGATCACGGCAAGCTAATGCGCATAGCCCACGCCCCCGACGCCATGAGTGAACGAGCCGACGTCTAAGAACTCGTTGAAATTCGCCTGATTGTGGCGTCTTTTCTGGCGATTGTCATTTGTTCCTGTTCGAAGTCTGTTTGAAGTACAGTTCTTTCCGGTGTTGATAGGTGTTTGCGAGCCTGCGAGCCTCAGGGAATCATCCCCGAGGCTCGCAACCGTTGCTCAGGCACATTTCTCCCGGAGCATATCCGGTGGTTGAGCCATCAGTCGCGGCAGTCGGATCAGGTTGTGCGCCGCGCAACTGAAGACGAACAGCCAGTCCACTTTCTCCAGACCTCGCAACTTGACCTGGCGCAGCGGGCCAGTTTGCTTCAGCCATCCGAAGCCCTTTTCGATCAGCCATCGCCGGCTCAGGCTGACGGCATAGCCGGGCTGGCGCGTGGTTCTGCGGTCCAGGTTGCTGGCGCGGCCCTTGTCGTTCTTCGTAACATGCGGTGTCACGTTCAACTCCCGCACCGTGCTGACGAAATCCTTCGTGTCGTAAGCCTTGTCGGCGCCCACCGTGATGCGGCGTGAGCGGCCCTCTTGCTTTTCGGCAAGCATCAACAGCGCTGCATCGCGCTCGGCATAACCGTCGGCGTGCGTCACCATCGCCGCAGCGATCAAGCCGTTGCGGTTCTCTACCAAAGCGTGGCCCAGATAACTCAACTTCGACTCCTTGCCGTAACTCTTCTTATACAGCCGCGCATCGGCATCGGTGGTCGATTCATGCGTCTTGTTCGATCGCTTCTGACCGTGAAAATCTCCCCCGTCGCCGCCATCGGAACCGTCTTTCGAACGAAAGCTCTTCTGCGACGCCCACGCCTGAATCAACGTGCCATCCACCGTGAAGTGTTCGTCGCTCATGAACCGCTTCCCCTGCCTGTTCACTTCGGCAAAGAACTGCTGCGCCACATCGGAGGTCAGCAACCGGTCGCGGTTTTTGGAAAACACCGCATGGTTCCACACCGCGTCGTCCATGCCAAGACCCACAAACCAGCGAAACAAAAGATTGTAGTCGATCTGCTCAACCAGCAGCCGCTCCGAACGAACCGAGTAAAACACCTGCAACAACAGCGCCCGAAGAATGTACTCCGGCGCAATCGATGGACGGCCGGAGTCGGCGTACAGCGCATCGAACTCTGCACTCAACCTCCGCAACACCCCATCCGTCAACTTGCGAACCGCCCGCAAAGGATGATCCTGAGGCACTCGCTGCTCCAACGAAACATAGCTGAACATCCCGTCCTGAATCCGCTCGTCTCCACGCATGTCTGTTAGACGAGCAACAATCATGCCCCGTCGCAACACGGGTACCTATTTCAACAAGTTCCTAAAGGTCATTATCGATGTTGTTACCTTGTTTTTCGGCGGCCGGGAATTAATTCGACACAAGAC
>NFUO01000726.1 GCA_002197545.1 Acidobacteria subdivision 2 bacterium RH1 MAG20 | reverse complement strand
GGAGTTGGCTCGGCGGGGTTAGCAGCCGAGGCTGGCGCGGGCTTTTTGGGGAGAGCGGCTTCGGCCTTTTTCGATGGCGCAAGGATGGCATGGAGGGTCGTGCCTTCCATGCGGGGCATGAATTCGACCAGGCCGGCATCGCCGATATCCAGGATGAGACGGTTAATGATCTTGTAACCAAGGTCGCGGTGAGCCATCTGACGGCCCTTGAAGCGGAGGGACGCCTTTACCTTGTCGCCATCGCCGAGAAAGCGGACGGCCTGATTTTTCTTGGTCTGGTAGTCATGCTCGTCGACGGTGACGGAGAATTTGACCTCTTTGATGGTGATGACCTTCTGCTTCTTGCGGGCGGCACGGTCGCTCTTGTCCTTCTCGTAGAGGAATTTGCCGTAGTCCTGGATCTTGCAGACGGGAGGGACGGCGTTGGGGGAGATTTCTACGAGGTCGAGAGAGCGCTCCCGGGCCATCTTGAGGGCCTCGAAAGGGGCCATGACGCCGAGTTGTTCGCCGTTCTCGTCGATGACGCGGATTTCGCGTGCGCGGATACGTTCATTGGTGCGGATGAAAGACTTTGCGGAACGTTTATCGATCGGTGGAATAAGTCGCCTCCACAGCGGGCTTTCCGGCTCGCTATGCGTTTGTATAGGGTTAGGCGCGCCTTTGAGCTTAAAGGTTGCGCTGCAACGTGAAGTATAGCACTTTCGCTGCCGTCGATTTGAGCGCCGTGGTGCTGCCTTCGAGGCACTGGTTGAATGCAGGCTTGTAAGAACGACTTGCTTTGGAGTTAGATACGGTACTGTGTATGCTCCGAAGGTGAGAGGGAATGGAATGAAACGTCGCATATTGCTAGTGGATGATGAGGTCGCTGTATTGCTGACTTTGAAGGCCGTGCTGGAGATCAGTGGGTTTGAGGTGGATACAGCGGCTTCGGCGCGCGAGGGCAAGTCAAAGCTGCATACGCATGAATACCAGATGGTCATTACGGACATGCGGATGGAGAGCGACGCCTCGGGGCGGGAGGTCATCGAAGCCGCACGACAAGCACCGTATCATCCGGCAGTGGCCCTGCTGACTGCGTTTCCAGTGGCGGATGAAGACTGGCAGGAGATGGGCGCGGACAAGATGCTGATGAAGCCTATGCATACGCGGGTTTTGCTGGAACGGCTTGAGAAACTGCTGGTTTCGCATGAGAACAAGTTGGCCAAACCCAGGAAGGGCGCGGTCAGGAAGGCTCCAATGAGGAAGACGATGGCTAGAAAAGCTGCTGTTTCAGCGAAGAAGACGGCTAAAAAGGTTGTCGCGAAGAAGGCTGGCCGGAAGGTTTCGGGCAAAAAATAAGGCGGGAGGTTTCGATGGAGTTGAATGAGACTGGAGCCCAGGTTGCGCAGAGTTCTACGGCGGAGCAGCTAGAAGAGCAGAAGCTGATTCGACGGTTGCAGATGATGATGAACATGGTGATGCAGGTCATCGCGCAGGATGGGTCGCTGACGGTGGATGAGGCGGCCCAGATGATTGCCGACAGCAGAAAAGCGGCTCTGGCCATGTTTCCGGGCAAAGAGCTGGCGTATGACCTCATCTGGAAGCCTCGGTTTCAGCGGTTGATGCGTGAGCGGTTCCGCATTATGTGAGCTTCTGCAGAGTGCAGGGATAGGGAACCACTTGCAGGAGAGTAAGAAGTCCCATGCTTCGTAAAAACGAGGCATGGGACGAGTTGTTTGGTGTTGGGTAATGGTTTATTCGGATCTGGGGTTCCAACGAAGGCCGAAGCTGTAGGTGGGTTTGTAGTATTCGCGCTGAATGAAAAACTGCTTGCTGCCCTGGTAGAAGCCAAAGGGCTCGTTGTTGAGGTTCAGGCCGGAGACGATGATATCGAAGCCGCGTCCGATGCGATAACTTCCCTGTGCATCGACTTGAGAGTGGGAGAACTGATAGACGTCGCCCTGGGGGCCTTTGATGCCTCCTGGGACGCCATCGGTGTAGAGATATTGAAAGATGTTTGCACCGTTGTAAGCGATGCCAACGCGGAGGGAGACACGTCCGCGATCATAGGTGGGGCTGATGTTGAGGGTGCTTGGTGCCTGACGAAGCAGGGCTGGCTTGTCGGTGCGGTTGCCCGGATTGACGTCGGTGGCCTGAGAGGTGGTGTAACTGTAATTGGTGCTCAGTCCCAGGCCGCTCAAGAGACCGGGGAGATAGGTGAAGTGCTGCTGGAAGTTAAACTCGACACCGGCAATGTAGGCGGAGCCGGAGTTGGCTGCCTGGACTACCTGCAAACCGACATTGGGGCCGCTGGTGGGGACGGAGAGGAGGCTGACGATGGGGTCGGTGAGGTTTTTGTAGAAGAAGCCTCCCTGAATGGCCCCGATGGGATTGAGATAGTGGGAATAAAGGACGTCGAAGTTGTTGGCGTGCTCCGGCTTGAGGGCGGGATTGCCGATGGTAAGGGTGGGCGGAACGGTGGAACTGTCGAGGGACGTCGCTGCGGTGAGAAACTGTGGATCGGGACGGGAGAGGCCCTTGCCGTAGACGAGGCGCAGGTCGGAGTTTTTGTCGAGGCCGATGCGCAGCGACGCACTGGGTAGATAGTCGACGTAGTCGCTACCGCCCTTGACGGTGAAGGTTCCGGCGTTGCTGTCGAAGCTGGTGGTATTGACCTGCGTGCCTTCGATGCGAAGCCCAGCGATGAAGGTCAGACGGCCAGCCTGCAGGGTGTTCTGGAGGTAACCGGCGGAGACTCGCTCGATGAGATTGAAGTTGTTGGAATTGCCGCCCTGCGAGGGAGGCACTGACGCACTGGTGGTGAACGCCATCGGATTGGCTTTACGGTAGCTGTCGATCTGGTCCCAGCCTGCGGCTGGGCCATATTTATAGGAGCCGTCGTAGTAGTTGTCGTTTTTGAAGTTATTAAGGAACTGCGTCATCAGCAGCGTGCCGGTGGGGGTGTAATCGATCTCGTAGGAGTTATCGAACTTGTGGGCGTTTCGGACCTTGATGCCGGCTTCGAGGGTGTCGAAGGCGGAACCAAGGTGAAAGATGCGACCGACGGAGGTCTCACCCTGCAGATTGAGTTGCGAGGTCTTGCCGTTGTCGGAGTGGGCGATGGTGTTGAGGGCGAAGTTGTCCGGGTTGTAAGCCTCGGTGTAACAGGCATTTGAGAACTGCGGACGATAGATGCTCTTATTCAACCCAGGAGCATAGCGGCAGTTGCTGGTGGCAGGAAGGAAGGAGAAGCGCGCAATGGCCTCGCCGCCGTTGATGGGATTGAAGTCCTGCGAGCGGGAGAGAGAAAGGCCATAGGTGTAGAAGTAGTTGGTGGAATTGTGGGTACCACCGAGGAGAAGACTGGCAACCTGGAAGTCTCCGAGACGGGTCTCGCTGGTGAAGGCGTCGGTTGGGGCGGATTGGGTGGGATCGAGCGGCGGCGTACTGTCGGCCAAGGTGTAGTCGTAGCGGTGACCGTAGTCCTTGAAATCGGAGTAGATGCCACGGATAAAGATGGTGGAGTTGTCGCTGATCTTGTAGTCGATGCTGCCGCCGAAGCCATAGCGCTGGCGGTTGTACAAATATTCGCGGAGGTCGATGGTGGAGAAACCGGGTGTGAAGCTGGTGCCGGGTTGGATCTGTGGGACGGGTTCGATGTCGTCGATGCCGCGGCCATTGTAGTCGTAAGTACCGCTGAAGATGATGCCAAGGCGGTTGGTCGCTCCAAAGCGTTTGCCGACGGTTCCGGCGAACTCGGCGACCGGCACGGTGTTGGCGATGGGAGTGAAGCCGCCTGCGCCATAGAGCGAGATGGTTGGCTGTTCGGTGGCTGTCTTGGTAACGATGTTGACGGAGCCGCCAATGGCGTCGGCATCCTGATTGGCCTGGAGGGTCTTATAGATCTGGACGGAATCGACAAGGTCAGCGGGGATGGTGTCGAGTTTGACCTGACGGACGCCGCCCTCGGGCGAGGGAATGTTAACTCCGTCGATAGTGAGGTTGCTGAGACGCGGTTCGGTGCCGCGGATCTGAACGTATTTGCCTTCACCTTCGTCGCGCTCAAGCGTGACACCGGGGAGACGCCCGACGGCGTCGGCGATGTTGGCGTTGGGAAGGCTGGTGATGACATCCGCGGGCAGGACATTGAGGATGTTTTCGGACGTGCGCTCCATATTCAGGGCTTCCGCTTCGCCATGCGCGCGACCGGCGGTGACGACCACGTTGTCGGTCACGGAGGCGACGTCAAGAACGAAGGACAGATGCGCGGTCTGCCCGGCGGCGACGGTGACAGGGGTTGTCTTAGGAAGAAACCCGAGGTAAGAGACGGTGACGTCGTATTGGCCCGGAGCGATGCCGGTGATGTTGAAGTTGCCTTGTCCATCGGAGATGACGACTGCATTCCCCGGTTTAACGACGACGCGGGCGCCCGGAAGGATGGCGCTGACGGTATCGGCCACCATGCCGGAGATGGTTCCGTTGCGGTCCTGAGCGTCTGTCCGGGACGGAGTGAGGCTGGCTATGGCAACTACAAGGGCAACGAGAAGGGCAACTGGCAATCGTGAATGTTTACGCACAAGGACCTCGATCGAAATATTGGGAGCCTGGACCACCCCACTCGCCGTATTCGCGGTGGAGATGTTTCCGCCGGTCGCCCACGGCCACGGGGCCGCAATTCGACCGGTAAGAACTCCTACTTTCGACACTGTGGCGTAAAGATGAAGGCAAACTTAAGGAATGCCCCGATTCACGGGCATTTCACGAGGTTGGGAGTGACTATTAATAAAACGGACGCAGACGGGGCAATTTTGCGAGATTGAGAGAAAAAGAGGTTGCGTTGATACGCCGGGATTATGCGGATACGAATAGCTGTACAAGAAGATGCTGCAGCAGTGGTGAGTTAACAATTGGGAGTCAGTCTTCGGTCCTATCGGGACTCGAGCATTCCAAACTGACTTTACGGCATCTGCGGAGAGCTGGCGCGAAGCATTTTTGCTGTCCACTCTGCACCGGGCAGCCCACAGGAGGAAAGAGCTTTCAGTTCTTTCTCGACGTTGTATTCGACCCTTCGTATCGATGGGGTACTTCCTTCGAGGAGAAGATAGGATGCGCGGGGATCGCCATCGTAGGAAAGGCCAACGCTTCCTGTGTTAATCAGGAGCTTTGGCTGCCCGGCAATGCTGCGAATCGAAGGAGAATGAGTATGTCCAAAGACAACCACGGGCTGGCCGAGGGGACCATAAATAGCTTCCAACTGTGCATCGTCCGCTTCCGCTCTAGGCGTTCGCCAGCAACTCTCGGGGATAGCATGGACGAGCGCAAAGCCCTCTTGAATCTTCACATGCGGCAGGCTGCGTAACCACGCCAGTCTCTCGTCTCCAAGGGCGGAACGAGTTGCCGACGCGATCTCACGAATAGCCGTCCAGAGAGTAGGCGGAGCAGAGGACCGGCTCGCAAATTCCTCGAGCGAATCTGACTCGATAAGCATCTCATCCGTGTTGCCCATCACACCTTGCCAGCCGAAACTGCGAATGCGATCAACGATCTCGGTGGGGCTGGAACCGCCATCGGCCAGATCGCCTCCATGAAGCACCAGGTCTGGAGAGACTTGACGGAGATCTACCTGTACCGCCTCAAACGCAGTGAGATTTCCATGAATATCGGATATGACTGCGACGCGCATATTGCTGCTTCCTCACTATGATTGCATCTGATCCTTGGAGGGCCGCTACGCGACACGGCAATAATTTTTCTTGCAGCAGCAGTCCATTGTGCTATAACTACGTCATGCGTAGTACGCGACACAAAGTAAGAGCCGAAGAAGATGCGGGGATGGGTCACTACTCTGACCCGCCGCTGCTTGTGCTTGCCAGCCTCGCCAATGGGCCGAAACATGGACACGCCATGATCGAAGACATTGCGCGACTTTGCGGGACCCGTCTGGGGCCGGGAACGCTGTATGGGGCGATCGCCCGTCTGGAGCAACAGGGCTGGATCGCACCGCTGCCGCCCGAGGAGCGCCGCCATCCCTATCGCATAACCGCTGAGGGCCTGCGCGTGCTCCGCGCAAAGCTGACTACACTGCACCAGTTCGCCAAAGCCGGACTGGGCAGGCTGGAGCCTTTATGAATCGCATCGCCGCTCACCTGCTGATGCGCATGTATCCGCGTGATTGGAGAGACCGCTATGGCGCGGAGTTCGAGGCGTTTCTGCAAGCTGGCGAAGGCGGCCTTGGAACGTCGGCAAATGTCGTCTGGTCGGCACTTTGGGAGCACCTCTACCCGACTCGAGGAGGCAATATAGACCAACATCCCAATTCTTTTGGCAGCATTCTGAAACAGCCGAGCGCCTTTCTTCCGCTGGCAATGTCGCTCATCGCGCTGGCGATGGTGCTTGGCGACATTGCAATCTTCGGCGTTGTCCATCAAGCAGACGAGGGGGCTGTCGCCCATCTCTGGCAGCTACTCATGGCCGGACAGATGCCGGTACTGGTGTTCTTCGCGATCAAGTGGCTGCCACGGGCTCCAAAGCAGACGCTGTTTGTGCTTGCACTGCAAGCCGGAGCGGTGCTCGCATCCATGGCTCCCGTCTTTTTTCTCAATTTGTGAGTGAGGATTCCTATATGCGCGTGATCAAAATTATGGCCATGCTGTTCCTGCTCGCTGTTGTTGGAATCGCGGTCTTGCTGGGATCTATTTGGCTAGACCACACCAGGGAGACAACGCTACCTACGCCTACTGGACCATTCGCAGTCGGTCGCACCACTTACGTTTGGAGTGATGCCGCGCAGCCAGAGCTGATGGCCCCGCAGCCGGACACCAAGCGGGAACTTTTCGCCTGGATATGGTATCCCGCAGCGCCTCCGCAACCGTCCCAGACGGTCGACGACTACTTACCCGCGCCATGGCGGACGGCTGTTGAACATCAGCGTGGCGCTCTCTTCACGCTCCTGTCGCGAAACTTGTCGCGGGTTCGCACGCATAGTATCCGTGACGCCGAGCTATCGCCGCAACAGCGTTCCTATCCGGTAGTATTCATGCGAGCGGGACTTTCGGGCCTGGTGACGGGCTATACGAGCCTTGCTGAAGACCTCGCGAGTCACGGCTATGTGGTGGTGGGTTTCGACGCACCTTATCGAAGTTCCGTGGTGGTTTTTCCCGACGGAAGGGTGATTGGAAGGGCACCTGAAAACAACCTCGATGCGCTCAGCGGACCCGAGCAATTGCAACGTGCCACGAAGTTGGTCCAGGCATGGAGCGCCGACATGGGCTTCGCGCTCGACCAGATCGAACGATTGAACGCGTTTGACCCTTCTGGAAAGTTCCTGGGTCGGCTCGACACGCAGCGGGTCGGAGTGTTTGGCCACTCACTCGGAGGTGCCGCGGCGTTGCAGTTCTGCCATGACGATTCCCGATGCAAGGCGGGCATCGACGTTGACGGGGCACCCCTTGGCAGCGTCATCCATGAAGGCGTCACGCAGCCGTTCATGTTTCTCTGGAGCGACCATGGAAGCGAATGGTCCGATGCCGAGGGCCGTCAGATCGAGGCGCACTTCCGCTCCATCTACGATCGGCTGCCCAGTGACCGCAGATTGCAGATCATGCTTCGAGGTTCAAATCACTACGGGTTCAGCGACGATGGAGCGATGTTGAAGAGTCCACTTGTGATGCGCGTGTTGCGCACGCTGGGCATTGTGCGCCTCGACGGCCGCCGCCAGATCGCCGTGACGACGCACTACATCAGCACGTTCTTCGACGTATACCTGAAAGAGGCTCCCGCTTCGGAGCTCAAGAGCCAGGCGAAGTATCCGGAAGTCGCATATGTCCCTTGAGCATGTCGTAACGATGGCTCAAGAAGGAGGGCGGAGCGGAGTAAAAAAGAGAGTAGACCAGATCTTCGATTTCCAGCATGTAAATGGTTACATTACAATTGGCGGGCAGCCCAAGTGAGAGAAACGGGCAGATCATCTTCCGCACGATTGAAAGGTAGACATGATGAAACTTCTGCGTTTGGTTTGGATCTCTTCCCTGCTGATGTTGGTATTACTGGTGCCGGCGGCTGGACACGCTCTGGAGAATGGGTTGGCGGGGACTCCGCCGATGGGGTGGAACAGCTGGAACAAGTACGCGTGCAAGGGCCTCAATGAGACGGTCGTTCGCCAGACGGCGGATGCGATGGCCGACAATGGGATGAAGGATGCCGGATACCAATATGTGATTATCGACGACTGCTGGCAGACGGGGCGCGACGCGGACGGCAACATCATCGTGGACAAGGAGAAGTTTCCTTCCGGCATCAAGGCGCTGGCAGACTACATCCACACGAAGGGTTTGA
>NFUO01000725.1 GCA_002197545.1 Acidobacteria subdivision 2 bacterium RH1 MAG20 | reverse complement strand
TTCGCTTGTGGCTCTGTACTGCTGATCTTCCGATTCGCAGCATAACCCACGCCTGCGAATCGGAGCCGGTCATTCCATTGTGACTATATAGCTATAGCTAGCGTGATCCGGACCCAATCACCGAGGTAACAAGGCGGAGCGCATCTCCGGTTTAGGCGACTTCTCAAGTCGGATCGAGGCTCACTCATCGGACGCAATTGGTCTTGCCTCTGCGAAGGGCATTTGTCACCATCAACTCGGTTTCATCAATTGCCTGGCGAACCGAGGTGAACATCTGAAAGGAGGCGACTGATGCATGCTGCCGTGCTGCATGCTCTCGGCAAACCGCCGCGCTTTGAGGAATTTCCCGATCCAACTCCGGGCGAAGGTGAAGTGCTCATAAATGTGTCCGCGGCTGCGCTGAAGCCTGTGGACAAACAGATGGCGGCCGGAACGCACTACGCCAGCCCGCGCGAATTTCCTGTCGTTTGCGGCATGGATGGCGTGGGGCGGCTCGAAGACGGCACGCGAGTGTTCTTCGGCGGAGCGCGGCGGCCGTACGGCGCGATGGTCGAGCGCACCGTGGTTCGGCGAGTGCAATGTTTCTCGGTTCCTGAAGAACTGGACGATGTCACTGCCGCGGCCATTCCCAATCCCGGTGTGTCGGCCTGGCTGTCTCTCAAGCACAGCGCGAAGCTCGCCGCTGGCGAAACCGTCCTGATCCTCGGCGCCACCGGAGTCACAGGCAAGCTGGCGGTACAGATCGCCAAAATCTTGGGCGCGGGACGCGCCGTGGCGGCAGGACGCAACGAACACGTGTTGAGCACACTCCACGAGCTTGGCGCCGACTCGACGATTCGCCTCGACAAACCCGATGAAGAATTGATCGCGGCCTTCCGCCGCGAGGCCGGCGTAAAGCGCTTCGACGTGATCATCGACTATCTATGGGGCCGCCCGACCGAAGCTCTGCTGAAAGCCATCACCGGAAAAGAATTTGCGATTGGGGAATCGGAGACTCGGCTGGTAGAGGTGGGCGAGAGCGCTGGATCCACAATCACTCTGTCCGCGGCAGTCCTGCGAAGCACGGCGCTGACGATTCTAGGAACCGGAGGCATGCCGTCTCGGGACATACTGACAGACGCGTTCCAACAAGTGATGAACCACGCAGCGAGCGGCAAACTGCGCATCGAGACCGAGCGTGTTCCGCTCGCCGAGATCGAGGATGCCTGGGAACGCGACGCACACGCCCACAGGCTG
>NFUO01000724.1 GCA_002197545.1 Acidobacteria subdivision 2 bacterium RH1 MAG20 | reverse complement strand
GGGTCGATCTCGAGTACGGTGACACGCTGGACGCGGAAGACCGCCAGCAGGCTCTCCGCCCACGCCCGGACTGGCGCTACCGTCAAGACCAGAACCACCGCCGCTGCGGCAAGACCTCCACTTGCAAGGGACAATTTCTGCAACCAGGTCCACCGGTTCCGCTCGCTTTCCATATAGTCCCCCCGTTTCGTCTGAAACGCGGCCCAGGCTATCGCTGTGTTCGCCGTCTCGGCCGATTCCGGCAATTGATTCAGGCCGTCCTGTACGCGCGCCGCGTGGCCGCGCAGAATCGCAAGTTCTTCCTGGCACACGGCGCAGCTTTCGAGGTGCTGCTCGATAGCGGGGACTTGCCCGGAATTGAGTTGGCCATCGAGATAACCGCGTAGCATTCCCTGGTGCACATCTGCGTGTTTCATCGCCCCTCCTTCGCCGTTTGCAATTGCTGTCTCTTCACGCTTTGCCGCTGGTGCCGATCGTAGAGCGCGGAGAACTCCGCCTCCGCCCGCGCCAGTCTTGTGCCGACTGAATTGAAACCCATCTGCATGGCTTCCGCAATCTCGCGATAACTTAGACCGCTGTGGCGCAACAGCAGTATCTGTGCCTTGTCTACTTTCAGTTGCGCCAGCACACCTCGTATTTCGGCAATGTGTTCTTGCCGTAACAGACCGGCGAGCGGACTCTCGGCACGGCCATCGACGGGAACGAACTCGTTACCTTCCAGTTCTTCTTCCACGCCGCGCCGCCGGTTGGCGCGAAGTGCATCGATCGCGGCGCGGGTTGCGGTGCGAAACAGCCATCCGCCGACCAGCCCGCCGGCTGCAACCCCCGGACCCTTTCGGTAGAGCCGGAAGAAGACTTCGGCGCAAACCTCTTCGGCCTCGGAGTCGCGCTGTAACACTCGCCGGACGACCCGGAGGATGCGCGGGTAATGCTCTCGAAAGATGGTTTCGAAATCCGCTTCTACCCAGCGATCGCTCATGCTCATTTGTTCTACACCTCTACAACGACAGGCGGAGTGAATTTGTGACAGGAAAACTATCGGCGGCGCGGACGCGAGCATAGAGCCAGTGCGTCTTGCTGTCGGATCTGCTTGTTTCGGCAAGCTTCATCTCTGCGCCCGCGCCAGGACAGCGCAGCCTTTTCCATGGCAAGAAATAAGCCAAAGAGTCAGATAGCGGCCAAGGAAGGACACCTTCTTTCGCTGCGATGCAGCACACACGCCATTGG
>NFUO01000723.1 GCA_002197545.1 Acidobacteria subdivision 2 bacterium RH1 MAG20 | reverse complement strand
TCAACAGCGCGGCATCGCGCTCGGCATAGCCATCGGCGTGGCAATTCACCGCAGGTTCACGAGTGCCTATAGGGGACATCCCGACGAAATACTTGGATAGCTCCCGAAAAACGCCGATGTCGTCTGGAAAGTCTCTCGTTTCGCGCTAAGTCGCCTGAGCGCGTCTTCGCACACGGCCCTCTCGACACATGCCTGCCAACGCCTCATATTCCGACAATCGGCTGCGGACAGTGGATTGGCCTCCAAGCACCTTCGCGGGTTGCCCGTTGTAGCCCTGGAATCGACCGTAAGGCGCAGTCCAGCCTCCGGATGAGCCGTGGGGGGCACCATCTGGAGCACCCGAAGCGCCTTAGATTCCCGAATCCGGATAGCATGGTGCGCAATAAGTAGTATTGCTCACCTCGTCTAAATTAAACTATGGATTGAGAGTCGTCTGATCGGGCGGTTTTGTACGGTGTTGGCAGCATCCCCGATCTTTGGGCCACCAATTTAAGAAGGCTCGAAAGGGATGCGCAAGGCGGGAGCAGTCAGCGATGTTTAGGAGCGCCACACACAGCACGGCAATCGAATTCCAACAAGATGGGGCGCTTAACTGCCATGGAATGGCCGATGTGCGAGAAGCGAGAAGATGGTTCGCGGGCCCAACTTGGGGTATCCTCGCGCAGCGACTGATTCCGGCGGTCCTGATGGTTGCAGGATCGGTTTCTGGGGCTTGGGCCGCGGGACCCTCACCCCTCACATCCCTTGCCTCCGTTCACGCTCTCAGCAATGCCGAAGCAAGCAAGGGGATTCCCGTCGCTTGCGAAGCAACGGTTGTCTATTCCCGTGGGTACGAAAGTTTGCTGTTCGTCCAAGACGGGAACGCAGCACTCTTCGTCAATCCACCGACGACCGCTGCGCTGCTTCCTGGCGACCGAATCTTCATCAAGGGAAAAACCCAGGGCAGCTTCCGTCCCCTCATCGTTGCCAGAACGATCACCTTGCTTCATCACGGTGCGCCGCCCAGGCCCAAACAGGCCACCTTCGGCGAATTGATTCGCGCTAAGTTTGACGCAGAGTTGGTGACCGTACGTGCAAAGGTTCGCGCTGCAGACCTGGTCGTGAGCGCGGTCGCCCCTCGGCGCAGCGCCCGCCTGCAGTTGCTCATGGACGGCGGTCACATTGAAGCAAATGTGGACAGCGACGATGAACCTGCACTCAACGAGTTGTTGGACGACGAAGTGGAAATTACCGGCGTCGCCGCAGGAAAGTTCGACGACAAGATGCAGCAGACCGGAATCGTCCTATACGTTTCCTCGCTTGCGAACATAAAGGTCCTTGATCACTTCCACGGGAATCCCTGGTCTCTCCCGGTCACACCCATGGACCAGGTGCTTGCAGGCTATGACGTGCGCGACCTCACCGAGAGAATCCGGGTTCATGGAACGATCACCTATTACCAGCCAGGTACAGCGGTTGTGCTTCAGGACGGACCCAAAAGCCTCTGGATCTCGACTCATACGCAGGAACCCTTGGTAATTGGCGACATCGCGGATGGAACCGGCTTTCCCGACGCGCATGATCGCGTCCTCACCCTGACCGATGGCGAATTCAAGGATAGCCACATTTTTTCGCCCGTCAGCCCGCGACCGGCAACCTGGGAAGAGCTGGCGTTCTGGAACAGCAGCAAACCCGTTGGACATCAGAATGACCTCGTCTCAACGGAAGGCCAGGTTGTTACCGAGGTCCGCGAGGCGACGCAGGACGAGTATGTTCTCGTCTCGGGCGGACGGATGTTCACGGCGATCTACCGCCATCCGCGTGCAAGCGGCTTTCTCCCTCCCATGCGAATGGTGCCGCTGGGCTCAAAAATTCGCGTTACCGGAATTTGCACGATCCTCAATACCAACGCAATCAACCCAGGCGGCGAGGAAGTTCCGTTCGATATTCTGCTCCGGTCCTTCGACGATATCGCGATTGTTGCCGGACCGCCTTTGCTCAACATTCGGAACCTCATCTTTCTTGTGGGATTCTTGCTTGTGCTGCTGGTTGCCGCCGGCATCAGGGAATGGGTAAGAGAAAGGAAGGTGCGCCATCAGAACGCCATAGTCGCTTACACCGAGCGTCGGCGCGCGCGCATTCTTGAGGACATCAACGGTTCTCGGCCCCTCGCGGAGATCATCGAGCAGATCACGGAACTGGTCTCCTTCAGACTCCGTGGCGCCTCCTGCTGGTGCCAGATCGCCGATGGAGCACAACTTGGAAACTGTCCGCGGGAGATCACTCCATTCCGCGTCGTTCATGTGCCGATTCCGGCCCGCTTTGGTCCACCGCTCGGAACCTTCCATGCCGCGTTCGATCCGCTCTCAAAACCGGTTGCCATCGAATTGGAGACACTCTCCACAGCGGCGGACCTGGCCTCACTGGCCATAGAAACCCGGCGCCTCTACTCGGATCTGCGCCACCGCTCCGAGTTCGACTTGCTGACCGATATCCATAACCGATTCTCGCTGGAAAGTTACCTTGATCAGCAAATCGATCACGCGCGTCAGAACGCCGGTGTATTCGGCTTGATTTATATCGACCTGAATGACTTCAAGCAGGTCAACGACGTCTATGGTCACCATGTAGGAGACCTATACCTTCAGGAAGTGGCCTTCCGAATGAAGCGCCAACTCCGGTCTGTCGACCTTCTGGCGCGGTTGGGTGGCGACGAGTTTGCTGTAGTTGTGCCCCAGGTCCATAGCCGGAAAGAAGTCGAGGAGGTCGCCCAGCGTCTCGAACGCAGTTTCGACGATCCCTACGCCTTCGATGGATACCTCCTGCGCGGTTCGGCAAGCGTCGGCATTGCTCTTTATCCGCAAGACGCTGTTACAAGAGACAGTCTGCTGAGTGCAGCCGACGCGTCGATGTATATTGTCAAACAAACCAAGCGGCAGGCCGATACGGCTGTGAGGGACGTCAAGTGCTGAGCCAATAGCCTGCAGCAACTGCCGAGACTACCCTGCGAGTTGTCCCAACTTCGAGCTGCAAGGCACGACGCGCTTCTCATCCCGGTCGATCTCCGCAAACACTGGAGCCCCGATGCGCGCCATGATCCGCATGCTCACAACTACATAGGCCGAGTCGGTCAACTGCACGCCAATCTGCGAGAAAGGCGATCCCGCAGGGCCCATTCTGTAGGGCAGCACGTATAGGGTGCGGCCTCGCATAGACCCCTTGAAAAGCGACTTCAGAGGTTTGCGCATCAGGCGCGGGTCTACCCAGTTGTTTGTCGGACCGGCGTTGTCTTTTGAGAGCTTACAGATCAGCGTGCGTTCCTCGATCCTTGGCACGTCGCGAGAATCATTCCCCGCGACATGGGCGTTCTATGCTCCGCATTCTGAAGCTTCTCGTTAGACTAAGAAACATGAAGCTTTTCGCCCCCCTCTCTCTCGCAGCGCCCCTCGTAACGTCTAACCATCTGAGAGGCGAATAATGGCAACTTCCGGGCTGCTTGCGCCCAGCTCCACGCGTTCCAGATTTAAAACCGTTCTCTGGATCTCCCTTGGTCTTACTGCGCTCTTTGTTTTCATCACTTCAGAAGTTCTTCTCGTCACCGATTACCCCATGTACCACGCCTACCGTCTGCAGGTCATCGCCGACCGCCATCTCCTCCTCCCCCATGCACTCTGCGGCGTCATCGCTCTCCTGGCCGGCCCTGTGCAGTTCTCGTCGCGCCTTCGCCAGCGTCATCTGAAATTCCATCGCGTCCTCGGCCGCATCTACGTCATCTCCGTCTTTATCGGGGCCTTCACCGGGATCGCCCTCGCCAGCGGCCGCCCCGGCTTGCCAGGAACCTCCATGCAAGCCGCCGCCTGGAT
>NFUO01000722.1 GCA_002197545.1 Acidobacteria subdivision 2 bacterium RH1 MAG20 | reverse complement strand
GCGGCACGCGCGGCCGCATCGAGGGCGTGGTTCTCGTCATGATCTATCCTTCCAGATAGGCGCCCCTCGGTGGGGAGGGGTGTCCCAGCGCCGCCAATAAGGAAGGATGCGGCTTACGTCAAGTCGAATGATGATGGATCGCGACCGCCGCGCTCAGATGACTGAGCGGCCGAAAAAATTCGTCGCCAGTCCGCCGCGTCGAGCCGTCAGAATTTAAATCCGCCGCCGACGCGGACATTATTGAGATAAAGGTCAAGGCCGCCGAGCCCGGTAAATTGGATGTACTCGTACTCGCCGCGGAGAAAAATGTTCTGCGTAAGCGCCCAATCCATGCCAAGCCCGGCCGAGTAGCCGTAGATGATCTGATTGGTGCGATTGTCGCTGTTGGTCAAAGAGCAGGCGGGCGGCGAACCAAGGCAGCCTGTCACCAAGCCGGTGCTGTCACTGACCTCTGTTTCGGCCACGGTGGCGGATTTTGTGATATCGGCACGGCCGACAACGAAACCGACGAAACCATAGGGCAGGAAATTGCCCATGATGTAGCCGGCGCGCGCTCGCAGCGAGGCGTAGTCCTTCAGGTCGATCGACGATGTGCCGGTTACGGCGACGTTGTAGGTCGTGCCGCTCGCATCCATGTGCCGCGCCAGCGTATCGGACGAGGATCCCGACCACTTGGCGTTGGTATAGTTCGCCTCAACGCCCAGGATGAGGTTGGCCCATTGGCTGTTGTAGCCGGCGAAACCGCCAATCCCGGTGGTGGTGCTGGCCGATTTGCCGAGCACTTGCCATCCGGAGATGTTGAAGTCCTGTTCGACCGTTGTGTTGCGGAGCAGGTATGAGATCAGCGGTCCTGTTGCCTGCGCAAAATTGGCTCCGCCGTCCACATAGGCGCCTTGGCCGCCAAAATAAAAGCCGCTCCAGTTGGTGTAGCTAGGCGGGCCGACCGGCTCCGCGCCGCGCAAGATGTCGAGGTCCGCTGCTAACGCGCTCGGGGCGAAGCCAAGAACGAGCAAAGCACCAACTACCCAACGCATCTGCCGGCCTTTCATGCCT
>NFUO01000721.1 GCA_002197545.1 Acidobacteria subdivision 2 bacterium RH1 MAG20 | reverse complement strand
GAAGAGATTCACCACGAATCACACGAATCACGCGAATAAAAGACAAAAGACAAGAAAAAGCATTCAAGCAGGTTGTATTTTCATTCTTATTCTTGTCTTTAATTCGTGTGATTCGTGTGATTCGTGGTGAATCTCTTATAACTCACTATCGATCGCCCAGGGATGTTCTTCCGGTGTCGGTCGTTTCAGGAAGTCGCGGAAGCGCAGCAGTTCCATGAGACGATAGCCGGTGTAACGGCCAATAAGCAACTGCGCCGCCATGATGAGACCCAGCGTCTCGGGAAAACGCAGCATGTGCTGCACCAACTCCGTACTGCTCAACACCAGGGCGATGACCGTGGAGATCAACATTGTCTGAAACAGCGTGCGAAACGAAGCGCTCGTGCTGTCCTCCGTTTCCAACGTCCAGAAGCGTTCGACCATGCCGCACAGAATAATCATGGGAAACAGCGAAACATAACGGGTCGTGGACGCGCCATAGATATTGGCGCACACTACTGCGGAAATCAGCACCATCATAATGAGTGTTAACATGGTGGCGACGCGCGGCACTTGCAATAAGTGATAGTGATCGAGAACGCGGCGCATCAGCCAACCAATCAGTAAGATCGTCACGAATACGAAAATGCCAGGTAGGCTGTGCAAATCGTGGAAAGCCAAGCCGATTAGCGCCGGCGCGAAGGTGCCAAAGCTGCGCAGGCCAATCACATTGCGGAAGACGCAGATGATGAGCGCCGCGATCGGCAGCAGCAGCAGGATCTCGACGAGGCGGCGCTCGGCGGGCGGCAGCGCGAAGAGCGACAGATTGAGGAACAAGCGCTTGAGTGGCGACACATCGGCGGCGTTGGCATCCGGCGCGGGCAAGCGCTCGACCAAGAAAGCGAAGTCGAGATCCTTGACGTGCCGTGCGCGTACCAACGGTTTATCGCCGAAACCGAAGACGAGATACGTCGCGGGCACATGGCCGAAGTGCTGATAAAATGGGCACATGGGCAGCCAACGACTGTGAGGCGCAGACCATGCTTCGACCCAGTAGTGCGGCGGCTGCTCGCTTCCCTTGGTT
>NFUO01000720.1 GCA_002197545.1 Acidobacteria subdivision 2 bacterium RH1 MAG20 | reverse complement strand
CCGATCTATTGAACCCGGCTGGCCGTCATCACAAGCAGGGTTTGCGTAATTCACGGGAGGGAATATGATCCGAATCATGAGTTGGTTCGTCCGGGCCGTCATCGCTTGTATGTGCAGTTTGGGCGTGATCGTGATGTCGGCCTGGATGTCGGCCTGTATGACAATACCGGGCGGTTCGTCGCCGGGTGGATTCTCAATGGGATCCGCTGGTTCGACTCTTGGTTTCCCCAGCTTTGGATCAGGCGGCGGCTATTCTTCAAGCACCCCAACTGCGAACAGCTATGGATCGAGCCCTGCACTTCCGTCGGCGGGCCCGGCTAGCGAACCCGCCAACAGTTCCGTTCCTCCCGGATATACCAACAACACCAGCGAAAGCGGCTCACTCACGAACTATCTGCAGAGTCATAAGCTCCCTCTGGTCGGAGCGCAGGTGATGACGAACGGCAGCGGCGACCAGCAGATCATCCTTTATGGATTCGTTGCCTCCAATTTCGGTAAGCAGGACGCGACTGACAAAGCGCGCCGGTATCTGCGCGATCCCGACGCGCCTGTAATCAACCGGATTCAGGTGCGGCCAGAGCTGGCATCCGGCAGCAACACCTCTGGTTCCTCATCGACAGGGTCATCCGGCGCATACGGATCGAGCGGCTCTGCGGAATCCTCCGCCCTTGGAAACGCGCAAGCCTATCAGGACCAACAGCAACAGGCTGAGCAACAGCAGCAGCAATATATGCAGCAGAATCAGGCGTCCACGGGCGTTCTGAGTTCTATCGTGCCGTTGCTGGGTATGATGGGCGGCATGATGAGCATGGGTGGCGGCGGAATCGGATTCGGCGGAGGCGGCGGCGGCTTTGGGATGGGCGGCTACGGATACCCGGGTTATGGGGGGTATCCGTACGGAGGGATGCCGTATGGCGGCAGTCCATACGCGACGCCTTACAGCCCCTACTCGTCTTTCGGCTTCGGCGGCTTCCCCTAGATCTGCGAGATCAACTGATCCGCCAGATCAACTGAGATTCCGAAAAAACGCGCGGATGTCGTCCGCGAGCAGCGCAGGTTCCTCCATCGCCGCAAAGTGACCGCCTGACGGCATCACCGTCCATCGCACCACATTGTATGCGCGTTCAGCCCAGCTCCGTGGCGGGCGCATCAGCTCGGCGGGGAAATTCGCCACGCCCGTCGGCGTCTCGATTCGCGTGTTAGGCTTCAACCGCCAGCCGTGATAGCGCGCCTCATAATAAAGCCGCGTCGATGAATTGATGGTCTGCGTAATCCAGTAGATCATCACGTTCGTCAGCAACTGGTCCCTGGTGAAACGGCGCTCGATGTCACCCTGGCAATCGCTCCAGGTACGGAATTTCTCGACGATCCACGCCGCCAGTCCGGCGGGCGAATCATTCAGGCCGTACGCGAGCGTCTGCGGTTTCGTGCCCT
>NFUO01000072.1 GCA_002197545.1 Acidobacteria subdivision 2 bacterium RH1 MAG20 | reverse complement strand
CGTGACAAAGGGCGCATGTACGCGCTGCAGGCGCGAAGTTCCCGGCGGCAGAAAGAGCATGTCGCCGCGGCCCAGCAGAGACTCCGCGCCATTGGCGTCGAGGATGGTGCGGGAATCCACCTTGGTCGCCAGCCGGAAGGAGATGCGCGTCGGCACGTTGGCCTTGATGAGTCCGGTGATGACATCGACCGAGGGCCGCTGCGTCGCCAGCACCAGGTGGATGCCAACGGCGCGCGCCATCTGCGCCAGCCGCGTGATGGATTCTTCCACGTTGGCCTTGTCCAGCATCATCAGATCGGCCAGTTCGTCGATGATGATGACGATGAAGGGCAACGGCTTTTCTTC
Organism: Acidobacteria subdivision 2 bacterium RH1 MAG20; assembly: GCA_002197545.1. Next base: position 3,017 of record NFUO01000072.1, on the reverse strand, counting down.
CTCGCCGCTGTTTTCATCGAAGAGGCTGGGCGTTTTGTTTTCAAACAGTTTGTTGTACTGGTCAATGTTGCGCACGCTGCGACTGGCAAGCAGCTTCAGCCGCCGCTCCATCTCACGCACCGCGTTGCGCAGGGCATTCGCGGCCAGCTTCGGCTCCGTGATGATGGGAGTAAACAGATGCGGCACGCCTTCATACATGCCCAGTTCCACGCGCTTTGGGTCGACCAGAATCATCCGGACCTGCTCCGGCGTGGCCTTGTACAGGATCGACATGATCATGGCGTTGATGGCGACAGATTTACCGCTGCCCGTCGAACCGGCAATCAGCACATGCGGCATCGTCGCCAGATCGGCATGCACAATGCGTCCGTTGATGTCCTTACCCATCGCCAGCGTCAGCTTGGATTTGCTGTTGCTGAAGTTGTCCGACTCCACCACATCGCGCAGCCAGATGGTTTCGCGGTCTGCGTTCGGTACCTGGATACCGACCGTGCTTTTACCTGCCATGCGCTCGATCAGGATGCTCTCGGCGCGCATCGCGAGGCACAGGTCATCGGAAAGCCCGGTGACACGGCTGTACTTCACGCCGGCATCGGGGCGAAACTCAAACGTCGTTACCACAGGACCGGGATTGATCTGCACCACCTGCCCGTTCACATCGAACTCGGCATATTTTTCTACCAGCGTCTTGGCTTCTTCGCGCAGAATATCTTCGCGAATAATCTGCTTATCCTCGCTGCGATGCAGCAGGGTACTGGGTGGTAGCCGGAATCCGTGGACATTTTTCGGAGTTACGGTCACCGGCTTGATAGATGCATCGGCGCGCGTGCCGATGGTCAGATTTTCGGATACAGCAGCCTGTCGTGGGGCAGTGTCGGAAACTGTCTCCCCGAAAGTACGGCGGCTGGCTACTGAGGCTGGTTCTTCCAGGGACTCTTCGGCAAAATCAAACGATGCGGACGCGGCCTTTTCCTGTGCCAGCCTGGATAAAGCGGAAGCTGAGGAGGCAGCAGAGGGCGTATCCCAGATATCCGGCAGCTTGCGCACGCGAGCGGCGGTATAGGCGACGGGCGTTGCGTCTTCAAAATCCTCGGAAGAACCGCCAGATTCCGATTCGCCCTTCTGCGCCATCCTGCGGGCTTCCTGCTTGTGCAACTGGGCTTGTTGCTTTGCCAGTTGACGTTCGGCGTGCCTTTCCGCACGCGTCGCCTTCCAGTTACGCCAGCGGTCGCGCCAGGCCATCACAAATGCAAAATGAATGGCCGACCAGTTGCGCGCGTTGGCCAGAGAAAAAGTTGTCGTTAGATAAATGGCCGCAGCTACCAGCGTGAGCGCAAGAATGCATGCGCCTGGATAGTTCAGGTAGTGCAGCAGTCCGTCGGCCATAAAGCGGCCAACCAGACCCTCCACCGGAATGGTGTGCATCCACAACCCATGCAGCGGCAGCAGACCAAAGAGAGCCGGAGCAAACAGCAGCCACAGGAAAGCACCGCTCAGCTTGGAAGCGGGCGACACGGCTTTCCGTGAACGCAGCCAGACCCAGCCCAGGCCGCCCAGCAACAGCGGCAGCAGGAACGAAGCCAGCCCCTCGGATTGCAACAGCAGATCGCTGATGCCCGCGCCCAGCAACCCCGCCCAGTTGTGCGCAGGCCTGCCGGAGAGGTAGCTGCCCGCCGTGTTCAGCGAGGGATCTGTTGGGGTATAGGAAAGCAGAGAGAGGAGCAGAAGGAGGCTCGCGACCAGCAGCAGCAGGCCGACCAGCTCATTCACCCGGCGATTACGCGTCGGGGAAAAGGCAACTTGCAGAACATTCATAGGGGGCGCTTACACGCACAGACGGCGAGTGTTGCCTCACCGGAGTTGCGTGCCAGAGACGCCAGAGCAACTCCATTATCCCAAATCTGCCCGGAGAACGTCACAGAAACTGCACGCCATCGCACCCGGGTATTCAGATGCCAACCCTGTAGCGTTCCACGTTGGGAGTAGCAAAAATCTGCGAGCGGATAACGCCAGATCTGATCAAGGTCAGAAAGTTCGTCCTTCGTCTGCGGAAGGCCCGTAGACGCCCGGGATGGCAATGTCATTCAGCCGCAGATACACGCCAAGCTGCGCGCGATGATGGATCATGTGGTTCATGCACATGCTGCGCACGACGACGGAGCGGGGCAGATGCACGACGCGTTGGCCCTTGAAGATGAGCGACCACATCTGGTTCATATGTTCATCGCTGGCCTCGGCCAGCTCCTTCCGCGCCTCGACAACATTTTTGTCGAAGGCTGCCAGCATCTCGGCGCGTGAGTTGGCGGAATATGCGACAAAGTTTGGCTTGTCTCCATCGGGAGTCAGGTTCAGCTCGTCGAGTTTGATGGTGTTGATGGCCCAGCCCGGCATCTCTGCCACATGGCCTGCAAGACGGCCCAGCGTCATGGATTTTTCATGCGGCTTCCATGCGAGCTTGTCGTCCGGCACGCACTCCAGCACTTTGCGGGTGCTGGCCATCTCGTGATCGAACTCCTGCAATAACTTTTCATTCATCGTCATTGGCATCTCCATATTATTTACGCATAAGCCTCGGCAGGCACGCCTTCGTTCTCGATAACACCATCAGGAACCATGGAAGGCGCAAAGGTCACGATGACAGATTTCGATGTGGGCGTGTTGCTTTTTTCCGCAACGCTGCCGATGGGAATCAGCACGTTGGCCTCAGGAAAATAAGTGGCGGCGCAGCGGTGCGGAATATCGTACGGCACGGCAAGAAAGCTGGCAGCTGTGCGCTTCTCCGTCCCATGTGTTGTGACAAAGTGGCTGGTAATATCCAGTCGCTGCCCTTCCCGCCAGCCATGCTCCCGCATCTCGTCTTCGTTCAATAGAACGACGCGACGCCCGTTGTAGATGCCGCGATAGCGGTCGTCCAATCCGTAAATGGTCGTGTTGTACTGGTCGTGGCTGCGGATGGTCATCATCAGGAACTGGCCAGCTTCCAGATGCACTCCGGTCAGCGGGCTGACGGTAAAGTT
>NFUO01000719.1 GCA_002197545.1 Acidobacteria subdivision 2 bacterium RH1 MAG20 | reverse complement strand
CATTGATGGGCAGGCGCGCCACGGTCAAGGATCGGTTGCCAGAGCTCCTCGGGGTGTTCCGCAGTTGTCAGATAGGGAATCGTCCGGGCCACTAACTTGAATGCCCAGTCATCAAAATCGCTTGGAAGGCCGTCGATTTCTTGCGTTGAAGGTGTAGCGACGGTCGGGACAGACTGAAGGACAATTCCAAGGATTTCGCGGACGAAATCCAACCAAGTGAGCCGCTCGTTAGAAGTTCGGGCGGCACGAACATCAAGCCACCCAAAAGCGGCCTTCATGACGTATGGATCCAAGCCGAGACGATCCGGATACAGAACCTCCCGAGCCTGGACTCGGCCAGCCGATTTCTGGCGGCGTCGTGACCTGCCTGACGATCCCGGAAATTGCTTCTCATAGATTGCGTCGCGAGCCGCTCGTGCCTCGGCATTCATTTTCGCGAGATCAGGGGCGACCGAAGAAGCGCTGCTGTCAGCGAACGCTTCAAGTAGCACACGTCTCCGAGCGAGGAAGCTTTCCTGATCAGCTGCAAGCGAAGGATCATCTTGCCGAACTTGGAGCGGTCGCAACGCCGCCCATTGGATAGCGAACGCAACCATCTGCGGGAACACGCCGCCCAGGCGGCTGCGGACTGTCGCTGCGCGGGCCATTGTTAGCGCGGTAGTGTTGTAGTTGAAGGCAACCAAGCCCGCGCCGACCAGCTTCCTTGCGAGGGTGTCGTTTGATTCTACACTGAGCAGCAGGACGCCGCACTCCGCCGCGAAACAGTCCCAGCGCTCGTTTCCGATTGATAGTTCGGAATCGAACTGCCTTGATGCTGGCGGATTGTCGATGGTCGCTTGTAGTTTTTGGCGACACCAGGCCATGCGGCTGGCGTCCTGTAAGAGCCAATCCCAACTCGTGGATAGGAGAAGCGCGATCCCGCCACAAAAAACATCTTCGATATGGAGCAGCGGCCCGCTGGAATCACTCGGTAGCACAGGCGGCGTTGCGTCAATGGCTTGGAGGAAGTCCCAAAGCCACTGCAATTGGTCTACTGGAAGAGGTGTTCCAGCATCTAGGAACTTGCGGCACCGCCACGGCAACTGGCTGATCGTCTGCCGTTCGGCAAGTTCGCGAAGATCCTGCTCATTCTTCTGCGCGATAGCCGCCGGCCAGTTGAAGTCCACGGGCACAAACTCGTTGCCGCGCTGCTCGAAAGTGTAGTTGTCAGGATCGAGCCGTTCGATGAGCAGGCTTAAATGCTCGGGTTCCTCATTCTGCTGGAGTGCGCCTCTCCACGCGGAGCGCACCCCATCGAAAAAGGCGCGAAATTGCTGATGCCCCAGCATCGCGCGCGCTATCGGCCCATTGGGCCAGAGCAGCGCTTCAGCTCTGTGCGGCAGTTGATG
>NFUO01000718.1 GCA_002197545.1 Acidobacteria subdivision 2 bacterium RH1 MAG20 | reverse complement strand
GGCACGTAGACTCTGGCTCACAAAGAAAATCGAAACCCTCCTCTCGCAGCACAGCGTCGATCGCCAGCAACTGCTGGGAATCCAGAATTCCCGCGCCATGACCAATGCGGCCATCCCTGATATGGTTCTGGTGCAGCAGACTGACGCGATCGTACACAAGTCCGTCGCGCCGGACCAACCTCGACGGTTCGAGCACGGCGACCTGCTGGCTGAAACTCCGCAATTGCTCATGAGAGGTTTCCTCCGCGATCTGGCACACCTCTCCGGGTTCAACGTGCAGGCCCAGGTAAGAGGCGATGCTGTTTATGGCGGCCGATGGCTCCCGTACAATCGACTCGTAGGGAACGATGCAGGCACTGCCCGTCGCCAGGTGAAACGACCATACGCGAAGAGCATTGCGGAGGATGCCGAGCGATTGGTCCAACGAATGACCGAACATCCGCATACCGGAGAGGGTCGCGTCGTAGGGATGACGCCAAGTATAGATCGCCTTGATAGCGCCTGCGCGACACAACTCGTATGCGGAAGGAGCGAGATCGTGGGACTTGACGACTAAATGTGAAGAGCGCGGCCGGACCGCGGCGGCAAAAACCGCGGAATTCTCAGTATAGAAGCCAAAAGTCTTCCGATCCGGGTGACACAATTTGATCAGCCTTAAGGCAACGTTGAAAGACCACGTCGACCCGCTCCGCGCCATCCCGTCGCAAAGGACCACCATTGAGCGTAAAGACGTAGCGATACCGGCCAGGGTTTCCCGTGGACCCCGCCAAAACGCAAAGCGGACCCATTCTGGTATTATCGCGTAGGAGCGTTTTCTACCGGGTTTGTGTACGGCCTCTAAAAATTGATCCAACACTCAATGTCATGGGGTCCGGCTCGATTACGCGCCGGTGAGCAAGCTCCGGCGGAAAGCCGCCATGGAGAAGCCTGAAGGCGCGCGGAGGATCCCCCCCTTTTAGTTCGGGGTCAAATGACGGAGGCTGGGACGGCTCGGCGGTGCGCTCCTTTTTCCTTTCTTGACGAACCTTCTTTTCATCGGGGACATTTTCGCTTCGCCCGGCCGGGGACTGGTGGCTCGCCATCTGCGCGATATCGTTGTCTCCGAAAAGATCGACCTGAGCGTCGCCAACGCGGAAAACGCCGCCGGCGGCTTCGGCATCACTCCACCGCTGGCCGACGAGCTGTTCGCATACGGTCTCGACGTGCTCACCACCGGCAACCACATCTGGGACAAGCGCGAAATCTACGACTATTTCGCCCGGCAGCCGCGGCTGCTGCGTCCCGCCAATTACGTGGACAGCCTGCCCGGCCGCGGTGTAGTGGTGGTTCAGGCGCGCAACGGAGTCGATTGCGCCATTCTCAATTTGCAGGGGCGCGCGCACATGCCATCCACGGACTGCCCTTTCCGCAAAGCCGACGCATTAATCGAGGCGCTTCCCGCGGAGGTCAAAGTTCGCCTGGTGGATTTTCACGCCGAGCTGACCAGTGAAAAGATGGCCATGGGTTGGTACCTGGACGGGCGCGTATCCGCCGTGTTCGGCACGCACACTCACATTCCCACCGCCGACACGCGCATTCTGACCAATGGCACCGCGTATCAGACCGACACCGGCATGACCGGGCCGTATCATTCGGTGATTGGGG
>NFUO01000717.1 GCA_002197545.1 Acidobacteria subdivision 2 bacterium RH1 MAG20 | reverse complement strand
GTTTCATCCTGGACGAATACGATATTCCACGCCCCGTGCGATCCGGTGACCGTCCCGTGAATTCGAACGGGAACCTGCGCGCGCAACTCGTCCGCTTTGAGCGCCCGGATCGCCTCCGCGCTGGTCAATTCCCTCCCGGGCCCGGCGCCTAGGCCGCAACCGGATAGAAACAGGACCGGCAATAAGAGCGGGATGAACGTCCGCGGCATGGGTGTAGTCAAGGGTAGTCGGAGAAAGTCCCGACTATTCTCACCTGATTTATGGGCATTCTCGTGAAGACGCACGAGCGCGCCGCTTTTTCCCCTATGCCGCCGCAGCCGCCAAAATATCTTCCACCAGCACGTCCAATTTCCGCTCCAGCCGCCCGCTCGCCGAAAAGTGGATGCCGCACTCCTTGTTCGCGCCCTTTTCCCACCACCAGCGCCCCGCCCGCTCGCCCTCGCCCGCTTCCACCGGACGCGTGCAGGGCCCACACCCGATGCTCGAATACCCCTTTGAATACAAAGGATGCCGCGGAACCCCGTGCCGCGCCGCGTACTCGGCCACTTCCTCCGCCGTCCAATCCGCCAGCGGGCACAGTTTCAGCCGCCCGTCCACGACGCTCACCGTCTTCACGTCCTCGCGCGCCTCGCCCTGCTCCCGCCGCAATCCCGTCGCCCAGGCCCGGAATTGTCCCAGCTTCCTTTCAAGCGGCCTCACCTTCCGGATATTGCAGCACAGCATCCGCAACGGTACATCCCGGTAGAAAAGGTTCGCCCCGTGCCGCCCCACCATCGTCGCCACTTCTTCCGGGTCCGGCGCGGCCACTTCCACCGTCATCCCGTAGCGCTCCCGCACCCGGTCGATCATCTCGTGCGTCTCCTCCGGCAGCCGTCCGGTATCCACCGTCACCAGCCGCGCCCCCGGACAAGCCTTCGACGCCATATCCACCAGCACCATCCCCTCGGACTGAAAACTGGTGACGATCGCGAGCGACCCCGCCGTTTCTTCCCAAGCCCAGCGCAGGAGCTCCGGCGCCGGAATCGCCTCAATGTCCATAGGCATGCACTAGATTGACTATACTACAGACCTATTGGATTCGGAAAGATCCTTTTTGCGGGTTTCACTCTTGACAATGATCGTCATGGCGGATAAAGTAATCCCAATAGCGGTCTAGTCTCTTTC
>NFUO01000716.1 GCA_002197545.1 Acidobacteria subdivision 2 bacterium RH1 MAG20 | reverse complement strand
CTAACGAGGTCGGCCGTGTCAAGGGCGTTTTCTTTTGTTTTTGGCATTCACCGTGCACACTCGTGTAAATACGCAGATGCGCTCTTTTGTTGGGCGATGATTCGCCGCGATCCCTTTTCATCTGTGTTCGCCCGGCTCGCTCAACCCGTGCTGGTTCATCAATCCGGTGTTGCCCACCAACCATCTCTTCGGCCATGAAGGACCATGATGAGTAATTCGAACTCCCCCCTGTTCAGGGAGGCGGGTAGCCTAATCAGTTTGGCAGTCACTGCATTGCAGGACTATGAGCCACTTCTGGCATCCCCGCACGGGCACCACCGCTTTTCTGCCGCATCTGACCGCGGCGACAGAACTCTTGGTAATCGATCTGGTCACGCAACAAGATCCACAGCCGAATCCCGAGTTTGCGAGCTGCAGCTACTCTCGCTTTGCCCAATCCCTTCTGTGACAGCTTGCGCCGATAGAAGCGCTGCAACTCTGGGTCTCGGCGTACAGCGTGCAGGGCGGCCTCGCACCAGAGAAAGCGCAGCAGCGGGTTGCCTTGTTTGCTCAGCCCGCCGAGTCGCTGCTGACCGCCGCTGGAATATTCGCTCGGGATCATTCCCACATAACTTACCAGTGCTTTGCTGTCAGCGAACCGCGCCGGATCGCCCAAAAACACGTCGGTCGCCAGCGCCGTGACAGGCCCCACTCCTGGATGGGTCATCAACAGCTTGGCCCCGGGGCGCTGGAAGGCCTGGTCGCTCACACGCTTGTCCAGCTCGTCGACCTGCTCGTTCAACGTGCGGTACAAGCTCTGCAACTCGGCCCGCCGATAGGCTGCATTCGGCGGTAGCGGCAACGATTCGATGGCGTGTTGCCCTGCTTGGCTCCACAGGGTCTTGCCTCGCCGCAGACCGCGGCTGAGCGCGATGGCTTGCAGTGCGTTCTGCACCCGCGTTCGCATCCGCACCCACTGATGTCGATGCGTCAGCAGTATCCGGAGATCACGCAGTTCCGTGGAAGGCATCCATATCGAAGGAAAGCGGTTCTCGATTTGTAGCTTCAGCAGCAACGCCGCGTCCCGCCGGTCGTGCTTCTGCTTGCGTGTCTCCGCCTTGCGGATCTCCGACGGGTGACCCACCAGGCGGTCGATCCCCAACTCTTCCATCAGTTCCAGAAACCAGTGCATCGATCCGGTAGCTTCGATCCCTACCTGGACCGGACCCGCCAGTGCCGAATAAAACTCTCGCACCTCCTCGGCTTTGTGCTCCAGCGTCTTCTCCAGCACCTCCCCCGTATCGGTATCCAACATCGCGATCGTCTGTTGCCGCGTGTGTAAATCAACGCCTATAATTTGCATCGAGGCCTCCTCCGGCTCGAGCGCTGTCAGGGTGAACACCGAAACAGTTTACTCGGGCCGCTGTGAGGCCGACCTCGTTATGACATCAGTTT
>NFUO01000715.1 GCA_002197545.1 Acidobacteria subdivision 2 bacterium RH1 MAG20 | reverse complement strand
GGCTGTGCGGATTGCCGGACGGATTTAAGGGAGCGCCGCCGATTGTCACGATGGCCGCACCCGAGGCTTTTACTTTCGCCAGGACCTTTTCGATATCCCGCACCTGTAAAACAAGCGTCGCCGCGCCGACATCCTGGATGTTCGGCCGCACTGGCTTGCGAGTCCCGCCCGTGAATTCCGTCAGCTCAAACCCAAAGGGCGCGTTCGGAATGCGGAATGCCGCCGCTCGGAAGCTCATGCCTCTGGTTGCCGTGAACTTCGACATGTCTTTGTCGAGCTTCCGCGGCTGCTGTGCCAGCGGATCGAGCGCGCCGTTCAGCGGCAACCCCAGCGCATCGCGGTAAAACGGCGCCGTCTTCTCGAGGCTTTCGGTAGTATGCGCCAAGTTCTGCAATTGGACGACAGGGGTGGTCTGAGCGAGCGCAAACACGGCAGAAAGGCTAGCGGCGGCAGCAAGCTTCAACGGCATCCCCGCAGTATAGCGCCGCCTCCCTCACGAATTTAGGGTACTCTGATGCTGATGATGAATCGTCTCGCTTTTAAGTGGATTGTGCTCTCGGGCACGCTGCTCGCACCGGCGACCAGTTTCGCACAGGTCGCCTGCACGCGAAACGGTCTCCAAGCCGCGACCGATCTCTATATCGCCGCTCAGGCCAAGGGCGATCCTTCCGGCATGCCGCTGGCAAAGGGGCTTGCCTATATCGAGAACATGCAAGTGGTCGATATCAAGTCGGGCGTAATCCAGAAACCGCTGAAGATCGACTTCCATCGAACCTTGATCGACCAAGCGACGTGTCAGACGTTCACCGAGGCGATCGTCACGGATAAGAGCCACCCGTATGTCATCGGCACGCGCCTGAGGGTGAATCACGACAAGATCGCCGAAATCGAATCGCTGGTGACCCAAAAAGGCGACTGGCTGTTCAATGCCGATAACTACTTCAAGTGGTCGCCGGGTGAGGATTGGGGAACGATCCCGGCGGGACAGCGCGATAGCCGCGCGACCTTGGTGGCCGCGGCGAACGCCTACTTCGACGCTTTCCTGGAGCAGAAGGTCGACGCGGTGCCGTGGGGGTATCCGTGCAACCGAACGGAGGGCGGTATTCACACTGGTAAGGGTGTCCCGGAAGACAGTTGCCAGGT
>NFUO01000714.1 GCA_002197545.1 Acidobacteria subdivision 2 bacterium RH1 MAG20 | reverse complement strand
GCATAGCTCAACCCTTCTGTTCCCCATGCCGCAATTGTTCGTGGTCGTTCAGCCCAGCGCGAACCTTCTGCCTTCAACATCAACACCCCGACTCCCACCAACTCCGGCACCAACTCTCGCAGCCGCTCACAAAAAGCCTCAAATCCCGATACCCGATTCTGCCGCACAAACACCGTCATCTGCAGCGCGCTCTCATCCTTCGTCGTGAAGAACTCAACCTCAGCCGCCGCCCGCACCCACCGCACCCCATTGGCATCGTCAGCCAGCTTCAACAACGCCTCCGCCGCCCGCCACAACACCGGCGCAGCAATCAGGCACATCCTCACCGGAAGAAAATCATTCGAACCACGCCGCAGATACCCCACCCGCAGCTCACCTTCCACCTCTGCCACGCGCAGCCTTATGCGGTTCCGATATTCCCACGGTTCACCCGCATGAACCTGCATCTCCGGCAATTCCGACAGCCCTGCCCTCTTCAGCGTCTCCCGCAAAATACCTGCCTTCAACTCAAGCTGAGCCTCATACTTCGCATGTTGATCGTGGCACCCACCGCACTCCCCAAAGTGCGCACACCTCGGCTTCACTCGATCGCTCGAAGCCTCCACAACCTGCATCAACTCAGCATCCGCAAACCCACCCTTATTCCCTGTCAGCCGAGTCTCGACCAACTCCCCCGGCAGCGTAAACGGAACAAACACAGCCTTCCCTGCACCCTCACCCTCAGTCTGGTAAGCCAGTCCCGCCCCGCCATAAACCATTTTTTCAATGCGTAACTTCATCCGTTACTTTCCTTCATGCAAATCAGAAACGGTGCTTTTGCCATCACAGCGCATCCGTTTTTAATCGGGGTCATCGGTGCAAATCGGTGTTAAGCCTCTCCTCTTTCACTCATGGCTCATATAAAAAAGGCTCAACCGAGGCAGCTTCCGCGCCTCCAGCAACCGCTTCTGCAAAAATTGCTGCTGCACCTGCTTAATCTGCACCGCCTGCATCTTCCCCTTGTACGGAGCAAGCTCCCGCGCCGCCTGCTCCCGCAGTCCCACCAGCTCCTCCTCAGGAGCAGACGTCAGCAACGCCGCAAACAGTTTCTCCTCCAGCACCGTCAGCGTCCGGTCAAGTTCCTCAAGCAACATCGTCGGCTCAACAAGCAGACCCAGGGCCAGCGCCCGCAATCGGCCCGCAACCTCCGCCGCCACCCCATCCGCCGGAGCACTCAGCTTCGCCGCCGCCACTACAGCAGCATTCGCCTCCAGATATCGCCCCACCCGCTCGGTCTCAAACCCACTCTCCACCGCCGAACCCGCATCAGTCGCCGTCCCAATCGCAGCCTCGCGCGCCTGTTCCACGGCTTCCATCACGCTCTGCGCGCACCATGCCAGCCCATTCACCTTGCGCACCCTGCCCGCAGCCCGCAGCGCCTTCGCATCATGCTTATCAAAAGCACTATCAATGCCGCGCAGCACGGCTTCCAGCGGAATGCCCGCCTCGCGCCACGTCTCAATCAGCGCCCAATCCAGCGTAGACAGCATCAGCAGAGACCCGCGCCGCTGCTGAAACCGCTCCTCGATCTCCGTAAAGTAATTGAAGTAATTCTGCATCTATCCTTGCGGTTGTTTATTGTTCTCTACCGCCAATGCCCCACGCTTCCTCTGCCGATCAAGATTGCGCTCATAGACAATGCGCAAGCCGGTCAAGGTCAGCATCTCATCCACCGCGCCAATATACTTTGATCCTTCGGCAATCAACTTCGCCAAGCCGCCTGTGGCAACGGTCTTCGTCTCCGGCCCCATCTCCGCGATCATCCGTTCCAGAATGCCGTCCACCAACCCGATATAGCCGTAGTACAAGCCAATCTGAATATTATCGACCGTTCCCGTCCCGATCACCTTCGCAGGCTTCTTTACACTGATCCGCGGAAGCCGCGCCGCCCGCGCAAACAACGCATCCGCCGAGATCCCCAGTCCCGGCGCAATCGCTCCGCCCATAAACTCGCCCTTCTTCGAGATCACATCGAAGGTCGTCGCCGTTCCCATGTCCACAACAATCGTCGGCCCCCCAAACCGCTCGAAGGCTGCAACGCAGTTCACAATCCGGTCGGCTCCCACCTCCGTCGGATTGTCCGTCAGCACCGGCAGCCCCGTCCGCACTCCCGGCTCAATCAACAGCGGCTTCACCTGAAAGTACATCTCACAAACCTGCCGCAGGATCGAATCCAGCGGAGGCACCACCGATGAGATAGCAATCCCATCGACCACGCCAATCTCCAACCCTCTCAGCCCAAACAAACTCCGCAGCAGCATGCCAAACTCATCCACCGTCTGCCTCGCCGGAGTCGTAATCCTCCAGTTCGCAACCAACTCCGTAGCAGCAGAGTTGGACACAGCCCCATCCATCAGCCGGTACAACCCAAGCACAGTATTCGTATTGCCAACGTCCATCACCAATAGCATCGCAATCTCGCCTCGTTACCCTTCTCGAACCCCGCCGGAGAGCACAGTGTGCCTCACGCCATCGTCTCCGTCCACCAGCAAAAATCCACGCGCATCCAGGCCGCTCGTCAGGCCAGTATAGCCGCCGCTTTCCTGCACCCTCACCCGCTTGCCCCGCACCCAGCTCGAAGCCTCGGCAAACCGCTCTAACAGCCCCTCCCCGGCAATCTCCCCACGATGTTCCTGCACCAGCAGCCCAATCTCCGCATCCAGCGCCCGCAGCAGCGCAGCCAGAAGCGCCTCCCGCGAAACCTCGCCACCGCTCTCCATCCGCAACGAAGTAGCCAGCATTTCCAACTCAGCAGGAAACCCAGCATGATTCACATTGATCCCCACGCCAATCACCGCATACCGCAGCATCGCCCCTTCGACCGCAGTCTCAACCAATATCCCGCCGCACTTCCGCCCATTCAGTAACAAATCATTCGGCCACCGAATATCCACCACCATCCCCGTCACCTCAGCAATCGCCGTCCGAGCAGCCAGCCCCGTAGCCAGCGAAAGCCACAATGCCATCGTTATCGGCAAAGCCGGAGCGACCAGCGCACTCACATAAAGCCCATCCCCCGCCGCCGAATGCCATCCATGGCCCCCGCGCCCGCGCCCCGCGGTCTGCTCATCGGCAACCCAGACGCCCGCCCGCGCCCCCGCCTGCGCCGACTCCAACGCCAGCAGATTCGTCGACCCCACAGAAGCAAAGTGCAACACCCGTCCAGCAAATGCCGTCCCAGCAATTCCCGCATCCACCACAGCTAAATCAAACACGCCACCCTCAGTAAACATCCGCTGTAATCCGCATACTCAAATCCACAGCCACAGCCGAATGCGTCAGCGCGCCCACCGAAATAAAATCCACGCCAGTCAGCGCATAATCCCGCACCGTCTTCAGATTCATATTGCCCGAAGCTTCGATCGGAGCACCCGGCAGCGCCGCCCGAATCTGCTTGACCGCCTTCTTCACCACCGCCGGCTTCATATTATCCAGCAGAATCGACTCCGCTCCACCGGCAATCGCCTGCTCCAACTCCATCTGACTCCGCACCTCAACCTGCACAATCTGCCCGGCCTTCCGCCCCTCCAGCGCTCGCTCCAGCACGATCGGCAACCCACCCCCAAGCGAAATATGATTGTTCTTGATCAAAATCCCATCCTGCAGATCCAGCCGGTGATTCACGCCGCCGCCGCAACAGACAGCATATTTATCCAGCGCCCGCAGCCCCGGAATCGTCTTCCTCGTATCCAGAATCTTCGCCTTCGTCCCCGCAATGGCCTTCACAAACTGGTTCGTCAGCGTCGCAATCCCGCTCATCCGCTGCATCAGGTTCAACGTCACGCGCTCGCACGAAAGAATCGCCGAAGCATTATGCCGAATCACCGCAAGCGACTGCCCCTTCTTCACCTTCACGCCGTCGAAGATCTCCGGATGGCTCACCACCTCGAACCGCCCCAGCGGCGTCACCGACATCTTCGAAAAAATATCCAGAATCACCGGAATGCATCCCAGCCCCGACACCACGCAATCTTCCTTGGCAATAATCGTGCCCGAAGCCCGCAACCCCGGCGCAATCGTCAATGCCGTCGTCACATCGTTGGCGACCTTGTCCTCCGCCAGCGCCGCTTCAAGAATCGTCCGTATCCGCTTACTCTTCCAGTCCATCCTGTAATCCTAAACCCGCCACCCGCATCTCACCGCCTCCGCCTCGACATCAAACACGAGAACGTAAATATCGCCACCGACCAGATCGTCAAGGAAAAGTCGAAGCCAAATCGTAGGCCATCTATGCCACAGGCAAAGCCTCCAGCGCGGCCCGCGCCTTGTCATGCAGCATCTTCGTCTCCGCCGCCTGCTTTCGCAGCCCTTCAACAATATGCGCTGGGGCCTTCGCCATAAACGCATCGTTACCCAACTGCCGCTCTGCCGCCACCAACCCCTTCTCAAACTTCGCTAGGTCCTTTGTCAACCGCTCCCGCTCGGCCGCCACATCGATCTGCCGCTCGTAGATAATTTTGATTTCTGCTGTTCCAAACATGCGCCAGTTAGAGTCCCCATATTGTGGGTCGCTTAGGAGGCGAGTGGTAACAGTTGATACTCTTGCAAGTTTCTTAATAGTTGCTTCATTCCGTGAAATTAATGTGTCTTGCGAATTTGGAATGGTATAGTTCGCTAGCCCGAGCACTTCCACAGGTACGATATCTTTCTCCGGGACACCTAAATCTTTGCGAGATGCTCGTATTCCAATGATTAAGTGTTGCAACATCTCCATCGCCGGAATGCTGGCCCCGTCCGCCGCCACATTCTCCGCCCGCGGAAACCGCGTCAGCGCAATCGACTTGGCCGGAGCCGCGCCGTCATAAACTGCGTGCCAGATCTCCTCTGTTATAAATGGCATAAACGGACTCAGCAACCGCAGCGCAGCCTCAAACACAGCGAGCAACGTCGTCAGCGCAGTCTTCGCAGCAGCCAGATCAGCGCCTTCGCCAAATTCCAGCCGCAGCTTCACAATCTCGATATACCAGTCGCAGAAGTCCCCCCAGAAAAACTGGTACACGGCACTCGCCGCCTCATCGAACCGGTAAGCCGTCAACGACGCATCTACCGACGACGCCGTTGCTGCCAGCCGCGCTAGTATCCACCGCGTCTCCAGCGGAGCATCCTCTACATCCTTCAGTGCCGTATTTAGCTTCGTCAGGTCAACAACGATGCCCCCCTCTTTAGCCCGGTCCACCTGCATAAACAAAAACCGGGCCGCGTTCCAGATCTTGTTCGCAAACGCCCGATACCCATCCGTGCGCTCTTCGCTGAAGGCGATATCAGTTCCCGGACTCGCCATGCTCGCCAGCGTAAACCGCACCGCATCGGTCCCGTACTTCTTGACCACCTCAATCGGGTCGATCACATTGCCCTTCGTCTTCGACATCTTCTGCCGCTCCGCATCCCGCACCAGCGCGTGGATGTAGACCTCACGAAACGGCACTGCATTCTCCAGCGTCCGTGCCGACCCGTCCGGCATCGGCACATCCAGCATGAAGTGGCAGCTCAACATAATCATCCTCGCCACCCAGAAGAACAAAATATCGAAGCCCGTCACCAGCAACTGCGTCGGATAAAACGCCGCCAGATCAGGCGTCTTCTCCGGCCAACCAAACACAGTGAACGGAAGCAGTCCTGAAGAAAACCACGTATCGAGAACGTCCGTCTCCTGCAAAATCTCAGCCGACCCACACTTCCCGCACTTCAGCGGAGTCTCCCGCGCCACCGTAATCTCACCGCAAGCCTCGCAATGCCACGCCGGAATCCGGTGTCCCCACCAAAGTTGCCGCGAGATGCACCAGTCGTGGATGTTCTTCATCCACTCGTCATAGGTCTTGCGATACTGGTCCGGCGTGAATTTGATATAGCCCTTGTCCACCGCCTCAATCGCCTTGTCCGCCAGCGGCTGAATCTTCACGAACCACTGCTGCGAGAGCCGCGGCTCAATCACCACGCCGCTCCGTTGGCTCACCCCAATCGCAAGCGTGTGGTCCTTCACATCAACCAGCAGACCCAGTTTCTTCAAGTCCTCGACGATCTTCGTCCGCGCCGCATAGCGGTCCAGCCCGTGATACGGCGACCCCGGCAGCAGCACATGCGCCGTCTCGTCCAGAATCGACAGGTTCGGCAATCCATGCCGCTGGCCAATCGCAAAGTCGTTCGGATCATGCGCCGGCGTCACCTTCACCGCGCCGGTGCCAAACTCCGGCTTGGCCCAGTCATCCGCCAGAATCGGAATCTCGCGGTCCGCGCCGCCGTTCACGCCGCTCAGCGGCAGCCGGACCATCTTGCCCTGCACCGCGAGGTAGCGCTCGTCGGTAGGATTCACCGCAACCGCCACGTCGCCCAGCATTGTCTCCGGCCGCGTCGTCGCAATCACAATCGACTCTGTTCCTCGTGCGTTTTTTTTGTCATTCCGTAGCGAAGCGGAGGAATCTGCTTCTTCGTCTGCCTCCGGCACAAGCGGATAGCGGATGTAATAAATCTTCCCCACCCGCTCCTCGTGCTCCACCTCAAGGTCCGAGACCGCTGTCTGAATCGCCGGGTCCCAGTTGACGATGTATGCGCCGCGATAGATCAACCCCTGCTCATGCAGGCGAACAAATGCCTCTTTCACCGCAACGCTCAACCGGTCGTCCATGGTGAAGTATTCGCGGCCCCAGTCCACGCTCGCGCCCAGCCGCTTCATCTGATCGAGGATGGCGCCACCATAAACGCCCTTCCACTCCCAAACCCGTTCCACAAAGGCAGCGCGGCCCAGCTCCTGGCGCTTCTTGCCCTCGGAGGCAAGCTGCCGCTCCACCATCATCTGCGTGGCAATCCCGGCGTGGTCCGTCCCCGGAACCCACATCGACACCTCGCCCGACATCCTGTGCCAACGGGTCAGGATGTCCATCTCCGTCTGGTTCAGCATGTGCCCCATGTGCAGCCGGCCCGTCACATTGGGCGGCGGCAGCAGCATGGTGAACTTCTTCACGCCCTCCTGCGTACCCTCAGCAGGGCCGACATCAAACAGGCGCTCCCGCACCCAGTATTCGGCCCAGCGCTCTTCAATAACGGACGGATCATATGCTTTCGGCAGTTCGTGGCTCATGTTCTTTAAGCCTAGCATCCACAGCAGTGTGAGAATTTACGACCTCGCCCAGCCACGCCCCCTAATCCGCCGTACACTACCTTCCAGGAGCACCTTCCATGCCGAAACTCCTCCTCGCCGCCGCCCTCCTTCTCGTCGCCTACGCTCCCTTCGCCCACGCCGATCAGGACCGCGCCAGCTTCGGCGGCGACATAAACATCTCTGAAGGGGAGACCGCCGGCGACGTCGCCTGTGCCTTCTGCTCCGTCCACATCCACGGAGACGTCAAAGGCGACGTAGCCGTCCTCTTCGGCAGCGTCACCCTCGACCCCACTCACACCATCTCAGGCGATGTAGCCATCCTGGGCGGAGACCTGAACCTTGGCGACGAAACCGAGGTCATGGGCGATGTAGCCGTAGCCGCGGGCAACGCCAACCTCAGCTCCGACGCCACCATCCACGGCAGCCGCACCGTCCTTCCCGGACGCCTCTGGCTTCTCGTTCCCTTCGCCCCCCTGCTCATCCTCATCGGCATCATCTGGCTCATCGTCCATCTCATACGCCGCAACCGCTACCAGTTCCCCGCCTACCCCAACGGTCGAGGCCTCTGACATCCGCAGCTCGGAGATTCCGTGAGGCTAAAAACACAGCAAGCCCACATCAAAGATTGAGTTTCTTGAAAACCCGCTCAGGAATATGCCGAATGACGAACATGATCGGTTGCCACTGGAACGGCACATAGAGAACATCGCTTCGTTTGTCGATGGCCTTGACGATGCTTTGCGCGACCGTATCGACATCGGCAAACTTCTCGCTCCCCTTCATGCCCGAGGTCATGGAGGTCTTCACCGGCCCAGGCTTGATCGTCAGCACGGTTACCCCTTCACGGTCCACCCGATTACGCAAACCATCAAGAAATGCCGACAGGCCAGCCTTCGACGAGCCATAGAGGTAGTTCGACTTCCGCCCCCGCTCGCCCGCAACCGACGAGATGACGGCAAGCGTTCCCGCATGGCGCTGAACGCAAAAATTAGCCAGCCAGGTCAGCAGCGAGACCGGAGCCATGAAGTTGGTATAGATGATCTGCGCGGCAGTATTGAAGTCCTGCTCGGCCTTGGCCTGATCGCCAAGAATGCCATAAGTAAGATAGGCGACATCCAAACCAGTAAGCGAGTTCACGGCATGAGCAAGCAACGCAGGATGCTTGTCCGTGTCGTCAAGATCGGCGATGGCAGTATCCACATAGCTCGCGCCACGTGTCCTGAGATCGGCAGCCACCGCAGCCAGCTTCTCGGCGTTGCGGGCCACGAGAAAGAGGCGCGCGCCTTGTGCGGCCCAGATGCGGCAGGTAGCTTCGGCAATGCCGGAAGTTGCGCCGAGAACAAGGATCTTGCGGGGATTTGTATCAGTCTGACTCATAAGCCTGGTCGATTTCCTGTCACGCGCTCCCAGAAGCTGGAGGTTAGTTGTGGGTCGCGGTAGCGAGCGAACTGCTGCCACTGCGGATAGAAGGCCTGGAACTGCGCCGCGGTCATGGCCGCATCCTTGGCGGGATAGAGGCGTCCCCCGAACTCGCGCGTCATATCGGCAAGTCGCTCGAACAAAGGGAAGCTCTTGTCCGGCTTGATCGGGAAGTCGAGCGCCAGCGTGATGCCCGGCTTGGGGAAGCTCATCATGCCGGGCGAAGGGACATCACCAAAGACCTTGAGCACCGCAAGGAAGCTGGCGAGCCCCGATTTAGCGACCTCTTTGAGGATGGTGATGGTGCCTTCGCGAGCGCTCTCCCACGGAATGACATATTGGAACTGCAACAGCCCTCGTTTGCCGTACATTCGGTTCCAGTGAAGGACCTTGTCGAGGGGATAGAAGAAAGGCTCGTAGTCCTGCAGCGCAACGACGCGATCGTGAATCTGCTTGTGGAAGAAAGCGGTGTTGAAGAGGCTGACCGAAAGATGATTGAGCGCGAAGCCGGGAGCATCGAAGGGAAAGACCAGCTTCGGCTCGGGTGAGGGCTTGAGTTCGCCCCTTCTGGTCGAGTGATCGCCCTGCATGAAGACCCCGCGGGCAAAGTTCTTGCCGGTGGAGGCGCAGTCGATCCAGCTTACGGTGTACTCGATGTCCTGACTCTGCCGGGTGAGGTCGAGGAACTCGTCGATGCCGTGAAATTGGATGCCCTCGTAGTCGATCATGCGCGAGACGATGGGCTTAAGTTTCAATTGCGCCCAGCTAATGAGTCCGGTGAGGCCAAGTCCGCCGATGGTTGCGGCGTAGAAGTCGGGGTTCTCGGTCGGCGAGCAGAGCTTGCGCGTGCCATCGGAGCGGACCAGCTCGAACCGCGTGACATGGCGGCCAAAGGTCCCGGCGACGTGGTGGTTTTTGCCGTGAATGTCGTTGGCGATCGCCCCGCCGAGGGTCACATATTTCGTTCCCGGAGAGACGGGGAGGAAGAAGCCTCGCGGAACGGCGAAGTCTAGTATCTGCGCCAATGTGATTCCGGCCTCGGCGGTGAGCAGTCCAGTCTCGGGATCGAAGGCGATGAGGCGGTTCAATCCAGTGGCGACGAGCAGATTGCCACCCTTGAGCAGGCAGACGTCGCCGTAGCTGCGGCCCATGCCCACGGGCAGCACGCCGTTGTGCATCCCGCTGGCGACTGCAGGATAGTCGCCCTGCCAGTGCAGCGGGACTACGTTTGCGTCATAGTTCGGGTAGCGGCCCCAGGACTCGAAGGGCGCCTTACCTGTGAACTGCTCGTCCGGGGTGCGGAAGTCCAGCTCTGGCGTGGTTCCTGAAGGGGTGGGCATGTCTCTAAGGATACCCGATGGCGCTTGTACGCCCGCTACCTCACTCGTTTCATTTGGGGAACTCTCTAAATCCATTCTTTAAAATTTCACTACGCAGAGTCAAGGGTTCGAATATGATGGAGGGCATGGTGGCCACTCAAGCAGCGCTAATAGATTTTCCGGCAAGAGAAAATCCGAAACTTGTTCAACGTAAAGGACTCAAGCCACGCAAATCACCAGCAGGAGTCGCGACAAATGATCTCGTCTTTTCAGCGGAGATTGGCACCAACGCTGATGTTTTTCCTTCTATTTTGAAGCTTTATGTACCACTTCGCAGCAAAGTTGCAGACGTAACCTATGGCAACGGAGTCTTTTGGAGAGATGTCTCTCCAGATGCCTATCGCCTCTTAGCAACCGATCTGAAACATGGTATTGACGCACGCGAATTGCCTTATTCCTCGGGGAGTATTGATTGCGTGGTCTTCGATCCACCCTATATGCATACACCGGGCGGTACCGCGCACGAAGGACACCAAAATTTCGAATCGTATTACCGAAATAACGGCGACAACAAAACTACCCGCAAGTATCACGAGGCAGTACTGGATTTGTACTTCGAAGCCGCGAAAGAGGCTTATCGAGTTTTGGGCAACGGCGGCATCTATATCGTGAAATGCCAGGACGAAGTGTGCGCATGTAAGCAGCGTTTAACTCACGTCGAGCTCATCAATGAATTAACAACCAGCCAATTCATAGCTGAAGATTTGTTTGTAATAATAAGGAATAACAGGCCGGGTGTGAGCCGTTTGGTTAAACAGCAGCACGCCAGAAAAAACCACTCTTACTTTCTAGTCTTCCGAAAGAAGACCGTTCGTACTACTCGACTCGCAACAAAGTAGAGAGTTCCTCGAAAATATCCCCAAACGGCTTTATATCGACGCGCGGAAAGCTCTTCGTGAGCGCCAGATAATTATCGGGCGGGTCCAAGTAGTAGACTCTGGTCATTTTCGCCACCCGGGATTGAAACATCTGCAACTGCCTGGGAACCAATATCTCTATGACTTGCCCATTTTTTGCGTTTCTCTTTGTTTCCGCCGACACAACCAATATCCCTTTGTAAACACCATCGCCGAAAATGCGGTCAAGAACAAGTTGATGTACCCACGCTTGAACGGCCCTTTCACGAGTGGAAGTTTTCAATGGTAAATGCAACTTCCTCTGGTTCGCCCCCATATCAAAGACATAGTCGGTTGTAAGATTCTCACCTGTCTCCGGCATTCGAACTTTCTTACGAGGATTGATCCCAGTTAGTCTGGCGACAAGATGGCCGATGAGCACTTCGAAGAAGGTCGCAGATGCCTTCCTGCCAACCTCATTCACATCATTTGCTGCGAAGATTGTCGCCGCAATGCTGTAGGTTGTTCTGGTGATTGATTGGGAAGGAAGGTCATTCAAACCTTTGCGGAAGCGATCCAGCAGTTCCAAAAATTCTGCTGTTCTATCTGCGTATAACGCTTCATTGATGGGACGCGACTCAGAAACTCCTCGATAACCAAAATACTGCTTATTGAGCACACGAGATGTCAGTATCACCCGTTCTGCCTTGCTCAACAGCCCTCGAGCATACTGGGCCATGTCGGCTATCAAATCCGCAGTTTTCTGAGAGCCCAAATCTTCCGAAGCAATTCGTTTGAGCTTCTCGTACTGTCGTGCAAGATTTTGCGGCATTCTGCACACCACTCTATCAGAAGTCGGCGCGGGTCTCCTTCTTAATTACCTCGATATGCGTCCCCAGAGGGAAGAGGCACGGCTGAGCCGTGCCTCTTTCGCTGTATACGGTTAATTTATGCTGCGGCTGCGGTGCGAGCGTCCTTTGCTGTCTTCAGGGCTGCCTTGGCCTGCTCGGCCAGAGCGGCGAAGCCAGCGGCGTCGTTGGCGGCGATGTCGGCGAGGATCTTGCGATCGAGGCCGTTGCCGGCCAGCTTGAGGCCGTTGACGAAGGTCGAGTAGCTCATGCCGTTGATGCGGCAGGCTGCGTTGATACGGACGATCCAGAGAGAGCGGAACTGCCGCTTCTTCTGCTTGCGGCCAGTGTAGGCGAACATGAGTCCGCGCTCGACGGCCTCCTGCGCTGCCTGGTAGAGCTTGGATTTTGTGAGGAAGTAACCACTCGCACGCTTGAGGATCTTTTTGCGGCGGTCATTGCGTTTTGTACTCCGTTTTACACGGGGCATGGTGCTTCTCCTTTTGCGTACATCGTTTGAGCGGCTGGAGGTAAGGTGGCCTCTTCACTCGCTATGCAACTTCAGATCTCGGTGGACTCACTTCCGTTCATCCAGGGGCCTTTACGCTTTGAGTGGCCCTTTGCTTTTGAAGCGGCTCGATCTGAAAAACCGACGACTCCCTGCCTGAAGCTCAGGCGTAAGGAATCATGCGTGCTACTTTGGCGTGATCCGCCTCAGAGACCAGAACCGAGCCGCCCAGTTTGCGCTTGGTCTTGGTTGCCTTCGAGGTGAGGATATGGCGCATCTTGGACTGGCCGCGCTTGAATTTGCCCGTACCGGTCTTCTTGAAGCGCTTTGCGGCGCCGCTGTGTGTCTTCAGCTTTGGCATTGGTGTTCCTAACGAAGTGCTGCTTTTGTACAACCCTTTGAGTATATACGAGGATTGGCCGATTGATTTGAGGGAAGAATCTGCTCTTTTGGCCATCTCTCGGAGACCCCCCTACCCCCGGGGGATTACCTTGGCATAAAGCATTTATATTCAATCGTTTACAGCGGATCACGGCATGCAAAATCGTCATTCTAAACGAGTTACAGCTAAATTCGTCTTTCTAAAAGAGTTAGGTCCGGCTTGTGGCTGCGACCCTGGCTTATTTTTCTACTAACTTTAGTGTACCAACTGGAGCGGAACTCATCGGCAATTCCTATCTGGCTTGTTTTGTTTGAGTTGGATGGATTTTGGACTTGACAATGAGAGGGAGTATGAGGCGGGTTTCAGCCCTCGGTTTGGATGCGTCCGTGAACCTGGGCCGATGGCCCAGGCTGGTATAGAGGCGCGGCGTTAGCGCTTTACGAGGGTGAGAGAGTTATTTTGCCGGTGGCGTGGCCGATTTCTGCATCTGGGCAGCGAAGTCTTTGGTGAGCTGCTGGATCTGGGGCTGAAGCGTGCTCATCTGCTGCACCATCAGCGTCATGGTCTTCGACATGAGCTGTGGCGATTTAGCGACCATCGCCTGTCCTGCGGGCGAGCGGTAGAAGTTGAGGATGCCGTCGAGCTCTTCGTCGGTGTAGGTCTCGGAGTAGACCTGAATCATGACCGGTTTCATCTTGTCCCAGCTCACGGTGTCGGTGAGGAGCTGGCTGACCTTTTGCTGATAGTCGTCATAGATAGCCTTCTGGGCGGCGTTCATATTCATGCTGGACGCCTGTTCCGCCGCAGAAGCTTTCATGCGCTCAGTCATCTGGCCTAACATCTGACTCATCAGGTGGTTCATATTGGTGAGCTGGATCAGCTCTTCGATCTTCGCCTTTTTACTGGCTTCGTCTGCGTGAGCGAAGAGCGGGGTGATGAGGAGAAGGGCGAGGAGGGTTCGGGTGATGAGCTTCATGGTTGTTTTCCTTGTAATTGAAACTGTGCCTGCCGAGAGGAAGAATACAGGATGGAGATGAGAACCAGCGTCGATATGTTCTATCCACAGGTATTCTGCGTAAGTTTGCAGAAGATGGCAACGCGCGGTGAGGGTATAAACCGGGCGAAGATGTCAGAAGCGATTCAGGGAGGTCTGTCGATGCATCATGGTGGAAGATTGTGGAAGATTGCCGGTCGTTTTCTGATTTTGATGGCAGTGATGGTGACGGCAGCTGCGGCCAGGGGCCAGAGCATTGACACTTCGACGTGGACGATGGCGTTTCCCCCGCACCGGATTGCCGGCAACCTGTACTACGTCGGCAGCAAGGACCTGGCGTCGTACCTGATTGTGACGCCGCAGGGAGACATCCTGATCAACAGCAGCTTGGCAAGCTCGCCGCCGCTGATTAAGAAGAGCGTTGAGGAGCTGGGATTCAAGTTCAGCGATATTAAAATCCTCTTGATCAGCCACGCGCACTGGGACCATGCAGCAGGAAGCGCCGAGGTGAAGAAGCTAACGGGCGCGAAGTACATGGTGATGGATGCGGACGTTCCCGTGGTCGAGTCGGGCGGAAGGAAGGACTTTCGGTATGGCAAGTCGCCGGATGACTGGTACCCTCCGGCGAAGGTTGACCGTGTGCTGCACGATGGGAGCGAGGTGCGACTTGGCGGCACGGTTCTGGTGGCGCACCTGACGCCGGGACACACCAAAGGCTGCACGACCTGGACGATGAAGGTGAAGGACGGCGGGAAGATATATAACGTCGTGATTGTGGGTAGTCCGAATTTGAATCCGGGATACAAGCTGGCGGGAGATATGGCGGCGTATCCGCAGATCACGCAGGACTATGAGAAGACGTTTCGAGTACTGAAGTCGCTGCCCTGCGACATCTTCCTGGGAGCGCATGGAAGCTACTACGGGATGCTGGCAAAGTATCCGCGACTGAAGCAAGAGGGCGTGCAGGCTTTTGTCGATCCGCAGGGATATAAGGACTATGTTGCGGAGCGGGAGCAGGTGTTTAAGGCTGAGTTGGCGAAGCAGATGAAAGAAGCTAAGAAAGGTTGAGGTCTGTGGGCGGTGGAACGCCTGATTCTGAAATTGCGCTATGCAGTTCAGATCTATCGTCTTCTGCGTTGGCGTCCATGTTGGCCTATTTCTTCTCCAGTGGCTTTCTGGCGAAGTAATAGAGCGAGAAGGCCAGCAGGGCGAACATGATGACGCTCACCCAATCATGGTAGAAGGGATTATGGTCGCTGAAGCGGGGGATGGTCTTGTCAGTGGCGGCTTCGTAGAGTCTTGCGCCTACGCCCATGAGGCCGACGATGCCGCCCGCCGCGATGAGGCCCGAGGCGTAGAGCGAGCCGGAGCTGATCTCGGATTCGGAGTCGAGCGCACTGACGGGGATGGGCAGACCGGTGTCGGGGTCGATCTCTTCGGGATTGGTGGCGGTGCGTCTTTCGAGGGTACGATCGACCATCCAACGCATGACTCCACCAATAAAGATGGCCAGCGTGGTGGCGATGGAAAGATAGGCCCCCACAGCGAAGGTGAGGCTGCGGATGCCGAGCAGCTCAATGCAAATGACGATCGCCACACCTAAGAGGACGAGTCCCCAGGGAAGTTTGCGGGTGAGGATGCCGTTGATAACGGTAGCCATGAGGCGGCCTTGCGGGGCGGCGGCCTTTTCGCTGCCGATGCCCTGGACCCACTGGATCTCTATCTGCCCGGTCTGTGGATTGTAGAGGTACTTGCCGTCCTGAAGCGTGGATGAGCCGATGGCGTTGAGCAGAATGAACTGGTGGGCGTTGGAAATCTCTTCACGAGTGGGGTTGTCGGTGTTGTGCGAGGTGAGAGAGAGATGGTCGCGTTTGAAGGGGCCTTCGTTCTGGACGCCGTCGGGGAGTGCGGAGAGCGAGAAGACAATGGGCTTCTGCATCCGCTGGAAGGTTTCTAGGCCGGTGTTCATGGCCTTGAGCGTGGTCCCAATGGAGAAGAGAGAGATGATGACGCCGATCATGATGGCGAGCTGCTGCTTCCACGGAGTGGCTCCGATGAGGAAACCGGTCTTGAGGTCCTGGGCGGTGTCGCCTGCGTTGGAGGCGGCGATGCAGACGATGCCTCCAATGGTGATGGCCAGCGCCCCAAAGGCGGGGGCGGTCCAGCCGCGGACGAGGAAGATGGCGGCGGTGGCCATCAGCGTCGCGATGGTCATGCCGGAGACCGGCGAGGCGCTGCTGCCGACGATGCCGACGATGCGGGCGGAGACGGTGACGAAGAGAAACCCGAAGACGATAACGAGGACGGAGGCCGCGAGGTTGGCGAGAGCTCCGACCTGGGCTCCGGGGACGGGGTGGAACTGGAGGAAAGCCCACATAAGAATGACCAGCACCGCGCTGCCGCCGAGGACGACCGGCATGGGAATGTCGCGCTCGGTGCGGATGGTTTTGGCTGCAGCATTTTTGCCAGAGCGGTTTTTGCCCATGCTGCCCAGACCTTCGGTGAGCGCGGAGAAGATCGTCGGCGCGGTGCGCAGGAGGGTGATAAGGCCGGAGGCGGCAACGGCTCCCGCGCCCATGGGGCGGACGTAAGTGCTCCAGAGGTCGGAGGGCGTCATGTCGCGGATGAGCGTAGTGCCGGGATAGATGGGACTGGTGAGGTGAGAGCCGAAGAAGTAGATCGCAGGCATTAAGACGAGCCAGGAGAAGACTCCTCCAGCGAGCATGACGGCGGAGACGCGGAGGCCGATGATGTAGCCGACGCCAAGGTACTCGGAGGTGCAGTCGGCGCGGATAGCGGAGCCCTTGAGCAGATGCTGGGAGCCGAGGTTGGGCTGGTAGTCGGGCTGCGAGGGCCAGAGGGAGAAGAGGTTGTCGTTCTGAAAGAGGGTGTAGAGGCCGCCGAGTCCGAGGCCGAGGAAGACCCGGCTGGCGAAGCTGCCGCCGCGTTCACCGGCTTCGAGAACGTCGGCACAGGCAGTGCCCTCGGGGTAGGTTAGCGCCCCATGCTCTTCGACGATGAGCTGGCGGCGAAGCGGGATCATAAAGAGGACGCCCAACCAGCCTCCGAAGAGAGCCAGCGCGAAGATGCGGGTGGATTCGAGATCGAAACCGAGGAAGATCAGCGCAGGCAGGGTGAAGATGACGCCCGAGGCAATGGATTGCCCGGCGTTTCCGGTGGTCTGGACGATATTGTTTTCAAGAATACTAGCGCGGCCAAAGGCACGCAGGATGCTGATGGAGAGGACTGAGATAGGAATCGACGCAGCGACTGTGAGACCAGCGCGGAGACCCACATAGACCGTGACCGCTCCGAATAGGACGCCAAAGAGGCCGCCGAGGATGAGGGCGCGGGGAGTGAACTCGCGTCGGGATTCGCCGGCGGGGACGAAGGGCTGGTAGGTGGGTTTGGTGATGGTGGGCGTTGCCATTCTATGGTTCTCTCCCGCTGGTAAAGCGATGTGTCCGGCTGGATGGGAGTGTATCAGCGGGGGTGAATCCGAGGCAGAGGTGCATCAGGCATGGTGCAGGAATTTGCCTGGAAGTAGCGGTTTAGGCGTATACTGCGGACATGGCGCGGTCCGACCGACCTGGAGCGCCGGCGAGTGAGGTGCGTCTTCAGCGAATGCTTGAATGACAATGCGCTCGGGAGTAGTGCCGGGGGTCCACCCGGCGCGCCGCCTGGTGTTGAGATCGGCAGGGTGGCGGATGGTAGCGCGATAACGCGCTTGCTTCAAAGGCCGGGACGGGTGGTTCGGGCTGCTGTCGATGATCTCGTAACGACTTTGTTTCCAGCCGATTGCAGGGTTTGTGGTGGGTCGCTGCTTCGGGCTGGACTATCTCCTGTTTGCGATGATTGTTTGGGTGGAGTTGGGGCACAGACAGCGACGCTGTGCAGGCGGTGTGGGGAAGCGCTTGATCTGGAAGGGGTTCGGTTTGCGGGGCAGTTTCCTGCGGAGGGGCTGCTGTGCGCGCCCTGCCGGATGGCGGCCCCGGAGTTTGAACGGGCGGTGGCCTATGGAGTTTATCAGGATGGGCTGCGGGAGATGGTGCATCTGCTGAAGTATGAGCGAATGAGTGCTATCGCCCGACCGCTGGGTGGAATGCTGGCACAGGCAATCGAGATGCTGGAGGGGCAGGCTGGCTCGGAGTTGATGGTGGTTGCGGTTCCGCTGTTTCCGGCTAAAGAGAGGCAGCGAGGGTATAACCAGACGGTTCTGCTGGCGGACGCGGCGCTGGCTGAGTTGAAGAAGACGCGGCCGCAGTGGAAGCTGCACACGGCGCATGGGGTGATTCGGCGGGTAAGGGATACGGAGAGCCAGTTTGCCCTGACTCCGCGTGGCCGCAGACGGAATTTGAAGGGCGCGTTTGCGGTGCGGAATGACGCGGCGCTGGCGGGGCGCGAGGTCCTGCTGGTGGATGACATTTATACGACCGGGGCTACGGCCCGGGAGTGTGCGCGAGTCTTGCGACGGGCGGGGGCAAGTAAGGTCTGGGTCGCTACGTTGGCCCGTGCGCAGCGGGAGATGGTTGAGTTTTGGGATGGACAGCAGGACAAGGACTTTAGGAAGCGGGATTTGCACTGACAACTTGCGAATGATGATTTGGAACCGGAGGGCAGGGCGATGCAATCGGGGAAGATGCGGAAGCAGAGGCTGACTGGAAATCGACACTCAGGGCATGGGAGCTCTCATGCGAGCGGACGGCTGGTGTCGGATGTCGATGTCCGGATCGGGGTGTTCCGGCAACCGGCGATGCAGACGCCGGTACTGGTGCTGAATGCGAGCTATGAGCCGATCAATATCTGCGGAGCGCGACGGGCGCTGGTGCTGGTTTTGAAGGGAGTGGCGCGTACCGAGGAAGAGCAGGGCGCGATTCTGCACGCCGCGCGGATGAAGGTGGCGATGCCGAGCGTGATCCGTTTGCTGGAGTACAGGCGGATTCCGCACCAGACGCGGGCTTTGAGCCGCAAGAATATTCTGCTGCGCGATAGAAATAGCTGCCAGTATTGCTCGGTTGTGCTGACGGCGGGAGAGTTGACGCTGGACCATGTGGTTCCGCGGTCGCGGGGTGGGCTTTCGACCTGGGAAAATTTGGTAGCGTGCTGCCATGACTGCAACCGGCGGAAGGGCAATCAGTTGCTGCATGAGTTGACGGAGATGAAGCTGCAGCGGGAGCCGCGGCCATTCAGTCTGCATACTTCGCGGCACATCATGCGGATGATCGGCAGCGCGGATGCGGCATGGCGAAAGTATCTGTATTTTGAAGCGGGTGACGCGGCTTAGCGGCGGGATTTTGCCAGATGAAAGAGGGTACTTTTCAGAACTGTGCCGTGGTTTTAATTTAACTCCTAAGTTCTTAGTTGACAAGCAGCATAAGTCCGGCGTAATGTCCTAACTTGTTAGGAGATATGCCATGGGCGGTCAGGATAAAGAGGGTTTAACGAAGCTGGAACTGCAGATTATGCAGGTGATCTGGCGGCGGGGCGCGAGCAATGTGGGCGACGTGCAAGAGGGTTTGGAGCAACAACTCGCCTACACCACCGTGCAGACGATGCTGAACATTCTGCACCGCAAGGGCAAGCTGAAGCGCAAGCTGCAAGGGCGGGCGTATGAGTACAACGCGACCGTGACCGAGGCGAAGGCGCTGAGCCATGCGCTGCGCGATGTGGTGGACCGCATGTTCGGCGGATCGAGCGAAGAGCTGGTGATGAGCCTGATCAAGAGCAACCAGCTCGACGCGAAGAAGATCGCGGAGCTGAGCCGCAGGCTGGAAGAGGGCGAAGAACGCGGAGGCAAGCGATGAATCATTTTGAAGAATTTGTGCTGGGATATCTGGTGAACTCGCTATGGCAGGTTCCGCTGATTTGCCTGGCGGGATATGGCTGCGCCCGGCTGGTGCGGCGAATGGGCCCGCAGGCGGAGCAGTGGGTGTGGGTGACGGCGCTGCTGGTCGCGGCGGTTCTGCCCGCATGCGGTGTGACTGCGGCATGGCTGCCGCATGGCTTTGGGATGGGTGGACCGGCAACCGGAACAGTGCAGGTAGAGGTGGGGAGATTCACACCGATTGCAGGCACGGCACTGCATCTACCGCCGGGACTGCGCCATGGAGCGGCGATCGTCTATCTGGGCTTCATATTGTTCTTCTGCGGGCGGCTTCTCTGGGGGTTGGTGCAGAGCGAAGGTCTGCGGCGCGGTGCGCGGCAACTAGAGCTGACCGGCGATTGGCAGACGGTGTGGGAGAGATACTGCCGCGTCTTCGATGTGCGCGATGTGGAGATTGCGAGCACGCCGAGGATTGCAGGCCCGCTGACGCTGGGCTTTCGGCGGCGAATGCTGCTGCTGCCTGCCGACTTTATGGAGACGGCGGAGGCAAATGACGTGGAGGCGGCGCTGGGACATGAGCTTGCTCACGTGCGCAGAAGGGACTTCGCGAAGAACGCGCTTTACGAATTGATCTCGCTGCCGGTGAGCTATCACCCCATGACGCGATGGCTGAAGGCGCAGATAAGGCAGAGCCGCGAGCTGGTGTGCGATGCCATGGCGGCGGAGTTTGTAACCACAAGAGAACACTATGCACGGTCATTGCTACGGCTGGCGTCAATGATGCTGAACCAGACCCAGACCATCAACATTCATGCCATCGGAATCTTCGATGCCAACATTCTGGAGAGGAGAATTATGAACCTGATGACGAACCGAAGAGAGACAAGAGGGCTGCTGCGAGTAGGTTCCGCGGCGGTATGCGTTCTGGTTGGAATTGCCACCTGCGGCTCGGCGCTGGCGTTGCGGCTCGACGTGAATGAGCCGCCTCCGCCGACAACGGCCCCCGCCGCGAACAGGACCGTGAGCATAGCAAGCGGAGTCGTGGCTGGGAACAAAATCTCAGGCGAAAATCCGACGTACCCTGCTGACGCGCGCGCAGCGCATCTGTCGGGAATTGTGGTTTTGCATGCAATCATCTCGAAGACTGGTGATGTTACGAGTCTGCAAATTTTGAGTGGGCCGCAGATGTTACGGGCAAGTGCGATGGATGCTGTCCGCACCTGGCAATATAAGCCATACATCCTGAATGGAGAGCCGGCCGCCGTGGAGACGACGATCAGTGTTAACTATAACTTCGGGAAATAAGGACTTGACGGCATAAAAGGTTAGCGGCATGGGTGTTGGTTACCCATGCCGCTGCCTGTTTCATACCCATCGAAACACGATTACTTTGTATCCACCCCGATGATCCGCACCTCGGGCAACTGCGTGTTCCAGTTCTGCGGGATCGACTCGAAGATCAGCCGGAAGTCGCGCTCGTCGCCTGGCTTTAACGGCGCTGAGCTTACCGACTGGGTATCGATATAGGGCTGTCGCGTGCGGATAAGCGTCAGCGACAACGTATCGATCTGCGGGGCCGAGCCTTCCGCATTGCCGAAGAGCACCTGGACTGTGATCCCCGTCACGGTTGCGCTGCCCGTGTTCTTGATGTGCCCATCGACAAACGTCGATTTGCCGCCTGAGATGCTCGTCGACTCGCTCATGGCAAGCTGCGACAGAGGCAGATTTGCGGCGTAGGCCGCCAGCGGCTGAACGCTGTTCGACGGAGTTCTGGCTCCCGTTCGCCGGCTCGCGAAGATCATTCCAAGCACGACAAGCAGGACCACCAGCGCCGCCACCGCCCAGGCTATGACCGGTACGCCTCCGCCCTGGGGCGGTTTGGTCCCAAAGATTGCCGGATCACCCGCACCGTACCCCTTGCCGGCCGGTGGATTCCCTGTCTGTTGCAGATCGCTCATAGACCGAGATTTTATACCTCTCGTCCACAATTCAGTGCGGGGGGATATCCACTTTGCGTCTCGCGAGAATCTTTGTCAGATTTTTATCTGCGAAGGGAACAAACCGGTGCATCATCTCGTTAGAACCTGCATCTATTTCTTCACAGGAGATGCATGATGGACTCCCCGAGCAACACGATGCCATTCTCCGCGACAGAGCCTTCCCCAGGGCCGCAGAGGATTGATCCTGACACACCCAACGAATCCCTGTCGCCCATTCGAACTGATCGTCTGTACCAGATTGCTGCCGTGACTGCCGGACTTATTCTCCTCGCCACAGCCCTCTAAGAAGCTGTCAGAAACTACAAAAAACGTCATCTCGACCGAAGCCGCGCAGCTTTATCGCGTGGCGCAGTGGAGAGACCCCTGTATTTTGTCGTTGCTTGTTTTGACTGGGATTAAGCAAGAAGCATGTCCGCCCTTGTCGTTTGACCGTGACAAAGTAGGCTTTTCAATCCCAAATGCTACGCGAAACTTGCCCGCTTCACCTTCTGGCGAAAGTCTTCTCCCTGCATCTCCACGACAACGCACATCTCCTGTAGCCGAGAGCGCATGCGTTCGCCGATGCGGTCGCCCAGGGTCTCCTCGCGCATCGATGCCCGCGTCGTTGGCTCCATCCCAAGCGGCCCTGCATTCGCGTAGTTGGTCGTAATAATCGTGGTGCGACGGTCGTTGTAGCGGGTGTTCAGGATGTGAGCGACCGTGTCCCAGACCCAGTCGGTAGGTTTCGAGGCACCGAGTTCGTCCAGGACGAGCACCTCAGCGTCGAAGACGGGGGCCAGGATCTCCAGTTCGGTCGCCGATACCTGACGGTTATAGCTATTCTGTACCTGTTTCAGGAGGTCGCGGTAGTCGTAGAAGAGGCCCGTCGCTCCCCGTTCCGTTACGAGCGCCTGCAGTATTCCGACGGCTAGATGGGTCTTCCCTACCCCGATCGAGCCGGTCAGCAGCAGTCCGGTTCCGGCGGTCTCTACCGGGTAACCTTCCACGAACTTTCGCGCCCGCAGGTGCGCCGCGCCCAACGTCCGGTGCGACGAGGGAAAGTTGGTCTCGTAGCTTTCCAGAGAGCAGTGTTCGTAGCGCCGGGGAATGTGCGCCCGCTCCAGCATTCGCGCCGCCCGCCGCTCGACGCGGCAAGCGCAGTCGCGCACAAACTGCCTGCCGTCCTGCTGGATGACCTGCAGGCCGGAACCCTCGCATATCGGACAAATCTCAATCATGGCCGTACCCTAGTATGGCAGCACCTGAATCGAATTGCCCCCTGTGCGAATCTGAACTAAACTGAGGAAGCGTCCGCAAACCCCGAAGTAGGGGTCTGCCCGGCAATCGCGACAGGCATTCGATGTGACGTGACCATACCGTTCGCAAGCGAACCGCGACCCGGAAAGCGCCGACCAGCAGCAAAATCAGCCAAAGGATAGAACCATGCCAAAAGAAGGAATTCACCCGAAGTACGACACCATCACCGTCAAGTGCGCCTGCGGAAACCACTTTGAGACCCGCTCCACGCACAAGGGCGACATCGTCCTCGAAATCTGCTCCGCCTGCCACCCGTTCTTCACCGGCAAGCAGAAGCTGGTCGACACCGCAGGCCGCGTCGAGCGCTTCCGCCGCAAGTTCGCCAAGTCGGACGCCGGTAAGGCAGAAACCGCCGCGAAGTAAGCGGAGCCAATCACCCAAAGGCCTCCGCTTTGGCGGGGGCTTTTCACTTTCATAAGCCTATGAAGAAACGCTACACACTCGAGCAGAAGCACTGGGACAACCCAGCCGATCACGTTATGCCCGAGCACGCCCGCGTCCCCGCCATCCTGACCATTGGCAACGTAAAGATCGCCCCCGCGACCGTTCTTGCGCCGATGGCTGGGGTGACGGACACGGTCTTTCGCCGCTTCATCAAGAATGCCAGCCAGTTCACGGCCGACGCTGACAGTGCAAACGTCGAACAGGCGACGACCAATCAGCAATCCGGTTGCGGCCTCATCATGACCGAGTTCACCTCCGCTGACGGTCTCTCGCGTATGAGGGAGACGAAGCGCAAACGTTACCTTACCTACTACGACGACGAGCATCCCATCTCGGCGCAGCTTTTCGGGTCGAATCCGGAGACGCTCGCTGATTCGGCGCGCATCGTTCAGGATGCCGGGTTCGATCTCGTCGATCTGAATCTCGGCTGCCCTGCCAAGCGTGTCGTCGCCTGTAACGGCGGCTCCGGCCTGCTACGCGACCTGCCGCTGATTGAGACCATCTTCAAGACTGTCCGCGCCGCCGTCACGATCCCCTTCACGGTCAAGTTCCGCATCGGCTGGAACGACGCCAACATCGTCTGCGTCGAGCTGGCGAAGCTCGCCGAGGACTGCGGCCTGAACGCCGCAGCGTTGCACGCCCGCACCCGCGAGGACGGCTACACCGGACAGGCGCGCTGGGAGTACATCGCCGCCGTCAAAGATGCCGTGAAGATTCCCGTGATTGGCAACGGCGACATTCGCACCCCGGAAGACGCAGCCGCCATGATCGACGCCACCGGCTGCGATGCTGTGATGATTGGCCGCACCGCGCCGTCGAACCCGTGGATCTTCCGCCAGATCGCGCAATACACTGCCTCGAAGGAGGCCACCGGCGTCGGCATCTACGACCAGCCGACGAACGACGACCGCTACCGCATGATTCGGACTTATTTCCAGATGCTGGTCGATGAATTGGCCATCGAAGAGCGGGCCGAAGCGGCTCGCGCCGCTGCGATTACCGAGGCTGGCCAACTGGCTCGGCAGCAGCGCAACCGCGACTGCGTGGGCAAGATGAAGCAGTTCGCCAGTTGGTTTACGCACGGCGTTCCCGGCGGATCGACGCTGCGTAAACAAATCTTCGATTCCAGGAATGGCGCTGCTGTTCTCGATGCAGTCGAGCGGTTCTTTGAGACGAAAGAAACGGCGGAGGAAGCAGAAGCTATACTCGCCTAAGGATGCAAAGACCTGCGAAGACGGCGCGATGGGCCAAGTGTTTCGCCATCTCCGTTCTGGTTGGCCTCTCCACCGGCATCCTCACCATCGCGGTATCGAGCTTCTTCTTTTACCAGCATTATGCCATCCAGTTCCCGGCTGATACCCAGAACCTGCTGAGCGCGCTCACGTCAGGCGTGCTTGTCGGCATTGGTGTTGGCGCAGTTGCTGCAGTTGCGACGGCTGCGATTTATCTTCTGTTGGGCCTGCACAGCGCTCGCTCCAAACCTGATGAAAACTAAAAAGCCGTGGACCTTTTAGGCCCACGGCTTTACGTAAGCGATCAACAATTACAGCTTGCCGAGTTCAACGAGCCGAACGCTCGCGATCGCTTCTACTTTGCGCAGAGCTTCGATAGCGGCGTTGGCCGACGCTGCGCTGGGGACGTCGATCTGCACCACGGCAAGCGCCTGTCCCTGGGGAACGCGCTTGGAGCGGCTTGGACCGTTCGAGCGGCCCAGCGCGAAGTTGGCAATGTTGATCTGGTGCTCGCCGAGGATGGTGCCGATGCGTCCGACGACGCCAGGGACGTCGTGGTTGCGGATGGACACGAGCGTTCCGTTCAGCGGAGCCTCGATGTCGATGCCATCGTAGGTGAGCAGCCGGGGCGAAGTCCCATGGAGGACGGTCGCCGAAGCGCTGGCCTCGCCATCGGAGGAGTGCAGAACCAGCTTGAGGACGCTGCCCGCGCCGCCGGTGGTGAACTCCTTCTTGTCTTCCTGAATGCGGATGCCGCGCTCGGCGACAATGGCCGCCGCGTTGATGCGGTTGACGCCCTCTTCTTCAGCGAAGATTCCGGCGATGGCAGCATTGCGGATGAGGTCGGTCTTGCCCTGCGCGATGCGGCCGCTGTAGGTCATCTGGATGTTTTCGAGATTGCCCGGCGTGGCGTGAGAGAGGAAGTGGCCGAGGCGCTCGGCCATCTCGATGTAGGGGGCGACCTCGATGTACTCCTCGTGGGAGAGGCTGGGGAGATTGACGGCGTTCTGCACGACGCCGAGCTTGAGGTAGTCGCGCACCTGCATGGCAAGCTGAATGCCGATGGCCTCCTGCGCCTCGTCGGTCGATCCGGCGATGTGCGGAGAGAGGATGACGTTGTCCAGATTGAAGAAGGCGGAGTCCTTGAGCGGCTCGCTGTGGAAGACGTCGAGGGCGGCCCCGGCGACATGGCCTGACTTGAGGGCATCGATGAGGGCCTGTTCGACGATAAGCTCGCCGCGGGCGCAGTTGATGATGCGGACGCCCTTTTTCATGATGGCCAACGAGGTTGCGTTGATGAGGCCCTCGGTCTGGGTGGTGAGACCGACGTGCAGGGTGAGGTAATCGGATTCCTTGAAGATCTCGTCGATGGGGACGAGGGTGACGTCGTTCTCGCGGGCGATGACCGGGGCGATGAAAGGGTCGTAGCCGATGAGGTTCATGCCGAAGGCCTTGGCGCGGCGGGCGACTTCGAGGCCAACGCGACCCAGTCCGACGATGCCGAGGGTCTTGCCGCGGAGTTCCTGCCCTTGCAGCGATTTCTTCTCCCACTTGCCGCTGTGCATGGTGGCATTGGCGCGGGGAACGGAGCGGGCCATCGAGACCATGAGGCCGAGGGTCAGTTCGGCGACGGCGACGGCGTTTGCGCCGGGGGTGTTCATGACGACGATGCCGCGATGGGTGGCGGCTGGGGTGTCGATGTTGTCGACGCCTACGCCGGCGCGGCCAATGACGCGGAGCTTCGGCGCGGACTCAAGCAGCTTGGCATCCACCTGAACGGCGGAGCGGACGACGAGGGCATCGGCGTCGGCGAGTTCAGCGGCGAGGCCGTTCTTGATCTGGTCGGGGGTGACTACGTTCCAGCCTGGCTCCTGCTGGAAGACGGCGAGAGTGGCGGGCGAGACTTTTTCTGCGAGAACAATCTTCATGTTGCCTTTCATTGTACGAGTTGAGACGGGAGCTATAGGTCTTCCGGTTTGAGGCCGGTATGTTTGGCGATGCGTGCGAGCATTCTGGGTCCTATCTCTTCGTTATCGTGAAAGGCCCACGTAAAGTCCGGGTAGCCGGAGCGCTTGAGTTGCTGGTGCGAACTGCCTTTAACAATGTGGTGTTCGACCCAGCCAATTCGTTGAAGTGCCCTCAAAACTTTTCTGGCTTTGGAACTGGGCCACTGACTCATGCGACGGCGAATTGGACCTGGCTCATGGCGTATGTTCGCGTTCGATGCGGTCTGCGATGACGCGCAGGGCCATAGCTTCAACATTGGATTCAGCGTCGATTTTCGAGGAGCCGTAGGCCATGACGCCCGGAAGATCTTCGATCTCCGCGATCCAACGGCCATCTTCTTCCTGCTCAAAATCGATCCGGTATTTCATGTGTGCTCCTAACTGATCGAATAGATATAGGGTATGACAATTTCCTGGTTTCGCAAAGAATATGGCCGCCTGGCGCTGTTGGCCGAATCTGAACCCACGTCCGAAAGTCCGGACGTGGGGTACCCGGGATTGTGAGCTATTTAGCGATGTCCTCGGCGTAGGCCTTCTGCGCGGCGATAAGGCCGTTGCCGAATTCGAAGCCGGGCAGGGGAAGTTTGGCTGCGATGGCTACCTGTT
This sequence comes from Acidobacteria subdivision 2 bacterium RH1 MAG20, assembly GCA_002197545.1. The sequence goes on along the minus strand of NFUO01000714.1, from coordinate 15,925 downwards.
CAAGCGCGCCGATGATGGCGATCGTGTCCATGTAGTCGAAGAAGCCGATGTGGGCGATGCGGAAGAGGTGGCCCTTCATCTCGCCCTGACCGTCGGTGACGATGGCGGCAAACTGCGACTTGAGGCCCTTGACGATGACGCCGGAGTCAGTGCCTTCGGGCGGCAGGATGGCCGTGGCTGCGGCAGCCTCGTAGCCCTTGGGCGCGAAGAGCTTCAAGCCCATCGCTGTCGCCGCGGCGCGGGTCATCGCAGCGCAGGTGTTGGCGTTGTCGACCAGGTTCTTGCGGCCCTGCGAAAGGTCGCCGCCACCTTGTCCGGCGATGTAGTCAAGGGACGCGCCGAGTGCGGCGATGAGAGAGACCGGCGGAGTGTAGGCGGACTCACCTTTGGCGGCGTTCTTGCGCTCCTTGCGGAGGTCGAAGTAGTAGCGCGGGTTGTAGGTCGCTTCCATGCGGTCCCAGGCGCGCTGGCTGACGGCGAGGTAGCTGAGGCCGGGAGGCATCATGACGGCCTTCTGCGACCCGCCGACGAGGACATCGACGCCCCAGCCGTCCATGTCGAGGTGCGTGGTGCCGAGGCCGGTGATGGCGTCGACGATGAGCAGCGCCTCGGACTTCTCGGCTTTGAGCAGCTTGGCGATGCCTTCGATGTCGTGGCGGACGCCGGTCGAGGACTCAGTGGCCTGAACGAAGACGGCGCGGGTCTCGAGCTTGAGCGCGGCCTTGACGGCATCGAGCGAGAAGGTGCTGCCATAAGGAGCTTCGACGACATCGACGTGGCAACCGAAGGCCTTGGTGATGCCGGTCCAGCGCTCGCCAAACTTGCCGGCGGTCAGCACCAGCACGCGATCTCCCGGCGACGTCAGGTTGGAGACGGAGGCTTCCATGGCTCCGCTGCCCGAACTGGAGAGGATGATGACGTCATTTTTGGTGCCGACGAAGTCCTTGAGCTGGGCGAGGACGCGAGTGTAGAGGGCGCGGAATTCAGGGGTTCTGTGGTGGATGTCTGCAGCGGCCATGGCGAACTGGGCGGCGGGAAGAAGAGGCGTCGGTCCAGGAGTGAAGAGGCGAGTTTTGCGGATCATGCTCTTATTGTAGCGGTGGCCCGCCGAATTGCGGGTTTTCTATAATGAAGTGTTTAGCTATTGAGGAGAGTGCGGCAATGAGCATTGGCGAAAAGATTCAAACGGACATTGTGACGGCGATGAAAGCCCGGGATGAGCACCGTCTGACGACGCTGCGGATGGTAAAGAGCGCACTGAAAAACAAGGAGATCGACAAGCGCGCAGCGTTGACCGACGCCGAAGAGTCGCAGATTTTGACCACGCTGATCAAGCAGCGGAAGGATTCGGCGGAACAGTTTACGAAGGGCAATCGCCCGGAGCTTGCGGAAAAAGAGCGGGTCGAGATCACTATGATCGAAGGCTACCTGCCCAAGGCTGCAAGCGAGGATGAGATTCGTGCGGTGGTGCAGGGTGCGATTGCGCATCTGACGCAGGATGGCCAGAAACCAGGACTTAAAGATCTGGGAACCACCATGCGGGTCGTTCAACAGCGGTTACAGGCAGATGGGGTACGGGCCAACGGCAAGCTGGTGAGCGAGATCGTGAAGGCGGAGCTAGCGAAGTAGCTTCCGGCAAACCCTTTGCGGGACCTAGAAGAGAGCCTTTAGGAACGCATCAGAGGTTGAGTCTCAGAAGTCTTGCATTCATCCTGGCGTCAGCGAGACGGCGCGCGCGCGCCCTGTCCTGCGCTGCTCTCCATCGCTCTCCCGACAGAATGAGCGGAAGGAAAATGGCTACAAAAGCCACAAAAATGGCTACAAGAATGGCAACAAATCTCATGTCAGTCTCCTGTGAACAATTTACACCCTCTAGGCTCGGGCGGGACATTTGTTACGCGCGAAGGATGAATCTGTACGACCAGTCGCCGCCGCACCACTGAATGTAGTTGGTGCCCCAGGCGTTGTTGAAGAGGTTGATGTGAGCGCCGGTTTTCACATCGGGCGGGTTAAGGGAGAAGTTGAGGGGAGAGCGGTCGCCGAAGGCCACGACCGGAGCGTCGAGCGTGGCCAGTTCGAAGGCATGGGGGCCTTCGCTGTAGCTGATCTTTTCGGATACGGCGTGCATGTGGCGAGCGCCGCCGCGGACGACATCGGAGGCGCGGACGGGTTGACCGGATTTTTCGAGCAGCCAGGCATCGGCGTTTGGTGCGGCACTGCCGGTGGCGGGATCGAAGGTGAGCCACATGGATTCGGGCAACCGGTTTTCTTCTTTTCCAAAACTGAAGAACTTGAGATGCAGCTCCGGCGCGGAGTCGGGCAGATGGACTTCGAGATACATTGTGGTTGGCCATGCGACAAGTCCGGTAGCGGCGGTTTTGGGGTCGTCGATCTTCAGTTCCAGCAGGATGCGGTGGCCGTCGGCGACGGGACTCGCCCAGGCTTGGGTGACGGTTGGATGCCACTCCTGCGAGAGTGCGCCGAAGGTGCCGATGTTGGGCTTGCCGAAGTCGCGGGGCGCCCAGTCGGCCTTGCTTTTGACGTAGGTGTCGAGGTATTGGGCGAAGTCCTCGGCGGAGAGGGTCTGGTAGGTGAAGAGGGCGAGCGGATGCTCCGCCGAGGCCCATTCTTTGCCGGTCTTGCGGTTTTGCAGGCGAGTGATGGCCCCGGTCTTGGGATCGATGGCAAGGATGAAGTGTTTGGTTGTGATCTCGTTTTTTACGGAGGCGGGCTGAAGGCCTTCGTGCGATGGAATTTCTGGCGTCAACTGCTGCAGCCGTTGTTGTGCCTGGGCGCGGAGTGCGGGAGGAAGCGCCGCGATGCCTTCGTCGATGTCGTCGCGCTTTTCCTTCCAACTCGTAATCATGGTCTGGTAGGAAGGCGTGTTGAGCACCTGCTTCAGGTCAGCGGGCTTGTAGTGGTTGTTATCGAGGTAAGTTTTGGTGTCGGTCCCCCAGGTGTGTTCGATGGCGAGGGAGAAGCGGCGGAGGAATTGCAGGTCGGTGTTGTCGCCTGAGGCGAATTTCTTTTCTTCAATCCACTGGCGGCGGAGGCGGGCTCCTTCGCGGTAGCGGGCCACCTTGTAGGGATCGCTGGGGACGCCGTAGATCCAGGTGTCGCCTATCTCCTGCGTGACGACGGGGAGACGGTTGCGGACGGGGTCGGTAGCGTCCGCAGCTTCGCTCATGTTCGAGGCGTGGATGGCAGCGTTGGGAAACTGGGCCTTGAGCCGGGCGTAAGTGGCGGCGATTTCGTCGAGGTGGTGGGGGCCGGAGTTGTCGTTGCGCACCTCCATGGCGATGGCGGTGTCCGTGCCGGGGATCTGGATGACGCCGCCGTAGTTGTGGTGGTGGTACATCATGACCAGCGAGGCCCCGGCGGGGTCTTTCCAGAGGAAGATGGAAGGGACTTCGGGCGGCGTGCTGGCGGCGTTGACGCCGATGTCGAGGAGCTTGACGCCAGCGTCGGCGAGAGGTTTGATGATGCCGCGAGTGTGGCCGGGGACGTCGGACATCTTGGCTCCGACGGTCTTGTGGCCGAAGCGCGAATCGAGCGTCGCGGAGAAGCCGAGGGAGCCGTGAATCATGGAGGGATCGATCATCTCAGTCTGCCAGTTGAAGGGCAGGGCGTGCCAGTTGAGGTCGCCGGTGGCAATGGACTGCTCGATCTGCTTGCGCTGCTGCGGGGAGGCTTGTTCGAGGTACTCGTAGAGGAGCCAGGCGGGGGTGGTCCAGATGTATCGCTGCTTGCCGTGGGTGCGAAGGGTGGCGCAGGTCTCGATGGCCTGGGGGTAGTAGACGTCGAAGTATTTGCGCATGATCTTCGCTTGCGTGGCGATGAAGCCGACGTCGAGATGGCAGAGGGAGACGATGAGGACGCGCTTGACCTGCGTGGGATCTGGAGTGGGCAACTCGGGAGCCAGCATTGCATAGGACGGTGTGGCTTTGAGGGTTGCCGCTCCGGCGGTGAGGGCGGTCAGTTTGAGCAGGTCGCGTCGCTTCATTCGTTCTCCGGTGTGACAGTACGCACCATACTAAGTGATTATCTTTGGGAGATCGTTATTGTCATTTTTTGTCATATAATGAAGGTATGGCTATGGCTTCGCTCAATATTTCGCTGCCGCAACAGCTTAAGGCATATGTTGAGGCGCAGGTTGCCGAGGGTGAGTATGGCACTCCCAGTGAGTACATGCGCGACCTGATTCGCCGTGACAAGGAACTGCAACTTGCGAAACTGGAAGAGAAGCTGCTCAAGGCCCTTGCTTCCGATTCAATCCGCATCGAGCCGCATGAGTTGGAAGGACGATCCATTGTTGCGCTTCTTCAGGAGAAACTTTCTGCGCGTTCTACAAAATGATAATCAAAGTTGTGCATCTGTCGTGGGCATTCGTCTGGTATGACCAAGAGGCGAACCGTGTCGCTGGACATTCTGGCCGAAGCCTCACGAGAGATCATCAACCAGGCTTTGTACTACCGCGAAGAGTCCCCTGACAGCGGGCTGGAAGCACAATGGGACGATGCGGTGGGCCAGACTATATGGTCGCTTCTGTCGATGCCGGAGCGCGGTTCGCGCTGTAATTTCCAATCGCCGGAACTGCAGGGGATGCGATGGATTCCGGTTCCGGGCTTTCCTAAACATATTGTGTTTTACCTTTTCGTGACGGAAGAACGCGTCGTGCGCATTGTTCATGTCCTTCATGGAGCGCGCGATCTGGAAGCCTTCTTCGACGGCGATTCGGAGTAAAGCAAATTTCCCTTACTGTTTGCGGGGCCAGGTGAAGGCGGTTCCGGCCATGATGGTGCGGCCCTGGAGAGGAACGCCGGGGACCTCCTGATAGCCGGTGTTGCTTAGGTTCAGGAGGCGCAGATAGGGGCGGAGGCGGCCGGTGTTGCGGGCCAGCGAGATGTCCCAGAGCGGGTAGGCGGTTTGGGCGGTCTTCTGGGTAACGCCTACCTGGGTGTGGGCGGTGATCTGGTGGAAGTCTGCTGTCCACGCGGCGATGGCGTTTTGCGCGGCGTAGTTGAAGGCGTACTCGGAGATGAGGCCCGGCGGCGGGGCGGTGGCGCGGACGGCGGTGTAGCTGAGGTCGAGGCGCTGGGTGCCGGGGAGGCGCAGGCGGAGTTGGGTCTCGGCTCCGTTGTAGCTGAAGTTGCCGACGTTGGTGGCCTGCCAGGGGGCGGAGAGCGAGTATTTGGAGTAGTCGATGCCGTCTTTCTGGTGGAGGCTGAAGCCAGTGGCGGTGAGGGTGAGGCGACCGCTTGCGGGAGTCCAGTCGATGCCGCCCTCGTAGTTCCATGAGGACTCGGGCTTGAGGTTGGGGTTGCCGATGGTGGTGGGGTCGGAGTAGTAGAGGTCGAGGTAGGTGGGCAGGCGGAAGCCATGTCCGGCGGAGGCGCGCAGGCGGATGGTGTGGGTGAGGGTGAAGGCCGCGGCGACGTTGGGGGAGAAGACGGCGTCGCCGCCGGAGAAGACCTCTTCGCGAGCACCAAGCGAGAGCGAGAAACGGCGTAGCGACGGGAGGGAGAGATTGGCGTATCCAGAGCCCTGGTTGCGGGCGTGGCGGCCCAGATTGGTGCTCTGGATGGCGTCGCCGTTGGCTTCGAGGCCGTAGGAGAGGGTGACGTTGGTGGCGAGTTTGTCGACGCGGCGCAGGGCTGATTGCCAGGCGGTGTCGGCGTGGTTGTTCTCGTAGAGGCTGGGGTCGTCGACGAAGAGGACGAAGATGTCGGTGTGGCGGCGGTAAGCGAAGTTGGCGGCGGTGCGTTGACCGAGCTGCTGCTGGATGGAGGCGAACCAGCCTTTGGTGCGCTCCCATGAAGGGTAGGGGCCGTAGAACTGGTTGGCTCCGTAGGGGCGGTCGCTGGCGGCGACGAGGATGTCGGTCGTGCCGGGCTTTAGGTTGAGCCAGGTTTCGGCGGAGATGGCGTTGCTGGCGTAGTTGCGGTCGGCGATAAAGCCGTCGGAGGTATCGCGGCTGCCGCTGAGTTCGGCGGAGAGGGGTTTGGTGGCGTAGTCGGCGCGGAAGGACTGTTCGGTCGAGGTGTAGTTGCCGCCTCCGGCTTTGGCGGTGAGCGAGAAGCGGTGGCCGGTGGGGGAGACGGCGGGCTCGGCGGTAATGAGGTTGACGGCTCCGCCGATGGCGTCGGAGCCGTAGAAGGTAGAGCCGGAGCCGTGAAGGATTTCGATGCGGGAGATGGCGTCGAGGGGGACGGGGATGTCGAGGTTGAGGTGGCTGGTCTCGGGGTCGTCGATGCGGAGGCCGTTGAGGAGGATGAGGGACTGCTCGAAGGTGGTGCCGCGGATGGAGAGGTCGGACTGGACGCCGGCGGGGGTGCGGGACTGGAGGTTGAGCGAGGAGTCGAGGCGCAGGTAGTCCACGACGCTGTTGAAGAGGAGCGGCTGGGCGCGGGTGTCGAGGGTCTGGACGGAACGGTTGCTCTCGGAGAGGGGGATGGGCTCAATGGTGGTGGTGACGGTGACGGATTGAGTGACCGGCTTAGGGGTAGGGGTTTGCTGCGCGGCGGCAGTAAGGCAGACGAGGCAGAGGGGAAGGAATTTTGTGTTCTTCAACATGATTTGCTTCTGATCATCTATCGAAATGGCGGGCACAGGGAGATAGTTTTGTTCAGTTGTAAATAGTTTAGTGGCTCAACTATATTGTCTATAGACTATATTGGCTCGAGGTTTTATATGAGAATTGAATCTTTTCTGAGGCAGAGCCCGGTCTTTCAGATCAGCCGGAGCGCCCGCAGTCTGGATGGGCTACTTACCCGAATCCTTCGCGCCGAGGAGGTGACATTTTTTGAGGCGCTGGTGCTGGCGGCGATCTTCTTCGAGAAGAAGCGCGGCATCAAGCCGTCGGAGCTGGCGGAGACGTTTCATACCACGCGGGGCAATGTGAGCCACTGCATTTCGTCGCTCGAAGCGAAGGGGCTGGTGCGGCGGCGGGTCGACCCGGAGGATGCGCGGGCATTTCAACTGACGTTGCAACCTGCGGGAAGGAAGCGGGCGGCGCGGGTGGTGGGGATTCTGGACCAGATGCAGAGCCGGTTCGAGGGCATCAGCAGTCCATCAGACTTCGAAGCGATGCTGAGGCAGATGTTTATCATAGGGTCACTTTGCTCAGGACTGGCGCGGTCGGCTGAGGGGAGCGACCAGCGGTTTAGGGATGATTTGGAGCAGGACGAAAGAGCAAGCAATAGCAAAGGCTAAATACAGGGGTCTCTCCACTCCGCTTGCACCCCAACGAGCGAAAAGCGCGCTCGCTGGGGACCCCGCCTGCGCTCCGGTCGAGATGACGTGGTGAGTGGGATAACGGGCCTTACTCGCGGATGATCTTTACGAAGATGCCGTCGGGGAGGGTTGTGCCGCCGAGGACGTGGATGACTCCATCCTTGGTGAAGCCACGCAGCATGGTATCGGCCTTGGCGTAGGGATTGGGCGGGGCTTCGGATTTTTGGGGGTATGGGGTGGCTTTGGGTGGCGCGGGAGTTCCAGGGGCGTGTGGACGCTTCGTTCCGCGGTCCATGGCTTCGTTGGCGAGGCGGTCGGCGTCCTTGTTTTTATGGCGCACGGCGTGGCTGATTTCGAATTTTTCGAGTTTGGCGATGCGGCGTTTTGCCTCTTCGTAGAGGGGCTTGAGGTCGGGGCTTTTGACCTGGTATTTGCCCTGGATTTGCTTGACCATCAGCTCGGAATCAGAGACGACGCGGAGGCGGGGGTGGTGGCGGTCGAGGGCGAACTGGAGGCAGCCGAGGAGGCCGGAGTATTCGGCGAAATTATTGGTGCGGATGCCGAGAAACTCGCTGAGCTCGGCGAGGACCATGCCGTTGGCGTCCTGGATGAGTGCTCCGTAGCCGGCGGGACCGGGGTTGCCGCGAGCGCCGCCGTCGCAATGGGCCGAGATCCAGCCGGATTGAGAGGATGGGCTGGACGGAGCTTCGGTGAAAAGCGTGGGAGTGCGTTGGGGCATGATGGTCAGTTTAGCTGACGTATCGCTGACAGTTAACTGACGGGGGAGATGGCAGGAGCGGTTCGCTGCGCGAATGCCCCCCTTAGGCGCGATAAAGCTGCGCCGAAGATGGGGCACCCGGCTCCGCTCAGAATGACAATGTAAACAAACAACAACAAAAGCAACGCCTCTGCTTACCTTTGGGTTTGGGGCGGGTCTATTGGAGTGAACTCGATTTCCTGACTCCGGAGTCAGACAGATGAGCGTTGAAGCGATTGAAATAAACCCTATGGGGCGACGGCGTAGTCCGTTCGCTTTGGGATTGCGTGATGCCGCAGCGGTAGAATCAATGCCAGGGATGGCAAAAGCGGCCACACAATCCGGCGCCAGAAATGGCGGCAAGCTGACGCAGGCGCAGATCGAGGCGCGGGCGCAGCAGCGTATCGAAGACGACGAGTTGATCCGCGAGGCCCAGCGAGGGCAGCGGACCGCCTTCGACGCGCTGGTTCGGCGTTACGACCAGTCCGTGCTGCGGCTGGCGCTGCACATGCTTGGCAACGAGCAGGATGCGCAGGATGTCCACCAGGAGGCCTTCATCAAGGCGTATCGCCACCTGGGGAACTTCCGGTTCGAGTGCTCGTTTTACACCTGGCTTTACCGGATTGTGACGAACCTTTGCCTAGACCAGTTGCGCAGGCGAAAGAGCCGCCGGGAAGATCCGGCAACAGTGCTCGATTCGAGCGGCGGCGAGATGGACCTGATGGCGAACGTCACGGATGACCGGTCGATGGCGAACCCGGGACGTGAGCTTGACCGGAAGGTGATGGGCGAGCGGATCAACGAAGCCCTTGATAAGTTGACCCCTCGGGAACGAACGGTATTCGAGCTGAAGCACTACCAGGGACTGAAGCTGCGGACGATTGGCGAGATGTTGAGCACGACAGAGGAGACCGCGAAGAACACTCTGTTTCGGGCTACCCGGAAGCTGCGGGCAAATCTTGCTGGTGTTCGGTAAGGCGGTAACAGGAATAAATAACGACGGGCAATTTTTTATAGACCCGTGAGTAATGAAAATTTTTGAGGCTAGTTGAGGTAAGGCGATGAAGTGCGAAATGGCAAAAGAGAACATCATTCTGGCACATTACGGAGAGCTGCCGGATGAGAATGCAATCGCTCTGGAGCAGCACCTGGACGGCTGCGATGCCTGCCGTGCGGAACTGGATGCGATGCAGGAGCTGGACGGGCGGCTGGCGCTGCTCCCAGTGATGGAGCCGTCGCCGAACCTGGTGGCACAAGCAAGAGTCCGGTTGGATGAGGCGCTGGATACGATTCCGCCGCACGGGCTCGTAACCCGGTTGCGCAGCGGATTTTTCGGGTGGATGGGGCATGTGCAGAGCGCTCCGGCGCTGGCCACGCTGTTGCTGGGAGTTGGATTTCTGGCGGGAAACTTTACCTATCGCTATGAAGTAGGCCATGCGCCGAAGCCCAAGGGCACGGTGACGCTGAGCAATCCGACGCAGGGAACGATCGCGAACGTGACGGGAATCGTGCAGACGCCGAACTCGGAGCTGGTGCAGGTGAAGTACAACAAGGTCATTCCGGAGACGATCGAAGGCTCGCTGGACTCGCCGGAGATTCGCCAGTTGTTGCTGATGGGAACAAAGGCGGCAGCGACGAATGGAGTTCGCGCGGACTCGGTTGCCCTGCTGGCGAACGAGTGCAAAGAGGGCCATGAGTGCGTGAACGGAACGGATGGCCAGGGGATTCGGAGCGCGTTGCTGGTGTCCCTGCGTTACGACAAGAATGCCGGGGTACGACTCAAAGCTCTCGAAGGTTTGCAGCATTATGTCGGACAGGACCAGCGGGTGCGCGATGCGGTGTTGGAGGCCCTGATGCATGACGAAAATGCCCAGGTGCGAACGACGGCGATTGACTTGCTGGAGCCGGTACAGGCTGACTCGAGCGTGCGCGAGGTGCTGCGGACGGTTTCGACGCAGGACGAGAACCCCTACATTCGGACAGCGTCGTTCCAAGCCTTGCAGGGCGCTCCGGATATTCAGTAGGCGATGACTATGGCGATGAAGCACCGTGTACGACTGGGGGCCTTGACGCTGGTTCTGCCTGTGGCCATCGCTGCAATCTGCTTTTCGGAGTTTGCCGTTGCAGCGCCAATCACTGCTGGAATTCATGCCGCGGCCAAGGCAGGTACGCCTGCTAAAAAGTCGTCGCAGGGATATCTTGGGGTGGACATACGCGATGTGACCGAGGAGCAGATGGCGGCCCTGAAGTTGAAGGACACTCGGGGAGCGGAGGTCATCCATGTGGACCATGATGGACCGGCGGGGAAGCTGGGCCTTTGCCAGCATGATGTAATTCTCGAGATGAATGGGCAGCAGATCGAGGGCCAGGAGCAACTGCGGCGGATACTGCGGGAGACCCCTGCAGGGCGGCCCGTGACTCTGGTGATCAACAGGGATGGGCAACAGCAGACATTGACGACACAGCTTGCAAACCGCGAGGAGGTCGAACGGCGGGCGTGGGAGCAGCATCTTGTCGTGCCCGATCCAGGGCTCGATCATGCGCCTGCTCCTCATGTCGGAAATAGTTTTTTGCATGCCAGCCCGTCAGGAGACATCGGGCCAAAGGCGCACCGCGATTTTCTGGCCACAACAACGGTTTTAAGCGCGTCGTTTACAGGAGCGCAGCTCGAGGTGATGGGGCCGCAACTGGCACAATTTTTTGGCGTTGAAGGAAATGCAGGGTTGCTGGTACGGAGCGTCGAGGTCAACAGCCCGGCAGCCGATGCAGGATTGCGCGCGGGCGATGTGGTCATTCGGGTGGACCAGGTTGCGGTGACCAGCGGAAATGAATGGACAAAGACAGTCCATCAGAACCGCGGCAAGCCGATCACCCTGGTGGTGCTGCGGGACAGGCATGAGCAGACGATGACCATGACTCCGGACAGCAAGAAGCGGTCGAGCGTGGTGTGGCCTCTTGCCAATATAAAGCATGGTTTGGTGGCGGAGCTGTAGCCTTGCTCTCCAGGTGATTGAAAAGGCACAGCCTCTATAGCCGAGAGATCCCATGTCCGAAGGTCCGGAGATGGGGCACCCGTTTTCCGGGCTTCTATATACTTGAAGATAATGGAACCTGTCTCTACAACTGGAACTGGCCGCCGGCCTATGACTGCGAAGCGACGCTGGAAGGCTGTGACGCGCAAGGTGCGCGAGCTGGGATCGATCGGTTCGGCGCTGGCTTCGACCGGGCACCCGTATATGGCGCATATCGTGCCGATGCGGCGGTGCAATCTCGCATGCACGTACTGCAATGAGTTCGACGATGTCTCGGACCCGGTACCGGTGGAGGAGATGCTTCGACGCATCGATCACCTGGGACGGCTGGGGACCTCCGTCATCACAATCTCGGGCGGCGAACCGCTGCTGCATCCTGAGCTGGACCAGATCATTGCGCGGATTCGCAAGACGGGCGCGATTGCCGGGATGATCACCAACGGCTATCTGCTGATGCCGGAGAGGATCGAGCGGCTGAACAAGGCCGGGCTCGACCATATGCAGATCTCCATCGACAATGTGATGCCGGACGCGGTCTCCAAAAAGAGCCTGAAGGTGCTGGACAAGAAGCTGCAGATGCTGGCCGAGCACGCGGATTTTCACGTCAACATCAACTCCGTGGTTGGCGGCGGGATTGCCAATCCGAACGATGCGCTGACGGTGAGTGAGCGGGCGCTGGGGCTTGGGTTTAGTTCCACCATCGGGATCATCCATGACGGCAGCGGACAGTTGAAGCCGCTGGGCGAGGCGGAGCGCACCGTATGGGACAAGGTCCGCAAGCTGACACGGCGCAGCTACTCGCGCTTCAACCACTTTCAGGAAGCGATTGCCAATGGCAAGACGAACGACTGGCGCTGCCGGGCGGGGGCGCGCTATCTGTACATCTGCGAGTTTGGGCTGGTGCACTATTGCAGCCAGCAACGCGGACATCCCGGGGTCCCGCTGGCGGAGTACAAGACCGCCGATGTGAAGCGGGAGTTTCTGACGGAGAAGAGCTGCGCTCCCAACTGCACGATCAGTTGCGTGCATCAAGTGAGCTATATCGACCACTGGCGCGCTCCGCAGAGGACGACGATTACGCCGGGCGGAGCGGGGCATGAGGCCGGGGCGGAGTTGGTCCAGATACGGTAGCTCTCGCTACCGTTTCGAGGTGTGACGAGTGTGCGTCGCCGCGGGAGCAGGCGTCTGGGCCAGGGCCGTGTCGATGGTCTGATAGAGCTGATCGACGTCGGTCACCTGGGTCCAGCTCTTGGGGGTAACGACAAAGATGGTGGGAGTCTGGCTCAGTCCTACGCGCTCGCCAAACTCATAGTCTGCGTGGACCTCGCGGGCGAACTGGCCGGTCGGGTCGACGACGAAGGGCATCTGCTGTCCATGCGTCTGGAAGTAGTGGCGGGTGAAGCTTTGCAGATCTTCCTTGGAGGCGATGGCGTTCTGGTTGGCGAAGACGGCGCCACGGTATTGCTCGGCAGCCTGAGGAGAGATCTTGTCCTGCATATAACGGGCGGTGATGGCCGCGTCGAGGCTCCAGATATGCATCTTGAGGGGAAAGTCGTGGCGGAGCAGCGGAATCTTGTAGTGCTCGACGGCCTGGTGGACGATGGGGAACGCGTGGGAGCAGGCGGGGCACTCAAGATCTTCAAACTCGATGATGGCGACACGCGCTCCCGCGGGGGGCTTCAGCATGGAGGTGTCCTTGAAGGTATTTGCTGTATTCGGCGGGACGGAATATTGCGCGAAGGCCGGGGCGCACAGAGGAAGGGCGAGGAACAGGCTGGCAGCGTAGAGCGCGATGCGATTCATTGATGTAAGACGCATAGGATTGTGTTAAGTATTTTAGCCGATGAGAGATATCGCTGTTGCGGGTTATTTTCAGGGCCAGATTTCGCAACCATAAGGTGTGGCGGGTAATCTAAACAGAGTGAACGTGAGAGGCTTTCTGCGTAATTTTTCGACCAAAGCAAGGATTTGGCCGCTGTTGACGGTCTGCTGTGCGCTGAGCGTTGGCGCGCGCGCGCAGGACCGTGCGGCGGAACTGCCTTCAGCCCCTGCTCCTCATATTCTGGCTGCGAAACTTCCCGGTGGGGTAACGATCGACCGGGCTACGCCGGGCGCGCTGCCGCTGAGCCTGGATGACGCCATCGCGCGCGGATTTCAGCAGAATCTGCAGATGAAGCTGTCGCGGCAAAACCAGCGGATGGTGCATGGCCAGGTTTTGACGGTGGCGAACAATCTTCTGCCCTCTTTGAGCGCAGAGGCTTATACCCGGACACAGATGATCAACCTGGCTGCATTGGGCTTCAAACCGCAGTCGCTTGGTCCACTGCTGGCGGAGTTCGGCATCGCGCCGGGTGGTTTTTCGACGATTGTGAAGGTGGATACGACGGCGGCACAGTTGAACCTGAACCAGCAACTCTTCAACGTCCCGGCCTATTATCTCTACCGCGCAGCACAGAAGGCAGACACTGTCGCGTCGATGACCACGCTTAATACCGAAGGCACTGTGGTGTTGAATGTAGGGACGCAGTACCTGCTGGCATTGGCGGACGCTTCTCAGATTGAGAATGCGCAGGCGCTGGAAAAGGCCGATGCGGTTGTGCTGCAGCAGGCCGTCGCTTCGCACGACGCGGGGGTAGGAACGAACCTCGACGTGCTGCGGGCGCGGGTGCAGTTGCAGACGCAGCAGCAGACGGTCATCAACTCTGAAAATACGTTTGCGAAGGACAAGATCGCGTTGAACCGCCTGATCGGGCTGCCGGCGGAACAGGAGTTGACGCTTACCGACAAGACCCCTTATTCGGAGTTTGCCGAGCTTCCACTCGACAAGGCAAAGGCATTGGCCTATGCGCGGCGGAAAGACCTGCTCAGCCTGCAGGCACAACTGGAAGTGGCCGAGCGGTCCGAGAAGGCCGTGAAGTATGAGCGGCTGCCTACGCTGTCATTCGACGGACATTATGGCGTTCTGGGCGAGACGCATGGGCTGTACCACGGCGTTTTTTCGGCCCAGGGCAGTTTGAAGTTCCCCATCTTTCAGGAAGCCCAGCTTCGCGGCGAACGCGAGGTCGCGAATGCGCAGGTGGGCGCTCTTCAGCAGCAGATTACGTCGCTGCGGGTAACGATCGAGCAGCAGATCCGCTCGGCGATGCTCGATGTACAGTCGTCGGACCAACTGGTGAAGGTGGCGCGAAGCAATGTCGATCTGGCGACAGAGGAGCTGCAACAGGCCACGGACCGTTTCCAGGCTGGGGTCTCGGACAATCTTCCGGTGGTGCAAGCCCAGGCCACGCTGGCAGACGCACAAACGAAACTGGTGCAGACGCTCTATCAATACAACCAGTCGAAGCTGACTCTGGCGCGGAATACGGGCGTGGTCGAGACCCAGTACAAGGTCTACCTGGGGCGGTAGTCCAGCGTGAACGGGCTAGTGTGGTGTCCCAGAAGTTCATTGCATAAATTTGAGAACCCGAACCGCAGGTCCTTCGACTACGATTGGCGCAAAATACGCGCCAATCTTCGCTCAGGATGACAGTCAATTTTGATAAGAATTTCAGAGACGGGACACTAGGCGGTATCCACATATTCCGAGAGAATAGATCGGGCCTTCAGAGGGTGCTGAAAAAGTGTCGCCACGCAGAAAACGTACCTCAGCGGCTAAAACCGCATTGCAAATGAGTGCACTTATGGCACGGCTGAAGCCGTGCCCTTAACAAAACTGGAATTTTTCGGCATCCCCACTGCCCCTTCGACTCGCTACGTTCGCTCAGGGCCCGGTCGAGATGAGGTGCATTTGTGCAAACACAGGCAGCTTGGGCTTTCCATAGTTTTCGGACAGCTTCTAACAAACCAGCGACACCCCTCCTTTTCAGCATGTAAATGTGAAAGCATACAGTATGTCCGAGGGTGGCAGTACGGCGGCAGTAACGGAAGCGACAGCGGGAAGCGCATTCCGGTCGCGGGATTTTCGGCTTTATCAGGCGGCGCGCCTGATGGTCATTCTGGGGGCTGAAGCCCAGTCGGTTGCGGTAGCGTGGCAGGTCTATGCGATCACGCACTCGGCGCTCGATCTTGGTTTTACAGGATTGGCGCTCTTTCTGCCGGGGCTGTTTTTAATGCTGGCGGCAGGTCATGTCGCAGACAGATTCGACCGGCGAAAGATCATTCTGGCCTGTTATGGCTTACAGGCAATTTGTACGGTCGTGCTGCTCTGGCTGTCGCTGACCAAAACTCATATCTCTCATGGCCAGGTCTGGCCGATTTATGCGGTGCTGCTGGGAATTGGCATGGGCCGGGCATTCAGCGGGCCAGCCGCAAGCGCGATGCTGCCCAGCCTGGTGCCAAAGGACCATTTTGTTAACGCAGTAACGTGGGGAGCCACAATCTATCAAATTGCGAACATGGCTGGCCCAGCGGTGGGTGGGTTGCTGTTTACGCTGCAACTCACCGGAGTGCTGACGCGTTGGAATGGCGCGGCCATCGTTTATGCCTTCACGCTGGTCATGCTGGTCGGCTTTCTGATTCTAGTAGGGATGATTCGAACGAAGATGGATGGGTCACCGAAGAAGGAGTTCAGCTCAAAGACGGTGCTGGCCGGCCTTCAGTATGTCTGGCAGACCAAGCTGCTGCTGGGGTCCATCTCGCTGGACCTGTTTGCCGTACTGCTGGGCGGGGCCGTGGCGTTGCTGCCAATCTTTGCCACGGACCTTCTTCATGCCGGGCCTCGCGGACTTGGACTGCTCCGCGCCATGCCTTCGTTAGGAGCTCTGGTGGTTTCGCTTGTCATGGTCATAAGGCCGATCAAGCGCCGGGCTGGATGGTTGATGCTCGTATGCGTTGGGATATTCGGCGCGGCCACAATCGTATTTGGGCTTTCGAAGAACATATGGCTGAGTCTGGCGGCGCTCGT
>NFUO01000713.1 GCA_002197545.1 Acidobacteria subdivision 2 bacterium RH1 MAG20 | reverse complement strand
GCCATTGATGACTGTCTGCGCCACATTGGTGGCACTCGGATCATTCACCGCGCGCACGCCAGTTAGGGTGGCATAGCCCGTGACTGGGCTCACGCCGGTCCAGTCGTGGCAACTGGCGCAGGCGCCGGCGAAGATCTTTTCGCCGCGCGGATCGAAACTCGCCACCAAACCTTCCTTGTACGAGGATGGCGCGGGCTTGGTGACGGTGCGCGGCAAGTCACTGGCATAAGGAGGTACGCTGCGCAGATAAGTCACCAAGGCGTGCACGTCATCCGGCAACAAATAGCTGAGGCTGTCGTCAGCGGCTTCGCCCATGGGGCCCGCCGCCCCGCCATGTCCGTTAGCATGGCCGGTGGAAAGATAAAGATAGACGTCCTCTTCGCTCCAATCGCCGATGCCGGAGTTCTTGTCGGCGGTGATGTTGTATGCGCGCCAACCCGCGGTGACGGCGCCCGAAAATTTCCGGTGATTGTCCAGCGCATAGGCCAGGTTGCGCGGTGTGTGACACTCGCCGCAGTGGCCCATCGCCTCAGCGAGGTAGGCGCCTCGATTCCATTGCTGGCTCTGGCCGGCGTTGGGACGGAAACGTTCATCTGGATTGAACACCACGTCCCAAAGCGTCAGCAGGCTGCGCTGATTGTAAGGCCAGGAAAGCTGATTTTGCTTGGCGGGTGCATGTACCGGCGCCAGACTGAAGAGATAGGACTTGATGGCAAGCGCGTCGTCGTCCGTCATAAAGGAATAAGACGTGTAGGGCATGGCGGGATAGAGCTTTTCGCCGTCGGCGCGAATGCCCCTGTGCACGGCTGCCAGGAATTGGGCGTCGGTGTAATTGCCGATGCCGGTTTGCTTGTCCGGTGTGATGTTGGTGGAATAGATGGTGCCGAACGGCATGTTGAAGGCAAAGCCGCCGGCGAAGGGCGCGCCATTAGGTGCTGTATGACAGGCTTGGCAATCCGCCGCATGAGTCAGATATTCGCCGCGCTTCACCAGATCGGCACTGGCAAGCTTGGTCGGAACGCCGGTGATAGCGCCGCCGTGGTAATCTTCCAGCAACACGGTAGCCCCGTCGACGAAAGACATCGGATCACGGCCAAGTAACGTCCAGCCTACGAAACCAAGCGCCACGACGAATATGCCCGCGCAAATAGCGCCGATGATTTTTGTCATGGTCAGGCCGATTTCACGGCGGCGTCCTTGATCGCCCGGCGAATGCGAATGTAGGTTCCACAACGGCAGAGATTGCCTGCCATGGCCGCGTCGATGTCCGAATCGTCGGGATGGGGGTTGCTGTCCAGCAGCGCCGTAGCCG
>NFUO01000712.1 GCA_002197545.1 Acidobacteria subdivision 2 bacterium RH1 MAG20 | reverse complement strand
CGCACGTCGGGCACCATGCTGAGCGCACGCTTGAGCTTCTTGTCATCCTCGTGGGCAATGATCAAGCCCTTTACGGCCTGGCCACCTTCGGCAAGCTCATCGCGTACGTAACCCATATAGCGCAAAATCTGGCCGACCACGACATCGCTGGTGCGACCCTTCTTTAACTCGATCACGAGTATTTCCTTGCCATCCTTCGCGACCGCCAGGATGTCAATCGGGCCGGTATCGGTCGGGTATTGCTGACCTTTAACCTCGCCTTCCTCGGAAAAGATCGCATGGGTCTTGGCCAGCTCGGTGTATTGCCAATTCTTGATCAGGAACTCTTCGAGATGTTCTTCAAGGGCGAATTCGGAAGCATCCTCAATGGTCACGTCATTCACCACGACTGCCGGCGGACGCTTGCCAGCAATCAGAGCTTCCAGTTCACCGGCATGTTTGGTCAGACTGAACGCGGTCATGATCGATCGCGCAGAATTACGCAGACCTTCGCTCATATCCATATTGCTGATTGTCGAGAACCAATCAATTTGTCGTTGGTGAGGCATCTCAGCCTCGGGGCGATACTGGTAATCGCTGGCGACGCGGCCGACCATGAATTGCCCGCTTCCCGTCGGCGTGAGCACGATGTCGCCGAGCTGCATCCCTTTGACGACGGTCCAAAGATTTCCACATGCCAGCCCGGCGGATATTTTCGACTTCCCGGGATTGTGGGCAAGCCACTCTGGAATCATCTTTTTGTTGAATGGCTGGAGGTTTTCCGTCAGCTCCGACATCAGATCGAGGTCGATGTCAAAGTCAACGCCGACATAGCCCTTCTCCCGACCGTCAGCGGCGAGAGAGTTCTTCTGCCCGAGGCGGACGAGATAGTAGTTCATGCTGTCTCCATGATTGGCGACCTCGCCAAAGATCCTGCAGCGGTCAGTTCCAGTATCTGCTTACTCATGCCGCATGGTCGTAGACGGAGTGGCCGTCGTCCCAGGGGCAATAATCCATGGGTGTTGTCACGACCCGATCACCGATGCCACAAGCGCGACCATTGCCGCTACGGGGCCGACGAACATGCGCCAGGACAGAAGGTGGTGCCTGATGTGAACCACCATCAGCAATATCCCGGCGCATAGCAAGCTCGCCGATAAAGCCATGTCAAAGATCTGGGCATCCGACGTTGGAGCGAACGCGCTGACCAAAAGGATCAGCCATGCGACGAGCAGAGCCAATGTGCCACCCGCGCGTTTGGGGTTTTCTTTGAAAAGGCTGAGCCTGCGGAGAAGGAATTCGGCGACATCAAGGGTTCCGATTGCAGCGGCGAGTATTAGGGTGATGCGTGCGGTGGTCCAGGTCATGTTGCAGCGTCTACCTCACAGGGAATCGATGTCCACGCTCATT
>NFUO01000711.1 GCA_002197545.1 Acidobacteria subdivision 2 bacterium RH1 MAG20 | reverse complement strand
GCGTGATGGAGAGCAACGAGGAAAAGCCCACAGCGAGCGTCTTGGTCCAGGCGAGGGGGCGAAACATGCGCCCCTCCTGAGCTTCGAGCAGAAAGACCGGAAGGAACGAAACCACAATGATGACGAGCGAAAAGAAAATCGCCGGGCCGACCTGTTTAGCGGCATCGAGGAGGGTGCGCTGGCGCTCGCGAGCAGACAGAGGATTCGCGACTCGGGACCCGGAGCTCGGATTTTGGGGATCGGGGTTCGGGGAGGAAGAACCTTCATTGCCCAACCCCGAGCCCCCAGCCGCCAGCTCCTGCTTTTCCGATAAGTGCCGGTATCCGTTCTCGACCATGACGATGGCGGCATCGACGAGCACTCCGATTGCCAGGGCGAGGCCACCGAGCGACATGATGTTCGCGCTGACGCCGAGGTAATACATCGCGGCGAAGGACGCAATGACCGCAATCGGCAAGGTGAGAATCGGAATCAGCGCCGAACGAAAATGAAACAGGAAGATGATGATCACGAGGCTGACGATAATGGCTTCTTCCAGCAGGTCGCGTTTCAGCGTGTCGATCGAGGCGTTAATGAGGCCGGAACGGTCGTAGCCGGCTTTAATCTCAATTCCCGGCGGCAGTGACGATTTAATATCCTGGAGTTTCTTCTTGATGCCATTGATGACGTTCAGGGCGTTCATACCGAAGCGCATGACCACGATGCCGCCCACGGTTTCCCCCTGGCCGTTCCATTCCGCCACGCCACGGCGGATGTCCGGCCCGAAGGAGACGGTACCAAGATTGCTGACCAGCACCGGCACGCCATTCTTCGTCCCCACCGGAATGTTTTTCAGGTCATCGAGCGATTTGAAATAACCCAGGCCGCGAACCATGTACTCCGCCCCGCCGAGTTCGAGCAGCCTCCCGCCCACTTCGTTGGTGCTTTGGCGCACACGATCGATTACCGTGGAGAGGGGAACGTTGTAAGCCCGGAGCTTGTCCGGATCGAGATTCACCTGGTACTGGCGAACGAAGCCTCCGATGGTTGCAACTTCAGCCACGCCCGGAACCGTTTCGAGTTGGTAGCGGAGATACCAGTCCTGGAGACTGCGTAAATCAGCCAGACTGTATTTGTGCGTATGATCCACGAGAACGTATTCATAGACCCAGCCCGCGCCGGTGGCGTCCGGACCCAGCACGGGGTGAACGTCAGGGGGAAGACGGCCCTCCATCTGCTGCAAATACTCCAGCACGCGCGAGCGCGCCCAGTAGAGATCGGTCCCGTCCTGGAAAACGACGTAAACATAGGAGTCACCGAACATGGTTTGCGCCCGCACCGCCTTGACCCGCGGGGCCGCCAGCAGCGTGGTGACAATCGGGTAAGTGACTTGGTCTTCGATGATGTTCGGCGGCTCGTCCCAGGCCGTGTGGATGATCACCTGAACGTCGGAAATGTCCGGCAGGGCATCGAGCGAAATGTTCTTGAGAGACCAGATGCCGGCCAGAACCAACAGGAAAGTTCCGGCGAAAACCAAGAAGCGGTTGCGCGCGCACCAGTCAATCCATCGGGAGATCACGTTACATCCCTCCGGCGACGTTCACGCTTAATTGC
>NFUO01000710.1 GCA_002197545.1 Acidobacteria subdivision 2 bacterium RH1 MAG20 | reverse complement strand
TTCCAGGGTTTCACTTCTCTGCGACGGATGAAGAAGTGTTATTCAACCACTGTTCAAGAAATGCGATCAGCTCATGCGGCGGCTGGAGCCATATCTTTGCCCTTGTCTCCCGGTATTCCGGACGCACCAGAACAGAAAGTCCGCGATCGTCCAGCACGCGAAACGCATCTTCATCTGTGAGATCGTCGCCGAGAAAAGCAACGGGAGCGTAAGAATCCAAACCCTCAAGAATCGCAGCCAAGGCATCGCCCTTGTCTGGATGCGCCACCCGTAGCTCCAATCCGGCGTCAAAATTGAGCAGCCTGAGTCCGGGCCGTTCGGCGAATGGGACCATCCCCTCCCGCGCAAGGGTTTGTACGCGTTTGATTTCGGCATCGTCGAGTCCGCGCCAGTGAATGGCAATGCCTCCCGGCTTGATCTCAGCCAGCGGAATTAGGCCTGCCGCGGTCAACCAAGTCTCGGCCTGGCCCAGGACTGCAGCGATTTCCGAGTCCGTGACGGCTTGTTGGTAGGTTCCATCGCCCAGCAAATGTTCCATGCCGTGGGAACCCCACACCTCGAGATTGTGTAACGGGTGCATCAACGTCTGCAACTCACGGACGGGTCGTCCTGTCAGAACGATGACCCTCGTCTGGCCACCTTGAACGATGCGTTTGAGGATGGGTTCGACGTCTGGATACGGATACGCGCGATCTCGTTCCGTTTGAAAGGGCGCCAGGGTGCCGTCGTAATCCACCGCGAGGACTGAGTGCTTTGCCGCGGCCAGCCGGCCCATGAATTCGGTCAGTGCGGCCTGTGAGGCTGGAGCGCGCATACTATGCGGAAGTCCTGAGTTTGGGACCCTTTTCGGTCGTGGTCTTTTTCAGGCGCAGCTCGCATAGCTGCCCGATCAGGCTGCCTGCCCACCAATAGATATTGTGTTCCTTCACCGAGCTACGCATGCGCTGCATCCGCTCAATCATCTCGCGGACGTCCATATTGAGAGCTTGCGCAATTGCGTCCGCCGTCGCCTGAATGTCATAGGGGTTCACAATGATGGCATCCCGCAGTTCCCGGGCGGCTCCGGTGAATCGGCTTAGGATCAATACCCCTCGATCGTCGTGCCGCGCCGCAACGTATTCCTTGGCCACCAGATTCATTCCGTCATGCAGGGAGGTGACCATGCACACATGTGCTGCTCGGTAGTAGCGTCGCACCTCCTGATGCGTGTGCTGA
>NFUO01000071.1 GCA_002197545.1 Acidobacteria subdivision 2 bacterium RH1 MAG20 | reverse complement strand
CTCGACCGGTTCGGTTCGGCCGCCGGCGGCGACCCCGTCCATGAAGCCGGCGATAGCCTGGGAAAGCTGCTGCGCACCCTCTATCTCTGCGATTTCTTTGGCAATCCGGTGTTCCGGATCGAAATCCTCGACCTCCTCAATCAGGGCGAGGCCGTCCACAGCCTCCCGCGCGCCATTCACAACGGCGTGATTACCGCCAAGCACGGGCGCACGATGGAAGAGCTCGGCGCCATCTCAGGAGCCCTGACCCTGCTCGCCAACATCGTCATGGCCTGGAACACGCACCGGCTCCAGCTCGCCATCGACCGGATGATGCCGGGCGCGTATCCGGACGCGGTGCTCAGCCGCATCGCGCCGATCGGGCACAAGCACATCAACCTGCGCGGCATCCTGACCTTCGATCTCTCGCAGCTCGGACCGAGCCTGCTCGGACACCCGCCCGCCCTCGTCCAAGAACGCGCTGCACGCTGAAAAAAAGCAGGGTTTTCTCTGTTCTCAAGTGGTTATAATAGGGGGTGAATTATAACGCTTTGAAATAACTGACTTTCCTTAGCGTCACTTTCGGCACGCCGGTTACGACAAGGCCTTGCCGGGTGCCAGGATCGCCCCGATCAGCAGCACCTCGGCGTGCAGCCAACTCCGGTAGCCAAAGAGCGGGGCAAAGGATAGGATGATCGCGGCGAAGCGGGTAGGCAGACCGAGCATGGCAGCGTCTCTTGGCGGGGAGGCCCCAGCCTATCCCAGCACTCGCTTCGCTGCCTTCCCAAACCTGCTCGCCCAACTCCGACCGCCGCAATTGGCCAAAGTCGAGTTAAGCCGATACCGTGATCTTCTCTGCCACTGACGAAGGCTCCTTCAATCCCCTGAGGAGATCCAGGTACAGTGACTTCTGTCCCGCAACGAACAAGAGCGTCCCGTAGAACGTGATGAAAAGAACCCCGCTTTCCAGAACCAGTCGGGGAAAAGGAGAAACGAATTGGCCGCAGATCTGGCGCACACCAAAGGCGAGCACCCCAGCCACGATGCCTGAAGCCAGCGGCCGGACCACCGCCCGCAGAACGTCCCAAAGGGAAATCGCCGTACCATATACACACCAAAAAATATGCGGAATGACCCACAACGTCAGCACCGCAGAGTAGGCGCATGCAACTCCTTTCGGCCCGTAAGGCAATCCTATAATGTAACCCGTAATCATGAGCGTCGCCAGGAAAGGAGCG
>NFUO01000709.1 GCA_002197545.1 Acidobacteria subdivision 2 bacterium RH1 MAG20 | reverse complement strand
CGTGTCCGCGCACATTGCGCGCTCTTTTGCGAACCTGATCGGATTTCCCCCTGCCAGCAGGGAACTGCTGCGGCTGATGTTCACGCCGAGTTTCGGGATGTTCATTGCGCCAGGCTGCGACGGCATCCGGGGCGCATTGACCATGGGGTATCTGGCCCTGATTATCGGCTACCTGAAGAGAGTCTCCATCCCGCGATGGATCGCCTACACGGTGGGAGGCGTGGCGCTTGGCTACGTCTTTAATCTCATCCGTCTCTGTGCTCTGGTCGTTTACTATCGCATGGCCCTCGGGCATGTACGGGCGGAGCATTTCGCAAAATGGGCGGATTACATCATCGGCGGCTGCCTTTTCCTTGTGGTGGGTCTCATCTTCGTATGGATCGCATCTCGAACCGGCGAGGGCGCTGATACAGCTACTGCGTGGGGCAGCGGCTCGGCAGCCCAAAGCGCTGCACAGCCGCGCCAGTTTCGCTGGCGCGCCTGCGTCTTTGCCATGGCGGCAGTGTTTTTCGCCATTCCCGGCCTGCACGCCATCCGCACCTGGCAGATGACCCTGGCCGCAAAGGTGCACAAGGGCAGGATCACGCCGGCGCAGCTGAACGCACTGCTGCCGAAACAGCTCAACGGCTACACCCTGAACCGTGCGTGGCAGGAGGAAGTCAACGGTCAGATCCGGATTGAAAGCGGAGCCTATGACCGCCAGCAGCACGATGAGTCCATCATCGGCATTTTCCTGCCCGACAGGGCGCACAACATGCATTCCAGCTGGATGGCGCGCGGCGAGGACCCGCTCCAGCGCGCCGACCGGACCTTCGTGACGGCGACGGGGCCGGCCGCATTCGACACGGCCTTTTACAGCGATGGAATCACCGACAGCATTGCGGGCAATGCGTTTTGTACCCCGCACAGCTGCATCCCGTCGCCGGAACGTGTGGAGGAGGGTTTTACTCTGACCCTCGATCCTCCGGATTTCGAAACGCAGGGCAGGCGTGCCGTCTCCATCTTCTTCAGGATCGACCGGCCGCATTCGTCGGCGGATCAGGCAGCAGTATTCCAGGAGCTGACGGTTGAGGCGAAGG
>NFUO01000708.1 GCA_002197545.1 Acidobacteria subdivision 2 bacterium RH1 MAG20 | reverse complement strand
TGATGCACGGCCCCCACTGCATATCTGAGTTCACGTTTCATAGATGCCTTCTTTCCGGAGAGATTCTTCGACTGAACGTCCCGACAGGAAATCGTAACGACCCGATTTCCCGAAGAAACAAACGTCGGGACGCTGCGCTTGATTGCATGACGAAGAGCGGCTCCGAGAGCCCGCCCGAGTAAACTTGAGTTCTTTGCCAAGACCAAGGCTCGGGAAGGAAGGAGCCGCGATGAAGATTATAGGCTGTGATTTTCATCCGAGCTACCAGCAGATCGCCTTGGTCGATACGGAAACCGGCGAGCTGTGGGAAGGTCGCTTGGAGCACCAGGAAGGAGAAGCACGGCGCTTCTATCAGGCACTGCACGGGCAGCGGGTGCGTGTAGGGATGGAGGCCGTGGGCAACTCGCAATGGTTCGAGAAGATGCTGGCGGAGATGGGGCACGAGTTGTGGATCGGAGATGCGGCGCAGATTCGCCGGCTGGTGGTGCGCCAACAGAAGACCGACCGGCGCGATGCGCAGCATATTTTGAATCTGCTGCTCGACGGACGGTTTCCGCGTCTGTGGGTGCCCAGCGCCGAGGTGCGGGATCTGCGGCAGTTGTTGCGGCACCGGCAAAAGCTGGTGGAGCTGCGCACGCAGGTCAAGAACCAGTTGCAACATCTGGCGTTGAACCAGGGCGTGCAGCGCAAGCGGCGGTTGTGGAGCCGCGAAGGCCGCGCGGTGCTGGAGCAGTTGCCGCTGGAAGGCTGGACGGCACGGCGCCGAGCGGAGTTGCTGGCGATGCTGGACCAACTGGAGGGGCAAGTCGCAGAACTGGACCAGGCGGTGTGCACCGAGGCCCTGCGACGTCCGGAAGTGCGGCTGTTGATGACCCATCCGGGCGTAGGGCCGGTGGTCGGATTGGCCTATGTGTTGACCATCGGTCCGCCGCAACGATTTCCCCGCGGCAAGCAGGTGGCCAGCTACCTGGGACTGATTCCCCGCGAGCACTCTTCGGGCGGGCGTCAGCGACTGGGGTCCATCAGCAAGCAAGGCAACACCATGATGCGCACGCTTTTGGTGGAGGCGGCGCAGACCGCTGCGCGGTTCGACGAAGAGTTGCGGCGGGACTATGGCCGGCTGGCGGCGCGTCAACATCGAGCGCTGGCCAAGGTGATGGTCGCGCGCAAGCTGGCGGTAAGGATGTACTGGATGCTGCGGGAGAACCGGCCGTACCCGCTGCGTCCGGTCGCTCAGATGCAGGGCCGCCCGAGTCATTCTGTGGTCGCAGGTTGAGACCGAGCGCTTGAGTGGGCACCCTGCCTCCCTCGACGAGCGAGGGAGTTCGGAATAGCGAATCATGGTCGCTGTAAGAGACCGAAGAGATGGATGGTGGAGCGATCGAGCCCACCGATTGATTCTGTAAACGAGCCTGGTCTTGGCAAAAGACTCTGGTAAGGGAAAAACAAACCGACCACGAGAGCACGTCCTGCCCTTGCTCGCAGGGGTGTCGCTTGACAGAGCCGCATTCGTCAGAGATGGGATGACAGCGAAGGACTGGCCTCCGGCATGAACCCCCCCTTAGGTACGAAGGGTGGGGCACCCCGCCGAGGATTGCATTCGGCGGGCGGCAGTTG
>NFUO01000707.1 GCA_002197545.1 Acidobacteria subdivision 2 bacterium RH1 MAG20 | reverse complement strand
CATCCGGAATGACAGGAATCTCGCGGCCTGCGAGAGGCAGGCGTACTTTTTTGCCGTGGAGATGCGTGTAGCGCGCATCGGTCGGATTCACCACAACGGCCACGTCGCCCAGCATGGTTTCAGGCCGCGTGGTGGCGATGGTAATACTGCCGCTGCCATCAGCCAGAGGATAGCGAATCTCATAGAGCTTGCCCTGCTGCTCCTCGTGCACCACTTCCAGGTCGCTGATGGCCGTCTGGCAGCGCGGGCACCAGTTCACGATGTAGGCGCCGCGATAGATGAGCCCCTGCTCATAGAGACGCACGAACGCTTCTTTGACAGCCACAGACAAGCGCTCATCCATGGTGAAGTATTCGCGCGACCAGTCGACGCTCGCGCCCAGGCGCTTCATCTGATCGAGGATGGCGCCGCCGGTTGTACGCTTCCACTCCCACACGCGCTCGACGAAGGCCTCGCGGCCCAGGTGCTGGCGCGTCGTGCCTTCGTTCACCAACTGGCGCTCGACCATCATCTGGGTGGCGATGCCGGCGTGATCGGTGCCGGGGATCCACAACGTCAGTTCGCCGCGCATACGATGCCAGCGGGTCAGGATGTCCATTTCCGTCTGATTGAGCATGTGGCCCATGTGCAAGCGGCCGGTGACGTTGGGCGGGGGCAGCAGCATCGTAAAAATGCCGGCAGTGCGCGCGGCGGCATCGGGTGTGGGAGCGGCAAAAATGCGCTCGTTCACCCAATATTCTGCCCATTTATCTTCAATGGCAGTGGGGTCGTAGGCTTTCGGAAGGTCGCGGGGCATGGATTCGGAGGGGCCGGACATGACACCATCCAGCCAAATTTCACGATAGCACAGCGCGCGCCTGCGGCACGGCATGGATGCCACGTCGTTATTTCAGTTGAATACTGGTCTAGCGGGCGGAAGCGGCCCCGCTAGAACGGGTTCAGTTTATGCAGGCCCTTTTTCTTCTTGTGGGTACTGGAAGACTCCTCATTGCCGGTAAATTTCGGCTTCGGATTCTTCTTCTTCTT
>NFUO01000706.1 GCA_002197545.1 Acidobacteria subdivision 2 bacterium RH1 MAG20 | reverse complement strand
GCATAGGCGGAGCGCGCCTCTGCGTGATTAGTCTCCCAAAAGAGGAAGCCCCTCCGGAGAGGGGCTTCGAATCGACGCTCGAAGTGCGATCAGGCAATCAGGTGCATGACGACGGAGCGTATTGAGCAGGAAGTGTCGCCCCGCCGGTGACAGCCAAGCCCTGCTTTGTCGCAGTCGAGCTCGTGGTCGTCTCGCATGCCCAGTCGACGGGATCTGCCGCCTGGGCTGCAGTCGCCGCGTTAAGCTTGGCGGTACCGACGCTCGGGGTCAAAATCATGGTGTCGGTCTGGATCTGCGTCGGGGCCTCGTTCCCGAATGTAATCGTAATCGCGCCAGTCTTGGTGTCGACATTGATCTTGCTGATGTACTTCGTCGCCGCGAAGCTGCCGTCCCAAGCAGTTGCCGCAGCGGTGACTCCAGTCGTGCCGTTTGACTCAAAGCCCTCGGCGACAGCGGTCTTCGCGGAATCCGCGAGACTGAGACCCTCCGTCACCTTGGCGCGGATGGTGTAGTTCTGATAAGCCGGAATGGCGATGGCCGCCAGGATACCGATGATCGCAACAACGATCATCAACTCGATCAGGGTGAAACCCTTTTGTAACGCCTTCATTTGTCAGACTCCCAGGGAGTGGTTGAGGATTCTTGCAGCGGCGCAAACAGGGCCTCTGCTGCGCGGGAAAATGCACAGGCCATGCCAATGCTGGCGGCCGCTGCCAACTATCTGATTTAAATCATGAATTTGTATTACATCAAGTCCCGGGAGTTAACTTAGTTCCGGCGCGTGCTGACGACACCTGCCGGCTGGCCCGTCACAAAGTGACGCGCCGCGTCACATCGCTCGCGCTCGCCCGAGGATTGTGATGGCGCGCACCAAAAAACGATCCGGTCCACCGGCTGGCGCGATTTGGATTATGTTTCCATCCATTCCTTGGATCGACTCCCGGTGCCGCAACTATGCTTCTCGACTGGTTCAATGCACGTGAAGCCGTCGAAGTCGGTACGTCGCTTGCCGATTGCTACTTGCCTCAGGCAACACCAGAGGCTTCCGGTCATCGCGCAGCGCCTCGACCTGCGGATGCTGGGAAAGATCTCCAGAAATTCCTCCAGCGAGCGGTGCGGGACGTCCGTCCGCTCAAGTTGAACCTTTTCAAACGCGCCAAGCTGCTGAACTCCTTCAAATGGAGGCTAATCGAGCGTGGCTGCGATCGGAGCACGGTCGACAATCTCACCGAGATGCTGCTG
>NFUO01000705.1 GCA_002197545.1 Acidobacteria subdivision 2 bacterium RH1 MAG20 | reverse complement strand
CAAGGAACGCACGCCGGACGAACAGCCATTGCGTCTCCGTCATCTGGATGAATTGCGCGAGGTTTTTCCGACGTTGGAAATCGAGGGCTATCAGTTGTTGTCGATGGCACGGCGCGTTCTGCGGCCTGGGCACGTCGTGTCCATCTTGGATTGGTGCGACGCTCGTTTGCTTCGTCTGGCGCCGTCGCTGTCGCGCTTCTGCCGCTACGTTGTCGTCACGCTGCGACGATGACAAAAGAGGAGTCACCACGAATAACGCGAATAAAAGACAATAAAAATAGTTAAATTCTTTATTGTCTTTTATTCGTATTATTCGTGTTATTCGTGGTTAGTTCCTGATTTTGTGATCGCCGACGCCAGGCGCGTCGGGATTCGTGTGCGGGCCGAAGTAACGCAGCGTCACCAACGGTTCGCGTCCGCTGTTCTCGAAAACCACTCCCCGACGCGCCGCCTCGTGCGTCACGAACACCTCATCCTCGGTCAGCTCGCCGAAGCGGATCATGGCCGGCGTTTGCAAGGACATTTTCCCGATGCGGCCGCTGCCCTGCACGCCGATGAGTCCATAGGCGCCGTTGTCCTCGATCGTCACTTTCACACCGGGATCAACCGTCAATTCCTTGGCGCTGAACAGCTGCTCGCCATGAACCTGGCCGTAGACGATCCAGCGATCGACGTAGCCTTCCGTGGCGGTGTCGGCCACGGGGATCGGTTCCAGATAATGGCTATCCTTGAAGTTCGGATTGACGTTGACTTCCCAGTCCAGCTGCTCGACGAGGTAATCGAGATCCTGGTGCTTGTCCTTGGGCATGTCCTTGACGAGCAAGCTCCACGGCACCGGCCGACCCTCGACCAGGGATTGGTACATGGCGAACACGTCGGAACCCCATTGCGGTTCATACGTGACCAGCGAACCGGGCGCGTGCAGCAGACACGGCGGCACTAGCCAGCCGGTGCCCGCTTGCAGGCGGTACGCCTTGGAGTAATTGAGAATGAGGTTGTCGCCCTCGTTCCAGCGCGCCAGACAGCGGCGAATGT
>NFUO01000704.1 GCA_002197545.1 Acidobacteria subdivision 2 bacterium RH1 MAG20 | reverse complement strand
GGGGCAGAAGACCTCATGCCCCCGCACGCGGTCAACAAGGATCACCCACGATGGATCTCGCAGTGCCTGCACAAGCGTCGTTTCCGCGAACCGAGGATCCCCGGCCCGGCTGGCAGCTCGCCGTTGCCTCCGCGATCCTGGACTGGATCCTCGATGCCTTCGACTTCTTTGTTCTTGTCTTCCTCTTCAACGAGCTCATGGCCAGATTCCAGGTCGGCAAGGCGGCGATTGTCTGGTCCCTCAGCCTCACACTGGCTCTCCGGCCCATCGGCGCGCTTGTTTTCGGCGGATGGGCGGATCGATCAGGACGGAAAAAGCCGCTGATCGCTTGCGTCTTGTTCTTCTCTTCGATGACGGTGCTGAGCGGATACGCACCGAGTTATCCCGTGTTTCTCGCTCTGCGCGGCCTCTACGGCATCGGCATGGGAGGATATTGGGGAATCGGCGCCTCCTATGCGATGGAAAGCGCTCCGGCGCGAAACAGAGGCTTTCTCTCCGGCATGATGCAAAGCGGATACTCGATCGGCTATCTCCTGGCGGCGATCGGGATCGAGACCATCGTTCCCGCTTTCGGCTGGCGAGCGATGTTCGTCGTCGGCTCGATCGTTGCCGTTGCCATCGTCCTGATCACGTGGAAGGCGCCTGAATCCAGGGTCTTTGAAGTTCAACCCGCGCGCTCCCTGAGGGACATCGCCAAAACGCTCCTTCAGCATCGCGGAATGTTCTTCTATCTGCTGCTCTTGATGACGGCTTTGAATTGTTTAGCCCACGGGAGCCAGGATCTTTACCCTGACTTCCTTCGCGGGCTTCCCTGGATGAGCGGAGCGAAGCTCCTGGGAATGCGAGCGATGTATGGGATCCCGGTGCTCTATAACATCGGTGCAATCACCGGAGCTCTCCTGTTTGGAAACCTGTCGGAGAAGATCGGCCGGAGATCTGCCGTCATGCTCTCGCTGATTCTCTGCCTGATCGCTATTCCCGCCTGGGCCTTCGGGTGGACCCTGCTCGCTCTAGCCCTTGGCTCGTTTCTCATGCAGATGGGCGTACAGGGGGCCTATGGAATCATTCCTGCGCATTTGAACGAGCTCTCTCCGCCCGCCGTTCGCAGTCTTCTTCCCGGCTTTGTCTATCAGATGGGAGTTCTTTTATCGTCACCATTTATCCCCATCCTGAATCTGCTCCAGCACCGGTTGGGATACTC
>NFUO01000703.1 GCA_002197545.1 Acidobacteria subdivision 2 bacterium RH1 MAG20 | reverse complement strand
GGCTGCTGTGTATCCAGCAGGGAGCCGTTCTGGTAGGCCGCCGTCAGGGAGTCGCCAATGAAAACTGTAGTCGTAAAGTTCCCCGCGTTCGTGGTGCTGGTGCCGCCGCTGGGCTTGGAGTTGATCGAGCATCCGCTGAGCGCCAGCACAACTCCGCTGGCCAGCAGCAGAATGGCCGTTTTCACAACGCTGCGTTGCGTAGAACGAAACCGAAAGCCTTTACTTCGCCGCATGGCGACCATCCTCTGCACAATCCGATTGGCCACGCGCTATGGCTGCTGCGTAGTTAGACGTGGTGTATGGGATAGCTGTTGCTTGCGCAATTCTCACAATTCCCACACTGGAGCGGAGGCAGCGACTCCCGGAGACGCAGCACATCGCTGTAGAAGCAGAATCCTGCACAAGCCTCTCCGCAAACGGCCAACGGCACGATACGATGAGAGTCGTCCCTCTATGCATACACGACCTATATGGGCAGAGATTTCCCGCTCGCGCCTCACTGCAAATTTCAAGAAGCTGCAGATCGTTGCCGGTGCGCAGGCGGAGCTGCTGGCCGTGGTCAAGGCCGATGCGTACGGCCACGGAGTGACGCTGTGTGCTCCCTGGCTAGCCGAGGCAGGCGCCGGTTGGCTCGGCGTAACCTCTGTGGAAGAAGGCGTTGCCGTGCGCGAGGTATGTTCCGCGTCCACGTCAAAGGCGCGCATTCTCGTCATGTGTGGCATCTGGCCCGGCGAGGAAGACGCGCTGCTGGATTACAAGCTGGTTCCCACGGTGTGGGAGGCACAGCATATCGAACTGCTGGCCCGGGCCGCCGAACGCCGTAAGCTGCCAGCGAACAGCCTGCCGATTCACTTGGAAATCGACACCGGCATGTCGCGCCAGGGAGTCGCTGCTACGCAGGAAGCCCTGCTTTCCATCCTGCAGCAGATCCGTGCGACGCCTGCGCTGCATCTGGATGGAGTCTTCACGCACTTTGCTTCGCCGGAGGTGCTGGGGGCGGCGCAGAATCACCGGCAGGAGGCGCAGTTCGCAAGCGCGCTGCAGATCATCGCTGCAGCAGGATTTCATCCTGCATGGATACACGCCGGAAACACATCAACGCTGCTGGGTCGCCAGATGCGGGCTCCCCTGGCAAGGCTGGCATCG
>NFUO01000702.1 GCA_002197545.1 Acidobacteria subdivision 2 bacterium RH1 MAG20 | reverse complement strand
CCATTCGGCAGAGGACAACGCTTCGGCAACGATGTGCCCAAGTGGGCTAATGTCGTCGTCGGAGGCTGGAAGCTGAATGGCATTGCATTTGTGCAGTCTGGAAATCCGCTCAGCCTTACGCAGTCGGGCGGTCAACCTTTTTCCGGTGGCCGTCCAACGTATGTTCCTGGAATTAATCCGCTGACAAGCGGCTCAACCCACGGACGCCTCGGAGGCGTCGGCCAATCGCAGGCGTATCTCAATCCCGCTGCCTTTCGATTGAGCCGTGCCTTCGAACTCGGGAACGTGCCTCGTTCCGCGGGGTTGATGCGCACGCCTCTGTCGTTTCAGGACGATGTCTCGGCGATCAAGGACTTCAATATCCACGAGTCCATCAATCTTCAGTTCCGGCTGGAAGCCTTCAACGTGCTGAACCGAGTCCAGTTCGGATTCCCAAACACGACGGTTGGATCTGCGACGTTCGGTTACATTACGTCGCAGGCGAATCTGCCTAGAAACGTGCAGCTCGCGCTGAAGTTATCTTTCTAGGAACCTGTTTTAGGTGCGAGATGCCCTTTCATTTATGGCGCGCTAACTGAGCCCGATGATGTCGAAGTTCAGAGCGGAGGCAAAGGCGAGCCAGGCAATATACGGGCCCATCAGGTAGGCGGTCGCGCGTTGAAGCTGCCAGAAGCGAAGGGTGGTCACCACAATGGCGATCCAAAGCATTGCCATGATAAACAGCGATGGCCCAGCGACCTGATAGTAGAAGAAATCCATCATCCACATGAAGTTGAGAATGAGCTGAATGGCGAACAGAATGAGAGCACGGAAGCGAAGCGGGCTTTGCGGCCCGCGCCAGATAAGCCAGCCCGCGACGGCCAGACAACTGTAGAGGACGAGCCAGCTCGCTATAAGAAGTAAGTTCGAGGGATGGAAGGAGTGCTTACGCAGTTCCGCAGGAATGGAGATGAGGAAGAGGCCGCCGACACCGGCCACGGCATAGCAGATGACCAGCAGCAGAGTGAGGGCCTTCCAGGATTTCATCCTCGTACCCGATGTTGACGCAATGGTTGAAATGTTATTCATGGGCGGCCTCCTGGAGTCGGCATAGGACAACGGTTCAGTCTAACCCCTTGGGGGCGATGAGAAAAGCCTGGGGAAGTTTATGTTTTCGCCGACTATCTGCCTGGATATGCGCAGCCTGTCTCTGGCCGATCGGATGCTGCCGGATACCGAGGTCCACTCGAAACAATGAGGTGGAACAGATATGCTGGAAGAGTGAGCAATGAGATGATTTCGGTTCAACTTCCTGACGGTTCCGTGCGCGAGGTTTCGCGCGGTACGACTCCCTTTGATGTGGCGATGAGCATTTCGCCGAGGCTGGCAGCGGCTGTGGTGGTGGCAAGAATCAAGCTGCTACGAAAGCCCATGTCCGAGAATCCGGACATGGGGCACCCGGATTCGGCGGAGGGGTCGGAGGCTTCGATGTATGGGGCTTCGGAATCTGCTGGCGGCGAGCGGCTGGTGGATCTGGCGGCTCCGCTGACGGAGGATGTTGCGCTTGAGCTGCTGAAGGAAGGCGATGAGGCTTCCTTGAAGGTCGTCCGGCACTCGGCGGCGCATGTGATGGCTACGGCCATTCTCGAACTTTTTCCGGAGACAAAGCTGGGGCATGGACCCGCAACAGATTTGGGGTTTTTCTATGACGTCTATCGCGAGACTCCTTTCAGCGATGAGGATTTGGCCGCGATTGAGAAGCGTATGGCCGAGGTCGTGGCGCGCGATGAGAAGTTTGTGCGCGAGGAGGAGACTCGGGAGAAGGGGCTCACCGACTACGAGAAGCAGGGCGAGTTCATGAAGGTCCACTTCATCGAGCGGTTCACCAGGCCGGGAGAGGAGATTTCGCTGTACCGGAATGGCAACTTCTCCGACTTCTGCCGCGGGCCGCATGTGCCTTCGACCGGGCGGGTGAAGGCATTCAAAGTGATGAGCGTTGCCGGGGCGTACTGGCTGGGCGATGAGAAGAACCAGCAGTTGCAGCGGATCTATGGGACTGCGTTTTTCAATGCGAAAGATCTGGACGCGCACTTCAAGCGGCTGGAGGAGATCAAGGCCCGCGACCATCGCGTGCTGGGTAAGCAGCTTGATCTTTATTCGATCCAGGAGGTGGCGGGCTCGGGTCTGATCTTCTGGCATCCGAAGGGCGGCCTGATCCGCAAGACCATGGAAGACTGGATGCGCAATGAATGTATCCGTCGCGGTTACGAAATGGTCTATACGCCGCACATCATGCGGCGCGAGATGTGGAAGATCAGCGGGCACGAAGAGAACTACGGCGAGAACATGTATCCCGCGATGGAGCTGGACGACGCAGAGTACCGGCTGAAGCCGATGAACTGTCCGGGCCACATCCTTATCTATAAGAACTCGCCGAAGTCGTACCGCGACCTGCCCGCGCGTTACGCCGAGCTGGGCAACGTCTATCGCTACGAGCGGTCCGGGACCATGCATGGGCTGCTGCGCGTGCGCGGGTTTACACAGGATGATGCGCACATCTTCTGCACGCCGGAGCAGATCGAGGGCGAGATCGCCGGCTGCATCGACTTTGCCGAGTCGGTGCTGAAGACCTTCGGATTTGAAGAGTTCAAAGTGGAGCTTTCGACGTGGGACCCGGCGGACAAGAAATTCATCGGCAGCGCGGAGAAATGGGACGGCGCGGTTGGCTCGCTGACGAAGGTGCTCGATGGCAAAGGCATTCCGTACAAGGTCATTCCGGGCGAGGCAGCGTTTTATGGGCCGAAGATCGATATCAAGCTGGTGGATGTGCTGGGGCGGATGTGGCAGCTTTCGACGGTGCAGTTCGACTGGAACCTGCCGGCGCGGTTCGACCTTGCTTATAAGGGCGAGGACGGCGAGCTGCATCAGCCGGTGATGGTGCATCGGGCGCTGTTCGGCTCGGTCGAAAGATTTTTCGGCGTGTTGATCGAGCATTATGCCGGAGCATTCCCGATGTGGCTGGCTCCGGTGCAGGTGGGCCTAGTGCCGATCAGCGAGAAACATCTTGAGTATGCAACGGCGGTGAAGGCAAAGCTGGAGTCCGCTGGGCTGCGCGTGGAGCTCGATGCGCGCAACGAGAAGATGAATGCGAAGATCCGCGAGTTCACGATGCAGAAGGTCCCGTTTGTCCTGGTGATGGGGGACAAGGAAGCCGCAAGCGATGCGGTGAGTGTGCGGACTCGGGGCAAAGGCGATGAGGGGAGCGTTGGGTTGGAGGCGTTTTTGGAGAGGGCGGTCGGGTTGGTGAAGGAGCGTGGGGTGAATCTGTAGGATTTCTCCAAGAACCTGTCTAAAAACTTTGGAATTCGGGTGCAGGACGGCCATCAACCTTTAAGACAGCAACGGCGTAGAACAGGCAACGACGAAATACAGGGGTCTCTCCACTGCGCTTTGCTCCGGTCGAGATGACGTGCATTTGTGGTGGGGTTGAGGACGAATCAGGATGTA
The DNA here is from genome assembly GCA_002197545.1 of Acidobacteria subdivision 2 bacterium RH1 MAG20. The sequence goes on along the minus strand of NFUO01000702.1, from coordinate 134,023 downwards.
TTAAGTGGGTGGCGCAGAACAGGCGATGATGGCGCTTGTTCCTGCAGTGTGAATATGCAAATTTTTGCATTGATCTGTTGCGGGCATCTCATAGCTTAGGGTGGTCTTTAGCGCCAATGTAATCGTTGCGTGCGATAGTGCTGATATTGGAGGACAAGACATCTCTTTAAGTGAGGGTTGGTTGAGAAAGGATGCTTGCGACGTGGCCAGGACTTTTGTTGTCAGCGACAGGATCCATGTGAATGCGCCAATCGAGCGGTGTTTTCTGCTGTCTACGAACCTGGAGTTGGTGAAGCGGTCGATGAAGATGCGTCTGGTGGAGAGTGAATCGACCAGAACGAGTGGGCTGATTGTGGGTGGCGACCGGTTGATGTGGCGGGGATGGATCTTTGGGCTGCCGCAACTGCATGAAACCATGATCGCGCAGTATGAACGACCTGATTTCTTTCAGGACGCCATGGAGCGAGGACGGTTTTCCCGGTTTCAGCATGACCATTTCTTCGCCGAAGTTGGCGGGCGCACGCTTTTGAACGATAAGGTGCGATTTTCTTTGCCGTTTGGATGGATGACGAGACCTCTGGCTCACTTTCTGGTGATGCCTTATATCTCAAGGTTGCTGCGGCAGCGGCTGGAGTTGCTCAAGCGGGTGGCCGAGAGCGATGAATGGAAACAGTATTTGACAGACCCGGGTTGAGCGACCGGTTGGTGTTGCAATAGCAGAGGTTGCGGACATCGATGTGTCATGTAGCATTTTTCTCCGTCTAAATAATCCCGTGCTACTGAGCGCGTGAGTGCTCCGGCATGCATCAAAATTTGTACGAGGTACTGCGATGAAGGCGGTCGTTCTGCATGAGTATGGCGGGCCGAGCCAACTTAAGTATGAGGAAGCGGCCGATCCGGTGGTGGGAGAGGGTCAGATACTGGTGCGAATCGCGGCGAGCAGCGTAAATCCTATCGACTACAAGTTGCGGAGTGGGGCAATGAAGGAGTTCATGCCGCTTGCGCTGCCGGCGATTCTGGGGCGGGACATCGCGGGGCTGGTGCGAGAGGTTGGCGCAGGGGTAAGCGGGTTTGCGCCGGGAGACAAGGTAATCGCTCTGGGAAATTCTGCTTATGCGGAGCTCGCTGTAGTGAAGCCTGAGGATGTGGCGCTGCTTCCGGATGGGCTTGATCTGGTGGAGGCTGCTGCGCTGCCGCTGGTGACGATGACTGGAGCGCAGTTGATTACGCGAGGAACGGAGATCAAGGCCGGACAGACGGTGCTGGTTTCGGGCGCCGTGGGCAATGTGGGCCGCAGTGCGGTATGGATGGCGAAGAAGTCGGGAGCCAAGGTGATTGCCGGCGTTCGGAAGAAGCAGTTGGAGGAGGCAAAGGGGATCGGCGCGGATGAGGTGATTGCCTTGGACGATACCTCTGCGATGGAGAAGCTGGGCTTTGTGGATGCGGTGGCCGATACTGTAGGCGGCAAGACGGCAGAGGCCCTGATGGCCAAAGTGAAGCAGGGCGGAGTGTTTGCGTCGGTGCTGGGAGCGCCGGCAAACGCGAAGATGCATCCGACGATACGTGTGGTTCCGATACAGACCCAACCGGATGCGGAGTTGCTGCGGACGATGGCCGAGGATGCAGCGGCAAAGCGGTTTGTGATTCCCATCGACAGGATGGTTCCGCTGCAGGATGCAGGCGAGGGACAGGCGGCCGCGGAAAAAGGCGGAATCGGAAAGGTATTGCTGCTGGCTTAGTGGGGATTGCTTTTGGGCTATTCAACAACGGGACAGGCTTGCGGGCAGGATATGGAAATCATTCGATTATCAACATGGATAGACGCACCGATGGAACGGTGCTTCAAACTCGCGACCAGCATTGAACTGCATCTGGCGTCGGCAGCGCAGACGCGGGAGAAGGCGACGGGCGGAACGCCGCCGCGGCTGCTTGGAGAGGGCGAGTTCCTGCAATGGCAGGGACGGCACTTTGGACAGAGGTTTACGCAGACCAACAAGATCGATGGATGGCGGCCTTACAGCTACTTTCGCGAGGTGATGGTTGACGGCTCGTTTTTGCGGTTCGAACATGAGCACCACTTTGCCGTGATGGATGATGGGACGCGGATGCGGGACGAGATACGTCTTACCGCTCCGTATGGCGTGCTGGGCAGGGTGGCGGAGAAGACGGTGCTGCGGCGGCACCTGATCGCGCTTTTGAAGCAACGGAATGCAGTGCTTAAGCGAGTGGCGGAGTCGGAGGAGTGGCGCAAGTATCTGGAGCGGACGGGGAGTGTTATGGCTGCTCATGCGAGCGACAGATTGGTGAGCGGGTGGGACAAGAGTGCTTTGCAGCGCGGGTGAAGGGGCACTTCGCGGCGACGGAACGAGTTGCGAATGCGCGCGGGGCCGCCAGGAAATCCCTATCAAAGGCTTCCCGGGCTTTTGAAGCATCTGCTAATTTTTCAATGAATTGCAGGGTGACGATTCAGGCCGATTGCTGCACTTTGGTACAGTTGGGAAGATCAAGAAGATTTGGATAAACCTGCCATCACACTCCTAACAGGTTCCGCAGGCTGATCGCATTTGTTTTTGGCACGAGCAGGCGAATTCCGTTTGTGCCGCTCACTCCGCTATCCTGCAGAAATTTCCGCAGTCGCCGCGTGTTCTGCACGGCCTGCACGTAGATCAGTGAACTGTACGCCGACCAATGATGACCAAGATTCCCTGCGAGAAGACCGCCCGCGATATCTGCTCCGCCTTGCACCGAGAAAGAATGTACGCTGCCGGGCTGTAGCTGTCTGAACGTGAAGTTGCCTGAAGCACCGCCGTTATTATCTTCGACACGCGATCCGGTAGGCGGGTTCGCGCTGTAGTCGCAGGTTATCGCGTACATGTCATATCCCTGCGGAGACGTCCAACTGATGACGATGCGATTGGAATCTTGCAGGGTCTGCGGAAATGCGGCGCCAGTGCATACCGGAGCGAGATAGTCTGAAGGAGTATCCAGAGCTTTTGCAGGCGTTGTGACGGCTACGCTCTTGTCGATGTACACCGGGTAGTCGCCACCGTATCCGTCGATGCTTGCAACTCCCCATAACAAAAAGGTGTAGCTCGTATTCGGTTTCAAGGGCTGAAAAAAGGTCGTCACACCCATCGCACTAAGAGGATTTATGGCCGAGCCTTGACTCTGCTCCGCCGGAGGAAATGGTCTTTTGGCCGGAAGTTGACTGGTCTGATATTCATCGATCCTCACGTATTCGTAGGACTCACCCGCGCTGCTCAGGAACGTAATGTCGTCCGTGTTGACTTGCAGTTCCGTGGCGCTGGTGGAAATAATGAGCGCAGTAATGTATGCCATGTTAAAGCCTCCTTCGGACGCGCTTGGTGGGGCGCGTTTCGTTCTCAGCACATTGAGGCCCACTTCACCAAACATGTGTTGGCCGGTTCACTGACAGACATGAAAGGGCAACGAGGAATTTGTATCAGATCGTACTCTTCATCGCCAGTCCTTTTCCTGCGGGACTTTTTCGTGCAGGACGTGAATCGGCTGTTTCGAGGCTGGCCGTCACTGAGACAATCCAGGAATGGGCCATCTGGAGGCAAAAAATAATTTCCCCTTTGTGCATGGGAACGACTAAGCTATGGCCACCAAAAAGGAGAACCAATGACAACCATTAAAAAGACCGCCGTCGATTTGAACAAGTTCATCGCAAACCCAGTCAAAACAACCGCAAGCAATCCGCCCGTGATCGGATACAGTGCGACCGGTGACGGGGTAATTGGCTATAGCGAAAGTGATGCTGGAACTGCTGCAGGCGTCAGCGGATTGGCGCAGAAAGGCGCTGTTGGGGTTCTGGGGGTTAGCAAGCTAAACGATGGTGTGCGCGGAACGGCTGCAGCAGATGGATTCTCCGGTGTGACAGGCATTCACTCCGGCGGCGGAAATGGCCTCTATGGAAAGAGTGCAAGCGGTTGGGCAGGCTACCTGGATGGCAATGCTTGTGTTGCCGGAGTTCTGACAGTGAACGGCGATATCCAATTGACAGGTGGGGACTGTGCCGAACAATTCGATAGCGCGGGAGAGCAGAGTATTGAGCCGGGAATGGTCGTCGTGATCGACGAAGAAAGGGGGGGACTGCGTGTCAGCTCGTCAGAATATGACTGCAAAGTCGCTGGCGTAATTGCAGGAGCCGGGAGCTTTCGTCCGGGAATCCTCCTCGACTCATCTCCCAGTGAAGGCCCTCGCCTGAAAGTTTCTTTGATGGGTAAAGTCTACTGCAAGGCCGACGCTCATCTCTCTGCGATACAAGTGGGCGATTTGCTTACGTCCTCGAATAATCCCGGACATGCGATGCGGGTTGCTGATCGTGAAAAAGCATTCGGTGCGGTGATCGGGAAAGCGCTCGGCGCCCTTCCCAGTGGCGAAGGCCTGATCCCAATACTCCTTACGCTTCAATAGTTCGCTAGAGTGAGGTCCGCTCGAAATAAAGGGAAGGTCTGATTAAGTCTCCGAATATTCCCTCAGCGGCTAAAGCCGCATTACAGGCAGACCACTTGCGGCACGGCTGAAGCCGTGCCCTTAACAAACCGGACTTAATCAGAGGTTCCTTAACACCGATTAGGAACACGCAACAGCAAAAGACTACTTCGGCTCGGGTTTCATCTGTCTGTAGCCGGGGTGGACGCCCGGCGTCAGTCCTTGTTGCCCGGCAATTTTCTGAAGCAGTTGCGTCAGGGTCTCGCGCTCCTCATGATTCAATGCGGCGCAGAGCGCGTCCTGATGCTGGCGGCCGATGAGTCCGATCTCGTCCAGCACCTTTCGTCCGGCCTCTGTAAGATGAAGCGCATACTGACGCCGATCCTTGCTATTCGGGTTTCGTTGAACGAACCCGCGGCGTTCCAGTTCGTCCAGAATGGCGACCAGACGGCTGGGATGAATTCCCAGCTTTTCCGATAACTTCTGTTGGCTCATGCCCGCGCTGATGCCGAGCAGCCGCAGGATACCTGCGTCCGGCGGCGTCAACTTCAGGACAGCCAGTCGTTGCGCGAATTGAGACGCAGCATGGCCGCCAACCTGGGCGAGCAGAAAGGCTGGGTTTCCTCTTTTTTTCTGTTGATCCATAAATTTTCGATAATTATTGCACAAATTTATCATTCATGTTATATATCATTCACTATGGAAACGAATACTGGTCTCCGCTCCTATCATGCCGGGCCGCCGCTTCTTCTTCCGGCTTTGGCTTATACGCTTCTCTTCGCCGCCAGCCTGATCGCTGGTGCTGTGTTGCGACATGGCGCAGCGTTCGTGGGACCGAATGGGTCGGACGAAGTTGTGCAGAGATTTTTTGCTCAGAGCCCGGAGGCTGACCGGATGTATTCCTTTCTCTTTCTCGGATCGGCGATACCGCTGGGCGTCTACACGGCCACGGTTGTCAGTCGCTTGCGATTTCTGGGAGTTCGCGCGGCAGGAACTTATATCGCGCTCTTCGGAGGATTTGCAGCGTCGGGGATGTTGGCTGCCTGCGCTCTATGCTCGTGGGTCTTGTCGGTGCCCGAAGTGAACGCATCGGTTCCCGTCACCCGGGCGCTGTACTTGCTCAGCTTCCTCTTCGGCGGGACTGCCTTCGCGGCAGGCTTTGGGTTGCTGGCCGCAGGGGTATCGCTCACGAGTTACTTCGCTCGTCTGTTGCCGCGGTGGCTGTTCTGGTTTGGCATGTTGATCGCAGTCGCAGGGGTACTCTCTACGTTCAGCCTGATCGCAACCCCGATGGAATTTTGCATTCCTATCGTCCGTTTCGGCGGATTCCTCTGGCTGATCGCCGTGGGAGCATTGATGCCGAAGAGCCTATCCAAAAACGATGGCATGCAAAAGTAAAGCGCCGATCAACCTTTCAAGACAGAATTGGGTGAGATAAGGACGGCGAAATACAGGGGTCTCTCCGCTACCCTTCGACTTCGCTCAGGGTCCGGTCGAGATGACTTGAGGTTGGGTGATGGGAGTGTGACAACAGAAATTTTATTTGCTGTTTTAGTATACTGTTCCCTGCTTCAGCGGCGGCGGAAGGAGCTGCGGATAGCGCGGGTGCGGTCGTGGGTGGAGGGTTGCTGCGGTTCGATGGGCTGTTGGCCTTCGGGGTAAAGGACGACGAAGCGGCGAGGGCCGAGGCCGCTGGAAGCGGTGGGCAGGCCGGAAGAGCCGAGGGCCAGGTGGAGCAGACGGCGCTCGCGCGAGTTCATAGGCGGAAAGGAATAGGGGCGGCCGGTGGCGCGGACCTTTTCGGCGGCGGCTTCGGCGATGAGCTGGAGCTCGCGGTTGCGGAGGAGCTTGAAGTTTTCGGCGTCGAAGGAGATGCGGTCGTGGTCTTCGTGTTCGAGGCGGAGAACTTTGGCGGCGAGGTGCTCGATGGCGTTGAGGAGTTCGCCGTTGCGTGCGGTGAGGAGCGGGGTGTCGGGGCCGGTGAACTCGACGCAAACTTCGGGAGATGGGGTGGATGGATTTGAAACGTGGGGGGTGTCCCCGGCGGGCTCGCTGGAGTGGGGTTGCGCCTCTGGTTGCACGTGGCCGTTGCAGGCAAGGATTTGGAACTCGAACTCCAGACCGCTGGAGGTGCGAAGCGTCTGGAGAAATGCTTCAATTTTCTTTGCTGCAGGGCTTGGGGGGGTAATTGCGCTCATTCTGTTTGGTGTCCAGAATCATCGTCTCATGGGGACGGCGTTGTTTCCAATCGGCATGGAAGAACGATGGTTTAGGTGTGACCGGAAGAACAAGCAACGACAACAGCAAAATACAGGGGTCTCTCCGCTGCGGCGGCAAAAGCGCCGCCTTCGGTCGAGATGACGTGCGTTTGGGGGTACGGGTCTTGTCTTGCAAGGACGACTTTTATTGTTTTCCCTGGATGACCTTGCCTGTACCCGTGCCTGCCTTGCGGCGGGCGCGTTTGGCGGCGACTGCGCGCATCTCTTTGCCGAGGCTGGTGCGGTTCATCACAGTCTGCTGGATGATGCCGACGAAGTTGCCGACGGCCCAGTAGAGGGCGAGGCCGGAGCCGTAGGTCCAGGTAAACCAGCCGGAGATGGCGGGCATGGTAAAGGCCATCATCTTCTGCTGCTGAGGATCGACGCCGGGCGAGGGCGTGTAGTACTGCACCAGGAACTGGCTGATGACCATGACGATGGGCAGGATGTGCCAGGGATCGGGCTGCTGCAGGTCGGGCAGCCAGAGCCAGTGAGCGTGGCGGAGCTCGACGACGCGGGGCAGCATTCCGTAGAACGCATAGAGCAGCGGCAGGGTAATGAGCGTGGGAATGCAGCCGCCAAACATGTTGACTCCGTTGTCCTTCTGGAGCTTCATGATCTCGGCGTTCATCTCGCTCTTCTTGGGGTCGGTGGCTTTGTACTTCTTGTAGCGCTCCTTGATGGCGTTCATCTGCGGCTGGATGCGCTGCATCTTCAGGCCGTTCTGCATGGTCTTGATGCGGAACGGCAGCATGAGGATGTTGATGAGGACGGTGAGCAGGATGATGGCCCAGCCCCAGTTCGATGCGACATGCGCGTGGATGAACTGAAGTGAGATGAAGAGGTATTTGCCGATGACGCCGAAGAAGCCGAAGTCGACGAGAGATTCGAGGCTGGGGCCATTGTTGGAGGCTTTGATGGCTTTGAGGACGCTGATGGCCTTGGGGCCGACGTAGATGCGAGTAGAGACCGCGCCGCTGGTGCTGCCGATGGCTGCGCCGAGGACGGGGATGTTGATGGGGCCTTTGGAGCTGCTGCTGAAGCCGGTGCGGTGGATGGTCTTGGCGACATCGAGTTCGTCGTGCAGCGAGGCGACGGTGGCGGTATCGGGTGTGTCGGGAAGGAAGACGGCGGCAAAGAAGGCGTCGCTGACGCCGGCCCAGTCGATGGGGCCGTTGATGGTGGCTCCGCCGGAGACCTTCTTGGCGGCGATATGCTCGGTTTTGCCGCTGCGGTTGGTGTCGAACTGCGAACTGCCGTAGGAGAGATTGTCGTCCTGGTCGCCGAAGCCGCCGGGCCAGCTCAGCAAGGCGCGGACGGGGGTTCCGTTCTGGGTGACTTCGACGTCGGCGTGGAGGACGTAGGTCTCGTCGAACGAGAAGGTCTTGCGGACTTGGATATTGCCGTCAGAGTAGGTGAAGGTGAGCTTCGCCGGGGCGGCAAGGTTGCCGGTCGCCGATGGAACGTAGAGCGCGTTGTTGAGAGTAGCGGTGAGGGCGGGCTCGTAGGTGTAGAGGGAGAGTGGGTAGCCGAACTTTTTGGCGGCCTGGGTGTGGACGATGTCGAGCGGTTGACCCTTGTCGTCCTTGAAGATGCCCCCATCGGGCTTCTTCTTGAGAATCCAGCTTATGACCTCAGCGCCGCGGTTGGAGAAGGTGATGCGGTAGAGCTCGTTCTCGATGACGGTGGTGGAGGCGGCTGTTGCCTGAACGACGGGCTGCGATTTGGCCGCGGCATCCTTTGCCGCAGAGGCAGGAACAGCAGCAGGTGGCTGCGCGGCGGGCGTTGCCGCAGGTTGGGCGCTCTGCGCGGCGGCCGGAGCGGTTGGAGATTCCGGTTTGGTCCTGGACGTGCGGAAGTATTGCAGGCCAAAGAAGACTGCGACCAGCACGAGCATCATAAGGAGGAACGAATTGTTGTCCTGTCCGCCCTGTTGATTGGGGTTTTTAAACTCTGCCAAGGATATTTCCTATTCTTTTACTGAACATGAAGCGGCGGCAGCGCGAGCGCTGAACCTCTTGCTATGGTAAACGGTCTGTGTGAATAGAGACGGAATGGACTGGCTCCGGGTTTCGATTGGGAACGGGATCGAGGCCGCCTTTCGCGAAAGGGTGGCAGCGGGCAAACCGGCGCAGGGCCAGCCAGGAGCCGCGGACCAGGCCGAAACGGACCAGCGCGACGTAGGCGTATTCGGAGCAGGTGGGCAGGTAGAGGCATTGGGACGGGCTGAAGGCGTGCAGGATGGGCGAGACCACGGTCTTGTAGGCCCCGAAGGCGATGCGGATAGCGAGGCTGGGTTTGGCGTCGGGCATTGCGTGGTTGCTTATGGTTAGTATCCGCCTAAGGCGGGCAGTTCTGCTCGTTGCCCCACCCACATACGTCATCTCGACCGGAGCCGCGCGGTTTTTAGCGTAGCGGAGAGGAGAAGCCTGTATTTCTTTCATGAGGCACGAGTTCAGGCGGTTGGGGGAAGGGGTAAAGGCGAAGGACGAAATACAGGGGTCTCTCCACTGCGGCGCACGATAAAACTGCGCGCCTTCGGTCGAGATGACGTGCGTTTGGGGCGGGCAAACCAACTCCGTACTCAGTTTCCGCCCGAACACACGTCGTCTCGACCACTTCGTCATCCCATGTTCTCTTTGACTCATCCCAAATCCACGTCATCTCGACCGGAGGCGGCGCTTTTTGCCGCCGTAGTGGAGAGACCCCTGTATTTCGTCTTCTTTGATGTGCCAGGAAGCTGTCATACTTCAGACCATGCAGGAGATCTCTTACGTCTACATTCTTGCAAGCGGCTTTAAACACCTCTATATCGGTGTCACAACCGAACTCGAACTCCGCGTCCTCCAGCACAAAAACGGCTCCTCCCCCACCAGCTTTACCGCACGCTACAACATCAGGGACCTTGTCTACTTCGAGCGTTTCGCCGATGTTCACTCAGCTATCGCCCGGGAAAAACAACTGAAGCGCTGGTCTCGAATCAAGAAAATCCGTCTCATCGTCGCCGAAAACCCTACATGGCGCGATCTGAGCGAAGATTGGGTCAAGCCCATCGAGCCGTTTCGAGAACAGGACCTTAAACGGCCCGTATCGTTTCCTTCTGGCTAACTGCAAGGACGAAATACAGGGGTCTCTCCACTACGGCGGCAAAAAGCGCCGCCTCCGGTCGAGATGACGTGCGTTATGGGGTGAGTCAAAGAGGACGTGGGGATGGAGCTTCGGTCGAGATGACGTGGATTTGAGGTGGGCTTTAACTAATTGCCGGTTTTCTGCTGGGTGGCCTTCTGGATGGCGCGGAAGACGTTGGCTACTTCGCGGTCGAGGAGGGCGAAGTCCAGGTCGATGACGCTGCGGCGAGGGTGCAGGATGACGTCGACCGGAGCGTTGAGCGTGGGGAGGTTCTTGCGGACGGCCTCTCTCATGCGGCGTTTGATTCGGTTGCGATCGACGGCCTTGCCCATGACCTTGCCTACGGTGAGGCCAACGCGAGGTGTGGCGGCATCCTCGTCGCGGAGGGGGGTGCCGTCCGGCCCAAGCTGCGGGCGGAGGGTGAAGAAGTAGCTCATCTGCTTGCTGAACTGCTTGCGGCTGGCTTTGTAGACGCGCTGGTAGTCGGCATGTTTGCGCAGGCGAAAGGTGATGGCGGCTTTGGCTTTGCCGGAGCTGGCCGAAGATGACGCAAGATGAGGCATGTTGTGATTTTAGACGGCGGAAGAGTGTAAACACAGCAAAGCCCGCCGGAGGTGGCGGGCTTCGCGCTAGGTGGAGATGATTTCTATTTGTTGCCGTGGGCAGGCGGTGTGCCTTTGGAGGGTGTGCCCTGCTGCCCGGTCTGACCGCTTTTCGACTGCTGTCCGCTCTGGGACTGCTGGCCGCTCTTGCCCGGCATGTCCTGGCGGGGTTGATTCTGCTGCTTATCCATGGTGTTTCTCCTGACTATCGGCAGGCGCTCTTCTTGCGCGTACGCGGAGCCGATATGCAGGGGTTGGATGCGGGGACGCAGAAGAGGTTGCCCTTCCCGGCAGACGTGTAGAAGGAGGAAAGAGGCTTCAGGGTTGAAGAGGATTGATAAAGCGGTGGCTTAGCCCAAAACTGCTGCGGCAGAGGGCGAAAGACAGGGGTCTCTCCGCTGCGGCGGCAAAAAACACCGCCTTCGGTCGAGATGACGCGCAGTTGCGATGTGGAAGAATGCGGAGGACAGGTTCGAAGACTAGTCGCGGAAACCGGCGCTGACAGCGATCTTGTGACGGCCCTTGGCGCGGCGGCGATTGAGGACGGCGGCACCGGCCTTGGTCTTCATGCGGGTGAGGAAGCCGTGGGTCTTGGCGCGATGGCGGCGGTTGGGTTGAAAGGTACGCTTCGGCATGACAAAAAACTCCTGCGGCAGGATCGGTCCCTGCTCAAACTTTTAGGGTGTTGCAACAATCTCTGAGTATACCTGATGGGACAGGTTTTTCACAGGGGGTAGAGGCTTACGAACGAGACGTTTTGAATTCAGAAGAAACTGTGATGATGTGGGCAACGGTTGCTACAGTTTGCCAATACCAAGATGAGCCGCAATCGCCGAGGACATGTTCCGCACCGGCGCATCGTCCTCATTCGAAAGGATAATGATGAGCACATGTTGGTCGGGATAGCGTGCTTCAAAGGCGGCAAAACCAGGATCACCACCTTCGTGATAGATCCTACGGACGGGCCGGTCATCTACAAACCACCCAAAACCATAGTTCCCGGGAGGATGAACGGTGAACATCTGCCTGAGAGAGGGAGCATTCAGAAATCCCGGAGCATTCAAAGCGTGATTCCACAGGAGTAGATCGCCGGTTGTTGTGTAGATACTACCTGCGCCGATCTCCAGAGAGCGATCAAAATAGTCCCTGTGTCGTAGCGTGCCGTTTTCTCTCGTGTAACCCTCTGTCATCCTGGGGACGATCGTGAGCGTCGGCACGAATCCAGAATGCATCATCCCTAATGGCTTGAAGATGTGGTCGGAAAGATATGCGCCATACGACTCACCCGACAGCTTCTCGATAATGAAGGCCAGAAGATAGTATTCGGTGTTTGTATAAGCCCATTTCGTTCCAGGCGCTGCCACAAGGGGTCTGTCTCGAAACGTCTGGATCAGTTCCTCGGGGGTGTAAGCAACGGCAATGCCTTTGGTGAAATCCTCCAGTTTATTGTTCGGCAGCCCGGACGTATGGGTGAGCAGTTCCTGAATCGTAATGGCTTGCCAGGCCGCGGGTGACTGGGCGTAGTACTTGCTGATGTGATCATCAACCGAGAGCTTGCCCGCCTCTGCAAGCTGAAGAATCGCCACAGCGGTGAACTGCTTTGTCAGCGAGGCGATTTCAAAACGGCTGTCTTGGTCGTTTGGAATCTTCCAGCTCTCGTCTGCCAGCCCGTAGCTCTTCTCAAGAAGTACCTGCCCGTCACGTTCGACGAGTATGTTCCCACGGAAACGCTGTGCAGGCGGAAGGTCTTTCAAGTAGGCGTTGGTCCAGCCTTCAAGGTCATTGGCCTGTGCGTGAAGCACCGTGCAGCTAAGCAGGAAGACACCAAGGAGCAGGGTTTTCATGCGCCCATAATATGCCAATGCGATGCACCATTCTGAACTGGCGGGCATCCAACGTTGCATGGCAAATGTAAATGCAGGAGCAAGCGGGACGTTTGCGATTGGCGGCGATATGACCGTCAACCGTCTGGGTTATGGAGCGATGCGGCTTACCGGCGAGGGCATCTGGGGTGAGCCGAAGGACCGCGAAGGCGCGAAGAAGGTGTTGCAACGAGCGATCGAACTGGGCGTGAACTTCATCGACACGTCCGACGCCTATGGCCCGGCGGTAAATGAGCGGCTCATCGGCGACGCGCTGGCTCCGTATGCGAAGGGCGTCGTCATCGCGACCAAGGGCGGACTGGTGAGGACCGGACCTAGCAAATGGGAGCCGGTGGGGCGTGCCGCTTATCTGCGGCAGGAGGTGGAGCTGAGCCTGCGCTATCTGAAGGTTGAGAGGATCGATCTATGGCAACTGCACCGCATCGACCCGCAGACTCCGGTGGAGGAGTCGCTGGGCGAGATTGCGAAGCTGCAAGCTGAAGGAAAGATCCGGCACGTGGGGCTGAGCGAGGTGAAGCCGGACGAGATCGAGCAGGCGCAGAAGGTGGTCAAGATTGTGAGCGTGCAGAACCAGTACAACATCGGCGATCGCAAGCACGAGGACGTCGTCGAGTATTGCGAGAAGCATGGGTTGGCGTTCATTCCGTGGTTTCCTGTAGCGGCGGGCAAGCTGGCGCAGCCGGGCGGAAAGCTGGATGCCGCCGCGAAGAAACATGGAGCCACGATGTCGCAGCTTTCGCTGGCGTGGCTGCTGCACCGGTCGCCGGTGATGCTTCCCATTCCGGGAACTTCTTCGGTCCAACATCTGGAAGAGAATGTGGGGGCGGCTGGAGTGAAGCTCAGCGACAAGGAGTGGGCGGAGATCGAGGCGGCTGCGAAGTAGCGATCTTCTTCCATCTCATCATCAACCGCACGTCATCTTTAGCGGTCGAAGTGACGAGGGAGGAGCAGGCATCGGCGAAGAGCCTCTTCTGTATCACATCGACACACTTCAATGGAAGTAAAATTGAATTTAAACCGGCGCAATTTTCCCTCTGAGTGCGTATCTATTTCCATTCTTCACAAGGAATGGTGCAACTTGTTTTTTTTGGTAGAAGCGCACGAAAAACCTCCTGTTTTCCGTGCTACTATCGAACCCGTTTAGTAAGACGTTTTTCTGCACGTCCAGCTGATCCGCACTCTGCCTTATGTTGAATGACTCCTCTCCTCGGCCTGATCGTCATTGGGCTCGTTGAGAGATTCTGGCGACACGAAATCCTCCCCGCTCACCTGCTATGCCGGGAAGGACTGGTGTTTCCTTTTGAATGGGTCTCATTGCATCACTGCACCAAAGTGCCTCAGTTGGGTAGGAACAGAGAAAAGACAAGGAAATTAGAGAATGTCATTCGTTCCGACGGCGACCGCCGTATTGAATTATTGGGTTCGCATTCTGGCTGCTCTTGAGAAGAAGATCAATCGTCAGTCGTACGAGACATGGCTGAAGCCGACGCGATTTTCACACCTTGAAGGCAAGAAGCTCTTCGTGCGCATCCCCTCGTCCGACTTCCAGCATGTGGGCGACCGCTACGCCGACTTGATTCAGGAGGCTATCGACAATCTGGGCCTGGACGTTGAGACGGTGACGTTTACCACTCCGGAGCACGACCCCCGAACGCCCAAGGTGCGCGAGGATGGCGGCTTTGCGCCACTGCCGAGCCACAGCCCGAATGCTCCGCGTATGGGCAACGCGCAGGGTGCGTTGCTGCGTCAGGGACAGGTCCCGGGACCGGAGCAGTCGCGCTTCGACTGGAGCGCGGCCTCGCAACTGAACCCGAGGTATCAGTTCGACGCGTTTGTGATTGGCAGCGGCAACCAGTTTGCAATGGCGGCAGCACAGGCCGTCGCCGAGCGGCCATCGAAGGCGTACAACCCGCTGTTTCTGTACGGCGGCGTGGGCATGGGCAAGACCCATCTGATGCATGCGATCGGCCATGACGTGAAGCGCAGGCAGCCCCATGCGTCGATCTGTTATGTGAGCGCCGAGAAGTTCACCAACGAGATGATCGACTCGGTCCGCTACGACAAGATGACCAGCTTCCGCGACAAGTTCCGTAGTGTGGACGTGTTGCTCATTGATGACATTCAGTTTCTGGCGGGCAAAGAGCGCACGCAGGAGCAGTTCTTCCACACCTTCAACACGCTGCACGAGAGCATGAAGCAGATCGTGATCGCCAGCGACCGTCCGCCGAAAGAGCTTTCGGACTTTGAAGACCGGCTGCGCTCGCGGTTCGAGTGGGGATTGATTGCCGACATTCAACCGCCGGACCTTGAGACCAAGGTTGCGATCCTGCAGAAGAAGGCCGAGAGCGAGCAGACGCAGTTGCCGACCGACGTGGCACTGTTTATCGCATCGAATGTGCGGACCAATGTGCGTGAGCTTGAAGGCGCGCTGGTGCGGTTGATCGCGTGGTGCAGTATGCACGGCGTCGAGATTACGCTGGCGGTGACGCAGCAGTGCCTGAAGCAGTTCATCGACACGCAGGTACGCAAGATCACGATTGAGGCGATTCAACGCACCGTCGCCGAGCAGTTCGGGATGCGCGTGGCGGAGCTGAAGCAGAAGAACAACTCGCGGCAGATTGTCGTCCCGCGGCAGATCGCGATGTACCTGGCGAAGCAGTTGACGGAGGCCTCGCTGCCCGAGATTGGGCGGCAGTTCGGCGGCAAGCACCATACGACGGTGATGCACTCGATCGCGAAGATCGACGAGCAGCGTCGGACGGACAAGGCGTTGAACCAGACGGTGAACAAGCTGATGGAGACTTTGAGCTAGAGGGCCGCGCCAAGGTAAAAAAGCTTAACACCGATTCTGCACTGATGGGCACCGATTTAAAAACGATAAGGCGAGCGCGGATCAACACGGAGAAACGCGGATAAGGGCACCGGCAAAGGCGAAATACAGGGGCCTCTCCGTTGGATTGGGAAGACGGTAGTTCTCGGGTCCCACTCGGGTTGTCCTTACCAACAGATGTAGACGGCTTTGCGGATCCATTGCGGGTCGTCGATCTGCTGCATCATGAAGTCGGCTACGTCTTCGCGGGAGATGCGGCTGGCGTTGCGCGGCAGGGCGTCGGCGTCGAGGCGCCAGGTGCCGTGGCCGCGGCCATTGGTGAGCATGGGCGGCATCACCATGGTCCAGTTGAGATCGCTGGCGGAGAGGACGGCGTATTGGGCGCGTTGCGAGGCTACGGGCCACTTCAGAAAGGTATTGTAGACGAGGTGCTCGACCATCCAGCGGCGCCATGCAGGCTGCTTGTCGAGCGCGTCGGGCTTTGCTCCCGCTGATCCAAGGACGATGATGCGGCGGGCATTCGTTTGCTGCATCGCGGCGACGATCTGGGGCACTGCTCGCTCGAGGACATCTTCTTTTCGCAGCGACCTTGCACCCAGCGCGGAGAGGACTATATCTGCGCCTTCGATGGTCTGACTGACGGCGGCGAGATCGAAGGCGCTGCCTTTGATGACATGGACATTGGAACGCAGGGGGAAGCTCTCCGGCGTGCGCAGGAGGGCCGTTACCTGACGACCGGCAGCCAGCGAGCGTTTTGTCAGGAGAAGCCCAGTCGCTCCGCTGGCGCCAAAGATGGCGATCTTCATGGGTAGGCTCCTTTCGTATTTCGGGCGACTTATCCTCTTCAATGTTGGATGCATGTGAAAAAAGTGTGTAAGACAACTGCTTCATTTTGTGCCGGTTTGCCGGCATTCCCACTATTGGAGACAGGTCTTCTCAAAATCGCGCGTAGCGGCCTGTGCGGAAAACGGATAACGAGGCAGTTTAGAAGGGAAACGCGGCTAGTCTTCCTACTTATGCGCTTTCCCGTGTCCTTTTTTCTAAAATGGGGGCAGCACTCAAGTGAATGAAACGGAAGTAGATGGGAGGCATATCCACTTTTCCAGCGACAATGATTATGAGTATTAGTATTTGTATCTTTTAAATCTTGTTTCATAACAACAATCGCGCCTCGGCACTGGGTTTGTGCGCCTGCCGATGCTCTCACACAAGCGACCCAGCTTTCCACAAAGAAACTTGTCGCATGGAAAGGGTATTCGACCCTAGAATCAAGCAGACGCCTGATGTCGCGGTGCACGCGGGCGGCAATTCGGTGTAAAGTTTTGCCAAGCGACCCACGACGGAAATTTACGGAGAAACGACAGTGACGATTGCGACCCAGGAGCCCCAGATGGACGAGACGACAGTAGCCGCAGCCCCCACAGGCAACCTCGAAATCACCGTGTCCCGCGCCGAGTTGCTGCGCGAGCTGACGGCGGCCCAGTCGGTGGTGGAGCGGAAGACGACGATCCCGATCCTGTCGAATTTTCTGTTCGAGGCTGCCGACGACAAGCTGACGATTACGGCGACCGACCTCGATCAGAGCCTGCGGACGAGCTGCGCGGCCAAGGTGAAGAAGCCCGGCGCATGCACGATTCCGGCGCGCAAGCTGTACGACTACATCAAACTGCTGCCCGAGGGCGACATCTCGATCAAGCTGATGGACAACCATTGGGTGCAGATCCGGGCGGGTCGTTCGAATACGAAGATGGTCGGCATGGCGCGGGCAAACTTCCCGCAGGTCCCGGAGTTCCCGGCCTCTTCCGCGGTAAAGATCTCGGTGCCCTCGCTGAGGAACATGGTCTCGAAGACGATCTTCGCCATCTCGAACGAGGAGTCGCGCTACACGCTGAATGGCGCGCTGCTGGTGCTGAAGGCGGAGTCGATGGCGATGGTGGCGACCGATGGCCACCGGCTGGCGCATATCGAAAAGCTGGGCGAGACGCTGGAGGGAATCTCTGGCGAGAAGAAGACCCTGATTCCGCGCAAGGCGCTGAGCGAACTCTCCGGCCTGCTGAGCAACACCGAGGCGGAGACGCTGGAGTTTGCCGACGACGACCAGACGCTGTTCTTCAGGATCGGCGGACGGGTGCTGACCAGCCGCAAGCTGACCGGGCAGTTCCCGAACTACGAAGCCGTGTTGCCGCGCGACAACACCAAATTTGTCATCGTGCGCTCGGAAGATCTGATGGGTTCGATCCAGCGCGTAGCCCAGTTTGCCGACGAGCGCAGCGGCGCGATCAAGATTCGTCTGGAGCAGAATGAGCTGAAGCTGTCGTCGTCTTCGACCGACGCCGGCGAGTCCGAGGACACCATCGAGACGCCGTACAACTACGATCCTCTGGTCGTCGGCTTCAACAGCCAGTACCTGATCGACTTCCTCAAGGCGATTGGAAACACGGGCGAGGTTCGGCTGGAGTTCAAGGACGCGCAGAGCGCCGGCCAGATGCGTCCCGAGGATGCGAATGAAGACGTGAAGTACCGCTACATCCTGATGCCGATGCGGATCTGACGATCTGTCATCGAGACGGGTGTTAAAAAACCCGCGCATCTCGGACTGCTAAAGATCTGTGGCCCAATTGACCATTACATGCAGGTCGTCTACACGTCCAAAGGCTTTGTCATTCGTGACGAGGACGGCACCGATGGCCACCGCATGAGCCGCGATCATCATATCTATACTGCCAAGTGGCGTCCCTGCATTCTGAAGCTTTGCCCGGACGAGTCCATAGTGATAGGCTTCCTCGCGGTCCCACGGCAAGATCCGGATGCTGGCAAGAAACCCATCCATCAGGCCCCGAAACTCGGTTGCGTTAGGCCGTTTGGCGAGGCCGTATTGGATTTCACCCTCAGAGACGGTGGAGATGCAGCAGATATCGTCGTGTGTCAAAGAGGCCATCCGTTCGCGTGCGGCGGGGGATTGACCCGTGACGATGTAGCTCACCATATTGGTATCGAGCAAATAAATCACGCGAGCCGGGGAGGCCGGAGATGGCATTAGATGGAGCTCTCAGGCATCTTGAGAAAGTCATCGCCTCGCTCTTGCGATGGTTCCTGCGACCGCTCCTCGGGCGAGAGAAAGTCCTGGGGAACACCAAGCCGGTCAAATGCCGCGAAGATCTCCCGTAAACTTCCCGGAGCTTGCGACAAGATCAGATTGCCGTTCTTTGGGTCGCGCCGGATGTAAACCTCGCTGCTGGTAAAGCGATATTCTGCGGGGATACGGACAGCTTGGCTCCGTCCTGTCATGAAGACCTTGGCTTTTTCAAGATGTGCCATTGCACCACCTCTGATACCTATCATGCTATATATCACCAGCCCCGTCAAGGTTGAACAAATGAAAGGTCACCGAAAATGCGTGGCCTCACTTCCACGTAGCGCGGCACTACGCAAGCTGAGTATAGGTGCTGTACTGCTGGTCCTGTACGCCGGTGAAGGGGCGGAGGCGGACGTCGCCTTTTGGGCTTTGCACGAGCCACTCTGTCGGGGCAATCCGTTCGGCGGAGAGCAGCGATTTTTCCGGTAGAGGTTGCGAGTCGCCAAGAAGGAAAAGGACGAGTGGGCCGCGCAGCAGAGCCACTGTCTCTGGCGTCTCCGGATCGACTTGCTGAAGCCTGAGCGTTAGCGGCAGCGTAAGTTCAACCCGGTCGTTTGCGCCCCATGTGCGGTGGATGGCGGCAAAGGTCCCAGGCTTCAGGGTAAGCGATTGGGGCTTGCCGTTGACGGAGACGCGCGCGCCGTCGCCTGCCCAGGCGGGAATGCGAAGGCGCAGGGCGAAGCTGGTGGGCTTCGCGGCGCGCACATCGAAGGAGATGCGTTCGTCGAGAGGGTAACTTCCCCGCTGGCTGAGCTGGATGTCGTTGCCGCGGTGCTTCCAGCGGAGCGTGGAGGGAATATAGAGGTTGACATAGACGCCCTGCGCGTCGTGCAGATAGGCGCTGATGCGATAGTCGGCTGCGATCTGAGTGATGGTGCCGGAGCAGCACGGCCACTTGTCCGGGAAGAAGGTCCTGTGTCCGACGCGGTTGTAGTCGGAGTAGTAGAAGGCGTGGCCGTCGGGCTGGAGCGGCTTGGCCCCCAGGATGGTGTTGTACATGACGGCTTCCATGCTGTCGCCATAGCGGGGATCGCCGGTGATGGAGAGCAGGTAACGTGTGAGCTTGAAGTGGCCGTAGGACCCGCAGGGCGTCTCGAAGCTGTGGTGGGTGTCGGCGAGGCTTTTGCCGAGTTCGCCCTTGCCCGGCGTGATGAACGCCTCATTCGGCCCCCAGCCTCCGGTGGCGAAGCTCTGCTGCCGCACGAACTCGAATCCGTTGACGGCAGCCTTCAGGTAGATGGGATCGTTGAGCGCGAGATAGCCCATCGCCGCGGAGTTCAGCGAGTTGAGATGGCTGTACGCGTGCATGTTGGGCAGAACGTTGTCGCCCTGGGCAAGCGGTTTGAAGAAGGAGTTGTAAAGATACGCGCTGCCGAGCTCACGGTATTTTTTGTCGCCGGTGCGGCGCCAAGCGAGAAATAGATTCTCCGCCAGCGTATAGCTTTCGTCCCAGGTGTAGGTCTGGTCCTTGTGCGGACGGGCGGCCTGCTCGACGCGGGAGAGCGCTCTCCCCGGAAGGTATGGCGTCGCGCAGGCGGTGAGATGATTGAGGGTCTCAACTGCTTGCTGCGAGTGCGCGAAGGTATAGGCGTCGGTGAGGCCGCAGTTGACCTTATCGAAGGTGTAGGCGGGAAAGCGATTGCCTTTGAAGAAGAGGTCCAGGTCTTTCATCTGGCGGAAGCTGCTGATCAGGCTGGTGATCTTGCGGTTTGTCTCCTCGTCGCCGGTGATGACGTAGAAGCGCGACAGGGCCGAAAGCCACTGGCCAAAGGCATGGGCGGGAGCGAAAGCATCGGCGTCGTACCAGCCGCCGAGACTGGCGCCGGGCGCGGGCTGGCCGGCGCGGACGCGAAAGGGCTTCAACATCTCGTCGTCGCTGAGGCCCATCAGGATGCCGTGCGTCTGATGCAACTGCGCGTCGTGGATGCCGGGCGCGAAGGTGACGTCGCTGTAGGTAAAGGTGGCGAGGGGGGCTATGGATGGGGAGGCGGAGGTCTCAGCTAGAAGCGCAGGAGGAAGTATCTGGGAGCCGAATCCGGCTGCTGCCGTAAGCGCGGAGGAGCGAAGAAAATAGCGGCGGTTCATCTGGTTGATGCGCGAAGAGGATGACATTCGATTCCCCCGTTGTGTTTTGACGGTCCTGCTTCTGCTGAAGGAAGCACTTTGCGGCGACGCTTGCTTCGTTTCTCAGCGAGGGCAAGTATCGCATACTGGTTGCAGGATTACTGCCGCAGTTCAACCACAGTAGCGCCCTGGCCGCCTTCGTTCTGCGGAGGCTCGGTGATGGTGGTGACGTGTGGGTGGCTGCGGAGATATTCGCGCAGGGTGCGGCGCAGGATGCCCATGCCGGTGCCGTGGACGATACGGATGCGAGGCAGACCGGCGAGGAAGGCGCGGTCGAGGAAGCGCTCCACTTCGTCATGGGCCTCGTCGGCGGTGCGGCCGATGACGTTGATCTCCGACGACATGTAGTCGGGGTCGTTGCTGGTGGAGACGGTGACGTTGCCACGTTTGCGCGCCGCTTCGAGCGGGGTGACGACTTTCACCGACTCCACTCCAGCGATATCGTCGATGCCGGCACGCATCTTCATGGGGCCGATGGAGACCTCGAATGTCTTTGCGTCGATGACCCGATCCACCTTTGCCTGTCTGCCCAGCGATTTTAGTTTGACCAGATCTCCAGCCTTGATGCCCTTGGGAATGTGCGGCTGCGCGGCGGGGTCGTTCCTGTCGGCTCCCGTATTGTGAGCGACAACAGTGGAGTTGAACTGTTCTGAAAACTCGCGGCGCAGGCGTGCAATGCGCGCAGCAGAGTCGCGGGCGATCTTTTGCGCGAGTGCCTTGTCGTCGATGGCTTTTACGGTCTCGCGCAATTGATAAGCGAAGTCTTCGATGAGCGAGTTGAGCTTGGCTTCGAGTTCTTTCGTTCGAGCTTTTTGTTCGGCGCGGCCTTCGACTTCGACGCGGGCCTTTTCGCGCGAGAGCTCCTGCTCGCGGCGGCGCATGGACTCGCGCTCGGCGACGGCGGCGGTGAGCTGGTCGTGAAGCTGATCGAGGAAGGCGCCGATGTCGGCGGTCTGCGTGGTCATCTGCGCACGCGCGGCGGTGATGATCTCCGGCGAGAGGCCGAGGCGCGCGGCGATGTTCAGCCCGGCAGAGGCCCCGGGGACGCCGAGGCGAAGCTCGTAGGTTGGGGTGAGGGTCTCCTGGTCGAAGCCGACGGCGGCGTTGAGCACTCCCGCGTGATTGGCCGCGTAGACCTTGAGCGAGGTAAGGTGCGTCGTAATGCAGCACCACACATTCGCCGCGAGGAAGTGCGAGGCGACGGCCACGGCCAGCGCCGCGCCCTCTTCGGGATCGGTGGCGGAGCCTAACTCATCGAGCAGGACGAGCGAGGAAGCGGTGGCTTCACGCGAGATGCGGTCGAGGTTGACGACGTGCGCCGAGAAGCTGGAGAGGTTGCGCTCGATCGACTGCGCATCGCCGATGTCCGCGTAGACGCTGGTGAAGAGCGGGAGCTTTGCTTCCTCTGCCGGAACGGGAACACCGGCCTGTGCCATCAGCGAGAGCAGACCCAGCGTCTTGAGCGAGACGGTCTTGCCGCCGGTGTTGGGGCCGCTGATGATGAGCTGCTTTGTGCTGGGCGGAAGGACGATGGTGAGCGGGACAGGGCTGTCGGCGTCGCTTCCCTCTTCGAGCGCGGCAGCCCTCATGCGGAGTTCGAGCAGCGGGTGGCGAGCGGCGGTAAGAGAGAGCTCCTGCGTAAAGACAGGCCGAACGCAGTTGAGGTCATTGGCAAAACGGGCGCGAGCGGTGTGGGACTCGATCTCGGCGAGAATGCATGTGCCTGTATGAATCGCAGTGGCGTGCTCGCCGAGGGCGCGGGTCATGGCGACCAGGATGCGGTGAATCTCGGCCTGTTCTTCGTCGAGCAGGCGGACGAGCTCGTTGTTCTGCTCGATGGTTTCAAGAGGCTCGACGAACACGGTCTGCCCCGAGGAAGACGACCCGTGGACGACGCCGGGGACCTTGCGCTTGAACTCGGCTTTGACCGGGATGACGAAGCGGTCGCCGCGAATGGTGATGAGGTCGTCCTGTAATAATTGCGTGCCGCCGCTTGTGCTGCCGCCTTCGGCGAGCGACCGCAGCGACTTGCGGAGACTCTCTTCAATCGCTTTATGTTGTCGTTCCATTGCCCGGCGGATGCGGCGCAGCTCGGGCGAGGCGTCGTCGTTGAGCGAGCCGTCAGGCTCGATCTTGCCGCGCAGCAGACGCAGCAGCGGCGCGAAGTCGTGATCGAGCAGTGGCGCGGAGAGTGCAGCAATCGCTGGCCAGTGGTAGCGCGTGCCGTTGGCAGGCGGATCGATCATGTTGCGCCATGCAGCGACACGTTCGACGACAGTGAGCAGGCTGTTGATCTCCGTGGCCTCAAGCGCAGCCCCATCGATCCGCGCCTGATCGAGCAGAAGGGTGGGGTCGAAGAGGCCGTGGAAGTCGAAGCTGCCGCCGCCCGAGAGCATCTTCCGCATCTCCTCCGTCCGTTGCTGCTGCTGGTCGATCCAGCCAGGATCGGCGGAAGGCTCGAGCGCGAGCACCCAGGCCCGGCCCAGCGGCGAGAAGGTGCGCCCCGCGATGGACTCGCGCAGACGCGGCCACTCGAGCGCTGCGGCGCTGGTCTCAGGCAGAGGCGACGGAATCATAGGCAGCAGATGCGGTGCGGTCACATTCACTATCGTATCTATTCTCGAAAACGTATATCGTAATCGCCTGGAACTTCCGAAGGCCGGGATGCGTATCCATAGGTAAAGAGCGCGGGCTAGCGCCGGGAGGTGTCGGATGGTCTGTCAGGCATGTGGTAATCCAGTTGCTGCGGAGGTTCATTTCTGCCCCCGGTGCGGCACGCAGGTGGTCGCGGCGCCGCCGCCCAACCAACCGCTCTATCCTCCGGCCTATCCGCCGATGTACGCGATGCGCCCCCCGCGCGTGCAGCGCAATCTACAGACGCTTGGCTTTCTGTGGTGTGTCTTTGGAGCGTACCGGATCATCGCCGGGCTGATAGGGATCTTCGTTCTGCGGGTGGCGACCTTCCGCAACTTTGGCGGCAGCGGATGGGAGTGGGGCGGCCGCTTCCACCACGGGACCTTCGGGCCGCCATGGATGCCATGGATGGGGGTTCTACTCCCGCTGATTGCGATGGTTGCGACCGTTACCGCCTTCCTCGCGTTTCTGGTCGGCTTCAGCCTGCTGACGCGCAAGCCATGGGGACGAGTGCTGGGGATCGTCGTCGCCATTCTTGCCCTGCTGAAGTTCCCCGTAGGCACGGCGCTGGGAATCTATACCCTGTGGGTGCTGGTCCCGTCGGAGTCCGGCGCGGAGTATGACGCGATTGCCGACCATTATTGAAGCTGTTTTCGCCCTTGCTTCCCGGAAGGGTTGATGGCATTTAGAGCCGCTCTGCAACCCTGGCCGTAAACTAAATACATGAACTTCCCTGCCACCCGCCTGCGCCGGTTGCGCCGCACCGAGGCCATACGGTCGCTCGTTCGCGAGACGCACCTGCATCCCGGCGCATTCATCTATCCGCTGTTTCTCTGCCCCGGCGAAGGCGTCCGCAAAGAGATCAGCTCGATGCCGGGCTGCTTCAACCTGTCTATCGATGAAGCAGTGAAAGAGGCGGAGGCCTGCGCTGCGCTTGGCATCGGCGGGCTGCTGCTGTTCGGTCTCCCGGCGGAGAAGGACGAACAGGCAACCGGAGCATGGGCCGCGGACGGCATCGTGCAAACGGCGCTGCGCGTCTTCAAGTCCAACCGCGGGCTGGATTCTCTGGTTCAGATCGCGGATGTCTGCCTCTGCGAGTACACCTCGCACGGACACTGCGGCATCGTCGCTCGGGATAGCGCCCGCGGCAACGGAGACGAAGCCCACTATGAGATTGAGAACGACTCCAGCGTGGCTCTCATCGCAAAGACAGCCGCCTCGCTGGCCGCTGCCGGTGCGGACATTGTTGCGCCCAGCGACATGATGGATGGCCGCGTCGCCGCGATCCGCGATGCTCTCGACGCTGGCGGCCACCAGCAGACGCCCATTTTGAGCTACGCCTCGAAGTTCTCGTCAGCCTTCTACGGCCCCTTCCGCGAGGCGGCGGATTCGGCCCCGCAGTTCGGCGACCGACGCAGCTACCAGATGGACGGCGCCAATCTGCGCGAGGCCATGCGCGAGATCGACCAGGACATCGCCGAGGGCGCGGACATGCTGTTGATGAAGCCCGCCATGCCCTATCTCGACGTTATTCGCGCCGCCCGCGAGCGCTACGACCTGCCCATGGGCGCGTATCAGGTCTCGGGCGAATACTCGATGCTGCACGCGGCCTTTCAGCGCGGATGGCTGGAGCCGGAGCGCGCCATGATGGAGTCGCTGCTCTCGATCCGCCGCGCCGGGGCGGATTTCATCGTGACCTATTTTGCGAAGGATGCGGCCAGATTGCTGGGGTAGCCCGAGGCATAAAAGGGCGCAAGTGCGTCGCGGGATTCATGCTAAGCTATGCTCCGTTCAGGAAGAAAGGCAAACCTCCGTGTCCAACTTCAGCTACAGCGATGCCGGTTTCGCTTTGACAAAAAAGTTTGAGGGCTTGCGCCTTACCGCCTATCAGGACCAGGTTGGCGTCTGGACCATCGGTTACGGACATACGGGACGCGAGGTCCACGGCGGAATGACCATCACCGAAGACCAGGCCGATCTGTTGCTGCATAGCGATGTCGCCGGCGCGGTGGCCTGCGTGAACCGCGCGGTGACGGCCGGCATTGTTCAGTGCCAGTTCGATGCGCTGGTCGATTTCGTCTTCAACCTTGGCTGCGGCAGGTTGCTTGGCTCGACGCTGCTGCGCTATGTCAATGCGGGCGAGTTCGACCTCGCCGCGGCGCAATTTCTGCTATGGGACCACGTGGGTGGGGTAGTTGTGCCGGGTCTCCTGGCGCGGCGCCAGGCTGAGGTGGCAATGTTTCAGTCGGCGCAGGCTTCGTAGCCTGCTCGTTGATGACGGTCTTCGCGGAGTACAGACGCAGCCACAGGGTGCTTGCGACCGTCTTTTATCAAAAGCATCTAAAGATAACTACGGTTCAGACAATCGTTGGGTCCAAATCCTCTCTAATTGCGATATTCGCCCGCGAAAAAGGGGTGATTGACCTGACCTCGCAGACTCGGGAGGTAAGATAAAGTGTTTGGCATAGGCAGGAATAGAACAGGAAATGGAGCAGACCCTTGGCAGAGACGATTTATGACTTAGTAGTGATTGGCGGCGGACCGGCAGGCTATACCTGCGCCATCCGTGCTGGGCAGTATGGACTGAAGACCGCGCTGGTGGAGTCGAGCGACCGGCTGGGCGGCACCTGCCTGCACGTCGGCTGCATTCCCACCAAGGCGATGCTGTTCTCCGCCGAGGTGTGGGACCACCTCAAGCACGCCGAGCAGTACGGCATCGACAACGTGAGCCAGCCGAAGCTGAACTGGAAGAACCTGCTTGCGCGCAAGAACGAGATCATCGCCAAGCACACCAAGGGCCTCGACTTCCTGATGAAGAAGAACAAGATCACGGTCGTCAACGGCTATGGCCGCCTCACCGGCCCGGCAAAAGAGGGCGTCTTCTCCATCGAAGTAGATAAGGCCGGCAAAAAAGAGACGGTAAAGGCGAAGAAGGTCGTGCTCGCCACCGGTTCCGACGCGCGAATGCTACCCGGCTACAAAGCGGACTCGACCATCCTGACCAACATCGAAGTCCTCTCCATCGACAAGCTGCCGAAGTCGCTGATCGTCATCGGCTCGGGCGCCGTAGGCGTCGAATTTGCGTCGGTCTTCAAGAGCTTCGGCACGGACGTGACGGTCATTGAGGCACTGCCTCGGGTTGTTCCCGCCGAGGACGAGGACATCAGCAAGGAGCTGCTGCGCCTCTTCAAAAAACGCGGCATCGACATGCATGTATCGGCCAAAGTGGACAAGATCGAGAAGACGAAGGACGGCGTGAACGTTCACTTCACCAAGTCCGACGGCAAGGGCGAGATCAAGTCGGCGGAGAAGGTGCTTGTAGCCGTAGGCCGCGCCCCGCGCACCTCCGATGTCGGTCTCGACAAGACGAAGATCGCTCCCGACCGCGGCTTCATCCTGACCAACGAGTGGATGGAGACCACAGAACCGGGCGTCTACGCCATCGGCGACATCGTCGCCGGCCTGCCGCAGCTCGCGCACGTCGGAGCGATGGCTGGATTGGTCGTCGCCGCGAAGCTGGCCGGAAAATACGCCCGCGCCGTCAACCGCGGCCGCATCCCCGGCTGCACCTACTGCGATCCGCAGATTGGCAGCGTCGGCCTGACCGAGGCGAAGGCGAAGGAGCAGGGTTATCAGGTCAAGGTCGGCAAGTTCCCCTTCGTGGGCAACTCCAAGGCGACCATCCTCGACTCGCACGACGGCTTCGTCAAGGTCGTCTCCGACGCGAAGTACGGCGAGATCCTCGGTGTCCACATCATCGGCCCCAACGCCACCGAGCTGATCGCCGAATGCGTCACCGCGCTCGAACTTGAAGCTACGGTGGAAGAGATGATGTTCACCATCCACGCCCACCCAACGCTGTCGGAGAGCCTTCTGGACGCGTTCAGCAGCGTTGAAGGCATGGCGGTCAACGTCTAGTCCTGCGCGGTTTTACATCGGCAATAGCCCGGCTCGATGCCGGGCTATTGCATTGAGTGAAATGTAGAGTTTTTGGCGATGACCGCGTTAGTCCACATCTTCCATGAGTGCGTGTTTGATCGGCAGCATACTTTGATGAAGGACTCTGCTGATGAAGACACCACCATCCCTAGGCTCATAAAAGATAACGTGCTTTCCTTGCTCTATGCGACGAAAACCCGGATGGACGGAACCGCACGAGCGCCCTATCTCAGGCATCTTCGCAATGCGAACAAAACAATCGACGAGACGGTCGAGGTACACCTCGGCTTGCTTGCCGCCCCACACGTCTGCCGTGTAGTCGGCGATATCCGCGAGATCAAGTTCCGCCAGCATCGACAGCCGGTACCGGCTCACGCAGTGCGCCTTCCAGTCGCCTCAACTCGTCTCCGAATCCGCGCGCGGATTCTGCCAATGGGATCGCCTTTGGAAACACCGCTATCGATACCCGCCTGCACCGCCGTGCGAAGCGCATGGAGCCTGGCCTGGTCTTCCTGCTCGTCCTGTTCCAACGCCCGCAATCCGGCACGGAGGACCTCGCTCGCATTGGCATACTGGCCGGTGCGGATCTTCGCGTCGACAAACTGGTCCATCTCCGGGGTGAGATTGATGTTGCGCGTCGGCATAAACTGTCCCTCTTTACCCATGGTAAAAAAGTTGCCAATAGTTGGCAAGAGTTTTGTCTTGACCCATACGGTCCAGTTACTTCGCTCAGGGCTTCAACAGGCTACCGCACCGGCCACGCTGCGTCCGTTTCGGGTAAAGCCAAGAAAGCTCGGGTTGCCGCCTGAGTGGACCTCGGGGAGTGTGGCCGAGCTGATCGAGATGCTTGAAGGGCATGCCTGAGCGCCAGAGACCGGGATGGACGGAACTGCAATGAGGTTCCAGTCCTTCTCGTCCGAGGACTATACTTTGCTTATGAGCAATGAGTTCACCGCCGTCATTGAGCGCGATGGAGAGTGGTTCATCGGCTGGTCGCCAGAGATACCTGGCGCGAACGGACAGGGCCATTCCGTCGAAGAGTGCCGCGAAAACCTTGCGCAGGCGATCGCTCTGATCCTGGAAGATCGCCGCGAGGATGGACTGCGAGGCGTTCCGCCGGACGCGATTCGCGATGTGGTGCGGGTGGCGTGAAGCGGGACGCTCTTCTTCGTCACCTTCGACTACACGGCTGTTATCTGAAGCGCGAGGGCGGTGCGCACTCGCTTTGGACGAACCCAGCGACCGGACAGACCGAGGCTGTGCCTCGCCACACCGAAATCTCCGACCTGCTGGGAAGAAAGATTTGCAGGGGACTTTCGGTTCCAGAGCTTGGCCGCGAGGGTCGCTGATTGTTCATCCATCTCCTCCATCTCGGACGCATCCCCTACGCGGACGCTCTCGCCATTCAGCAGCAGGTCATCGCCGCCCGCAAGCAGAACCTCATCGGCGACGCGCTCCTCCTCCTCGAGCACCCGCCTGTATTGACCCTTGGCCGCAACGCCAGCCGCTCCAACGTCCTTGCCTCTGACGAGTTCCTTGCGCAGCGCGGCATCGAGCTGCACGAGATCAATCGCGGCGGCGATGTCACTTACCATGGCCCCGGACAGCTCGTCGGCTACCCGATCATCGATCTGCGCGGCGATCTCCCAGGAAAGAAGGGGCCGCATCTAGGCCCGGTGGACTACGTTCGCCTGCTCGAAGAGGTCCTCATCCGCACCTGCGGCGACTTTGGTGTCATGGCGCAGCGCATCCCCAAACGCACCGGTGTCTGGACGATGGCCGGAGGCAGCATTCAGGAGAAAAAAATCGCCGCCATCGGCGTCCACGTCTCGCAGGGAGTCACCTCGCACGGCTTCGCCCTCAACGTCACCACCGACCTCCGCGACTTCGACTGGATCATCCCCTGCGGCATCACCGACCGTCAGGTCACCAGCCTCGAACTCGAAGCCGACTCCGCTCGACAGCCCACCTTCGAGAATGCCCTCAACTCCACCGCCCGCAACTTCGGCCGCATCTTCGAGCGGCAGATGCTCTGGTCGGAGTCGCTGAACGAGCTGCTTCATCCAGCAGGCGCGACCGTCCGCGAACCTGTTTAAGAACTGCTGTTGCCATTGCATGTACTCCCCGCAAATCACGCCATTCACAGCCACCGGCGCCATTACCCTGTGGAGACTGTGACGAAGCCTCTTCTCTTAGCCCTCTGCGCCGTATTTGCTTTTAGCAGTTTGCACGCACAACAGCCAGCCTGGCAGCCCACGCCGGGACATACCCAGATACCGATCTGGCCGGGAACGCCCCCCGATGCGCGACCTGCCAAAGGGCCGGAGACCACGGAGCTGGTTACGAAAGAGCCAGTCGCAGGCAAGCCGTGGCTCGCCGTGGAGAATGTGGCGCGGCCTACCATGACGATCTATTCGCCAACAGGAAAGAATATCGGCGTTGCGGTGGTCGTGTTTCCCGGCGGGGGCTATCAGATGCTGGCCATCGACCTTGAAGGCACGGAGGTCTGTGACTGGCTGACGCCCAGGGGGATCACGTGTGTGCTGCTGAAATACCGCGTGACGGATGTGGGGGAGTATCCGAAATCGGGGCCGTATCCGGAGTCGCCGATGGCGCTTGAAGATGCGCAGAGGACGGTGGGGCTGGTGCGCCTTCACGCGGCGGAGTGGCATATCGATCCGCACAAGATTGGGGTGCTCGGGTTTTCGGCGGGCGGGCATCTGGCGGCGGCGATCAGCACGCACTACGCGAAGCGTTTGTACCTCGCTGTCGATGCCGCCGACAAAGAAAGCTGTCGCCCGGACTTTGCCGTGCCTATCTATCCCGGGCATCTGTCGATTGCCGCGGCGGAATGGGATGCCAATCAAGGCGCCAAAAAGTTTATCGTTCCTCATCCACCGAATGCTGATAAGCATCTTTTGCTGAACCCCGAAATTCCTGTCACCCGCCAGACGCCGCCTACGTTTTTGC
The DNA here is from genome assembly GCA_002197545.1 of Acidobacteria subdivision 2 bacterium RH1 MAG20. The sequence goes on along the minus strand of NFUO01000702.1, from coordinate 104,060 downwards.
TGCAGAACGAGGACGACAACGTGGACGGTGTAGAGCAATCGCTGGCGTACTACATTGGGCTGAAGAAGGCTGGAGTGCCCGTGGAGATGCATCTGTACGCGCAGGGCGGCCACGCCTTCGGGCTGCGGCGCACGAAACTTCCGGCAACCAGATGGCCGGAGCTGGTGGAGATATGGCTGGGGACGATCGGGATGATTTCGCAGTAGGCGTTCTGGGATTACCTACCGCGAAGCTTCTTTTTTGTCATCCCGCAGCGAAGCGGAGGGATCTGCGGTTGGAACTATTACAAACTCCAACCCCAATGTCATCTCGACCGAAGGCGTGCGGCTTCATCGCACGCCGCAGCGGAGAGACCCCTGTATTTCGTCTTTGCCTTTGTCTCATGCCGGTTCCGGCGTTACCCCACCATTCATCAAGCGTCGATTATCGGCTCGATATGCCAGTTTTCAACCCATCGTCTTATAATCCAAAGTTGCGCGGCAATTTCGCAAAAAGCCCGGTATCACCATAAGGAACCTTCATGCCGACTGACGTAGTTATGCCCCAGATGGGCGAATCCATCACCGAAGGCACTATCACCAAGTGGCTCAAAAAGCCCGGCGACACCGTCCAGCGCGACGAGCCGCTCTTTGAGATTTCGACCGACAAGGTCGACGCCGAGATTCCCTCGCCTGTGGCCGGAACCCTCTCCGAGATCAAGGTGGAGGAAGGTAAGACCGTTACTATCAACACCGTCGTCGCCACCATCGCCGAAAGCGGCTCTGCCTCCGCGCCTGCCGCAGCACCCGCAAAGGCAGAAACCGCAGCCGCTCCTGCCGCAGATACGGCCACCCCAGCCGCCGCCGAAACGCCAGCGGCAACCCAGGGCAATCCGCCAGCCGCTGCTGCCGCTGGACCGGGTACCGAAGTCCTGATGCCGCAGATGGGCGAGTCCATCACCGAGGGAACCATCACCAAGTGGCTCAAGAAGGTCGGCGACACCGTCCAGCGCGACGAGCCTATCTTTGAAATCTCCACCGACAAGGTTGACGCCGAGATTCCCTCACCCGTGGCTGGGACCCTCTCCGAGATCAAGGTCGCCGAAGGCACGACCGTTACGGTCAACACTGTCGTCGCCGTCATCGGCGGCGCTGCCGGCAAGGCCGCTCCTGCTGCCCCAAAGGCCGCGCCTGTCACGACCGCGGATGCCCCATCTTCGGCTCCAGTCTCATCGGAGACTAAGGTGGGTTCAGCCTCGGCAACAGCGGGCGAAGGCGTTCGCTCCTCGCCGCTCGTGCGCAAGATCGCCAAGGACAACAACGTCGATCTCGCCCAGGTTCCCGGCACCGGCTCCGCCGGCCGCATCACCAAGACCGACATCCTCGGCCACCTCGAAGGAGGCGCGAAGCCCGCTGCTGCTGCACCTGCGGCATCCGCTCCGGCGGCAGCCAAACCGGCTGCGCCAACACCGCAGCCCGGCGAACTCGTCCCGATGTCGAAGATGCGCTCCATCATCGCCCAGCGCATGGTCGAATCCAAGCGTACCAGCCCGCACGTCCACACTGTCTTCAAGGTGGACATGACCCGCATCGTCAAGCTGCGCGAGAAAGAAAAGTCGAAGTACGAGCAACGCAACGGCGTCAAGCTGACTTACATGCCCTTCATCACCCGCGCCGCCATCGTGGCGCTGCGCAAACACCCTGTCGTCAATGCCTTCCTCCAGGGCGACGCTATCCTCTACAACAAGAACATCAACATCGGCATCGCGGTCGCGCTCGACTGGGGCCTGATCGTCCCTGTGCTCAAGCAGACCGAGGAGAAGAACTTCCTCGGCATCGCCCGCGGCATCGTCGATGTGGCCGAGCGCGCCCGCGGCAAGAAGCTCGCCCCCGACGAGATCTCCGGCGGCACCTTCACCCTCACCAACTCCGGCATCTTCGGCGAGCAGTTCGGCACGCCGATCATCAACCAGCCGCAGAGCGCCATCCTCGGCATCGGCGGCCTCAACAAGGAAGCCGAAGTTCTGACGGACAAGGACGGCAACGACTCCATCGCCATCCGCTCCATCCAGCGCTTCACCCTCGGCTTCGACCACCGCATCGTCGACGGGGCCGACGCCGGCAAATTCATGTCCGACTTCAAGGCCTATCTCGAAAACTGGTCCGAAGACATCGGGTAAGCACGATCTTCCATCAACAAAAAAGGCGACGGACTCAGAATGAGTCCGTCGCCTTTTGGCTATAGATTCAATCCACGTTGGACAGCCCTAGCCTGATACCGATGGCAGTCTTTGAAACGCCAAGCTTCTCGGCCAACATGGCTCCGCTTTTGTAACCCTGTTTGACGAGACTTTGAATCAAGCTGTACGGCATGAGGATATCTGCCGCTAGACGGTTGGCTTCAGTCTCTTCCTTATTTCCCAGTCCGCTGCGGTACATTGCGTCATCAATAATCCCGCCGTCGAGCTTGTCTTTGTGAAGCACAAAGTGAGCTATCTCATGGGCTACGGTAAATCGTTTGCGCGCGGGGGAATCCGATTTGCGCACGACAATGCTAAAGCCGCTTGGGCCACCATTTAATTTGTCCCGGAAGAGTTTTCCAGAGACATCCGGAGACATGTTCTCCATCTCCCAAACATGGATTCCCAACTCCTCGGCAATCTTAACTACATTGACTGGAGCTTCCGTCTGGTATTTTGCAATCACTTGTCCAGGAGTTGCCGTCGTCGCTCTTTCAAGTACGTTTGACATCGATATCAACCTCCTGCACTGAAGGGTAGTCAGCTGCGATGGAGTCCGCAGGTCTCCCCGCACTCTCATCTTGTACTAAATTTGATGCTTCTGCAACGTTATTCGATCCACCGGTAGCCATTTGTTCACGAATCGATTCCATAAATTGAACATGCTCCTGGAACTTTCGAAACACGGTGATAATTTCCTTCGCGTCTGGATACTCCTGCATTTTTGCGGCTAAGGCAGCTTCAGCATTGTTAGTGGCTCGCTTTGTAACTGCTTCTTGAATGCCGTTATATCCCCACACTGCAAGCGCGCCAATACCAAGGGCTAGTGCAGCGAGAATCACGCATAAAGAGGTCAGGACGATCGTTAAAAACGATTCGTAGGACATATGAGTGGATATCGGGGCAACTTCCTGAAGCAAGTAATGCACATCACACATTGTTTCTCCTCAGGTTCGATATAACTTCTTTGGCTGGAATCATTATCGGCCAAATTTGTATTCAGGCACTGGCGCTAAATTCTTACAACAAAGCCTTCGCTCTTAGCACCAGTTCCACCGCCTCTTCCGCCGTAGCTCCCACAGTCGACAGATGCCCCATCTTCCGCCCTTTGCGCGGCTTGTGCTTCTCATAGAGATGCAGCCTTACTCCCGGCACGGCAAGCGCCTCATCGAACCTCGGCTCCCGCGCCGTGCCGTCGGAGTTCAGCCAGACCTCGCCCAACAGGTTCGCAATCGCCGCTGGCTGCACGATATCCACGTCGCCGAGCGGAAGATCGCACACCGCCCGCACCAGTTGCTCGAACTGGCTGGTCACGCAGGCGCGTTCGCTGGCGTGGTAGCTGTTATGCGGCCGCGGAGCCAGCTCATTCACCAGCAACTTCCCGTCTTTGGTGCAGAACATCTCCACCGCCAGCACACCCTCAAGCTGAAACGTATCGGCGATCTCCTCGGCAATCTTTCGCGCTTCAATCTCCGTCGCCGAAGACAGCGGAGCCGGCATCACGCTCCACGCCAGTATCTGATCTTCGTGATGGTTCCACGCCGTCGGAAAGACCTTCACCTCGCCATTCGGAGCACGCGCCACCATCACCGAGATCTCGCGCTCCAAATCGATGGCCTTCTCCGCCACGCCCGGCCCCTCGCCAAGAGCAGCCCAGGCTCCCCGCACTTCGTCTTCCATCGAAGCCCCAGCCAAAAACCCAATCTTGCCCTGCCCGCGCCCATCGTAGCCGCCGGTCGCGCTCTTGCAAAAACACTTGCCGCCAAGCTCGGCGACGGCGCGGCGCAGTTCATCGAGCGATCGCACTGCCCGATATTCACCCACCGGAAACCCATTTCGCCGCAGCCAGTCCTTCTGCTCGATCCTGTCCTGAATGATCGCCAGCATCGCCCCACTCGGTCTCACCGGAGCAAAGTTCGCCGCCGCCGCCATACTCGCCGCCGAGATCTGCTCAATCTCCAGCGTCACCACATCGCATCCGCGCGCCAGGTTCGCTGCCTCGCGTGAATCATCCCACCCCGCTTCGATGCAGCCATCCACCACAAACCGCGCCGGACACGCCGGGTCTGGGTCGAGCACCTGGATGCGATAGCCCATCGCTCGCGCCGCCATCGCCGTCATGCGCCCAAGCTGCCCGCCGCCAAAGATCCCAATCGTCGCACCCGGAAGAATCGGTTTCGCTGTGCGCAAATTCTTTTGCGATTTAGCCAGGCTCACGCGCCAGCCCCATCTTCCCCCACAACCTGCTCCAGCACCTCGTTCCGCCGAGCCGCGCGCCACTCCATCAGTCGCACCCGCAACGCAGGGTCCGTCGTAGCCAGCATCGCCCCCGCCAGCAGCCCGGCGTTCGCCGCGCCCGCCGCTCCAATCGCCAGCGTGGCCACGGGGACCCCCTTCGGCATCTGAACGATACTCAACAGGGAGTCCATGCCCTGCAACGCCGTCGCGGCAATCGGCACGCCCAGCACCGGGACCACCGTCTTCGCCGCCAGCATTCCCGGCAGATGCGCCGCGCCGCCCGCGCCCGCGATGATCGCACGCAGCCCGCGCCCCACCGCCGCATCGGCATACTCGAACAACAGCTCCGGCGTGCGATGCGCCGAAACCACGCGCACCTCATGCGGCACGCCAAACTCTTTCAGCACCTCAACGGCGCTTCGCATCACCGCATAATCATTGCGGCTTCCCATCACAACTCCAACCAGCGGCTCGTCGCTCATAGACCCCGATTATACGATTTCGCTAACTGCCTTATACCTCTCAGCGGCGAAAGTAATCCACCACCACCTGGACCACCGTCAGCAATCCTCCGGCAGCCGTAAACAGTCCCTTCATCCTCTGCACGCTGCGCTCATGCCGCTCCACGCGCTCTTCCAACTGCGTCAGCCGCCCCGGCTGTCCAATTCCGAGGAGCTGTTGCATCTGGCTCTTCAACACGGTTAAGTCGGCCAGCACCTGTCCTTCAAATTCCGTCATCATCCACCCCCTTACGATCCCACCGGTAAATCCGTAAACACCGCGCTCGAAAACCGCGAATACACCGGCGGCGTCGAGCCGTCGTACATCCGCACGTAGTACCGTTCCACCTGTCCCTCGCGCGGAATCGAAAAGTTCCGCACCGGACTCCGCAGCACTAAATCCTGGTCCACGCCTGGTCCAAAATCCCAGTCCCGCCGTCGCACCTCGAACCCGCCGCCCGCAGGCGCCTCCGTTCCGGCATCCACCTGCAACGCGGTCCCGGTCGCGCTCGCAATTTGTAACTGTTGCAGGTTCGCAAGCACATTGGCGGCAGTCGTCAACGCTGTCTGCGGCAGCAGCGCATCCGCCGCAATCGTCTCCGACAGCTTCAGCCCAAGCCCCTCGGCCCAATCGTTCGCAAACGCGATGCGGTACGTCAGCATCTCCGGCCACGCTGCGCCATCGGCAATATCCACGCGCCGGGCGATAACACTCATGGTGGCGCTGCCAGCCGTTACAGCCAGCACATCCCCCGGCCAGACGTCCGCGGGATTCACCGCCTCATACGTCCCGGCAACCGCCGCCGCGCGGCTTGCCGAAAAACCAAGCACCGCCAGCGCGGCGTTTTCGCAGTCCATGGAACTCCGCGCTACCGGCGATGTCACCTTACCCAGCCACTGCGCCGTTCCCGGAACACCGTCCGCAGCCTCAGCCGCTACGCTCGCCGCATTCTTCAGCCGCGCCACCGCTCTCTGCCGTCCGCGATAGGTCACGGTAACGAGCTCCCCCGCCACCGGAACGCGTCCCGCCAGAAATGTAACCTTTCCGGTTGCAGATACCTTGCAGTCCACGCCCTCTCCGGCAACGCCGATCAGCCGCGTCACCTTCGTTCCATTCGACAGCGTACTCACCACCCACGCCGATCCCGTCTGCGTCGCCCTGCAATAGCCCATCGACCCAAACAGTTGCACGCTGTTCACCGCGACAAAGCTGCAACTCCCCGCCGAGCTCGCCACCGCGCCGTCGTACAACACCGTCGCCGGAGTATTCGAGGCCACCCCCAGGTCCTGCAACTCAAACACAAGCGACATCGGGGCCTGCACCACGCCGCCGCCAAACTCCTGCACCGCGCCATCCACCATCGCGTAGTAAGACTGCAATACGCGCTGCGCCTCGACACAGTGCAGCCGGATGCGCAGGGTATACGTATGCCCGCTCAGCAGCGTAAACACAGTTCCAACCTCGGCCCCATTCACCAGCGGCACGATAACAGTTGCGCCTCCGCTCTGCCGGACGTTGTACCCTGCCAGGCAATTCGCGCTCTGCGTTGTGCCGGAGTACAGGCCGCACACAATGCCCATGCTGGCCCCTCCGAGCTGCAGGTTCCCTGCCTCCATCACTAACGACCCGCCCATCTCCACCGTGTCGATAGCAGTTAAGGTCGTCTGCCCATCGAACCCATTGCCTCCCATCATCGTCAGCCCCGCCGCGCCGAATCCCAGATGCGATCCCGGATCGGAGACCTGCCACACCCGCGCATTGAACACTCCTTCGTTGAAGCTGTCCGTCAACAACGTGGAAGAATTGGCAGACCGCTTCGGACGAAACGGCGTCTCCGCCAGTTGAAACACCGTCGTCGTCCCGTCCCCGGCAAACGTCTCGGCGATGTAGGCCGCAGGCTCCATCTCGCCGCTTACGGTCACATCGTTGGCCAGCTCTTTCACTGCCGAGGTCTTCAGCGCCGCGATTTGCAACGTCCCATCGCCATCGCTCAACGCATGAGTCACCGCACCCACCGACGGCATCGTCACCGCGCCATCCAGCACGCGATACGCCGCATACGTAGCACTGGCAAGCTGGCCCGCATTCGCCGACCACGCCGATATCTCGACCGGCTCAAACACGCCAACCGATCGCCCATCCAGCACGCCCGTCGTCGTGAACAAGCCGCTGTCGACACGGTTGGTCAACGTCGTCAGCACCTGGCCGCCCGCCTGGGCCAACCCAGCACCGCTCAACACAGACGCCTGCTTATCCAGCAGCCACTCATCGCTGATCGCGCTGAAGGCATAGCGATACACCGGCCCCATCGTCGCCACGCCCGCATAGATGCGCTCCGGCTCCGTCGCCACATAGCCCGTAAACAGGACCGTTCCAGCATCCGACGTCACCACCATGCGCCCGCGCCGCGCAGGCACAGCCAACGCACTGCCGCCGGCATTCAGAATATCCAGCATCCCGCCGCAACGCGAAGGAGCATTCAGCACGCGCTCGATCTTCAGCGGCCCATCGGAACACACCGCGCAACTGTAGTCCACCGCGCCCGCGCCATCCAGGTTGTCGATCGTCACTCTCACTGCGCCACCGCCGTCTTCAGCGGAGCCAGCCCGCGCATCTGCCGCACCTCATCCACCGTCAGCACACCCGCCTTCAGCAGCGTGGTCTGTATCTGCACCTCTTCGGTCTCATCTCTGCTCTCCAGATCGTTGAAGCAGAACTCGAACTCGCGCCATCCCAGCTTCTTCGCGAACAGGTCGCGCGTGATATGCTCCGCCAGCAGCTTCGCCACCGGTATGACCGCGCTCTGGAACGCTTCATCGGCCAGCTCACCGGCAGTCGAGCGGTTGAGGCCCTGCTGCAATCCCAGCAGCATCGGCGGTAGCTCAAACGCATTCGCAATCAGCCGAATCAGCATCTCCTGCCATGCCAGCCGCAGGTCGGCATCGGTGCCGCCGGCAAAGCGCAACACCTCCGGCTTCTGCTCGCAGCTCAGGAGAGGCACGCGGCCCGTGCCCTCAATCTCGTCCTGCCACCAGCGAATCAAACGGTCATGCTGCTCCGGCGTGGCCTCGTTCAACCACAGCGCATACTGCACCACTGAGTTCGAGGCAAGCCGCCCGGCATAACGGTTCGCGCTGAGAAACTGGTTCACCGTCTCGAACGCAACCTCCAGCCGCCCCAGCCCAAACGGCGTATGCGTGCGCGGATTCAACCGCACATACATCAGCTCGTCGTCGAGCAGAGGAATCAAACCCTCCCGCCCCAACTGCCCCGTGGCCTGGGCATAGCGCGGCTTCGCCGGATCGCCATCCCATTTGCTGTCGATCTGGATGGTCGCTCCATCGACCGCCCAAAGATGAAATGGCCGCGCCGCATCACCCGTAGCTTCCATCTCCACCGCGCCAAATCCGCCGACCAGAAGATCTTCCAGCACCTGCTCCCACAGCACGCGAAAGCTGTCCGCGGCATTCGGCTCCTCAAGGCAAAGCCGCAGCGCATTCAGCCGCGCAGCCGCATCCGTTACGTTCGCAGCGTCATAGCCCCGCCGCACCCTCACCTGCCAGTCCATGCTGGCGATCTTGTCCTTCACCACATTGATCGCCCGCCGCACCACCGGCGTCTCCGCAAACTTCCGCAGATTGGCTGGAGTAGGCTTCGGCAGCGCGCTCTGCCCCGTCCGCCCCGCCTGGCTATACGGCGTCAAAATCGAAGGCAGCATCGTCGTCTTCCGTTCCCCAACCGCCGCATCCGCCGCCGCCTCAACGCCCGCCAGCTTCTCCCAGACATCCTTCACCATCGTCCGAACTCCCATGCCTCACCTCTCTCTTTCCATGTCCGTTGCAAAAAGAAAAAGGCACAGCCCATGGGCCATGCCTTTGTTGTTGGTTGTTCGTTGCTGGTTGTTGGTTGAGAACGAACAACTAACAACCGTCAACCAACAACTGTCTCTCACACCCTCAACTCCACTCTCGCCGTCTCCGCCACTCGCGCCAGATCGCTCACCGTCACCACGCGAATCTCCTGCCGCTCCATGGCCTCGACGCCAAACCGGTACCGCTCCATCGCCTCGTCTTCAATCTCGGAGACAACGCGCAAAGGCTCCACCACCGCCGTCAACTCCAGCTTCGCGCTCTCCACCCGCAACACGCCCTCGCGCAACTGTGGAGCCGAATAGGCCAACCCCTTGGCAGCCTCTACATCGCCCTCCAGCGACACTGCCTGGAACATGCGGATGATTCCGCTCGGGGTTGCTCTTCCAATATCAGCCCGATAGCCGCAGTCGATCTTCATCGGATCGCCCGGCCGCGTGTAGAGTGAAGCCGCGATCCGCTTCCGCATCAACCCCCAAACCCCGGCCCGTTCAAACTCACTTCGCATCGCACCGGCAATGGCAGCGCGCCCTGTTCGCTGCCGCGAGACCTTCACCTTCAGCGGCTCGACATACATCCGCATCAACTGCTCCAGCTCCGCGGGCATACTTTCAGCCAGCGAAGCCCGCGCCTCGGAGATCTGCACCGAGTTCGAGAGCGTGTCCTGAAGCACGGCAAGCACAGGCTTGCCGTTTGCCTCTCCCATCCGCAGCCGCTCCGCGATCTCTCCCTCCAGCGCCTCCAGCAGACCGATGTCGGCATCCGCATCCATGCATCGCACCCGGCTCCAGTCCCGCGTAAAACGCACCACCGCGCTCTCGGCCTTCGCTGCATCGGGCGCTCCCGCCTCCCGCAACAGAACTCCGATATTGGTAAACTCGCCCTTCACCACATCCGGCACATACCGGATCAGGAAGAACTCGCACGGCACTCGTTCCTTCAAGACTGTCTCCTCTTCAACTACTTAGCAATTCAGCCGCCACTTAATGATAGTTGTTGGTTGCTAGTTGTTAGTTGCTGGATGAGAACCAACAACCAACAACCAACAACTATCAACCAGTCAGCTACATCACAAACTTGCCCGCTCCACTCACCTCGGCGAACTGTCTCGGCACCACAATCTTCTTCCCCGCATCCCACATCGGGAAAGGCTCCCGATTCGAATCCCGAAACGACGCAATCAACTCCCGTACCCGCGACCGCCGCGCCAGCATCTGCTCCATCAACCGCTCGATCACGGCAGTATCGCCGCCGTACCACTCCGGCGGCACCGCCTCGGCGATCTGCCACAGCACACCCGCCTCCATCGACTCCACGCGGCCCAGCCACGGCTCGAAGCTCTGCCACCCTGTCACCCGCGCATACACGCTGTTGCGCTGATAAACCCCGCGCAGCGGAGAGTCCGGAAACGTCCACTCCCCCGCATTGAAGCAGAACCCCTGATCGATGAAGGTAGCCCGATACTTCCGCTCTCTCGGCCTGCGCTCGAAGACCGCCTGCCGCCCATTGCAGTTGCCCGCCCACTTATCGATGCAAAGCATTCCGGCAAACTCCGCCAGGTTCCTCACCTCGTCCAACTGCTGCTCGGGCAGATAATCCACCACCTGCCCCGGCATCAGTCCACCCACAAACTGCGACCCAAACTGCAACCCGGCAACATACCTCTCGCGGCCGCCGCGCCCCAGCTCCACCTGCATATCCAGAGTGTTCGCCACCAGCCACTCCGTCACCTCGACCACATCGCTCGGCGGCACGGTCAATCCCACCGCCGCAGCCAGACGAGTCGCAATCAGCTCATTCGCCAGCACGCGCAGGTGCTGCGGATTGTTCTGAAACTTCACCACCCACAGCTTGCCGTCGGCCCCCAGCATCAACTGGCTCTGCGCCCCGCCCCGCATCCTCCGAATCGCCTGCACCGCCAGAACCGCCAAGCCGAATGACCTCCGCAACAGAATAAACCCCAGTGTCCTGCCGGGGCGTTCGCACGCTTTTTTAACTTGTCGTGGCGATAGCAACGGCAGTGGGCCTCCCGTTGGTCGGCAACGATCGATCCCGGCCAACGGGAGGACTTATGAAGCTCGACCTGCCGAGACAAGGTATACACGTCACGAAGTGGCCGCTCTCCGCGCAGGAGGCCCGTCCGGCAGGACATATCTTTACCTTCTTTTCCAGCTCATCTCCGCCCTCACTGCCTGCGCTACCGCCATGGCCATCAGGCAATCGTCGTGCGCTCCATTCGCCGCGCCGCTGCTGCCTCCTTCCATTGCAATAAACGTCCTGCACTCTCCCAGCAACCGCCTACTAAGGAACATCTCCGGCGAGTCAACCAGCAACGCTCCAAGCCTGCTGATCATCGCGGGCTTGTTTCCCACCGTCGTCAACCACCCAGCCGCGCCGTTCTGGCCGTAGACATTCGCATAGTGTTCCACGCCATCCAGATAAGCCAGCACGCCCGCGCCGTGATTGTTGCGCTCCACGGCGATCATCGCATCGCCATATTCCTTCGCCAGCTCTACCGCAATTCGCGCCTGCTCCAGTTGGCTCAGCCGCCGCTGCAGCTCCGCGCACTGCATCCCCGACTCCAGATCGATGACCTGCATCGCGGCGAAGTCGCCGTTGGCCCCGCCGCCCGCCGTGTCCACCGCGACCAGATACTTCTTGTCCGCAAACGGAGGCAGCCAAATCTGCAACGCGCCGTTCCGCCGCGTCTCCACCGGCGCGTTCACCTCTGTCAGCCGCTTCTCAATCGCATCGACCTCGAAGCAGCAATCGCCCGTGGCTTTGAAGCAAGTCTCCGCGTCTTCGGCAAACTCCTGCGACCGCAGTCCGTGATAACTCGCCTCCAACTCGCGGCGAAAGCCGATCTGCTCCAGCGACAGAGTATGCTTCAACGCCAGCGCCTGCTCCTCGTCGGTAAATTCTGTAACCGCTGAAGATACATAAGCCTCTTCCATCCACCAGGGAAAGAAGTGCTGCACCACGCCGTTCCCATCCAATCCGGCCCGTTGCCACTCCTCATAGAAGCAGCCGTAAGCCCCGTTCGGCGTGGACTCCATCACCAGCTCGCCGCCCGGAGCCAGCGCCGCGCGCAACCCCGCCAGCGTCTCGCCCGCCGCTCGCGGCCAGCGGCTCACCTCGCTGCAATGCAGGTTCTGCATCGTCAACCCGCGACCCGCGCCTTCATCGCCCGCGCTCAGCACGCGAAACTCGCTGTCCAGTTCGGTGAAGCGCATCTGGCCGGAGTTCGCTCTGCTCCGCCGCAGCGGGCCCTCGCGCAGCTTCTGCGGCAGGCACTCCCAGAAGCGCTGCACCATGCGAAAGATCCCCTCCGCCGCTCCCTGCGTGTGCGCCACCTGCACGGTCATCACGCCTCGCGCCGTAATCGTCTTCAAAAAAAATCGTGCCGCCACCCAGGTCGTCACGCCCATCTGCCGCGCCTTCAACACAATGTTTCGCTGCCCGCGTTTGCGTTCAAACTCCTTCTGCACCGCATTCGGTCGCAGTGGTTGTTCCACCCCCTCCCGGTCCCGCACCTTCAATAGTTCGCCTGCGATTTCAAATACCTTCGCAGGCTGCTCGCTCATCTCTCTGCCGTACTCCAGCAGGTCCTCTACGCTCCACCGTTCCTCGCTCATCCACCCATCCACCCATTGCCCAACTCCTGCAAAACAAAACGCGGCCTCATCCTGAGATTCAGAACGAAGCCGCATCTCGCGACTGATTAGTTGCTGACCTTCATCCAACTGCATCCGGCGGCCGTACGGTTGAGCACCACCTGTTGCAGAACCAGCGTCGCTCCATTCGCCACCGTCAAAGCCGATGCAGAGCCATCGATCAACTGGCCCGAAGCCGGAGTCACCGTGACCGCATTCGCGCCGGTTGCCTGCACGTTCTTGATCGAGTGCGTCATCCCGGTAAAGTAGTTGCAGTCCGGCAGCGTCACCGCGACGGCATTGGCCGCCGGACTTACCGGAAGGTACAGGTCGTAGTCCGCCATGGTATAGGCCGCTGCCGTCACCGTGGGGCTTATCTCCGAACCCTTCAGGCGCGCCAGCAGGTTGATCGCCCGCGTCTCCGCCGGCGCAACGATATTCTGCTGCCCCGCCTGCGTCAGATGCGTGTTGTCTGCCTGGTAGTAGGTTGTATTTGAGTTTGCCCCCACCGCCCCCAGCCGCGCATCCGAAGCCAGGTCCAGAACCACGTCGCACCCCGTATCCTCGGTCGTCAGCAACGCATCGAGCGCCAGCATGTTGCTGTCGTTCCCAGTACGGCTGATCATGTCCGAGACGATCGTCTGGAAGCCAACCGCCTTTGCCTTTCTGCAATACGCGCGAATGCCATCGAGCGCCTGTTGCGCCGTTCTGCCCCGCGTGCTCACGTCGTTCGTTCCCACCCACAGCCGGATCACGTTGCGCCCCGCGTTGTGCCGGTACAGCGGGGCCTCCCGCGCATCGAAGAACTCGAACAGGTCATCGCTATCGGCGTTGCCCAGTCCATAGTTCAACACATCGAAGGTGTCCGCCGGCGCGATGAACTGGCTGGAAGGATTCACCCCCTCGCCGTTGGTCAACGAATCGCCGACGGAGAGGTACAGATCTTTGATCGTCGGATTCGGATTCGGATTCGGAACGACGCTGTAGGCAACGCCGCGGCTATGAACCATCTGCGTCACCGCGGCTGTCTCCTGCTGAATCTGTGCCGGCGTCCCCCAAAGTAAAACGGGAGAGCAGCCCGCAGGCGCTCTCCCGTCTCATTTCTTACTTACTATTACAGAATACCAAGTTGAAGCAAACTAATCGGCAATTTCAAAAGCAGCAATAAATTCAATGAATACAGCTAGTTGAGGGGCGTCTCGCGCTTCCGGCCCCTTGACTTTCTATCAGGGGTTCCAGCAGATCGCGTTCCAGCAGAAGCCGTGTCAGAGCGTCGAGCGCCTCGCGGTACCGGCGCACCAGCGTTCGCGCTGTCAGTCCCATCCCTTCCGCCGCCTCGACCTGCGTGTACTCCAGCAGCGCGATCCGCTCGATGAACAGGTACTGTTTCGCGTCCAGCTTTGCCAGGCATTGCTCGATGTCGTGGACAAAGATCACCACGTCATCGAAGCCCTGGACAACATAGTTCGTTACCCTGGCGCGAAACAAGTCCTTCCCCAATAAAGACGGCGCTCTGCCCATCTCCATCGACATGCGGACATACCGGTCCAACAGGCCCTCCGTATACTTGCGATAGAACGCCAGCGAAGTAGTAATCGCCTTCCGTTCGACCATTTCCTCCGCCTGGGCTGTCGCCCAGACCATTGGCAGGACCACCAGGGCAGCACTCATCGCGTACCTCCATTCGTGCTTGCGGAGCACCGCGAAACCCGCGCCAATCGCGGCTTTCGACCACCCGCATGTCTGGGCCGGGGAGCTGGAAACTGGGCCAGGTGGCGCACACATCCCCGGCAGTAGATGCCCTCGGACGATTCCATGCGGAGCCAAAGCGCGCCGCACCCTTCGCATACCTTTAGAACCAAGCGCAAGTCCTTCATTTCATTCCCTTTCAAGACGTATTCTCCCCCGGCGAGCCTCGGTGTTTTTCAACGGTCGAAGGGGCCCGCTCAGGCTGCTGTGAAGCGTTATCACCCTCATTCGCAGGGCTCTACGGCCCCGTCAAATCAAGGTCGAACGCTTGTCTGTCGTTGCTCACGGTGTAGTACCTTGGGAAAAATCAAAATTCACTTCATATCCCTTCCACCTTTTGGCGCAAATGCAGACACTCTGTTCCAGCCTTTTTGCAAAGGGCGATTGCTGCTTTTCTGTTCCTTCGAATGGAAAGTTTCAAGGTTATAGCTTTAGACAAATTTTCTGTCAAGCCGAATCTTTCCTCATCTTTTGCATACAGGTAAACGCCATGAAAGCAGGGATTTGTGCATCAAACCATATTGCATAAAACGAAGTTTTCGCCTAATCTTCGTCATGCTAAAAGATATGAATTAGACCTGAGGAGCTTTGTTTTTATGAATTTTCAAGACTTGCACGAACTTCTTCGCCTCGAACTTCTTCGCCGCATCGAGCGCGGCTCTCTTACCGGCAGCCGCCTGGCCCACCAGGCAGGTTTTCAACAGGCGCATATCTCGAACTTCCTCAACCGTAAGCGGGCGCTCTCTCTGGAAGGCCTCGACCGTGTTCTTGCCTCGCAAAATCTCACCATTGAGCAGATTCTTCCGCTGGATCTCGCCGCCTCCGCCGCACTACTTCAGGCCAATGAGCCAATCGACGTGATTCCTGTGGTCTCTGCCTCGGCCGCGATGGACGCCGCCCGGGTCGCCGAGTCCGCCGTGATCGAGACCATTCAGGTCTCCTCTTCGCGGCTGTACGACAACCGTGCGCGCGCCTCCGCGAAGCGTTCCAACTGGCAGCGTTTCCTTGCTATTCGCGCCGATGCTCAGCAGGCCGCCGCGATGGAACCTTTACTCGCTCCCGGTGCCATCGCCGTGCTCGACCGCCACTACAACTCGCTTGCTCCCTATCGCGCGCAACAGCCTACGCTTTATGCGGTCCGCTGTGGCGCGGCGCTGCTGCTTCGCTTCGTCGACTTCGATGAAGGCCATCTCATTCTCCGCCCCTATTCACGGGACTTTCCCGTTCAACTGATCGCGCTGGCCGCGCACGAATCGCCCGCCGATTACATCGTTGGACGCGTGTGCCTGGTCTTCTCCGAACTTTGAGTTGGAAGGATTTTCTGTTTCGGGGTGTTGATAGGGCGGGCCTTCAGCCCTTGTCTTCGGGTTGGCCGAACCATGGGGCTCCCCACATCGGCGGGCAAAAGCGCCCGCCGAGCGGTCCACCCCATGCTGGTATAGGACGCGCCTTTGGCGCTTTTAACCATAGACAGCAAAAGATAACCAGAGCGGTTGCTAAACTTGAGAGATGCCGCAAAGTCTTTATGCGAAGTGGATGTACGACTGGGAGTTTGCTCTCACCACTCGCGATACCAACCGCATCGTCAGGCCGCTGGAGTGGGGTTTCGACTGGCTGGAGGACTTCAGCCAGCTCGCCGCCGACGCTGCACAGACACAACGCGGCGATACAGAGCAGGCCGCCGACACGCACGCTCTTGAGCAGATGATCGCGGTCAATCAGGACATCGTCGATCGCGCAGAAGAATTTTTCGGGTATGAGACGCCAAGGGACTTTCGGCTGGAGGCGCGTCACCCGCAACTGTTTCCGACCAACGTGCGGCCAGAGACACTCGCTCAGGATGAGGAGCTGAAGCGCAAGGCTGTCGCCGGAGAGTTGGAAGCGGCAGAGTTTCTGCGTTTTACATCGCCGATCCGTACCCGCTATCCGGAGAATGATGTGGTCAATGCGCGCTGGTACCCGGCGCCGGCTGAAAGACAGAAAGGCAAACCGAAGCAGGCGATCATTGTTATGCCGCAGTGGAACGCGGACGCCTTCAGCCATAACGCGCTTTGCACTCTCTTCAATCGCTTCGGGGTTTCGGCGCTTCGACTCTCAAAGCCATATCACGACATACGGCGGCCAGCCGAGTTGGAGCGGTCTGACTACGCTGTAAGCGCAAATGTCGGCAGAACCACCGAAGCCTGCCGCCAGGCCGTAGTGGATATTCGCAGTTGCCTCGACTGGCTGGAATCGCAAGGGTATGAACAGTTTGGCGTGCTGGGAACGAGCCTCGGGAGCTGTTATGCCTTTATCGCTGCCGCGCACGATGCGCGACTGAAGGTATGCGCGTTCAATCACGCCTCGACGTGGTTCGGCGACGTGGTTTGGACGGGGCAGAGCACAAGGCATATCCGTGAAGCTTTTGAGCAGGCAGGGTTGACGCAGGACCTGGTCAGAAAGATTTTTACCGGCATCAGTCCGATGTCGTACATGGAGCGCTTCGCGGCAAATCCGAAGCGGGTCCTTGTTGTTCACGCGACATATGACCTGACGTTTCTTAGGGAGTTTTCGCTCGATGTTCTGGCGAATTTCGACCGTCATGGCGTCGATTATGTCTCGAAGGTGCTGCCCTGCGGCCATTACACCACCGGCGAAACGCCTTACAAATATATGGATGGCTGGTATCTGGGATCGTTCGTTTACAAAGCATTCAAGCGGCTGGCGGAGCAGGGTGGGTGAAGTTATAGAGCGGACGTACCTCAGCGGCTAAAGCCGCACTGCAAGCAGGACACTTATGGCACGGCTGAAGCCGTGCCCTTAAGCAAAACAGATTTTTTCAGCAGCCTTCTTCAGCCCTCAATTTCCTTATTGGCAGGGTTCATGGGGCTTCATCCACCCCAGCGGGCAAAAAGACGCCCGCTGGGGACCCCGCCTGCGCTCCGGTCGAAATGACGTGAGTTTGGGGTGCTCCAGCTATCGGTCGAGATGACGTGGTTTTGTGGGTGGACGACGAACGACGCAAGATGACGTGAATATAGGGTAGTTCTAAGGTCTTTTCAGGGTGGTGCGCAGTGTGACATAAAATAAAACTATGCCCATTGATTTGAACGCAAACCTTGCCGCCGCGGACCCCGAGATCTCCGCGCAGATCGAGCACGAGGTCGTCCGCCAGCATGAAGGGCTGGAGATGATCGCATCGGAAAATTTTGTGAGCCGCGCCGTGTTGGAGGCCGCGGGAACTGTTTTCACGAACAAGTATGCCGAAGGTTATCCCGGCAAGCGCTATTATGGCGGTTGCGAGTTCGCCGATGTCGTTGAAAACCTTGCGCGCGATCGCGCGAAGCAGCTTTTCGGGGCCGAACATGCGAACGTGCAGCCTCACTCCGGTTCGCAGGCCAATGCGTCTGCGTGCATGGCATTGCTTACGCCGGGAGATTGCATTCTTGGGCTGGACCTTGCTCATGGCGGGCATCTTACGCATGGACACAAGCTGAATTTTTCGGGCAAGCTCTATCGCGTGGTCGGTTACCAGGTCCGCAAGGACACGGAGACGGTTGATTACGATGAGCTTGAGGCGCTTGCGCTGCGCGAGAAGCCCAAGATGATTATCGGCGGCGGCAGCGCTTATCCGCGGCAGTTCGATTTTCCGAGGATGAGAGCGATTGCGGATAAGGTTGGGGCGTTCTTTTTTGTCGATATGGCGCACTTCGCGGGTCTGGTCGCGGGTGGAGTCCATCCTTCGCCAGTGCCTCATGCGCATGTGGTTACAACGACGACGCATAAGACGCTTCGAGGACCGCGCGGCGGCATGATTTTATGTGGCCAGGACCTGGCTGCGAGCGTGGACCGCAGCGTATTTCCCGGGCAGCAGGGCGGGCCTTTGGTGCATATTATCGCGGCCAAAGCGGTGGCTTTCAAGGAGGCCCTGCAGCCGGAGTTCAGCGCGTATGCGAAGCAGGTGGTGTCGAATGCAAAGGTGTTAGCAGAGGCGCTTGCGGGAGAAGGTTTCCGCATTATCTCCGGCGGCACGGACACGCACCTGATACTGGTGGACGTGTTTCAGAAGGGGATTCTTGGCTCTGAGGCGGAGAATGCGCTGGGCGCGGCGGGAATTACCGTGAACAAGAACGCGATTCCTTACGATACGAACCCGCCCATGAAGCCGAGCGGAATCCGCGTCGGCACACCGGCGCTAACAACGCGGGGGATGAAGGAGGCGGAGATGCGCGTCATTGCGGGCTGGATTGCGGAGGCGCTCGAGCATCGCGGAGACGCCGCGAAGCTGGCGAAGATACGCGGCCAGGTGGGCGAACTGGCCAATAAGTTCCCTTTATACGACTGGCTGCGCAAGGGCTGAGACGACTTATCCTTTAGAAAAAGGCCGCGATGTGGACAGGTTAAAAAGTGTCCTCGTCGCGGTTTTTTTGTGCAGATACTACGGCGCGAATGGAAGGCTTCTTATAGCTGTTTTGGAGTAGGCGTAGAGGACCAAAGCCCAGGCAACCGCAAAGACAAATACCGGGGTTCTTCCCCTTCGACTCGCTCTGCTCGCTCAGGGCCAGAATGACAATGCTTTGAATGACTCTATAGCATCTACAAAACAGCTTTAGTCGGTCTTTTCGTAAGAGAAATACCACTCCATAAGTCATTTGCAGGAGCGGGAGAATCAAACTGGCTCACTGTCTTTTTTCAACGTTCGTTCTCTTTTCGCGCGGAGACGTTGTACTCTTGGTCGCATGCAGGCGAGACCGTTGGCTGGTTGCCCGAGGGTCTTGCGATGCCGCAGCGTGAGGGGGACGCAACCATGGCAATGGCGATGATGACGTGGATACTGGCGATTCCTCTGCTGGGGGCGGCAACGGGAATGCGGACGTTCACTCCGATGGCGGTGATCTGCTGGTTTGCCTATACGGGCTATCTGCCGGTAGATGGAACCTGGGCGTTCTGGGCGGCGAAGCTGGTGACCGCGGTTGTGTTTACCGTGCTGGCGCTGGGTGAGTTGGTTGGTGACAAATTGCCCGCCATGCCGGATCGGACCTCTACCGGATCTCTGCTGGCAAGGCTGGTTTTTGGCGGACTGGTGGGCGGGATCGTCGCCGCCGGCCTGAATGGATCAGAGTTCGAGGGGGTCGTTCTCGGTGTGGGCGGGGCGCTGGTGGGCGCGTTTGGCGGATATCTGATACGGAGAGAGATTGTGGAGCGGTCGGGCAGCAAGGACTGGCCGGTGGCAGTTGCCGAGGACCTGGTTACCGTGGGATTTGCGGTTGTGGCAATGGGGATTGTGACCGGGTAGGGCTGGGGGTGCGCTGCGCTGCTTTCCTTGAGTGAGATAGAGTTACCCTCTGTAAATTTAGTAAGACCGTGATTACGCGAACGACCCGTTTTTAGCATCACAATCGAGAAGGTATTTAGAAAGAGGACGATGCTCTATGTTTACGCCCGCGCTCATCAGCATCCTTGTGACGCTTATCGTCGTTGGCCTGCTGCTCTATCTGATTGGCTTAATTCCGATGGATGGAGCGATCAAGCAGATCATCCGCATCGTGGTTCTGATCGTGGTGATTCTCTGGCTGCTGCGGTCGTTCGGTGTGCTTGGCCCGATCGAGCATGGTCATTTTCTGCGCTAGCTGCTCCCGGTTCACCCCATGCTGGTATAGAGCGCAACCTTGGCGCTAAAGTTCGTAGTAGATGTCGAAATGATCGGTGCAACAGCCAACTGACATAAACCGCAGGTCCTTCGACTACGCTGCGCTCCGCTCAGGATGACAAATTTATGGCGCGCATTTCAGAGACAGGACTTTAGCCCCATAAGACCTTACGAGCGGTGGCCAGTATGGTCGATTCACTCTGGGCGCCAAATCGGTGTGCCACTGGATCATGCGAAGCCGGACCGTCTGCGTGGACGACCTCGCCGGAGCAAACGCGGTTGCGGCCGCTCCTTTTCGCGTGATACAGAGCTTTGTCGGCGGCCTCCAGCAGTTCTTCCATGCGGTACGCATTGCCGGGAAGGCACGTCGCCACGCCGCAACTTACGGTGGTCGGGAAGATTGGTCCTGCGTGGGGGTTTTCTACCGCGGGCGATCCTGCTACTTCGACCAGCTTGCGAATGCGTTCCGCAACGATAACCGCTCCATGCGGATCTGTCTCCGGCAGCAGAACCACAAACTCCTCGCCGCCGAAGCGCGCGGCGAAGTCGTCCTTGCCGCGCAAAGACTGCTGCAGCAACGACGCGACGCGCGTAAGCACCTTATCGCCATAGAGGTGTCCGCGAAGATCGTTTACCGCCTTGAACTTGTCGATATCGATCAGGATTGCAGAGAGTGAAGTGCCTGCCGCCGCTGCCTGCCCCCACAACTTTGCGCAGTACAGCTCAAAGGAGTGCCGGTTGGCCAGGCCGGTCAGATTATCGCGGCTGGAGATCCGGTGCAGCTCGGCGTTTACATAGGCCAACTCTTCGCTCTGCATCTCGTTGCGAAGCAGCATCAGGTAGACGAGGCGCAGTTGCCGTCCGAAGCTATAGTTCGCGATGACCGTAACGATGATGGCGCAGACGGTCAGTATGAGCCCCATCGTTTTATCGGTTGGGCTGAGAGCCTGGTTCAGGTGGAGATAGACAAGGTCGCCTGCCAGCAACACCGCGGAGGTAAGCGCCGCATAGGAAAATCGCAGGCGCAGGACGACATTGGCAAACAGGACTGCGAGGATGATGCCGGCCTGCGCATACGCGGACGAGGCCACGCCCTTGCCGCTTTCGATGTACAGATGAGTCAACGCGGCGACACAGATGACGAAGGCAACGCTGGCCTCGCGATAGACCTTGCCAGGGTTCCAGCGCATGCCGGCATTGACGAACAGGGCTAGCGGAGTGACGATGCCGGCCCGTAGAAAGACGGTCTGCCAGGAAGCGCCGTCTCCGATGAAATAATCGACAATCGCAAAAAGATCGAATAGTACGATGGCGACGAGGCCTTGGTACCACAGGTGCATGGCGCGCCTCGGGCCAATGCTCTGCTCAAATCGGTCTTCGAGCTCGGGAGGCAGTTTGAGGCCGCCGAGGTTCCCGTGGGATAGTCGCTCGATCTCCTGGGTGATCTGGTTGTGGATTGAAGTGGACTCCATTACTCAGCCGTCCTTTACCTGTCGAAGCGAGCCGGGGTATCTAAGAAGGCTCCTCTTCTTCGCGCGCCGCCCAAGTAATTGGTTTCATTACTCTTTAGAGTCACGGTGGGCAGATATCCTAAGTCTGTCATATCCGCTGGAAGTCAAACTACAACTTTTGGGGTATTCATGTCGCAGCGTTGTACAAAAACGCTCGCCGCAATGAGCCAGCGGGCCAAACCTTAGAAGCGGTCCAGAAACTATAGAATTCAGGTGAAAGATGTCCATCAACCCTTTCAAGACAAGCAAAGCGAAATACAGGGGTCTCTCCACTGCGGCGGTAAAAAGCACCGCCTACGGTCGAGATGACGTGCTTTTTGGGGTGGGTTGAGGAGAACAGGCTACGGCAAAAGAACTTTCACAGTAGTTTTGAGAGGTTCTTATGCGAAATCTCAATCGACCAGGAAGTTGTCAATCAGGCGGGTCTCGCCTATCCACGCTGCCACAGCAACCAGTGTTCCCGGTTCAGCGGAAGGCACTGGCAGCAAGGTTTGCGCATCCACCGCTGCGAGGTAATCCACCCTTATCCCGTCCTGCTTGCGCAATTCGGTCATTCCCTGTTGCAGCAAAGTCTCGCTCGCTCGTTCGCCACCGGCGACCATTTGCTCCATGAGCAGCAAAACGCGCCGCAGAGCAAGCGCCTGTATGCGCTCGGCTGGGCTTAGATATTTGTTTCTGCTGCTCAGGGCGAGGCCATCCGCATCGCGCACGATGGGGCAGCCGATGACTTCTATGTTGAAGTTCAAGTCCTGGACCATCTGCCGCAGGACTGCAAGCTGGGCGGCGTCCTTCTGGCCAAAGTACGCCCGGTCGGGCTGGACGGCATGGAAGAGCTTAGCCACCACGGTCGCGACGCCGGTGAAGTGGCCGGGCCGCGATGCCCCGTCGAGCCGGTCGCTCACACCTTCTACGCTGATCTTTGTTACTGCGTCTTCGGGATACATCTCCTTCGTCGTGGGAGCGAAGAGAAGAGCGACGCCTTCGGCTGCGAGCTGCCTGCAGTCGTCGTTGAAGGTGCGTGGATATTTTGCGAAGTCCTCATTTGGCCCGAACTGCAGCGGGTTTACGAAGATGGAAGCCACGACTGCCGGGCACTCCGACCGGGCGCGCCGCACCAGCGAGAGGTGTCCTTCGTGCAATGCGCCCATGGTAGGCACAAAGCCGAGCATGCCCTCTGCCCGCAGCTCTGCACAGAGTTGCCGCATCCTGCTGACCGTCTCAACAATTTGCATAGGAAGTTACTTGCCCCTTCCCACCTGGGCTGCCAGCGTCTCGCGCATCTCGTGGGAAAGGTGATAGCTCTCCGCATCGGAGGGAAAGCGGCGCGTCTCTACATCCTGCCGGTACTCGGTGAGGGCTTCGAGCATGACGCCGGCCACATTCGCGTAGCGCCGTACAAACTTGGCCGGGGGAGAAAAGGTCATCGTCATGATGTCGTGCAGCACCAGGACCTGGCCATCGCAATCGGGGCCTGCGCCGATACCAATGGTAGGGATGCGCAGCTCCTCCGTGACGATTTTGGCGAGCTCGCGGGGAACGCCCTCAAGCACGATGGAAAAACAACCGGCCTCTTCGAGCGCCAGCGCATCGGCGCGCAGCTCTTCGATGGCGGCCATCGTCTTGCCCTGCACCTTGTAGCCGCCCATGCGATGGACGCTCTGCGGCGTCAGGCCGAGATGCCCCATCACCGGGACCTGCGCTGCGACGATCTGGCGAATGAGTTCTGCCCGCTCGCGTCCGCCTTCCACCTTTACGGCTTCGGCGCCGGATTCTTTTACAAACCGAATGGCATTCGCCACGCCCTCGCGCACATCGGTCTGGTAGCTGCCGAAGGGCATGTCCGACACCAGCAGCGCACGGCGCACGGCGCGACGGACTCCACGGGTATACAGCAGCATCTCTTCCATGGTGATGGCAAGCGTGTTCTCGTGGCCCTGCATGACCATTGCCAGCGAATCGCCTACAAGGACGACGTCGAGTCCGGCCTCATCGACGAGGCGCGCACTTGCGTAGTCGTATGCGGTTACAACGGAGATAGGCTGTCGCCGGATCTTCTTTTCGAGCAGAGAGGGGACAGTTACTTTAGGGGAGGAACCGCGCTCCACTGGGGCTGCACTGCCGCCAGCGGGCGCGGCACGAACCTCTACCGGAGCAGGGTCAAACGTCGTCAGACTCATCGCGATCTCCAGTGCAGCTCCACCGCGTACTGTCTTTAGTTTAGAGACAGCTTTGGCCGGATACCACCTGTCGCCAGCAGTTTCTGGCAGCGTGTTAAAGCCTACGCGTCACAAACTCCCACTGCAAGTCTCCCTACAAGCCTACAATTGCGGCCATGCCAGGCTATGCATACATCATCCTCGCTGTTGGATGGTTCTTCTGGTTCCTGCCCTTCCCTCTTAAAGGCTGGACACACAGCACGCCTCAAAAGAGAGACAACCGTGCCCGGTGGGGAATCCTGCTTCATGTCATCTCTTACGTCCTTTTATGGCAGGGGCGCTTCTGGACCGCGTCTCCGGCACTCTGGCGCACTGTGCTGTCGGTCCTCTTCCTTGCGCTTGCCGTACTGTTGTCCTGGACCAGTACCAACGCCCTTGGCAAACACCTCCGGTTCGACGCGGCGCTCAGCCCGGACCATGAGCTCGTGCAATCCGGCGCCTATAGTGTCCTTCGCCATCCCATCTACTCGTCCATGCTCTGCCTTCTGCTTGGCACGGGCTTCATGATTACCCCTACCCTCCTCTTTATTTCGGCGATCCTGATCTTTCTCGCCGGTACAGAGATACGCGTGCGCATCGAAGACAACCTCCTGTCTGCGCACTTTGGCGACCAGTTTCGCCACTATCAGCAGACCGTCTCCGCGTATATTCCTTTTGTGAGATAGCAGAAGGGCCTAAGCAACACGCTGCGCTGCCGGCAAGCTGTCGCGAGATGGGGTGGTGGGACAGTTTGAAAGTCCTCCTCATGTATCCATTAGACCCATTAGAATGAGGTTATGGAGATCAAACGTATCGGCTCGCAGCCGTCGGGCAAAGGTCCGGCAGACTGGTTTACCGGCACTGTCCGTATTGATCCGCTTTTTCAGGCACCCGACCCGGCATTTGTTGCCGGCGCCAGCGTCACCTTTGAGGCGGGAGCGCGTACCGCCTGGCATACGCATCCTCTGGGGCAGACCTTGATTGTCACGGCAGGCTGCGGATGGGTTCAGCGGGAAGGCGGTGCGATCGAGGAGGTTCATCCCGGCGATGTGGTCTGGTTCGCGCCGGGAGAGAAACACTGGCACGGGGCCACACCGACCACGGCCATGATTCACATCGCCATTCAGGAACGATTAGACGGCAAGTTCGTGGATTGGATGGAGCACGTCAGCGACGAACAGTACCGACGGTGAATCCGGGTTCCGACTGATTCGCTGCTCGAAGATGCCGCACTTCGTCAAAAATTCTCTCCGCCATCGCAGCCTTGGTGGTTGCTGAAATCTCCACGGTTTTGTTCCGCGTCAAGAAGATCCCGGCATTTTTGTCGGAGTCGAAGCCGAGATCGCTGGACGAAACATCGTTCACTACAATCGCATCGATGCCTTTGCGCTCTAGTTTCGTCCGGCCATTTTCCAGGATATTTTCGGTCTCCGCCGCGAATCCGATGACAAGGGTTCCGGGGCTTTTCTGGGTTACAAGTTCGCGGAGGATATCTTTGGTTGGCTCCAGTTCGAGGGTTCGTGCTCCTTCGCGCTTCAGCTTTTGTGCGGCGACCTGCTTTACGGTGTAGTCACTGACCGCCGCGGCCATGACTACGAGCGTAGCTTCGCTCAGATGCTTCATCACAGCTGTCCGCATCTCTTCGGCTGAGGTGACGCAGACGACCTCGCAGCCTGTTGGAGGCTCGACCGCAGTGGGCGCGCAGATCAGAATGACTCGCGCGCCACGGCGCCGCGCTGCTTCGGCTATCGCAAAGCCCATCTTTCCGCTGGACCGGTTTCCGATAAACCGCACGGGATCGATGGCCTCGCGCGTTCCTCCTGTCGTGACTAAAACCGTTTCGCCGGTAAGATCGCTGGCCTGGGCGCTGCCGCCTTCATTGAGCGTTGCGCCAACTGCCGCGAGAATTGCTGCGTTATCGGCCAGCCGGCCACCGCCGACCATGCCACAGGCGAGGTATCCGCTGCCCGGCTCGACGACCTTCACGCCGCGAGCGCGGAGGTTTTCAATGTTCGCCCGAGTCGCTGGATGGTTCCACATATTCACATTCATCGCCGGGGCCACAATGACTGGTGCTGTTGTAGCGAGAAACATCGTCGTCAGGAAATCATCTGCCAACCCGTGCGCGAATTTGGCGAGGATGTCCGCCGTCGCGGGGGCCACGATCAAGGCGCGCGTCGTTTGCGCCTCATTAATATGCTCGATGCCGGACTCGTCTTCTTCCGAGCCAACCCCGGCGTCTTCTCCCCAGAGAGTTGTAATCACCTTATGCCCGGAGATGGCGGCAAACGTCAGCGGCCGCACAAACTCCTCTGCGGCACGCGTCATCACGACGTGCGGATCAAAGCCTGCGTCCTGCAATAGCCGCACCAGCTCTACAGATTTATAGGCGGCGATCCCTCCGCAAACCCCTACCGTGACCTTCAGACGCTCGGCGCACATACGTATTTACTCCCAAAGGCCGATGTTCTCACAATTGCGCCTGCGCTTGCACTTCTCTGAAAGCGGCGTATCGATATTGCCGCGATAGAAGAAACAGTATCAATCAATACGTAGTTTCTGGACATCTTCTCAGGACGCCTCCCTGAACCGGCTACCAGATACAATCACCGCAGCATGATTGCCCATCTTCGAGGCCGACTCCTCTCCAAAACTCCTAACGAAGCTATCGTCGAATGCGCTGGCGTAGGTTACGACGTCACTATCTCCGTCGCGACCTTCACCAGCCTTCCGGCGGAAGGCGCAGAAACGTCTCTTCATATCCATACCCACGTCCGCGAAGACCAGATCACTCTCTTCGGCTTCTCCGAGACGCAGGAGAAGCGGCTGTTCGAGAAGCTGCTTACCATCAGCGGCATCGGCCCCAAGCTCGCCATTACCGTACTCAGCGGCATCGCTGCCGACCGCCTTGTCACGGCTATTCGCTCGAGCGACCATGCCACGCTGACGCGGATTCCCGGGATTGGCAAGAAGACCGCCGAGCGGGTCGTGCTCGAACTCAAGGACAAGCTCGACGACATGGCTGTCCCTGTGGCTGCCTCTTCTGGCCCTCACCACGGCCCAGCGGGAGATGATGCGCTCTCGGCCCTGGTCAACCTTGGCTACCCTCGGCCGGTTGCACAGAAGGCCATCGAAACCGCGATCGGCAAAGATTCTGCTGTTGCTCAGGACTTCGAGACGCTCTTCCGGGCAGCGATGGCCGCGATTCGATAAAGAAAACCGAGGTCCAACAGAGTTGAGGAATAGGCAAATCGCACTTTGCCTCGGAATAACTTGCTGAGAGCCGAAATAGCTTCGTTGTGAAATAAATACGGTGCAAATCCTATTTTTCTGATGTAGATTGTGCACCACAATCTGTCGAGGCCCGTTCGAGTTACAGGGATAATGCTATGAGAGCTTTTCAAGTTAAGCAAACTCCGCTCCGGAATCGAACTACAGTCATCACGGCGTTGTTGGCCCTTACGATGGCAGCGCTTTTATTAGCAGGCTGTGCCGTCAAGTTTATCGGTGACTATGACAACGCCATCGATACTGGCATAACAGATGTTCAGCAAAAGGCAGAGCTGTATTTCGCCAAATTGCAATCGACGCCGAACACGCCTTACGATCAAAACTTCTACGACGATATTGACTCTCATCTGGCTGTACTGAAGAGCCGGGCTTTGGTTCTGCCGAAGAACCAGATTCTAGTTGCACAGATTACCAATTTAAAAGCGCAATTCGACGATTTTGAAAAACTAGACAAAACTTCGTCACGCCCTTTTCCGAGTGCTGCCGTGACTGCAGCCCAAGCCGGAATTGAAACTTCCGTGGAAAGCATCTTGAAACTCGAGTTCGCTTTAAAGGGTGGCGGGAAGAATCCACCTGAACTCAGCAACTGAAAAACTAACGATTATTTGCAAGGAGGAGTATGGCGATGGCCTTGAATATATTGAAGCTAGCGTCACAAATGCTAAGTGCGGCATTGCCACTTCTGGAAAAAGAATCGGGTGCCGAATCTTTCGCAAAGACTGAATTCCTTAAGATTGCGCAAACAATTAATGGAATCAACGACCAAGTGACGGCTGGCCAAATCAATGAACAGCAGGCATCGCTTCTGCTCGACATGCAAACCCTGGCATCGCGAAATGTCCTGCTCACGCTGAAAGGGCTTGACCTGCTTGCCGTTGAGAATGCTATCAACGCCGCACTCGGCGCTGTTAAGCAAATCGTCAACAAGGAGCTGGGGTTCGACTTGATTCCCTGAGATTCCCAGACCAAAAACTGTAACAGTCGAAGAATAGACCAAGTAAGGGTACGGAAAAGGCGAAATACAGGAGTCTCTCCACTGCGACGGCAAAAGCGCCGTCTTGCACCCCAACGAGCAAGTGCGCTCGCTGGGGACCCCGCCGCCTTCGGTCGAGATGACGTGTGTTTGGGATTGGGATGGAAGAAGAACATGCAACGGCAGGGGTTCCTGCTTCAGAGTGGAAAGGCCCCGGTGGTCTTCTCAGACATCCGGGGCCATCAGGTTTGCAGACGGCCCGTAAGCCGAATTCTGTTTTAGACGATCATTCCTCTAGGCGACCCATTACTGAGCCGCTCCAGCAACCTACCCGCAGGTTTTGGCTCCGGCATTGAACTTGCGCTCTCGCCGGTCTCTCCGCCTGGGCGCATCGGGCCGATACGCTTCGCGCCGCCTGAAGAGGAGCGGCGCGCTCCCTGCCTATTTGGTCTTGCTCCGTGTGGGGTTTACCCTGCCGCGTCCATTACTGGCCGCGCGGTGCGCTCTTACCGCACCTTTTCACCCTTACCTTCCCTGCTTGCGCGGGGCTGGCGGTATGTTCTCTGTTGCACTAGCCGTCCAGAGGTCTTGAAACCTCCGTCCCGGACGTTATCCGGCACACTGCCCTGCGGAGTTCGGACTTTCCTCCCCCGCCCAACGCCTTGCGGCCCGAGCGGCGGCGATCATCCAGCCGTCTGCAAGATTGAGTGTATCGCACCCAACCCTCCGTTCTGGTGAACTAACTGTCGCTGGCTCCCGTATTTAAGACATCAGGTTCAGTCTCGCTTTGCTCCTGCCGGGCTGGTAGTCTCAAGCGAACCCCCGGGAACGGAAATCGATGGAATTCAAAGAGGCCGTCAAAATCGCGTTGCAGTCGCTCTGGGCCAACAAGCTCCGGTCGATCCTGACGCTGCTGGGCGTCGTCATCGGCGTGGCCAGCGTCATTGCCGTGGTTACGCTGGTCAATGGCGCGAACACCTACGTCACCACCAAGTTCTCCAGCTACGGCGCGGACGTCTTCACGGTCTCGAAGATGCCGCAGATCATCACCAGCTCTGAGGACTATCAGCGCTTTCAGCGGCGAAAGAACGTCCTCTACACCGACTTTCTCTACGTCAAGGAAAACTGCAAGCGCTGTGTCGGCCTCGGCGCCCAGCAAGCGTCCACAGGTACGATTGTGCGCGGGACCCAGTCGGTCACCGACACTCAGATTCGCGGCTATACCTGGCAGATGCCTTCGCTGCAGAACCTGAACATCGAGCAGGGCCGCGGTTTTACCGAGGCAGATGAAGAACGCGCCTCCCGCGTCGCCATCATCGGGTCGGACATTCAGGACCACTTGTTTCCGGGCGTGAACCCCCTGGGGCAGGAGCTGCGCGTGGATGGGACACCGTACACCATCATCGGCATCGCTGAAAAACAGGGAAGCACCTTTGGGCAGAGCCAGGACAACTGGGTCGGCGTACCGCTGACCTCCTATCAAAAGAATTACGGGACCCAGAAATCGGTCACCATCTATGTCAAGGCCGGTTCGGCGGGCCTGGTGCTCGATGACGCGGCTGACGAGGTGCGCGTTCTGATGCGGTCGCAGCGGCACGATCTTCCGGGATCGCCAGACTCCTTTGAACTGGACACGAACAACACCCTGGTCGGCTTCTTCAGCACGATCACGAACTACTTTGGCGCTGTAGCGGGAGCGATTGCGCTGATCTCGCTGGTGGTGGGCGGCATCGTCATTATGAACATCATGCTGGTGAGCGTGACCGAGCGGACGCGCGAGATCGGCATACGAAAGGCGCTGGGAGCGAGGCCAAGGGACATCCTGATGCAGTTCCTGATTGAGTCGGGAACAATGGCTCTGGTAGGCGGGGCCTTCGGTGTGATCGGCGGCATCATTGTGGCGCAGGTGGTTACGATCCTGGTTGGATTTCCATCGACCGTCGCCTTCTGGAGCGTGCTGGCGGGCCTGTTCATGGCGACCTCGACGGGCATCTTCTTTGGGGTGTATCCGGCCCGGAAGGCGGCACAACTGGACCCGATTGTGGCTTTGCGGGCGGATTAAAGGCAGGGACTGGGGACTAGGGCCTACGGACTAGAGACTGGAAAACGGGACGGTTTTATGCGGATTGGCGATGTCAAAGAGACGGTAGTGATGGCGCTGGATACGCTGCGGACGAACAAGCTGCGCAGCGGCCTGACGATTCTCGGGATCGTCATCGGCGTGATGACGGTGATCATTATTTCGTCGGTTGTGAATGGGTTGAACAGCCGGGTGGAAGACCTGGTGAAGTCGCTGGGCTCGAACGTTCTATTCGTCTTCCGCTTCCCGGTGTTCGGCTCGCGGCCCACGACCGAGATGCTGACGCGCAAACAGTTGACCTATGACGATGCGATGGCGATGCGCGACCTGCCGCACGTGGTTGCGGTCTCGCCGGCGTTGCAGTACACCGACAACACTGCGCCGGGACGCGCCGGAGTTACCGCGATCAAGGGCGGCGGCAAGAGCATGCAGGGCACCATCCTCGAAGGCGACACCCCCTCGCAGAAAGACGTCAGCGAATTGGACATGCGCGAAGGCAGGTTCTTCAACGAGGGAGATCAGGAGCGAGCAGCTAAAGTAACGGTCCTGGGCAGCGATACCGCGGACGGACTTTTCCCCGGCCAAAGCGCGGTAGGGAAAGAAGTGCAGGCAGCCGGAATGGTGTTCACCGTCGTCGGCGTTCTGGAGAAACAGAAGCAGGCGTTTGGCGGAGGAAAGAATCCGCAGGACAACCATGCCTACTTTCCCATCACGACGTTCCACTATATGCATCCAGAGGAGCTCGATTACTGGATCACGCTGAAATATGACGATCCAAAGAACCGGCCTCTGGTAGAAGACGAGCTGACCGAACTGCTGCGACGGCGGCGCAAGGTAGCCAATGCCGCTCCTGACAACTTCGCCATCTTCGGCACGGACTCGTTAACGCGGCTGTGGAACAACATCACGAGCGGCCTGTTTTTGCTGTTGTTTGCGCTATCCAGCGTGGCGCTGCTGGTGGGCGGCGTCGGCGTGATGAACATTATGCTGGTCAGCGTGACCGAGCGGACACGCGAGATTGGCGTGCGCAAGGCGATTGGGGCCACCAAGCAGACCATTCTGGCGCAGTTCACGCTGGAGGCGATTACCTTGTGTGCTGTAGGGGGTGTCATCGGGGTCTTGATTGGGGGTGGGATTGCTCTTGGTGTGCGCCTTGTGTTTCCCTCGCTGCTTTCTCCGGTTTGGGTGGCCGTGGCATTTTTGTGTTCCTGCGGCATCGGCCTGTTGTTCGGCATCTATCCCGCATGGAAGGCCGCGAACCTGAACCCGATCGATGCACTGCGGTACGAGTAGAATACGGGCGGGCTGGCGAAAGTCTTAACACCGATCTACACCGATATCACCGATCAAAACAAGCAACGGCAAAGACGAAATACAGGGGTCTCTCCACTTCGCTTCGGTCGAGATGACATGTTTGGTGGTGTGGAAGAAACAGCGATGGATAAGGAGTATGAGTGGGTTCGTTAGACTAATGGAATGGCGACAGCGATTGAGGCGATCACCACACTGTTGACGCTTGCCGGGTTGGCGTATTTGTTGCTGGCGTTATGGGGAACACGGGATTTCGCGCACTATTGGATGCGGCGTCCCAGGGACACCGGCTATACGCCGGACGTCAGTATTCTGAAGCCGGTGAAGGGTGTTGACCCGCACATGTACGCCGGACTGGTGAGCCATTGCCGCCAGCAGTACGCAGGCAACTTCGAGATTGTGTTCGGCGTGAGCAGTATGGACGATCCCGCAGTTAACGAGATTGCCCGGCTGCGGGAGGAGTTTCCCGACTGCGCGATTCGCCTGGTGGAGTGCCGCGAGCGGCTGGGAACTTCGGGCAAGGTGAGCAACCTGGTGCAGATGCTGCACGAGGCGCGGTATGAGCATGTGCTGATCAACGACAGCGACATCTATGTTTCGCCGCTGTATCTCGCTCGCGTGATGATGTGTTTTGCGGACGAAGCAGTAGGGATGGTGACGGCGCCCTACATTGGCCGCACAGCCGAGAGCAGCAGCGGCAGAACGCTGTGGTCGAGGCTGGAGGCACTGGGCATCTCGACCGACTTTCTGCCCGGCGTACTGACGGCGCGGAAACTGGAAGGCGGGATTCGGTTCGGGCTGGGCTCGACGCTGGCGACAAGCAAGACTGTGTTGGCAAAGGCAGGCGGTCTGGAGCCGCTGGTGGAGTATCTCGCCGACGACTACGAGATGGGAGAGCGCATCGCCGCCGCCGGCTATCATGTGGAGCTGTGCTACGAGGTGGTGGAGACGACCGTTCCCGCGTATCGTTTTCGCGGCTTCTGCGTTCATCAACTACGCTGGGCACGATCGACGCGCGACTCGCGCAAGCTGGGATATGTCGGGTTGGGAATTACCTATGCCCTGCCGTGGGCGCTGATTACGTGCATCACTAGCGGTTTTGCGCTGTGGAGCTTCTCGTTGCTGAGCGTGGTGGTGCTGGCGCGGGTTGCGGTTGCGCTTTCTGTGGGCGTTGGAATTCTGCGTGATGGACAGGTGCTGCGAGATTTGTGGCTGCTGCCGCTGCGGGATTTTTTTGGGCTTGGTTTTTGGGCGTGGAGTTTTGCAGGCGATACGGTAGTTTGGCGCGGTGAACGGTTTCATCTGCGCGATGGGCGGATTACGCGGGTTGATTAGGTTTACACTTATGAATCTGTTGGATGTGGTGGTGGGGGGACTGCGCTCTGCGCGGCTTTGACATTCATCAACTCGGCGCTTCCTTGATACCAGTCAACTTTACGGGTGGCAATCATGATTCCGGCGAGCAACGCGAATAGCAGCAGTGAACCAAGCATCAAGGCATTGTCCTCCGAAATGAGAAGGCCATAGATGGCTGCATAAAGCGTCATCAGCATTGATCCAAACCACGCTCCGTAGATGACGCTATGGAGAACAAAACAGAGGTAGTAGGTCAAAAGACCAATGCATGCAATGCTGGCGATAAGATAAGCCGCTGCGAAAGCGATGTGCTCACTGAGACTGATGAGCAGAAGAAAGAAAAGAGTGAGTCCGAAACCGACCAATAGATATTGGACGGGATGAATAGGCAAGCGCTTCACAATCTCGAAGAGGAAAAAGCCGCCAAAGGTCAACAGGACAAAGAGTACGCCATACTTTACTGCACGGTCGGAGAGTTTGTAAGGATCGATCGGGTTGAGAAGTTTGACGTCGACGGAGTCAATATCCGCAGCATTTTGTGTAGTCATCTGGTTCTGCGTGGCAGCAGCGAGTGAAGAGATCTCCCAGACCGCCTGAAAGCCTTTGTTCGTCACTTCGCGAGTGCGAGGTAGAAACTTACCTGCAAAGAGTGGCGTAGGCCAGACGGAAGTAAGTTCAAAGCGGTTCGTTGTTGCCACAGGAGTGAGAGAGAGCTGCTGTGTGCCCGCGAGGGTAAGGTCAATCGCGAAAGTAATGTTAGATGGAATTCCTCCAGGGGTGTCAGCCAATAAGGCCTGTAGATTCGGCTTCCAGCTTCCTGCGCTTTCGGTGACAATGCCCGTGAATTGGACTTGCTTATCATTCGCTACCAGGGTTGGGCTACCAATAATGCCGCGAACATCGCTGAGACGAAGCGCGAGGTAGGGAGTTCCGTAAGTAATCTGGCCGGTGAGTCCGGAAGCAGGAATTTTAATAGTGCCTTCCAGATGGCTTTCAAGTTCATATACGGTGACTTTATAGAGGCCATGATGACGTTCGCTAGGCCGCATAACACCATGAATGGCCAAGGTGCTGGGAAAGATCAGATAGCTGCCTTCAACCTTATGCGAGTTAACACGGCGATCCCCTTTGTCACCGATAGTTATGTCTTCGACGGTTTGCGTGTAGGGTTGAACAAATACCGGACCTATCAGTTGCTGAGAGCCAGCATAGCTGTCGGAAATACTTTTGACGGCATCTTCGCGGTAGCTCTCCCGGCTGACGAGTATGCCATAGACGGCTGCCAGCGCAATAAGAATGATGCCGGTAAGAACAGAAACTACCAGCATCTTAATAAAGACCATCTTATTCATTGCAGGACTATCCCCTCTTGTTCATGCGTTCTGCGTTCCAACAAGATACAGCCATTGAGGTACGTTTTAATAATCTAAAAAGGCTAATACGGATTCGGTTGATTACTAAGAATCTCTTTGCCGCCACTCTGCGTGATAAAGAAGGCCTTGCCGGGGAGAGTAGGCACGGGCCGATCGAGGTCCTGCCAGAGAAAGATGCGGCGCACGCCGTTCCACTTGAGAGCGAGGGAGGTATCGTCCTCAAAGATCGGTGGAGCGTCGGGGAAGAAGGAGCCGTACCAGAGGTTGGAGCTGCGGCCGTCGAGGATGTGGATGGGCTGGGTATCGGGTGCGGGGTGTTGGAGATAGAAGCCCAGAGTGCTCGCGCTCTCGTACTCGCCGTGGATGACGATGAGATCGTCGGGTTTTATCTCTGGCGCGATGGCGGTGGCCAGTTTGTATGAGGTAAGGACTGGGGAGAATATTTGCAGTCCCATGTGAGCGGCCATCAGGAAGGCAAAGGTGGCAGCGGCCAGCCAGAGGTTGGCGGTGTGCGGTTTGTAGTCGCGGCGCAGCAACCAGTTTGCGAGCGTTCCGCCAAAAAGTGCGATGGCAGTGATGGCGAGTGGCGTGCGGAAGGCCCCCATTGCTCGCGCATCGAGGTCGAGGAAGTGACCGAAGGAGAGCGCATAGTCGCCGGGGTTCTGTTTCAGCAGCGCGGCGAGGTCGGTATCCGGGCCGACAGGGTGGGAGTGCAGGATGAAGAACCCGGCGGCGAGGGCGGCAATGGAGCCGAGAATGAGAAGGAGGACGGAGATGCGTTGTCCAGCGACGACGAGGCGGTTCGGCACGGTGAAGGATTCGGCCTCATCTGCTTCGTCTGCCAGCCATGCGGCGATGAGCAGGATGAGGGCTGGCAGCGCGGGCAGGACGTAGTATTCCTGCCGGGTGGAGAAGCTGAAGAAGAGCATGGGAAGCGCCGCCCAGATTCCCAGGAGCAGGCGCGTACTTTGCAGGGCATCGAGTGACTGGCGGTGCAGGGATTTCACCCAGGGGACGGTGGCTATGGCCTTGAAGAGATAGGCGCTCCACGGCATCAGCCAGACGAGGAGCAGTCCCCAGAAGAGGACGAGGGGAACAGTATCGTAGTCACGCGGCACGCGGAGGTTGAGGTAGCGAAGGACCTGCTCGTTGACGAAGTAGAACCATAGCCAGCCGTGGACGTTGCCTTGCGTTGGACCTGGGACGGACCAGTGGCCGTGGATGAAGGTGAGGTGGCCCGGGTTGCCCTGGCCGGGGTTGGCGAGGGCGATCAGGATGTGCCATGGCGCGGCGATGGCGAGGAAGACAATGACGCTTGAGATTGGATAGAGCTGGCGGAGGCGAATGAGGGTTCCGCGGATGCCGCGAGTGAGCAGAAGGTGCGCGAGGACGATGAGGACTGGAAAGACGATGCCGATGAGTCCTTTGGTGAGGACGTTGAGGGCGCAGCAGGCAGCGAATCCCCAGCACAGGAGCCGATTGGGACGGTATTGCTGGGCTGGATCGCTTTCAGTGAGCCAGTAGCAGAAGAGGGCGAGTGTGAGCCAGAGGCAGACCATGACGTCTGGGATCGTGATGCGAGTGAAGATGAAGATGCCGAAGCTGGAGAGCAGGATGAGCGCGGCGTAGAGACCGGCTCGGGTGGAGTGGAAGGCGCGTCGGGCGAAGGCTTCGATTGCCAGCGCCAGCGCGAGGACGGTGAAGGCCAGCGGCAGGCGAGCAGCAGCGGTGTGGACTCCGAAGAGTTTGAAGCTGGTGGCCATGCTCCAGTAGAGGAGAGGGGCCTTTTCGAGGTAGCGGATGCCGTTGGCATAGAGGGTAATCCAGTCATGGCGGACGAGCATCTCGCGGGCGACTTCGGAGTGGACGGAGTCGGCGTCATCGAGAAGCGGCGGCGTGAGCAGGGTAAAGCTGGCGTAGAAGAAGAACCAGAGGGCGAGCAGGATGAGTCGATTGCGGCGTGGAGAGGATAGGGCTGGCGCGTTGCCGGGAATCGGAGGCACGTCACCAGTGTATTTGTGAAAGGCCACGGCAAAGACGAAATACAGGGGTCTCTCCACTCCGCTTCGCTCCGGTCGAGATGACGTAGGCGGGAGTTTCTCCACTGCCCCTTCGACTTCGCTCAGGGTTTGGTCGAGATGACGTGTGTCCTAAGGGCGGGTCGGGGGGAACTGATTTGTCGTAGATTTGTCGTAGACTCAGGCTGACTGCATGATGAGTGATCTGGTTCAAGTTGGGAATGCCGCGCCGCCGCCGACCGAGCTTATCTTCGGCGAGTGGTATCCGGCTCTGCGGGCCACTGAGTTGCGCAAGGGCAGGACGAAGACGGCGATGCTCCTCGGAGTTCCGCTGCTGCTGGGCCGCAAGAACGATGGCAAGGTGTTTGCCATGCGGGACCTTTGTCCGCATCGGGGGATTCCGCTTTCGGCGGGTTGGTTCGACGGCGAGACGGTGCAGTGCAAGTATCATGGCTGGCGCTTTGAGCCTTGCAGCGGGCAGTGTGCCGAAATCCCTTCGCTGACCGGGCATGACACGCTCGATGCGACGAAGATCTTTGCTGGCGCGTTTCCCTGTGAGGAACGCGATGGCTATGCGTGGGTCTATGTTCCGCAGCCGGGTTCAGCACGCGGAGGAGATTCGCGACCTCCTGTGCCTGAGCTGCCGAAGTTTTCCGAGCAGTACCGCAGCGCGCATCTGATGGCCGACCTGCCCTGCAATGTGGACCACGGGATTATCGGATTGATGGACCCGGCGCATGGGCCGTTTGTGCATCAGGCGTGGTGGTGGCGCAGCCGGGCGAGCATCCACGAGAAGACGAAGCACTTTGAACCGATTCCACAGGGGTTTCGGATGTCTGCTCATGCTCCTTCGGGCAACAGCGCTCCTTATAAGCTGCTGGGTGTGTATGGCGAACCGATTACAACGACGATCGACTTTGTGCTGCCGAATCGCCGGTATGAGACGATCCGGTGCGGGAAGAAATGGTTTTCCAGCTTGACTACGGTGACTCCGGTGACGGCTTCGACCTGCAGGATCGATGTCTATGCCGCGTGGAATGTCTTTTATAGCGTTCCCTTTGTGACCTCGATTGCTACGTTCTTTGGAGCGCGGTTTGTGCGGCAGGATCAAGAGACGATGATCCAGCAGGCCGAGGGGCTGCGGTTCAATCCGGCGCTGATGCTGATCGACGATGCGGACAAGCCGGCGAAGTGGTACTTCGCGCTGAAACAGGCCCGCTTGAAGGGGACTGGGGAGCATCCGCTCGATGGGCCGGTTACGCTGCACTGGCGGAGCTGACCGGGGGGTACCCCTGGTACTTTCAGTGTAAAGTCTTCATTTTAGATGCTTTATAGGCAAAGTCTTCTTTCTAAACGAGTTAGGCCCAGCGTTGTCGCTGGGCCTTCTTTTTTATCTACTAATTCTAGTGTAGCGGATGGAGTGAAACTAGTCGGCAATCTGTATGTTAATTTGTTTTGTTTGAGTTAGATGAGATTGGGGCTTGACAGGATTTTGTTGGGGCGGGGCTAGGGAAACCTACACCGATTCGCCCGCGGATTGGTGAGGGGAAATGCGGATTAGAAACAAGAACGAAATACAGGGGTCTCTCCACTGCGGCGGCAAAAGCGCCGCCTTCGGTCGAGATGACGTGGTTGCGTTGGGGCAAGAAATTGCATGCTTAATGCGAAAAACTGGTATGGTTAGAGGTCTTGTCGGGTGGTGATGAAGGTGCTAGCTGCGATGAGAGTGATCGCCGCCAGAGCGAAGCCGGCGATGAGGGCAAGTGGAATTGCGCCTGTCCAGAGCAGGGTATGGGGGTCAATGGCGTTGCCGAGGCGTCCGCTCATGAAATCTGCTGCGTGGAGTGAGTAGGGGCTGAGCCGGGGATGACGGCAGGCGGCGAGATAGAAGATGTAGGACAGGTAACCGACGGCGAGCGCGGTGTACTCGCTGGTGAAGATGACCGAGCAGAGAAAGGTGACGCCGAAGGTGAATAGGCCACCGATGGTCCAGAAGGGGACGAAGCCAAGGCCGTAGGAAAGCGGCATGGATTGATGCACGAGCGGCGAGGCGGCCCAGACGAGGAATGGCGGAAACAGTGACAGGGCGAAGACCTGCACGAAGCCGACGAGGGCGCGGGTTACGACGAGGCGAGGACGGCTGATGGGAAGCGCGAGGGTGAAGCCGAGAGTGTTCTGCTTGCGATCGCGCTGGAGGCCGCCGAGGCCGAGCAGGAGGCAGGAGAGTTGTAGAAAGCCGCGTCCGGCGCCAGCGAAGATCGTCCAGTAGAGGTACTGGATGTAGTTGTGAACGCCGGGAGCTTCGTGAGCGACGCCGGGGAAGAACCTGTGCTCGAAGAGAACACGAACCAGACAGATGCCGGCGATGGCGGTAGCGGAGATGAGGAAACGGACGCTGCTTTCGCGCCAGACTTTATACCAGAGCATGAATCTCTCCTGCGATTTTAAAAATCCATCGGCTCCATGCGGCGCACCGCAAAGAAGACGAAGACTGAAGCGATGAACAGCATGACAATGAGCGCGAGCCAGGGCATGGGGCCGACGAGCAGGTACGAATGCTCGTTGAAGAATGGCATGTCTTCGCCGTTGATGATGCTGAAGATGTTGAGCATGGGAAAGTGCGCGAGCCAAGGGATGGCCATGAGAAAGCCATATGCCATAAGCGTGGGTACAGCCACGAGCATGGCGGAGTATTCGCCTTCCATGAGGTGAGCGAGAAGGAAGGTATAGCCGTAGAAGATTGCTCCGCAACAGGCCCAGAGAAGACTGAAACCGAGTGCCTGGGTTGCGGGATAGTATTGGCCGATCAAGCGGGAGCCGATTGGAAGGACGATGGCCGGGGTGAGAGCTATGGCGAGGACGCCACAGTATCCGATGAATGCGCGGGTGAAGAGAATGTTGTGGCGGCTGACGGGAAGGGTGAGGGTGAAGCCGGTGGTTCCGTGGACCTTCTCCTGCAAGAGGCCGCCGCTGCCCAGCATGATGCAGAGGATGAGAAAGAGATCGCGGCCGAAGCTGTCGTAGACGGCTTTCCAGACAAAGGCGATGTAGGTCATGGGTGCACTGGCGTGGTCGCGCATGGTCTGCTGATTGAAGACGATGAAGACGCAGGCGACTGCGATGGCGGCGATGCCGAGGAGAATGACGGTGCGGGTCTCGCACCAGGACTTATACCAGTACATCGCGGTGCTCCTGCTGGTCGAGGTGATTCTGCTCCTGGACGGTCGTGATGAAGATCTCGCGGAGGCTGATGGGAGAGACGTCGATATCGACAGCGTTGCGCTCACGGCCGAGTTGGGCGATGGCATCGGCATTGCGGCTGGCGAGGATGGTGATCTGGCGGCCGTTTATGCTGGTTCGTTCGATGCCGTCTAAGTTCGATGGGAGCGCGGGTGGCTTGTCCGCGAAACCGAGTGTGATGCGGCGATAGTTTTCGCGGATCTGGTCGAGCGGCATGTCGAGAACCGATCTTCCCTTATCGATCATCAGGATGTCGTCAGCGATGCGCTCGACCTCGGAGAGCTGGTGTGAGGAGAAGAAGACGGTAGTCCCTTCGAGGGGAGCGCCCACCAGGGTCTGCAGCAGCTCTTCAATCGAGATCGGGTCCAGCCCCTCGGTAGGTTCGTCGAGGATGAGCAGTGCCGGACGACGCGAAAGCGCAAGTAGAAGGGCCAGTTTGGTCCGCATCCCTTTGGAGAGGGCCTTCACCTTGCGATTTAGTGGGAGGCGATATTCCTTTAGCAGCTTCTTTTCAATCTCTGGCCGCCAGTCTGCGTAGAACGACCGGGTGAACCAGATCAACTGTTCGACAGTCATATAGCCGTAGAGGTCCTTGTCTTCGCCGACGTAGGCAATACGTTTGCGGATTTCGAGCGACTCTTTGGGGTTATCGATGTGGTGGCCGAGTACAGTGCCGGAGCCTGAGGTGGGCTTGATCATTCCCAGCAGCATCTTGATGGTAGAGCTTTTGCCCGCGCCATTACGTCCGAGAAAACCGGTAATTCGTTCTCGGCGGACACGGCAACTTAGTTCCTGCACGGCCTTGAAAGGGCCATAGTGTTTCGTCAGTTCTTCGGTTTGAATGATTCGTTCCAGGCTCATCGTTTCCTCGCAATTTGATAGACCTGCAAAATCTGCGCCTCAAAGAGGCGGCGTATCTCTTCTCCGCTGAATCCTTCTTCGTGGAGCTCTTCGACAACCTCTGCAACTTTCGTTTGTGCCTGGAGTACCTGGCCGGTACGTGTTTTGTGCCGCTGTTTCGCGCTGATGTATGCACCAGCACCATGCCGCAGTTCGAGAAGCCCCTCATGCTGGAGTTCGGTGTATGCCTTGGCGACGGTGTTATGGCTGACGACGAGTTCTTCGGCCAGCGTGCGGATGCCGGGCATCTGGTCGCCGTCCTGTAGAACGCCGGTTTCAACGGCGTGACGGACCTGCTCCATGAGCTGCAGGTAGAGGGGCTGGCCAGAAGATGTGTTCAGTCGGAAGATCACGAAGTTAACTGTACCACAGTATTGGTACAGATGACAATGACGCTAAGATTTATTCGTAGCGGAGAGCTACCATCGGTTCGATACGCGATGCGCGTTGCGAGGGCACGTAGCCAGCGATTGCGGCGACGAGAAGCAAGAGTCCGACGGCTGCAAACAGGGTGGCTGGATCGGCCCCCTTCAAGCCGAAAAGCATGTTTGAGATCAGCTTGCTGCCAGCAAGAACCGCGGGAACGCCGATTGCTACTCCGATTGCGACCAATAGAAGAATCTCGCGCATGACCAGCCATCGAACCTGTGAACGCTCTGCCCCGAGGGCCATGCGGATGCCGATCTCGTTGGTGCGTCGAGTAACGACATAGGACATGAGGCCGTAGATGCCGATGCAGGAGAGAAAGACGGCGAGGAGTCCGAAGAAGGTTGAGAGTTGCGCGACTAATCGTTGATTTGTGATCGACCGGCCTACCTGCTCATCCAGGGTGGTTACATTGGAGATTGGCAGGTTGGGGTTTACCTGGTGGATCGCCTGCCGGACCGCGGGCAATACCGCGTCGAAGCTTCCGGTATAGCGCACTGCAAGAGAATTCAGGTATCCCGGATGCTGTGAGTTGGGGAAGTAGTCGATCATCACGGGAGTCTCCTGCAGGCTCTCAAACTTAACGTCCTTCACTACGCCGATGACGGTGATGTCGTTATCGTGGCTGGCGCCGTCCGTGCCGTAGGTATGGCCGATGGGAGAGCTGCCGGAGGGAAACATCTTGCGCGCCATGCTTTCGCTGATGACCGCGACCTTTTGTGAGGTGGCGGTGTCCTGCGGGCCGAAGGTGCGGCCTGCGACGAGCGGGATCTGCATGGTTGCGAAGTAACCGTTGCCGATGATGTTGTGCTTGATGTTGGATTCTCTGTCGATGGGCATGCCGTGCACATCGACGGTACCGTTCCAGCTGCCTTCGTTGTAGGTGAAGAGGGAGTTGCTGGCGGCGCGGACACCGGGAAGGGCGCTGATGCGCTCTTCGATTTGTTGATACAACGCGGCAAGGCGAGGATCTTTGCTTTTGTATCCGATAGAGCTGGCGTCGGTCTGGAGGCGGAGGACGTTCTCTTTATTGAATCCTGTATCCACGTTCATCAGGTTCATGAGGCTGCGAAGAAAGAGTCCGGCACCCACCATAAGGACGAGGGAGAGCGCGACCTGCGAGACGACCAGAGCTCTGGCGAGGGGACTCTTTGTGGCGCCGCTCGCTGAGCCGCGACTGTCCTTGAGGGACTCCGTCAGTTGGAGTTTTGTTGCACGGAATGCAGGGATGGTTCCGAAGAGCAGGGCGGTCGCGACGGTGATGGCCAGGGTGAACAAGAGCAGATGCGTGTTGATTGAGATATCGAGTGGCACAGTCTCCTGTCCGCCGGAGACCATGCGGAGCAGGAGATGGTTCGCGCCGGTTGCGAATACGATGCCGAGCGTGCCGCCGATGAGGGCGAGGACGAGGCTCTCTGTTAATAACTGCCTGACCAGGCGTGAACGTCTTGCGCCAAGTGCCTGGCGGACGGCGAACTCTTTGGCCCGGGCGGTTGAGCGGGCCAGCAGGAGATTGGCAATGTTCGCGCACGCGATGAGCAGCACCAGTCCAACGACAGCCATGAGAACTTCTAATGGCTCGGAGAACTGCGCGCGGAGCCACGATAGCCCCGTGGCCATGGGATGTAATTCGACGTGGGCCTTCTTCAGGGTTTCGAGAGAGTATTGATCCCGCCGCGTATTGGGAAAGCCACGAACTATCTGTTGAAAGAGCAGATTTGCATTTGTGGTTGCTTCCGTCAGGGTAACGCCGGGCTTTAAGCGCCCTATCAGGTAAAGCGATTCGGAGAAGTTGTCGGTATATCCGTCGAAGTTTGGCGGGACTTCCTTCTGCATGGAGAGAGGAACCCAGATATCGGGGGATTCGCCGACGGTCGTCCCAAAGAACTCAGGTGGAGCGACGCCGACGATGGTGTAGGTGGTCTCGTCGATCTTCAACTTTTTATTCAGAATGGAGGGATCATGCGCGAGCGCTCTTTTCCACCATGAGTAGCTGACGACTGCTACTGGATTGCCGTCTTTTGTCTGGTCGTCCTGCTCGCCGAGGGTGCGCCCGAGGAGGGCATGAACACCGAGCATGTGAAAGTATGTTCCGGAGACGAGCTGGATATTCATGGGCTGGGCTTCAGCTTGTCCCTCTATGAATCCGTGGACTCCGTTGGACATGCTGGAGACCGAGGCCATCTCGGAGAAGACCTGGTTTTTCTTCTGCATCTCGCGATAGAAGGGATAGGAATAGATCTGAGTGACGCCAAAAGCATCGCTGATCCCGCTCCAGGTCTCGTCTCCCATTAAAACAAGTTGAGCTGGATTTTTTACTGGTAGCGACCGGAGCATGACCGCATCCATCAGGCTGAAGATCGCGGTGTTTGCGCCGATGCCCAGCGCAAGCGAGAGTAGGGCCACGACGGTAATGCCGGGGCTGCGCAGCATGGCGCGCACACCGTAGTTTATGTCCTGCACGAAGTCCTCGAACCACTGCCATCCCCATGTCATATGGCTTTTCTCCTTGAGAGTTGTCGAGTTGCCAAACTGCCGTCGAGCGGCGGAATGCGCGGCAGGCTGCGTCAGACCTGCCTGTAGCTTTTCCTGTTCGCGGAGTTCAAGATGCAGGCGCATCTCTTCTTCAAGATCGGTGTCGAACTGCCTGCGACGGAAGAGCATCGAAAGTCTTCTGCCGAGTTGACCAATAATGTTCATGGCTTTATCTCCTCAAGTCGTCAAGCCGTCTGAATGACCCGTGTGATGGCTCCGATGACGCGCTCGAACTGCGATACCTCGGCGGTAAGTTGCTTG
Organism: Acidobacteria subdivision 2 bacterium RH1 MAG20; assembly: GCA_002197545.1. The sequence continues at coordinate 60,733 of NFUO01000702.1, read as the reverse complement.
CGGCCTGCGGTCGTCAACTGGTAGTAGCGCGCGCGGCGGTTGCCCGCTGTTACGCCCCACTCCGCTGTCACCCAGCCCTTGATCAACATGCGTTGCAGCGCGGGGTAGAGCGATCCCTCTTCGACCTGCAGGACGTTGTCGGAGGTGCGCTGGATGGAGTCTGCGATCTCGTATCCGTGCAGCTTGCCGGTGCGGGCGAGGGTTTTGAGGATCAAAAGATAAAGCGTTCCGGGGGGAATTTCGTCGCGGTTCAAAGGGGGCCTCCAGAGTTTGCCGGCGTGTTGACATAGTTAGACTATGGAAGAGTGGCCTTTGTCAAGAGCAAGGTTGGACTTATTTTCAGTTCGTCAGATTCAAGAAAATATCCTCGTTGAACACCCTCGCCATCGCCGCGCTCAAGGCCATTTCATTCGGGCATCACAATTGACATTCCGTCGAGCGTAATATATATACCTACTAGTACGTATTTTTATAGGAGAGTTATGAAAGGTCTATCCGGTGCTCCACTTGTCCTTATCCTTCACGCGTTTTTGTGCGTGCCAACCCATCTTTCGGCTGCAAACATCCAGGCCATTCCGCAAGATCATGCCGTTCCCGCCGCTGCCGCAGTCTGGCAATCCACAAGTGCTGAGCATGTGTATGGGTTTCCCGATATGAAGCCCAACAAGAAAGGCACATTGACGCTGAGCGCGGATGCCCTCACGTTTTCGGGAAAGTCGGGCAATACGTCCATTCAGCGCAGTTCTGTGACGGCCGTGAGCGCCGGCAACCAGAGAGTCGAACTCTGGGGTATGAGTGGAAGGATCTTGAGAATGACGATCCCGGATGGTGGCGGTCTCGCAGCAGCTACCGTCATGCATCATCGGGTGGATATGCTTACAGTCGAGTTCAACGATAGCCATGGCGGCAGTCACGGTGCTGTCTTCTTCCTACCCGCCAACGAAGCAGACCGTGCTCTTCAGAGCTTCGCCCTAACTCCTGTCCTGCCTCGGAAAGTTTCGGATGCTGTCTGCCAGAACTCCCCGATTGAACTGAAGAGCGTGCTCGTGTCCACTCCCGACTGGGACCACGCCGAGGTGCCGGCTGCCTATCGAGCGCTCGTATACGAGCATGTGATCGATCGCCTTCGACGCACGAAAGAAGTCGGGCATGTCTATCGCGACGGCGAGGGTGATGGCCGAGGTGGATGCCCACAGTACATCATCCATATCTCGATTGCGGCATTCAAGCAAGGAAGCTCAGTGCAGCGTGCATTTCTGGGGCCTGTTGGAATGTTCGTTGGAACCACGCAAATGACTTTCGATGTCACCTTTACCGATGCATCAGGAAACCTGAACATAAGCAAACAGATCAAGGCCACGATGCGGGGCGAATCCGAGAGCACAAACGTCGCAGACCATGTCGCCAAAAGCCTCGCCAAGCATTATGCTGCTGCGCTGAAGAATGCCGACAAGAGCAACTCAGCGAAAAACACAGTCAACCCTGCTTTGTAGATCCGGCAGAAGCGTCGTCTGTCATGGAGGCTGCGTGACGACGCACTTAGCAAGGCTGCTCGATTCCTTTGACTGTGAACCCAGGAACTTCACTGTCGGGACTTTGAGCCGCAACGGAGATAACATGGACAACTGCAAGGCAGCGCACGCGATTGAGGATCGTTGGAGTATCGACTCCTCGCTGGAGATGGAACACAAGGTCAATTCTTTACGCTCGCTGGTCTGCGATCTTCTGAAGACAAATCAGGAACTTCGCCGGGCTCTGACGGAGGCGAGGTCAGGCGTACCGAACAACGATATGATGAACAATCCTCACGGTTGCCCAGAGCGCGTTTCTACCGCCAAGGATGACCTGCCTTTACTAAAATGAGACCAAAGAGATGACAGTCAAAACAGCTAATAAACACGAACTTAGAACAAGAGAGACGCGGTCGCTGTTACTGCACGCTGCTGAAACGATCTTCGTGCGAGACGGATACGAAGGGGCAGAGCTGGGAGAGATTGCGGCCCTTGCCGGCCGCACCAAAGGCGCAATCTACGCGCAATTCAAGAGCAAAGAGGACATCTTTCTCGCGCTCATTGAAGAGCGTAGCAATTGTTACCGGGATCGAATGGCAAAGATTCTGGCCAAATCGCCAACTGTGGCCGAGAACATAGCTGCTCTTCGCAACTTTTACATGGAGCGAACTGAGGACCAGGCGTGGTCCCTTCTCTTGCTGGAGTTCAAACTTTTTGCAATGCGGCATCCCGAATCGAAGCAGCGGCTTCAGAACTTATATGCAGGGATGATCTCCAGTAAGGATGAAAATAAACTTGTCGGCATAATAGGACCAGCAGCTAAGGGTAAGGATGCGATCAGCCGGGTGGTTGCGATCCAATCCCTGCAACCCGTGATTTCTGCTCTCGTTCTCGAAGCACAATTGGAGACTAATCTTTCGGGCAAGAACGTCATCAAGAAGGTTGCTAATCGAATATTTGATGCTCTGCTGGAAGTTCCGACACGGTGACTAATCTAATAACGACAGAAAGAGAAGCTATCTAGAAGGCGCTGACGCCTGCTTCGACGACAAGTTGATCGACGCAGATGTTCATGGCTTCGCCGAGTCTTTTAAAGCCTTCTCTCCACTCTTCCGACCAGTAGTTCTTGTCGCTGCGGCGGAGCAGGTCGTTCCAGATGTTCTGTGCCTGCCAGAAGTTCACCTCGAACGGCACGTGACGCAGAGAGTTTGCAATGGTGACGGCACTGTTGAGGGCACCGGTGGCTGAGGGGTCACCGGCGACTTCGGCTTCGAGCCGAATCATGGCCCGCTTCATGCGCTGGCCGGCGGTGAAGCCGAGCAGATGGGTATCGAGGTCGATCTGGTCAGTGTCGGCGCGGTTGAGCAGCCTTTCTATTTCGACAGGGTCGAAGGGGTCGGCTTCGATGGCTCGGCGCAGGCTGGCGTTGATGGCGAAGCTGGAGGCGAGGGCCAGCGCGGGCGGCGCGGCGATGCCGGACTCGGTGAGGAAGTGCAGCAGGGAGGCGTGGTCCTCGTAGATCTTGCGGAGGGAGTCCTCCATCTCGGAGAGGGTGCGGTTGAGGATGGTGTTGAGGATGCGGTGCTGCTCGTCGGCGAAGAGAGAGGTGAGTGAATAAGACGTTCCGCCGAAGAAGTGGTCCATGAGCCGAATGACTTCGGGAAGGTTGGCGCGACGCATGGCATTGTCGATCTCCGCGGAGAAGGTGGCGAATGCGTCCTGCTCCTCGGTTTCGGCGGGATTGTAAGGCTTGATGGCGGCGGAGAGGTTCTGGTCGCCGAGGTGAAGGACGGCGAAGCAGATGTTCTCGGTCTCTTCGGTGACGCGGGAGCGGACCCTGGCACGGCCAAGCGCGACGCGTCCGCGGCCGGAGTTGAAGATCTGGTGACTATCGCGGTGGACATCGAAGCAGAAGAGCTCGCCTGTCTCCGGGTAGGAGCGGAAGATGGAGCTGATCGCGTAGTGAGCGCCGACTTCGTCGAGACCGATACGCATGTTGGTGACGTAGCGGCGGTAGACCTCGGCGCCGTTTTCCATCTCCGGGATATTGCTCTTTGCTTTTTCGAGGAGGCTGAGGAACTGGGTTTCGAGAGCGATGCCTGCTTCTCCGAAGAGCTTCGCCGCAAGTTGGAGGACGCGGCCCGCGTAGGCGATGATCTGCACGGTCTCTATGCCAGAGACCTCGTCGAAGAACCAGCCGCAACTGGTGTACATGAGCTGGGTGTGGCGCTGGAGCTCGAGTAGTTCGAGCGCTGCAATACGTTCGGCAGGAGTGAGCACATGCGCCTCATGCGCGGAGAAGAAATCGGCAGTGGAGGCGGCGGAGCGGTCGTTGATGAGATGGATGTAGGCGTCGCGTGCGGCCCAGAGGTCTTTGAGCAGAGGGCGGGCGAACTCTTCGGAGAGAGGTGCGACGGCATCGCGCAGGTAATCGAGGGCCTCACGAAGCGGGGCGCGCCACGCCTGGTTCCAGCCTGGTTTGCCGCCGTTGCAGCCGCAGTTGGAGCGCCAGCGCTCGACGCCGTGAGGACAGCTCCAGGAGGTGTTTTCTTCGACTTCGGCCTCCCACTGGGGCGGAAATCTATCGAGGAACTCGCCATAGTTCGTCAGCCTGGCGTGCTTTTCATCCTCGATGGAGTGCATGGCATAGGAGAGCGCCATCTCGCCATGTTTATGGTGGTGGCCGTAACTTTCTCCGTCGGTTGCGACGTGCGAAAGCTGGGGTTCTTCGTCGCCGGAAGAGGTGGGGTGGAAGACGTCGACCAGACGGTGCGCGAAGTTTTCGCCGCTGTTGAGCACCCCTTCAAACGCGATGGCGCGGGAGACTGGGCCGTCATAGAAGAAGATGGCGATGCTGCGGCCTTCGTCGAGCGGGATAGTGTAGGGGTGCCGCGGATCGACGGTGGCGTCGGGCGTTCCGAGCCAGGCGTCGTCGATTTTGGATTCTTGATTGGTGTCGGCCTTGCGGCGCACGCGGGCGCATTGATGCGGCGCGAGGATGGTGAATTTGATGCCTTCCTGCGCCATCAGATCGAGCACGCTGCGATTGACCGCGGTTTCGGCAAGCCACATGCCCTCGGGCTTTCGGCCAAAGCGCATCTCGAAGTCGGCGATGCCCCAGCGGACCTGCGTGAGCGCGTCGCGCCGGTTGGCCAGCGGCATGATGATGTGGTTGTAGACCTGCGCGATAGCTGATCCATGACCGCCATAGCGCTGGGCGCTGGTCTTGTCCGCGTCGAGAATCATGCGGTAGGTGCGAGGCGCGTTGTCCAGCAGCCAACTCAGGAGAGTGGGGCCGAAGTTGAAGCTCATCCGCGCATAGTTGTTCATGATGCGGATGATCTCGTTCTGCTTGTTGGTGATGCGGGAGGCGCCGTTAGGGGCGTAACACTCAGAGGTGATGCGGTCGTTCCAGTCGTGATATGGGGCGGCGGAGTCTTGCACTTCTACACTTTCGAGCCAGGGGTTCTCGCGCGGCGGCTGGTAGAAGTGACCGTGGACGCAGACGAAGCGAGTATCTCCATCGGTTGCGGATGCTTTTGCGGGAGGGCTTTTGATGGGGGTGCGGGACTTGGCCATAGGTCCTTTGATGGTGATTGGGTGGGCGGCAGGGATTAAAAGTCGCGCAATGTTTTCAGTCTACCTAAGCATATGATCGATAGGATTCATGGGAGCGGCGTGAGTTTGCCTGCGGCAAGATCGCAGGCGCGCCACAGATACCAGCTTGCCACGGACGACCATGGCTTCCAGCGCTCGCCACGGCGGCGCATGACGTCGGGCTTGGGCAGATCGGCGGGCGTGACCTTGTCGGTGGGTTTGAGTTTGCCGAAGGTGAGCGCGAAGCCTTTGCGGACGCCGTAGTCATCGACAGGCAGGACGTCGGGGCGGCCGAGGCGGAAGATGAGGAGCATCTCGACGGTCCAGCGGCCGATGCCGCGGACTTGAACGAGGTGCTCGATGATGGCTTCGTCGGACATGCGACGGATGCGGGCGAGCGTGGGCACGGTACCGTCGATTGTCTTTGCGGCGAGATCGCGGAGGGCGAGGCTCTTATTGTGCGAGAGACCTGCGGCGCGCAACTGCTCGTTCGGGCATTCGAGCAGGTGCTCAGCGCTGGGATGCTTCTGGCCGCAGATGGGATGGAAGCTTTCGAGCAGGCGGCGATGGATGGTCGCGGCGGCTTTGCCGTGGAGCTGTTGATAGACGATGCTCTCGACGAGCGCTTCAAAGGGCGACTGTGTGCTGGAGACGCGCATGGTGAATGGGCCGGCGCGTTCGATGAGGCGGCCGAGTTTTGGATCGGCGGCAGCGAGCTCTTTGCAGGCGAGAGCGTAGTCGTAGCGAGGGGGGCGCGGGCTGTTGAGTGGACGCGGCATGAGTTGACGGTATCGCAGGTGGAGCAGAAAGTCTTTGGATGCCGCCGCGAACTCGGACTAATTTGGTTCGCATTTACAAGGACGATACCTTTTTGGCAGGGTAGATGTTGTGGTGCGATAACCCGATGGAACAGCGATGCACGAGATGTTGTGCAGGTCTTCTGCGGCAGCCTCATTTATCAAGTTCGATAATCGGATGTTGCACATAAAAAACGAACGAGAGTGCATGGAACATCATCGATAAAGGGTTTTCCACTGCTATACTCGGAGTTTCTTAGGGAATTTATTTTTCGGGCATCACCAATCGCGGACGCCCCAACCGCCGACCCTGTAGGAACAATCGGCAAAGCAGTGAGCAGCAGCAGCACAAGCAATCGAAGGCACCTTCTCGACCTTAAGTCAGGTAAAGCAAAGGAAGCAGGAACGCACTCATGGCGCAAGTTTTTGACCGCAGTTCGAACGCGCTGATCCGCATGAGCCTGGTATTGACAGGCATTATCGTCATCGCGCTCGGCGTCACTCTGAACGAGCTGCAGCGATCACCGTGGGTGACGCGACAGGGCCAGCGGCCGGATCAGCCAATACCGTTCAGCCACAAGCACCACGTTGAGGGTCTCGGGCTCCAGTGCCAGTACTGTCATACGTCGGTGGAGCAGTCGAGCTATGCCGGTATCCCTCCGACCAAGACCTGTATCAACTGCCACTCGCAGATCTGGACGAATGCGGAGTTGCTGGAGCCGGTGCGGCAGAGCTGGGCGACGGGGGCGTCGATTCAGTGGATTCGGGTGCATGATCTTCCTGACTACGTTTATTTCAATCATGAAGTTCACGTGAATAAAGGCATCGGCTGCGCGAGTTGTCATGGGCGCGTCGACGAGATGCCTCTGATGTACCAGCAGAACACGTTGCAGATGGAGTGGTGCCTGAACTGCCATCGCAACCCAGCCAGCAATCTGCGGCCCACCAGCGAGATCTACAACATGGCGTGGGCCGGCCCGTCGACCGACAAGCCAGTGTGGTGTACCAGCGCGGTGAAGGGCGGTCCGACGGCGCAGGATGTCAGTTGCACGACGGCCGACCCGAGCAATAGCGGCAATCCTGAGCTGGCGATGATGCAGTTGGAGCCGGTGCATCCGGCTGGGGAAGCCAGGCCGCAATCCGGAACGAACATGCAACCGCACCCCGTAGCCGGGGGCGAGGGCCAGACGATGGGTAGTCCGTTGCCGATTCAGCTTGCATTGCCGGCGAGCTATCAGAAGTTCACCAGCCAGATGGAGCTGGGCAAGTATCTGACCGCTCAGTACCACATTCGAGCGCCGGAACAACTCTCGAGTTGCGAGACGTGCCACCGATGAAGACGACCGGTATAAAAACAACTGGGATTGGAACAGAGCAGACGATGGCTGAGACAAAAGCACCAGTAGATGCACAACCTGTAGTCGTTACCCAGATTGCGCCGGCGAAGATGACGCTCGCCGAGGTCCACGCGAAGCTGGACGGCAAAACCGGACGACGCTTCTGGAAGAATCTGGACGAGCTCGCCGAGACACCGGCGTTTCATGAGTTGATGGCGGAAGAGTTTCCGCGTCAGGCCGGAGCGGGCGAATGGGTGGACGCTGTCAGCCGCCGCGGCTTCCTCAAGGTCATGGGCGCGTCGCTGGCGCTGGCCGGACTTGCGGGTTGCACCAAGCAGCCGGATGAGCCGATCTATCCCTACGTCAAGCAGCCTGAGGACCTCATCCTCGGCAAGCCGATGTACTTTGCGACGGCGCATCCCTTCCCCACCGGCGCGATTCCTGTGCTGATCAAGTCCGATGCCTTCCGGCCCATTAAGGTGGAAGGAAACCCGGAACATCCGATGTCGAAGGGCAAGTCGGATGGGTTTACGCAGGCGACACTCCTCGATCTTTACGATCCGGATCGTTCGCAGCATGTTCTCAGCCGCGGACAGAACTCCTCCTGGGGTGACTTTCAACAGGCGTTTGCCACGGCAATCAAGAAGACCAATGGCGGTCAGGGCGTTTACTTCCTGAGCGAGACGATTACATCTCCCACGCTGGCGGCGCAGTGGAAGCAGGTGCAGCAGGCCTATCCGCAGGCGAAGCTGGTGCAGTGGGAGCCGGTAAACTCCGACTCTTCGCGCGCGGCATCGAAGGCGGCCTTTGGCAGTTACACCGATGCGCAGTACAGGCTGGAAGAGGCGGATGTCATCCTCTCGCTGGATGCTGACTTCCTTGGCGGTATTGGCCATCCGGGCTTCCTGCCGATGGCCGCGGGTTATGCCGAGCGGCATCGCTATGAAGCCGGCAAGACGATGAACCGGCTGTATGTTGTCGAGACCATGCCGACGGTGACAGGGTTCAAGGCCGAGCATCGTTTGGCGCTGAAGCCAAGCGATATTGCTGCTTTTGCCCAGGGGCTCGTCCACAGCGCAACTCCCCAGGGGCTGGATGCCGATCAGCAGAGGTTCTTCACGGCACTGCTGAATGATCTGCGGAAGAGCGGCGGCAAGTGCGTCGTCATTCCGGGTGAGCAGGCGGCCCCCGCAGTCCACGCGGCAGCCTACGCGCTGAATACTTCTCTCGGTGCTGTAGGCAAGACCGTTGTTTATACCGAGACCGTCAATCCGATCCCGAGCGAGCAGGTTGCGGACCTGAAGGGTCTGGTCGCTGACATGAATGCCGGCAAGGTTCAGTGGCTGGTGATGCTGGGCGTCAATCCGATCTATTCGGCGCCGGCAGACCTCAACTTCCTCGATGCCTTCAACAAGGTGCCGACAACAGTGCACCTTGGCAATCATGTGGATGAGACCGGAGCAATCTCGGTCTGGCACATCAATAAGGCGCATTATCTCGAGAGTTGGTCGGATGCCCGGGCGTATGACGGAACCATCTCGATCATTCAGCCGATGATCGATCCGCTGTATGGCGGCAAGTCGGCCCACGATGTCTTCCAGGCAGTCCTTGCCAACCCGCAGCTCTCGGCTTACGACGTCGTTCAGGTCAACGCACGGACCTATATCAAGGGAGACTTTGCCACCAGCTGGCGTAAGGCGCTCCACGATGGATGGGTGGAAGGCACGGCGTTTACGCCGAAATCTGGCGCGCCGTCGGCAAATGCTGCAGTTGCTGCTCCCGCACCGGCTTCCGCGAGTGGTTACGAGATCTCATTCCGACCCGATCCGTCGCTGTATGACGGCCGCTATGCCAACGTCGGCTGGTTGCAGGAGCTTCCCAAGCAGGTCACGAATCTAAGCTGGGACAACGCCGCGCTGATGAGCATAGGTGCGATGGCGAATCTCAACGTCGAAGAGACTGACCTCATTGAGATTGAGCTGAATGGCCGCAAAGTCACCGCTCCGGTGTTGATGGCCCCTGGTCATCCTGACGGAGCGATCACGATTCATCTCGGACTTGGACGCCGTGCTGAAGCTGGCCGCGTAGGAGCGGGCGTCGGGTTCGATGCCTACCAGCTCCGTACCGCGGATGCTCCGTACTACCTGGGCGGCGGTACGGCGAAGAAGGTGGGCAGCGATTACGATCTCTGCGTCACCAAGGTCCACAATATCGAGCATCGTGGGAGCTTCGCGCAGCATGACCTCGAGCATAAGCAATACGATACGGAAGGAACCTACTCGCTTGCCGGCCGCGAGGCGATGGAGCGCTCCATCATCCGCTATGCCACGGTTGCCGAAGTTGAAAAGAATCCCGACTTCGCGCATGAAGGTGGCGCCAGTGGAACCCTGATCGGCAAGGTGGGATATTCGCCCCAGGGAGAGAAGCCTGGGAAAGATGAGACATTCTTCCCGGATACCTGGAACTACGAAAAGAAAGACCCCGCCACGCTCAAGGTGCAGAATGCCTGGGGCATGGCGATCGATCTGAATAGCTGCATCGGCTGCAATGCCTGCATCGTCAGTTGCTACGCTGAAAACAATATTGCAGTTGTCGGACGCGAGCAGGTGAAGGTCGGCCGCAACATGCAGTGGCTGCGCATCGACACCTACTTCGAAGGCGACCTGCACGCACCCAAGGCGCACTTTCAACCAATGGCCTGCCAGCACTGCGAGAATGCGGGCTGTGAACAGGTGTGCCCGGTGGGAGCGACGGTGCACACGCCGGAGGGCCTCAACGCGATGGTCTACAACCGTTGCGTTGGCACTCGTTACTGCTCGAACAACTGCGCCTACAAGGTGCGCCGGTTCAATTTCCTGTTGTACTCGGACTATGACACCGAGAGCCTGAAGTTCATGCGCAATCCTGACGTTACCGTTCGCTCGCGCGGCGTCATGGAGAAATGCAGCTACTGCGTTCAGCGCATCGAAGCGGCCAAGATCAAGGCCGATATTGAAAATCGAGTGATCGCCGATGGCGACATCGTGACAGCCTGCCAGCAGGCATGCCCCACCGATGCCATTGTCTTCGGCAATATCAACGACAAGGCCAGCAAAGTAGCGAAGCGTAAGGCTGAGGAGCGCGATTACCAGGTTCTTGCAGACTTGAACTACCGTCCACGCACAACCTACACGGCTGGCGTCATTAACCCGAATCCGGAGCTTGCATAACGATGGCAACCAAAGGACCAATCTACGATCCGTCCCGGGACCCGGTCGTTGACCCGATGATCGACCCGCGTACCGGCGAGTACGCGGTCATCGCGCCGGGCCACAACTTCAAGTCGGTCACGCACAAGATCGCGGACATCGTTCTGACCTCGAACACGCCTTTGGGCTGGTTCTTCGGCCTGATGGTCGCCGGCGGTGTTGCGACGGGCGTCGTGATCGGCTGCACCTGGCTCTTCCTGAAGGGCGTCGGCATCTGGGGCATCACGATCCCCGGGGCCTGGGGCTTCGCGATTATCAATTTCGTCTGGTGGATCGGTATCGGCCACGCCGGCACGCTGATCTCGGCGATTCTGCTGTTGTTCAAGCAGACCTGGCGCAACTCGATCAACCGGTTCGCCGAGGCGATGACCATCTTCGCGGTTTGCTGCGCGGGCCTGTTCCCGCTGATCCACGTGGGCCGTCCGTGGCTGGCGTACTGGCTGTTCCCCTACCCCAACACGATGAACGTCTGGCCGCAGTTCCGTTCGCCGCTGGCCTGGGACGTCTTCGCGGTTTCGACCTACGCGACCATCTCCATCGTGTTCTGGTATGTCGGCATGATTCCCGACTTCGGGACCCTTCGGGATCGCGCGACCATGCCGTTTGCGAAGTACATGTACGGCATGTTGTCGCTGGGCTGGCGCGGTTCGACCCGGCACTGGATCCGGTATGAGTCGGCTTCGCTGCTGCTGGCGGGCCTGTCAACACCGCTTGTGCTCTCGGTACACACGGTCATCAGCTTCGACTTCGCGGTCGCGGCCCTGGCTGGCTGGCATACGACGATCTTCCCGCCCTACTTCGTGGCAGGCGCCATCTACTCCGGCTTCGCCATGGTGATCACGCTGGCGATTCCGATCCGCAAGTTCTATCACCTCGAAGATTTGGTGACCTTGCGCCATCTGGACAATATGGCGAAGGTCATGTTGGGTACGGGCGGCATCGTGGCTTACGGGTACGCCATGGAAGTCTTCATGTCGTGGTACTCGGCCAGCCACTGGGAATTCTTCATGATGTGGAACCGTATGTTCGGGCCAATGGGCTGGGCATACTGGATACTGATCCTGACCAACATTGCGATACCGCTGACAACCCTGTGGTCGCGCAAGCTTCGGGTGAACGTAACGTATCTGTTCATCCTATCGTTCATCGTAAACACCGGAATGTGGTTTGAGCGCTTCGTCATCGTCGTGACCAGCCTCTACCGCGAGTATCTCCCGTCCAGTTGGGGCACCTACAAGGCAACGCGCTGGGACTACATGATCTTCATCGGCACATGGGGTCTGTTCACCTTCCTCTTCCTTGGCTTCGTCCGCTTCCTGCCGATGATTCCGATGTCCGAGATCAAGATGATGCTTCCGCAGACCAAGGTGCGCCGCAGCGGGGCCGATGCTGAGACCGTAGTGGAGGAGTCACTCTAATGCCGCCCAGAGAAGGAATTTACGGTTTGCTCGCGGAGTTCAACACTCCGAGCGAATTGGTTCATGCGACGGAGCAGGCCCGCAAGGCAGGCTATCGCAGGATGGAGTGCTACACGCCCTATCCCGTCGAAGAAGCCGCGGTTGCGCTGCACTTCCACAAGACCCGCGTTCCGCTGGTCTGCCTGCTGGGCGGCCTTATGGGCATCACGACGGCGTTCCTGATGGAGACGTGGATTGCGGTCTGGGCCTATCCGCTCAATATCGCAGGTCGTCCGCTCTTCTCGTGGCCCGCGTTCATCATTCCCGCCTACGAATGGACGATTCTGTTCTCGGGCCTCTCTGCCGCATTTGGAATGATCATGCTGAACGGTATGCCTCAGATCTACCATCCTGTCTTCAATGCGCCCAACTTCCGCAACGGCGCGACGACAGACAAGTTCTTTCTATGCCTTGAGGCGATGGACCCGAAGTTCTCGCTGACTGAGACACGGGCCTTCCTTGAGCAGTTCCCCGCGGTCTCCGTGGTGGAGGTGGACCATTAATACCCGAATCACAAGCTTTCCCAGAGTGGCTCCCCGCCTGGCCATGGCCGCCGCAACGACGATCCTGTTGATCTCCGGGCTGGGCTGCCGCCAGGACATGCACGACGAGCCAAAGTTCTTTCCTCAGCGGGGCACCGACTTTTATGCCGATGGCCGCTCCGTGCGTCCGCAGGTGGCCAACACCGTAGCCCGCAATCAGCTCCACGCGGACACCTATTTCTATACGGGATTTATCAATGGCAAGGAAGGCGACGGTCTGCCCTTTCCGGTGACGATGAAGGTTCTGGAGCGCGGTCAGGAACGTTACAACATTTACTGCACGCCATGCCACTCGCGGGTGGGCAATGGTATGGGCATGATCGTTGACCGCGGCTACGCTCATGCCGGCGACTATCACACGGCCCGCCTCGAGACTGCACCGCTGGGCCACTTCTTCAATGTCATCAGCAATGGCTATGGCGCGATGCCGGACTATTCCGCGCAGATCGCTCCGGTCGATCGCTGGGCCATCGTTGCCTACATCAAGGCACTCCAGCTGAGCCAGAAGGCGACCCAGGCAGATGTTCCTGCGGGAACTCATGTTGAGCCGCTGTCGAGCATCGCGGAGAGTGAAGGATTGCCAGCGAACTTCGCTGCCCAGTGGGTCCTGCCGCCGACCGCTGTCAACGGCACGCCGGACGACCAGCCCTACGTTCTACCGACTACGCCGCCTAATGCAACCCCCGGTCCAGGAGCGCCCGCAGCCTCCAGGCCCGCAACAACGACACCGGCCGCTGCGCCCGCCGGAAAAACCGCAGCAAAGCAGTAACCTCGGAAGCTTCCGAACGAAGGCTTGAAACGCATGTCACCTGGACACGAACATAACGGACACGAACATAACGGAGAAGCCGGCGGGCACCACGAGCTCGCTCATCACGGCCCGCGTCCGCTTCCTGCATCGTTTGCCGCGCCGGAGATTGTCTCCGTGTGGCGGACCCGCCTGCTGATCGTCGCTGTGGTTGCCACGCTGGTTTCAGTGCTCTTCGCCTTCACGCACGAAGGCCGGAACCATCTGCTGCGCGCCTACCTAATGGGCTTTATGACCTGCTTCGCCTTTGCCGGCGGCGGTCTGGTCCTGCTGATGCTGCAGCACGTGACCGGCGGAAAATGGGGACTCCTGCTTCGGCGTCCGCTTGAGGCGATGACGCGCACCATCTGGCTCGTCGCGCTGATGTTCGTGCCCATCGCCATCTTCATGAAGCACCTGTACCAGTGGGCGGCGTATCCCAACCCTGCTGCCGTGGCGAATGCTCTCGCCAACCACTGGGTCACGCTGGAGCAGGCGATGACGATCAACGACAAACACGCCATGCTGAATCCGGGCAGTGTTATCGTCCAGACAATCATCATCTTTGGCGTGATGTTAATCTTTACCTACTTCCTGAATAAATGGTCGCTCGATCGCGATGCCGATCCTCTGCGCGGGACCCAGCAGAGCTTCGATCGCTGGCGCACCAAGTTTGAGAACCTCAGTGGCCCCGGCATCTTCATCTATGTCGTTCTGCTGACGGTCGGGTCCATCGACTGGATCAAGTCGCTTGACATCACCTGGTACTCCTCGATCTACGGTCTGCAATTCCTCGTCGGTCAGGGTTATGCGGTCCTCGCTCTGGGCGTTCTGACAGTCATTCTGCTGTCGAAGTTCCAGCCGATGAAGACGCTGCTGCGCATGACCGAACAGCACGATCTGGGCAAGCTCATGCTCGCCTTCGTCATGTTGAACATCTACCTGTGCTTCGCCGAGTTCCTCATCATCTGGTCCGGCAACATCCCCGACGAGATTCCCTGGTATCTGCACCGCATCAATGGCGGCTGGTGGTATGTCTGCTCGGCCGACTTCATCTTCCATTGGGTGGTTCCTTTCTGCCTGTTGCTTTCGCGCGATTTGAAGCGGAACAAACGGAAGATGGTATGGCTCTGCAGCTGGATGCTGTTTGCACGCTGCGTTGATATGTTCTGGCTGATCGAGCCGAACTTCAAAGATGCCGCAGGCAATCTGCACATCCACGGCAACATTGGAATTCTGGCTTATATTACGGTGCCGATTGCGGTCCTGGCCGTATGGGGAGCCTATTACTTGACGGAGCTGAAGGCACGCCCGCTCATGAACGTGAACGATCCGCACCTGGAAGAGATGTTGGAGCCCGAACATGCCCACTAACGACCACGATCTGAACCAGCACGATCACGCGCCCCGGAGCACCGAGTCTCCCGGCTACGAGACGACCGACGTCAACGTCAATGGCGTCGTCGTCTTCCTCGCCGGCCTCGGCGGTTTCCTCGTCGTCTTCTTTGTCTTCTGCTTTGTCATGGGCCGGGTCATCAACAGCGCTATCCAAAAGGCAGACGGACCTACTACCAAGTGGAACCACACTTCGGACTTTGCCGGTGCGGCATTAAATGGCGGCAAACGCCAGGATCTCGCCAGCGATCCCGAGATGGAGCAGAAACAACTCCAGCAGTTAACGGCAACCTTCCCGACGCCGCGTCTGGATATCGACGACGGAGAGCAGTCCACCGCCGATCTCCACGCACGCGAGGACCTGCTGCTGGACCATTACAGCGTGGTTCCCGGAGAAGGCAACAATATCCGTATTCCAATCACTCGCGCGATGGAGTTGATCGCCCAGCAAGGTCTTCCGGTCGTTACGCAGACAGCGATCACCGGTGTGCTGATGGCCGGCGACGAGAAACCCGTCATCCAGGCGCCCCTGACCACCGGCTTTGCCCGGACAGGCTATGAACTTGACACCATTGAAGCTCGTGCCGAAAAGATGAGCTACGGCAGGGCCGTGAATGCAGAGCACGCGGAGCAAGCGCCAGCACACTAACAGAATCTGAACCAGGCATACCATAGATGAAGACGACATGATGAACAGGCGGACAATACGAGGCGGTTGGCAGGCGGCAGTTCTTGGCTGCATCCTGCTGTTTTGTGCGCCCTTGTTCGGTCAGGTGTCCAGCTATGGAGACAAGCAGGAAGGCCAGAACGTCGGCGACGAGTTGCCGCAGGTGCTGCAGAAGGTCGGCATATCGCAGCATCTGAATCAGCCGCTTCCGCTCGACGCGCAGTTTGTCGATGACACGGGCAAGACCGTCAGGCTCGGCGACTACTTCGGCAAGAAGCCCGCTATTCTTTCGCTGGTCTACTACAACTGTCCGATGCTCTGCTCAGAAGAACTCGACGGGCTCACCAGCGCATTGATGATGGTGCACCTTACCCCTGGCAAAGACTTCAACATCGTTGTGATCAGTATCGATCCGAGCGAGACGCCGCAGGTGGCCGCAAAGAAGAAGGCCCTCTACGTCAAGCGCTATGGACATCCCGAGACGGCTGCCGGCTGGCATTTCCTCACGGGAGAGCGTCCCGCAATCGATGTTGTAAGCAAGGCGGTAGGTTTCGGCTATGTCCGCGTTCCCGGGCCGGATGGCAAGCTCACCCAGTTCGCTCACGCCAGCTCGATTCAGATCGTGACAACCGACGGCAAGCTCGCCCAGTATTATCTCGGCGTCGAGTATTCGCCCAAGGACATCCTCCTCGGTTTGATCGAAGCTTCTGACAACAAAATTGGTTCGCCTGTCGCGAACATCCTGACCTACTGCTATCACTACGATCCGGAACGGAACAAGCATTCGCTCATCGTCGCCCGCATGGTGCAGTTGGGCGGCATGGTGACGGTGGCGTGGCTGGGCGGTTTCATGTTCCTGATGTTCCGCAAAGATTTACGGCTCTCGCGCGACCACGACCTGACTAAGAAAGAGAATGGATAAAGGGTAACGATGCATATCAGTCCAGTCCTGTGGCAATTTCTGGTGAAGTGGCTCAACGCTTCCGCGCTCTTCCCGCGCGAAGCATCGACCATTGCACCCTACGCCGACGCGCTCTACTTCTTCCTGCTGTTGATTACAGTGGTCGGCCTTACTGTTGTCGGTACACTCGTCTTCGGCTTTGCCATTCGCTACCGCAAGGAAAAGCATCCAGTGGCGACCCAGGTGGAAGGCTCCACGCTGCTCGAAGCGACGTGGACCATCATCCCGCTGGCGCTGTTTCTGATCACCTTTGTATGGGGGGCCCTTCTCTATTTCCGCATCTACAATCCTCCGACCAACTCCATGAACATCTATGTTGTCGGCAAACAATGGATGTGGAAGGCGGAGCATGAGGGCGGACAGCACGAGATCAATGCACTGCATGTTCCTGTCGGTCGCCCTGTCCAATTGACGATGATCTCGCAGGATGTCTTCCATAGCTTTTCGGTCCCCGATTTCAGAATCAAGCGTGAGGTCATTCCGGGCCGCTACTCGACGGTATGGTTCCAGGCGACCACCCCGGGCAGCTATCACATCTTCTGCACGCAGTACTGTGGCACCAACCATTCTCAGATGATCGGTGAGGTCACCGCGATGACTCCCGATGATTATCAGAAGTGGCTGCAGGCCTCCACCAGCGGCATGTCGCTCGCGCAGAATGGAGAGCGGCTGTTTGCCAGTATGGGTTGCAACGCCTGCCACAGCGGCACGGCGGCTGCTCGCGGACCTAACCTCGCGAACGTCTACGGATCCAAGCTACAGCTTACCAACGGTTCAGAAGTTCTGGTGAACGACGCCTATCTGCGCGATGCCATCCTCAATCCATCCGAACACATCACCGCCGGCTATGCGCCGATCATGCCTACATATCAGGGGCAGATCAGCGAAGACGGCCTGATCGATCTCGTTGAGTACATCAAAGGACTCAATAGCAACTACAGGGTGCAACAAACCCTCGTCACGTCACAGTCCAACCAAACGGCGCCGACAACGCCAGAGGTGGTGAAACCATGAGCGCAACCAGTTCCACAATTGTTAATCTGCCCGACCAGAAAACGGCAACACTGCCGAAGCGTAGCTACCTCAACAACGAGGACGGTCTGTTGAGCTGGCTGCTTACCGGCGACCACAAGCGTATCGCGATCATGTATCTGATCTCGATTACGTTCTTCTTCTTTATCGGCGGGGCGTTTGCCGGCCTTATCCGCCTGGAGTTGTTGACGCCGCAGCCTGACCTCGTGGCTTCGGACACCTATAACAAGTTCTTCTCCATGCACGGCATCATCATGGTCTTCCTCTTTCTGGTGCCTTCCGTACCGGCGACGCTGGGGAACTTCCTGATGCCCATCATGATCGGAGCCAAGGACCTCGCCTTTCCGAAGGTCAATCTTCTGAGCTGGTATCTCTACTGGATCGGCGGCCTGTTCACTCTCGCGGCGCTCGTTCTTGGCGGCGTCGACACCGGCTGGACCTTCACCACACCGCTCTCGACTCACTACCTGAACACGCATGTCGTTACCGCTGCGGTCGGCGTCTTCATCATCGGGTTCTCATCGATCTTCACCGGCCTTAACTTCATCGTCACCATCCACCGCATGCGCGCTCCGGGCATGACGTGGTTTCGTATGCCGCTCTTCATCTGGGCGAACTATGCCGCCTCGTTGCTGATGGTGCTGGGCACGCCGGTTCTGGCCATCACCCTCGTTCTCGTCGCCCTCGAACGCACTATCGGCATCGGCGTCTTCGACCCTACCAAGGGCGGCGATCCGCTGCTCTTCCAGCATCTCTTCTGGTTCTACTCTCACCCTGCCGTGTACATCATGATTCTTCCCGGCATGGGCGTTATTTCAGAGGTCATCAGCACCTTCAGCCGGAAGCGGGTCTTCGGATACACCGCAGTCGCCTTCTCGTCCGTGGCTATTGCTCTCTTCGGATTCTTCGTCTGGGCGCACCACATGTTCATCATGGGCGTCTCCAACTATTCCGCGCTGGTCTTCTCGCTGCTAACCATGCTGGTGGCCGTCCCCTCCGCCATCAAGATCTTCAACTGGGCATTCACGCTCCAGAAGGGCTCCATCACCTTTGAGACGCCGATGCTCTACGCCTTCGGCTTCATGGGTCTGTTCACCATCGGCGGCATGACCGGTGTCTTCCTCGGAGCGCTCGGCATGGACATCCATCTCACCGAGACCTACTTCATCGTGGCGCACTTCCACTTCGTCATGGTGGGCGGAATGCTGATGGCCTTCCTCTCCGGCATCCACTTCTGGTGGCCGAAGATGACGGGCCGCATGTATCCCGAATCGCTCTCGAAGCTCGCTGCTGTGACCACCTTCATCGGCTTCAACCTCACCTTCCTTCCGCAGTTCATCCTCGGATACCTCGGGATGCCTCGCCGTTATCACGCGTATCCGCCGGAGTTCCAGGTGCTCAACGTCCTGTCGACCGCGGGTGCCACCGTGCTTGGTGTGGGCTACATGCTCCCGCTGCTCTATCTCGGATGGTCGCTGAAGTACGGTGCCATCGCCGGCAACAATCCATGGCAGGCGACCGGCCTTGAATGGCAGATTCAATCGCCGCCGCTGACTGAAAACTTTATCGAAGTTCCTATCGTCGATCATGAAGCCTATGACTACGAGTGGCTCGCCCACAAGACGGAACAAGAGGTGACGACCGTTGGATAATGTGATCGTAGCTACGCATCCCCACACGCACGAGACAGCCCAGCCGGAGGAGCACGCCCACGTCGCTCTGCCGCAGCACCGCCATCACTTCGAGACGCAGGAGCAGCAGCGCGAAGCCGGGACCTTCGGCATGTGGCTCTTCCTGCTGACCGAAATCATGTTCTTCGGCGGCCTGTTCTTTTCGTACCTGCTCTACCGTAACTGGTACTATGATGCGTTCGTCGTGGCCTCGAACCAGCTCAGCGTCCCGCTCGGAGGAACGAACACCGCGGTGCTGATCACCTCGGGCTTCTGCATGGCGCTCGGTGTCTGGGCCGCCGAGGTCAAAAAGAAGGGTCTGCTTGTCGTCACCCTTATTCTCACCATGCTCTTCGGTTGCATCTTCATCGGCATCAAGTACGACGAGTACCACGAGAAGTGGGAGAAGCACCACATTCCCGGCGATCACTTCGATGTCTCCGAGTTCGTCAATCCGCACGCCTACGGACTCAAGGAAGAGCCGCTGGCACCGGACGCCGCGAAAAAGACGCAGATATTCTTCTCACTGTACTTTGCCATGACCGGGCTGCACGCGCTCCACATGATCATCGGTCTTGGCATCCTCGTCTGGCTTACCTTACGAGCGCATCGAGGTGACTTCACGGCTGGGTATGTCGCGCCTATAGAAAATTTCGCCTTATATTGGCACTTTGTCGACATAGTATGGCTGTTCCTGTTTCCCTTGCTCTATCTCATTAACCGACACCCCGTCTAATCGACGCCCCAGCAGCCATCGTCCCTGACTGGCAGGAGATAGTAAATGACCGAACATCACGACGCATCAAACGTAACCAATCCCGAACACGCCGGGCATCACATCGTTACACCCGTCACGTATACGATCGTGTTTGTCACGCTGCTGATCTTTACCGGTCTTACCGTGATGGCAGCGTACATCGATCTCGGCATCTTCAATCCCGTTGTGGCGCTGGCCATCGCAACCATCAAGGCTGTCATCGTCATCCTGTTCTTCATGCACGTCAAATATCAGTCGAACCTCATTAAGATGACGGTATGCGCGGGATTCTTCACCTTTGCCGCGCTGATTACCATGACCCTCAGCGACTACATCAGCCGCGCCTGGGGCCTCTGGTAACAGAACGTTGCTTCGATAAGAGTGCGGCCTGCGGGCCGCATTTTTTGTTGTCCACTCAGGCGCAGCCTCTCCCAGGCAGCGCGTCCACCAGAAAAAATTCAACTCGAAGAGATATATCGCGCAGAACTACAACTATCAGGAGATTGCCCCCGAGTTCCGCTTGCGATAGATTTGCGTGCATCATCACATTCAAAAGACGCAGGGAGCCACGCAGAGCAGCACATGAGAGCCCTCTTATCCCGATGCGGAACCATTAGAAATTCTTCATCTCATCCAGCGTTGACTTACGCCCGGACGGCTTGCAGCATCGGAAGCAGCTACCTGCACCTCCCCGAAGCAACGCCATGGGCCTAAGCGCAAATCCTCATTCCGCCTCCCGGCGCAGCACGCTCTGCTCCCGCGCGCTTCAGTTGTTTTTGCTCACCACAGCTATGCTCCTCACTGCATCGGCAGACTCGCAGTTCATGCCATTGCCCGCGAGACCTTCAGGAGCCGAAGTATCCGCACATACAGTGCGCGCCAAAAGTTTTCTCAGTGGACGCACTCTCCCGCACCGCATCGCAGCAGCCCAAGCGATGGAGGCCGCCCGCAAACAGCACATCGACATGCTCACCGCACAGGCGCTATCGCCGAGCATCTCCAGTCTCAATGCACCCTGGCAGTCCATCGGTCCTGCTTCGGTCGCGAGCATCGACTACGGCAACGTCACCGGACGCGTCACCGCCATCGCGATCGATCCGGCGGACACCTCCGGCAACACAGTTTACCTGGGCACCACCGGCGGCGGCGTCTGGAAGTCGACCAACGCGGCAGGCCCATTCACAAGCGTCACCTTCACGCCGCTCACCGACACTCTCCCCGTCTTCAGCGCCAACGCCGGAACCTCCATCATCCCGTCGCTCAGCATAGGAGCAGTCAGCGTTCAATCCGGAGTCATTCTCGCCGGAACCGGCGACCCCAACGACGCCACCGACTCCTTCTACGGCAGCGGCATTCTTCGCTCCGACGACGGCGGCCTCACCTGGACGCTCAACCAGCAATCGGACGATGGCGCAGCAGGTCATCACTCTTTCATCGGTCTCGGCTTCTCCGGTTTTGCGTGGAGCAGCACCTCTTCCGGAACCGTCGTCGCGGCCGTATCGCAAGCCGCCGAAGGCACTCTCGTCAACTCCCCCATTGCAAGCTACAGCGTCATGGGCCTCTACTATTCCACCGACAGCGGCATCACCTGGCAGATGTCCACCATCATGGACGGGAGTCAGACTGTCCAGCAACCGCTCTCTGCAGATCTAGGCGGCGACAACGCCGCTACCTCGGTCGTGTGGAATCCCATTCGCCGGCGTTTCTACGCCGCCATCCGTTACCACGGATACTACGAATCGCCGGACGGCATCAACTGGATGCGGTTGGCGAATCAGCCCGGAAGCGGTCTCACTCTCGCCGCCTGCCCAACCAATCCCGACAGCACCGGCAATCTCTCCTGCCCCATCTTTCGCGGCGCGCTCGCCGTGCAGCCCGTCACCGGCGACACCTTCGCGCTCACTGTCGACAGCAACAATCTCGATCAGGGCCTATGGCAAAACGCCTGCGCCCTCTCCGGCACAAGTTGCGGCAATCCAGACGCCTTCAATCAGCAACTTCCATCCACCCCGCTCGAAATCGGCAATGGCAACACCGCCATCCAACAAGCCGACTACAATCTCTCGCTCGCCGCAATCCCCACCGTAACAGCAGGCGCACCGGACACGCTCCTCTTCGCCGGGACCATCGATCTCTACCGGTGCTCCCTTTCGTCGGGATGCGTCCTGCGCAACACCACCAACGCAACCAATGGATGCACTCCGCCCAATACGGCCATGGTCGCCCCCGCGCAACACGCCATCGCCACCCTCGCCAACTCAACTCTCCTCTTCCTCGGCAACGACGGCGGCCTCTGGCGCTCGACCGACGACGTCAACCAACAGGGCACTCCCTGCTCCCCTGATGACGCCGCCCACTTCCAGAACCTCAACAACGGCCTCGGCTCCCTTGCTGAAGTCATCAGCTTCGCCCAGCACCCCACCGATCCAGCCACACTGCTCGTCGGTCTCGGCGCAAACGGCACGGCGGCTGTCTCCACCTCTACGCCATGGACCCAACTTGCCACAGGAGAAGGCGGCACAGTAGCCATCGACCAGACCAATCCTGAACTCTGGTATATCTCCACCGGCGCAGGCGTCAGCATCCACCAATGCGCCAATGGCGCCGCCTGCACCGCCGCCGACTTCAGCGGAGCCCCTACCATCGGCGCCTCCGAGACCGCATACGACTCCTCGCTCATCGACGCCCCCTGGTTGCTCGACCCCGCGCTGCCATCCAACGTCCTCATCGGCACCTGCCGCGTCTGGCGCGGCCCGGCGGGCAGCGGAACGTCGTGGTCCCCGGCCAACGCCATCAGCAACTTTCTCGGAGGCCCGCAAAACGCCGCCTGCAACAGCAGCAATCCATTCCTGCGCTCGCTCGCCGCCGCTGGTCCGGCCAGCAGCGCCACCGCCGCGCAGAATGCGGGCTCCCAAATCCTCTACGCAGGCATGGCCGGAGCACTCGACGGAGGAGGCGTCAACTTCGGAGGCCATCTCTTCTCCACCACGGCAGCCGATATCGCCACCAACACCACCGCATGGGCCGACCTCGCCCTCTCGCCTGTCACCAACGATGCAGCCAACCAGGAAAAATTCAACCCCGGCGGCTTCGACATCTCCTCGCTGGCCGCCGACCCCCACGACGCCACCGGCAAAACCATCTACGCCACGGTCATGGGCTTCAGCGGCAACGGCATCAGCTCCCCACATCTCTACCGCTCCACCGACGCTGGAACAAGCTGGACCAATATCACCAACAACCTCCCCAACGCTCCAGCCAACAGCGTCATCGTCGATCCCAATGACGCCAACACCGTCTACGTCGCGCTCGATACCGGCGTCTACGTCACCACGCAAGTCAGCGCCTGCGCCATCGTCACCAACAACTGCTGGAGCATCTATGGCACCAGCCTGCCTAACGCTCCTATCATCCAACTCGCCGTCGCGCCAGTCATGCCCACCGGCGATGGCCGCACCGGCGAACTCCGCACCGCTACCTACGGCCGCGGCCTCTGGCAGATCCCTCTGCTCACCGCCCTCAGCCCAGCCGAGCCCGCCATCGCCCTCAGTCCCGCAGCCCTTACCTTCAGCGACCAGGCAATAGCCACCGCCAGCGCTCCGCAAACCGTCACAGTTACAAACTCCGGCACCGCCCCGCTCACCGTCAGCCGGATAGACACCACGGGCGACTTCACCGAAGCTGACACCTGCACCGCTCCCATCGCCGTCAACCAAACCTGCACCATCCAAATCCGCTTCCTGCCAACCGCCACCGGGAGCCGCACCGGCCTGCTCACCGTCTACGGCAACGTCCCCGGCGGGCAGGCCACGGCAACCCTCTCCGGCACCGGCACTCCAGCAGCGGCGATCATTCTGGACCCCGTCATCCTCACCTTCCCTGCCACCACCGTCAACGCGACCAGCGCCGCGCAGAACATCACCATCTCCAACACCGGCAGCACCACAACCGCGCTGCAAACTCCCACCGTTACCGGCGCGGACTTCAGAATCTCCGCCAACACCTGCGGCCCCACGCTCAAACCCGACACCGGCTGCACCGTCGCCATTAGTTTCACGCCCACCGTCTCCGGAGTCAGCACCGGAACCTTCGCCATCACCGACGGAGCGGGAACTCAAACCGCCTCACTCACCGGCACCGGGACCTCTCCCGCCACCGACACTCTCTCGCCTCTCTCCCTCACCTTCGCGTCGCAGCAACTCACCACCGTCAGCGCACCGCAACAAATCACGCTCACCAATAACGGCGATGTAGCTCTCACGCTCATCGCCGCGCAGGTCACCAGCGGCGACTTCACCGTCGCCAATGCCTGCGGAAACTCGCTCAACCCCCACTCCACCTGTGCCATCAACGTCATCTTCCAGCCACAGAGCCTCGGTTTCAGTACCGGCAGTCTCACCGTCTCCGATCAGTACCGCTCCCAAACGATCGCTCTCAGCGGCACAGGGACAGCGCCTCCGGGCGTCTCGCTCTCGCCTATCTACACGCTCAACTTTCCCACTACAGGCGTCGGCCAGACATCGCTGCCGCAAACCATCACGCTCACCAACAACAGCGGCGCCCCTCTGCAACTGCAAGGCACCGCACTTACCGGAGACTTTAGCATTCTCCCGGGTAGCAGCACCTGCGGCACCATCGTTCCTGCCAACACCGCCTGCACCATGCAGCTCATCTTCACTCCCACCATCGGCGGCATGCGAACCGGCACTCTCTCCGTCAACGACGACGCTCCCAACTCCCCACAGGTTCTTCACCTCACCGGCACCGCCGTCAACTTCAGCCTCGGCCCCGACGGCAACACTACCGTTACCATCGCTAACGGACAGAACGCCGTCTTCCCGCTGCTCTTCACCTCGGCATCTACCATTGCGGGTACAGCCACCTTTACCTGCACCGGAGTGCCACTCAACGCGACCTGCCAGGTCACACCCTCCACCACCCCGCTCAACATCACTGCCACCATCTCCGTCGTCGTCCTTACCGGAGTCTCCAACGCGTCGCTCACACCGTCCGCCCCATTCAGCCCAAGCCGGACTCTGTGGCTCGCCGCACTGCTGCCGCTCAGCCTCATCGCCCTCCGCCGCGCCCGTCTCCCGCGCCTCGCCTGCGTTCTGCTGCTCTGCTGTCTCCTCTTCCCCACCGGCTGCGGAGCTGGACGCCAACTGCCCTCCGGCCCATCTGGCACACCCTCCGGTCAGGTCCCCGTCACCCCTGCCGGAACTTATCCCATCGTCGTCTCGGCCACCAGCGCCGGCTTTACCAGTACGATCAACCTCACCCTTATCGTTCAATAAAAAACGCATTTATACCCATCACGCAGAAACTTTTGTACTATTCAAAGCGTAGAGAACGCAGAACACAGAAGAGGCCGAATGACTCACAGGAACTATCTCTCCAGCGCACTGATTGCAGTTTCGCTCCTCGTTCCTTCCACCTTCGTTCAGGCGCAAACCGCCTCGGCCGCGCCGTCTCAGCGGCCTCACCACGAGATGCCGAAGCCTACCAATCTGCAGGTGCTGCCCAAGGACATCTCATCGCAAGACCTCATGGCGACGATGCACCAGTTCACCGGCAGCCTTGGCGTGCATTGCACCTTCTGCCACGCGGAAAACGCTCAGACCCACCGCCCCGACTTCGCCTCCGACGCCAAACCCGAGAAATCGGCAGCGCGCATCATGATACAGATGACCCAAAACATCAACGCCAAGTATCTCGCTCAGCTCCCCGACCACGGCGAAATGATGAAGGTCGGCTGCGGAACCTGCCATCGCGGACAGTCCACCCCCACGGCATTCACTCCCGCGCCAGAGCAGCACGGCCCTCCACCCTCAAAATAACCCTCAACAGGTCACCAAATCTGGGTGCCCCATGTCCCGCTTCTAGGACATGGGTTTCGCCTCACGCACAAATGCCGGGGTATCCCATCCATCGCATTTTTTTTTGCGATGGGTGGGAGAGTAAACCTCCACCCAGCAAAAGCTTCGCCGTTGCTGTTGTCTGTTTTTAATCGGTGTCATCGGTGCAAATTGGTGTTAAACCTTCACTCCGGCAATCCCTAAACCGCCCGCCCGGCACTCACCCCCGAAGCCCACGCCCACTGAAAGTTATAACCCCCCAGCCACCCGGTCACATCCACCACCTCGCCAATGAAGTACAGCCCCGGAACCTTCCGGCTCTGCATCGTCTTCGCATCCAGCTCAGCCGTGTCCACACCTCCAGCCGTCACCTCCGCCTTGGCATAGCCCTCAGTTCCGGCAGGCATTACCCGCCACGCATGAATCTTCTTCTCCATCACGGCCAGCGAAGTATTCGTCCAGTCGTCAGGTTCATGCAAGGCCACCCATCGCTCCGCCATGCGTCCCGGCAATACCGCGCGCAGCGCCATCACAGCAGCCCCGGCATCACGCCGCGCATTCCGCGCCAGCAGCGGAGCCGTCACCTCTACCCCCGGAGCCAGATCGACCTCCACCGCCTCTCCCGCCCGCCAGTAAGACGACACCTGCAAGATCGCCGGTCCACTCAGCCCACGATGCGTCACCAGCATCTTCTCCCGGAAGCTCCCCCGCCGCTGCTTTACTCCCGCTGCCGCCACCACCTCAGCCGACAAGCCCGTCAGATCGCACCACTGCGAGCAATCCTCCGCACCAAACACTAGTGGAACCAGCGCTGGACGGCACTCCACCACCCGCAGCCCAAACTGCTCAGCTACCCCATACCCAAACCCGGTAGCGCCCATCTTCGGAATCGACAGCCCACCCGTCGCCACCACCACAGCCTCCGCACGAAACACCCCGGCGGAAGTCTCCACCACAAACCGCCCATCCCACTTCACCGAGAGCACCCGCGCTCCCGTCACCAGACGAACACCGGCCTCCGCGCACTCCCGCTCCAGCATCGTCACCACATCCATCGCCGAGCGGTCGCAAAACAACTGCCCCAGCGTCTTCTCGTGATAGCGGATTCCGTGCCTCTCCACCATCGCAATAATGTCAGCAGGCATAAACCGTGCCAGCGCCGACTTGGCAAAGTGAGGGTTCTCCGAGAGAAAGTTCTCCGCCCGGCAATGAATATTCGTGAAGTTGCACCGTCCCCCACCCGAGATCAGGATCTTCTTCCCCACCCGCTCTGCATGGTCCAGCAGCACGACGCGCCGCCCGCGCCGTCCAGCCTCAATCGCGCACATCATCCCCGCCGCACCCGCACCCAGCACCACCACATCCATCTCGTGCACACAAACTCCTATCGACCACTCTAGTTTCGCACTCCTGACAATCTGCTCGTTGCTCCTGTCAGCTCCTTATGCCGTTATCTCCTTTGAGCAGATTGATCCAACGTGAGAAAATCCCTCTATGAGCGATTTCATTCCTAAAGCAGGCAGCGTCAAGATAGGCGGACTGGGTCGGGCAGCGCAGAAGCGGCAGGCGGCCCTCGAAAAGGCGGCTCAGGGTAAGACTGGCGCAAAGCCATCCGCCGCGGCATCCGCAGCATCGTTCAAGGCGAAAGACTCCTTCGCCAATACCAAGAAGACGACCTTCCAGCGCAAGGCTGTCTAGGTCAGCGCACATCAACCCGCCGAAGACTCTCGGCACTCCCGTCTCCGAATAGCTGCTGCGTAAAGTCGTCGACCGCATATGATGGTCGTGCGAACGTGCAACCTCGTCATGGCAGCAGCTATGGGCAACAATCTCATCCAACTCGTCCCCCGCGAAGGCACGCAGCTTCTCCTCGTGCTCTTCCTCTCCTTCCTCATCGGTCTCGAGCGCGAAGAACAAAAGGCGACGTCGGAGCAGTATCGGTTCGGCGGAGTTCGGACCTTTCCCCTGCTGGGTCTGCTCGGCTACGCGCTCTGCCTCTTCTCCGACACAAATTTTGTTCTGCCTGCCGTCGGGTTGGCTATCGTCGGAGCATTTCTGTGGACGTCCTATCAGCACAAGCTACAGGGAGTGGTACTGGCCGGAATGACGACCGAGCTCTCCGGCCTCTTGACCTTCGTCATCGGGGCGCTCGTCGCGCGCCAGCAGTATTGGGTCGCCATCACACTGACCGTCTTCGCCGTCGCATTCCTCGAGCTGAAGACAGCGCTTGAAAGTCTCGCCAAACGAATCCCCGGCAACGAAATTCTCACCTTCTCAAAGTTTCTCCTTCTCGCAGGCGTTATCCTTCCCATCGTGCCGAACCGCATCTTCGGCACCTTCGGTTTTAATCCCTTTAAAACCTGGCTGGTCGTCGTCGCCGTCAGTGCCATCTCGTACGGCAGCTATCTCCTTCAGGTGTGGAGGCAACAGCGCGGCGGCGTTCTGCTTGCGGCTCTGCTCGGCGGAGCCTACTCCTCCACGCTCACCACCGTCGTGCTCGCCAAACGGGCACGCGAACAGTCACGCCCTCATCTCTACGCCGGAGCCATGCTGGTCGCCTCCGGCATGATGTACCTCCGTCTGCTCGCACTGCTTGCTATCTTCAGTCGCCCGCTGCTCCACCGCCTCGGACCGCCCTTTCTGCTGCTCGCCGGCGTCGCTCTTCTCGGTGGCTGGCTTTGGATGCACCTCCTCGATCACGGCAGCTCCCCCGCAGAGCAGAGCTTGCAGCCCGGGAACCCCCTACAGCTCGGTGCGGCCTTCCTCTTCGCTGCGCTATTTGTGGCAATGTTGTTCATCACCCATCTCGCGCTGCTCTACTTAGGTCGTGCCGGACTCTTCGGGCTGGCTGGAATCATGGGAGTCACCGACGTCGATCCCTTCATCCTGAGCCTCGCAAGTTCCACCTCGGCGCTCACCTCCACCGCCATCGCCGGAGGCGCCATCGCCATCGCCGCAGCCAGCAACAACTTGATCAAGGGTATCTACGCTTACAGCCTTGCCGACCGCCGCACCGGCATACAGGGCCTCGCACTCCTCGCAACCTTGGCTCTGCTCGGACTATTGCCTCTGTTGCTGTAGCGCAAATTTCTAAAGCTGTTGTCATTGTTTGCAATCCCGTCTCTCAGAAGGTATTAGCTGGCTATCTCAACCGCTGAAACAGAAATCATTGACGAGATGCGCGTTTATCGGGACTATCCCGTTTTGTCGTACAAACAAAGCTTGATGAGTAATTTGCCCTCTAAGCAAAGATTGAAATCAGGCTTGGCACGCATACGACACTTGTCGGTACCGGCCATGCAAACAGCGTTAAGCCGTTAAGACATTTTCAAGGTAAGTTGAAGGTCGGATAATCACCGGAACTCATTACACTGCTCCTTCGTAGACCATCGCGGCGCAGCTTCATGTCGGCTGCTACATACTTGATAGCAATTTCGTCGTGGCCGTCTTCGTAGACTGTCCCGTCGGGCTCTTCCAATGTGAAGCGATCGGGACCGGACGTTGACTTACGGATGTAAAGACCTGCAACTTTTCCATCTTTGGTCCAGTACCAAGCGTATGCGACGGTTTCTCCCTTCCTGATCTCTTCTGTCGCGTGGCTCGCGGGCTCCACGACGGGAACCGTCTCGGCAATGGGAAATGCGCCTCCGGGCCTTCGATCAAGCAAAATCAAAAGTTCGTTGCCAAGATCGGTAGGCGACTGCTTACTGGAATCGAGCCCTAAGCGATCACTGAGACCGGGGCTATATTGCATCAGCTCTTCGTGTGTTATGCCATGCCAGAGCGGCAAAATGCGCTTCTCGTTTACAGTCTCTAGCGCGAACGCCGAATCGAGCTCATACTCCGTCCACTTCTTCATCCCTAGAAATGCCTTGGATAAAACGACGATAACGAACCGGCTTCGTTTGAGACCATCGTCAATTCTTGACCGCAATCTGTCGCCCCAGCGCAACACCCCTTTGTCCACCCACACCTGTAAGCCGACCGCAACAAGCGTCCGTTGCAATTCATCGACATAAGCCTTGTCTTCAGAGGCATGCGAAATAAAGACATCCCACGTCTGAGGTTCCGAAGGCTGTTCCGTATTCGTCTCAACTGCTTTGCGTGCAGCTGCAGGAGTCGGAGGCTTTCTTGGTGGAGCCGGGCGGACAGGAATCCTTAAATTGTGCACGGCGCTAGAACGCATTTGGATACGTTGCTTGCGCACCATCACAGCCTGAGCGAGAGCAATATCTAGACCTTGCTGGAAAACAACCATCTGTTCGCGCAGATGGGCGAGCGTGGAATTTATCTGGCGGATCGTATTGTCGATGTTTCCCTGAAGATCAAGACCGGGCATCACCATCAGGAATGTCAGCAAGATTTCATGACCAACGATCCGCCCCGATGCGGGCGATTGGCTGTAGACCGAGGGTGCAATCCCGAAGACGTCTGGATCGCCATCGAATGGCACATGGACTGTGAATTCCGGAACGTCTTCATAAATTGGACGGTCACCAAGACCGGGTAGTCGATTCGGGAGCCGCCTGACGTCGACCTTTGCGATGCTTTCCTCGGCCCAGATTTCTCCCTGAGATCTCAATACGGGAACGTCGAGCAAAAACTGTTTCTTCAGATTCGCCTGGACCTGCCCATCCACCGCCTCGTCATCAGACAAATGCTCGTAGGCCTCGACCAGCTTGGCCTTGTAATGCTCTAGCACGCTATGGAAATCTGGTCCGGCGAAGAGGTGATCATGCGGCATACCTCAATTTTATAGGGTTGCACCTCTCGCCAGGCGCGTCGCATGTTGCTGTCAAGTCGCCAAGGCACTCACCGAGATCCGATAGGTAACCAAAAATCAGCTTTTCGGTATCAAACTTCCCATTACTCGATCTTTGGAACATGGTTCCCGGACAACCCACAAGCATCTCGCCCACCATGCGACCATAGAGTAATGCCGAAGCCCCCCACCGAATCGCGTCCCCTCAAAACCACAGCCCCCCAAGCCCACGGCCCGGCAGCCACTATCACCCGGCGCGCATCCGACCGCCTCCGCGCAGGCCATCTCTGGGTCTACCGCTCCGACATCGAATCCCTCATCCCACCCATCGGCGCCACCGAAATCGCCCCCGGCGCGCTCGTCACCATCACCGACAGCCGCGGCATCCCGCTAGGCACAGCCCTCTACAGCGCAGCCTCCCAGATCACCCTCCGCCTCGTCTCTCCCGAGACCGCCGTTACACGCGCGTCCTACCTCGAACAGCTTCAAGCCCGCGTCGCCGCAGCCCTCACCCTCCGCGAAGAACTGGCCCCCGACTCGCCCGAGAACAACGCCTCCCGCCTCATTTTCTCCGAAGCCGACAACCTCCCCGGCATCATCGCCGACCGCTACCACGACCTGGTCATCCTCCAGCTATTAACCCAGGGCACCGCGCAGGACGACGTCCGCCAACTCCTCACCGAGATCATCCGCGAGCGCCTCCACCCCGCCACGATCATCGAGCGCCCCGACCCCAAGGTCCGCGAGCTCGAGCAACTGGCCCCACCCTCACCCGAGCCGCTTTACACCAACGCCCCGGCCACCCCAACCCTGACCACCATCTTCACCATCAACAATTTGAAGCTGCACTACGACGCCACCTCCGGCCAGAAGACCGGGGCCTTCCTCGACCAGCGTCTCAACTACGCCGCCGCCGCAAGCCACGCTCGAGGCCGCGCTCTCGATGTCTGCACCTATCAGGGAGGCTTCGCCCTGCACATGGCCCGGCGCTGCGATCAGGTCACCGGCATCGACGCCAGCCGCGCTGCCCTCGAAGTAGCCGACCGCAACCTCGAACTCAACCCCAACCTTCCAGCCAAGGTCGAATGGATCGAAGCCGACGCCTTCGAGTTTCTCCGCGAGTACGAAGCCGCCGGAGAGAAGTTCGACACCATCGTCCTCGACCCTCCCGCCTTCGCCAAATCCAAACGCGCCGCCGAAGGAGCTCTCCGCGGCTACAAGGAGCTCAACCTCCGCGCGATGAAGATGCTGAAAGCCGGAGGAACCCTCGTCACCTGCTCCTGCTCGCACCACGTTCCACCCGAAGAGTTCACCGCGGTAGTAACCTCAGCCGCCTCCGACGCCGGATGCCGCGTTCAAGTCCTCGAAACCCGAGGAGCCGCTCCCGACCACCCGGCCATCCTCACGTTACCCGAGACCACCTATCTCAAGTGCTTGATCTGCCGCATCGATTAGGAATTTTCGAGTCCAATGGAGTAAAGGCTTAACGCCGATTTGCACCGATGACACCGATCAAAAGCGATGAGACGGCGAATCGGCGCGAATGTACATGGATTCAAGTAAAGCCCTAACCGCACAGAAACATCAAAAAGGCTAAATGCTCTAATTGGTGCCATCGGTGCAAATCGGTGTTAAGCAGTTCACCCAGACTTCGGCCCTGAAGTTCTTACAAAATATACCGCGACAAATCCTGATCTTTCACAATCGAGGCGACTTGCTGGCGCACATATTCCGGGTCAACCACAATCACCTTCTCCACGCCATCCGCCGTCTGCCGCTCGATCACAGGCAGCGGCGCTGCCGGTTTCTGCCCGTCTTTCAGCGAAACCGATGAGCTAACCTCAGCTACCACACCCTCTTCCGTCACCTCGGCCCGAGGACTCTTGAACAGGTCCGGAGCCTGGAAGCTGATCTCATCGAGCACTCGCTCCAGAATCGTATGCAGCCGCCGAGCTCCAATGTTTTCAGTAGTTTCGTTCACCTTGAAAGAGAACTGCGCCATCTCCGCAATGGCCTCTTTCGTAAACTCCAGCTTCAACCCCTCTGTCTCTAAAAGAGCCGTGGCCTGTTTCACCAACGAAGATTTAGGCTCCGTCAAAATCCGCACAAAGTCATCCACCGTCAAAGACTGCAACTCCACGCGAATGGGAAAACGCCCCTGTAACTCAGGAATCAGGTCGCTGGGCTTCGAGACATGAAACGCCCCGGCAGCAATAAATAAAATGTGGTCGGTCGAGACCATCCCATACTTCGTATTGACCGTCGTTCCTTCAACAATTGGTAGGATATCCCGCTGCACGCCCTCCCGCGAAACATCCGGCCCATGCGCTCCTTCGCGGCCGGCAATCTTGTCGATCTCATCGAGAAAGACCATCCCCGAGTCTTCCACCCGCTCCACCGCCATCCGGTTCACCTGGTCCATATCGATCAGCCGGCCTTCCTCCTCCTGTACCAGATACTCAAATGCCTCGGAGACCTTCATCTTGCGCTTCTTCGTCCGGTTTCCAAACAACCCAGGCAGCATGTCCTTGAGGTTGATGTCCATCTCTTCGGCGCCCTGATTTGAGAAAATCTCGAAGCTCGGCTGGTTGCGGTCGCGTACATCGAGCTCCACCATGCGCTCATCCAGCTTTCCCTCGCGGAACTGTTGGCGCAGCTTCTCCCGCGTCCGCTGTTCACGGTCTCCGGGCTTCTCGTCATCGTCGTTCGCAGTCGTGGCCGCAGGCAACTGAATTACATTACTACCTGCCTCGTGTGTCGCGCCCGCAGCAGTCGTGGCGGCCGGAGAAGCGGCAGGTGTGGGCGGCAGCAGCAGGTCGAGCAGCCGGTCTTCGGCGGCAAGCTCGGCCTTGTCCTCCACCTCGTCCATCTTCTCTTCGCGCACCATGTCGATGGCGATCTCCACCAGATCGCGCACAATAGACTCGACATCGCGCCCCACGTAGCCAACTTCGGTAAACTTGCTGGCTTCCACCTTCAAAAACGGCGAATTCGTCAGCTTCGCCAGCCGCCGCGCAATCTCGGTCTTGCCCACGCCCGTCGGCCCAATCATGATGATGTTCTTGGGCATGATCTCGTCGGCCAGCTCCGGCGGAAGCTTCTGCCGTCGCATCCGGTTGCGCAGTGCGATAGCCACAGCCCGCTTGGCTGCATGTTGCCCCACGACATACTTGTCCAACTCCGCGACAATCTCGCGAGGCGTCATCTCATCCAGCGCAAGCGCTTGATCGTCCGCAGTTCCCGGTAAAAAAATTGCCATAAACTTCCCTTACTCCGCCTTCAACTCTTCAATCGTCATCTGGTCGTTGGTATAGATACAAATCTGTCCGGCAATCTTTAGACTCTTCACGGCTATCTCCCGTGCCGACAAATCCGTATTTTCCATCAGCGCTCGCGCACTCGCCAGAGCGTAGCTTCCGCCGCTGCCAATGGTTGCAATCCCCTCGTCGGGGTCGATCACGTCACCCGTGCCGCTGAGCAGGAATGTGTACTTAGGGTCGGCCACGATCAGCAGTGCTTCAAGCTGGCGAAGCATCTTGTCGGTGCGCCAATCCTTGGCAAGCTCGACGGCGGCGCGTCCGAGGTTGCCAGCATACTGCTCCAGCTTGGTCTCAAAGCGGGCGAAGAGCGAGAACGCATCTGCGGTCGAGCCGGCAAATCCGGCAAGCACCTTGTCCTGATAGAGGCGTCGAATCTTCTTCGCCGAGCCCTTCATGACCGTCGCACCCAGCGACACCTGACCGTCGGCGGCCATCACGACCGAATCGCCTCGCCGCACACAGATGACGGTGGTCGAGCGAATACGCCGTCCCTCACCCAGATCCAAAGGATGAGCAAGGCTGGCAGATGCGGCTTTCAGACGGGAAGAGGGCGGAAAAGACGGCTTCATGGGCACTCCTCAGTATATCGTCAACTTGGGCAGGCTTCGGCACACTTCAAATTACTGCTTTGCGTCCGGAGGATTTTGTTTTGGCAATCTTAATAGCCTCTTCCACGGCTTTGCGGGCGCGCTTTTCGCGGGCCTCGGGGCTTTGGTAGTAGAAGATGCCGAGCAGATGGCCGCGGCGTTGCACGGATGTCATGGCGTTCCAACCGGTGCGGGCTTGCGGGCGACGCGTGAACTCCATTTGCAGGATAGGCGGCAGTTCGCGCTCGCCTTCCATGGCGAGCATCATGCGCTCGGCTGTTTGTTCGGCGCGGCGGAGGCGGGCTTCCGGGCTCTTGGGGCCGTTGATAGTACGGGCGATGTCGTCGCGGGCAGATGGGCTTAACTGTTCGTACCATTTTCTGAGCAAACTGTGTTGTTTGAGCAGCTTTGCCAATTCGGGCGGGACGGGTGTGGTGCGTTCTTCGAGATCGGGTTCAAGCACGATCTCGGCCATTCCGCCCACAGCTACATTTGCGCCCTTCTGCATCTGCCTGTTGACGAGTAGATAGTGACCACCTTGAGCCGAGCCAAAAAGCGAGGTGCGGAAGGCAAAACCATTGATCGTCCCTTTGACACGCAGGCGGTTGCGGGTGGGCCAGGCCTTTGCGGGGTCGAAAGGCAGCTTTACGATGGTCCACTTGAGATTGGTATTGTCGGGTTCCAGCAGACCGCGAAACTTCTTTGAGATGTTCATTCGCTGGATGCTCCCGGCTGCTTAGTATTGGCGGCTCAGCGCACGGTGAATCTTCTGGTCGGTCTTGTATTGGCTGAGGGCGTAGACAGCCCAGATGGTGGCGGGAATCCAGCCGAGGACAGTAATTTGCAGGACGAGGCAGATGATTCCGGCGAAGGGGCGGCCGATGGTGAAGAAGGTCAGCCAGGGGAAGAAGAATGCGATGACGAGTCTCATGGACCGGCCTTTCGTCTGGGTTCGTCCATTTTCGGAATGGACGGAGTTATAGCGATATTACCCCCAATGCAAAGAGATACGCATGTCGCGGGCAGTTAGTTCTCGTCGGAGTTATCGCCTTCTTCGACGAGGGAGGCGGAGCCGAGGACGTCGTAAGTGGTGGCTTCGCCGCTGGTGGGCTGGATGGTGACGCGCATGGGTAGGCGCTGCCACTTGGCTGGCTGGCAGACAGGGATGAAGTGGTTGGGTTGGGGCCATCTGCCGATCTGTTTTTGAACCACGGCTTTGCGGGCTCCCAATTGGGCGACGATAGCGAAGAGACCTCCTCGTGCTGTGGTGGCGATGCCGCAGTAGGCGGTATAGTCGCGGAACCAGACGGCATCGGAGATGGCGGGGTCGAAGTCGGGCAGGTGCAATGCGGTGATATGGCCGGTGATGCGGTCGACCATGAGCCAGGGGCCGGGCTGCCAGACCCAATGGGCGGCGGCGTCGGTGGGAAGGGCGTCATTGAGGCGGAGAGCGCGGCGGACGGTGAAGGTGCGGTCAGTAACGTCGTGGATCTCGCCGGTGGCCCACTCCTTCTGGCGATCATCGACGTAGAGGGCGCGGATGCGTAGGGTGGAGGATTCGTCAGATTTGGTTTCGGGCGTAGCATCGATGGGAACGTAAGGGACGCGGCGGCTGGGCCCGAGGGTGACAGTGTGGGCTTTGGGGGCAGCGAAAAGTTGTGTGGATGAAAGCGCCAACAGGGCCAACAGGAGAGATGCGGAGAGATGTTTGCAGGGGGAAAAGGAGTTCAAATTCAAGATTGGACCTACACTTTGAGAGTAGATACGACGCTGAAAAGGAAGAATTTCAGTGTGTTGCCATGCTAATTGACCCACCTTAATTTCTGCGGTCGGTGTAATCGAAGCCGACTAACACTTTTGGGGAGTGGAATAAATGGGAGGATGCCTGGAAGAAAGCGGCGAGAAGAGGGGAAGAACCTTCCCAGCCAATAGAAGTCGCGTAAAACCTGTGGATTTCATTGTCGATGACATCGTTATAGAGCGTAAATCCAGAGTAGTATCGTGGAATGAATGCGTGCTGCCGTCGTGGTGGCGCGTTCGATAGCCCGCGGCGGGAATACTTAAGCAGTACGAAAGGATAGAGAGAGATATGTGGAAACCGAATCAGCCCGGAAGCAATAACCCTTCAACTCCCGAACCAGTGCGTCCGACGCCAGCGGCGAGTCCCAGTTACGAGGCCAGCCCTACGCGGCAGCCAACGGTAGGCAGCGCGACCCCCGCCTCGGCAGTGCCAACGGGTGAGCAGGCGACGATTGGCAAGTCCCTGATTGTTAAGGGAGAGTTGTCGGGATCTGAGTCGCTCTACATCGACGGCAAGGTTGAAGGCGCGATCAATCTGCCGGGCAACCGTGTTACGGTTGGCAGAAACGGCCAGGTTGCAGCGAATATTGTTGCCCGCGAGGTCGTAGTGCTGGGCAAGGTGCGCGGTAACTGCCAGGCCAGCGATCGTGTGGACATTCGCAGCGAAGGTTCACTTACAGGCGATGTCATCGCGGCGCGCATTTCCATCGAGGATGGCGCATTCTTCAAGGGCGGCATCGATATCCGCAAACCAGGCGGTACGGACCTGAAGGGTGGCACTGCTACGAGCGCTGCCTCATCGCCGGAGCCAGTAACGGCACAGGCTTAAGCTACTTCATCTTTTTTGCCAGATGGCCTCGGCTTGTGCCGGGGCCGTTTTGCGTTTGAGCTAGAGATAGCCCAGATTGCGGGCAAGCGTGAAGATGGCTGCAATGGCCAGGGCTGAGTAGATTGCGGCAGCGGGTGGCTGCGGCCAATGGAAGGTTTGACACCGGAGAAGACGACGATAGCAGGTTACAGCATAGATGATTGTCGTTGGCGGTAGAAGAATCGTGGTGAGTGCGTTGAGGCGCAAGGCTTCGGTGAAATGGCCGTGGAGCAGCGCTGCGATGGCGCGAGTGGTTCCGCAGCCGGGACATTCCATGTGAAGATAGCGGTAGATGGGGCACTCCGGATAGAAGGAATATTGCGCAGGCGGGAAGAGTAGAAGGGCGGCTGCTAGGAAGCCAATGAAGGCCAGAGGCGCAACCGCGCGGCATGTGCTTGCTACGCGGCTGCGAGTGTTGGTCATCGTCCTGCGTTCCGGTAGCGAAGCGTCTCCTTGATTTCATTGATGCGGTTGAGTTTGTACTGGAAGTAAATGCCGCCGAAGAAGAAGGTCATCACTGCGCTGAGTCGAAGGCCGAGTGGTTCAGGTCCGTTGTAGTGCTGCTCCAGCGTATCGCGGAGTGTGAAGCGTGCGATCAGGCGAACCACCCACGTGGCAATCGCGATGAAGCCGCCGAGAATGCTCTGGTGGTGCGGCTGATGGTGCATTGCCGCGAGGACTCCACCATAGGAACCGCCGAAGTTAAGCACGATCAAGACGGTGGCGATGATGTAGTACATCAGAGCATTGCTGGCTGGCTGCACCCGTTTGGCCCAGGAGGCGATCACGAGGTTCCATGCGACGACGAAGAGGGTGCAGGTGAGAGAGCCAAGCAGGAGTTCGAGCGCCCAGTTGAGGTTTGGAGGGTCTGGATATGCAACAGAGGAGGTCTGCGCATAAGGCGTTGGCGTTGCATAAGCTGGTGCGACGCCGAGGACCTGGGAGACGGGAAGCCATTCGGGCATATCTTCGCTTTTGGCGAGATCGGCGGGCAGGATATGGCCGGAGGCGACGTAACGCTTGAGGTCATCGAGGGTGTAGGGGCCGTACATCTGGCCGTTGCGTGAGACCTGATATTGCATTGCTGGCTCTCCTATCGGTGGCTTATGACGCGCACCGACGCATCGATGGATGCGTAGAGAGATGAAAACACGGAGTTCGGTTCTGCACAATCAGATTCGGTGGTATGAGGAGAGATGCAAGCCATCCTTCGCAAAACATGTAAAGGATGGGTAATCCGGGCTACCGGCTAGAGCGTTGTGTTGTCGGCGGTGTCGAGCTGGGTGTCCTTTGCGGCACGGCTTATTGCGATACGCAGGTCAGTGACCTTGTTAAACGAGAAGGCTGGCGGATTAGTGGGTGCGGTGACGACGATAAAGTCGGCGCGATTGACATCTTCGAGGTAAAAAGAAGGGCGCTGATCCGGCTGCGCGGGCTGGACCTCGACGTGGCTCATCTCCAGATGGTTGATATGGCGAAGGAAGAAGCCTTGAGCCGGAGTGTCAGGGCCGAACATACCAGGATCGGGATATTTCTCTGCATTTTCGGGCAGGACGATTTTGGCGATGTCGGCGGAGCCGCCTCCTATGTGCTGGATGAAGATGTTGGAGAGTTTGAGATCAAGGACGGGATAGTCAGGGATTCCGCTGATGATGGAGCAGATGCGCGAACCGGTGTTGTAGCTGATGAGGTTGTCGACAAGGACGCGGCGAAGAGTTCCGACTTTAGTGCTCTCCTTTGGGCCGCGCAGGCGCGCGCCGAGACGAAAGAAGAGCGGCGCGTTGATGACATCGCGCATGGTGAGGTTGGAGATGGCGATGTCTTCGCAGAGTGCGCCGTCTTCACTCTCAAGCGCGAGGCCGCGGCAGCCCTCGAAGACGCAGTTGGAGATGGTGATGTTTTTGAAGCCGCCGTTGGATTCGGTCCCGCACTTGATGCGTCCATTGCGGGGGACTTTGAAGTCAGGCGCGAACTTCTTGAAGGTACCGTCGAGGAAGGTGCCGAGTTCGTAGCAGCCGGAGACATAGCAGTTGGTGATGGTCATGTTCTCGGTGGCGCGGGCGTAGCCGAGGGCATAGCTGGATTTCGGGCAGATGCCGTCGTCCCAGGGAGAGTTGACGAAACAGTTTGAGACGCGGACGTTCCTGCAGCAGTCGATGTCCATGCCGTCGCGGTCAGTGTCGATGGTGAGGTTGTCGATGGTGAGGTTGTCGACGCCCGTGAGGAGCAGGCCGAAGTGGCCGCCTTTGAGGATCGAGAAGTCGCGGAAGATCACGTTGCGGCAGTTCTTGAGCGCGATGGATTTGTTGCCTACTCCGGGCTGCTCGGCCACGAAGCCGGTGCGGGTGCCGCGGCTGAGGCCTTTGCCCCAGATAAGGCCCGGGCCGGTGATGGAGATGTCATGGATGTCCTCGCCCCAGATTAGGGAGTTGTGCCAGTGGTTGTGGCCGTAATCCTGATAGGCGTCGTAGGCGGTTTTTGGCTCAGCGACGTCATAGGTTCCACCGTTGTAGCCGGTTGTCTCACCATGCTTGGGTGAATCCGCGGCGAGAAGCGTTGCGCCTTGCGAAAGGTAGAGGTGGACATAGCTTTTGAGATGAATAGAGAAAGAGAGCCACGTTCCAGCCGGGAAGAGCACAGTGCCGCCGCCGACTGCTGCCGCTGCTTCAATGGCTTTGTTGATGGCAGGACTGTCGACGGTTTTGCCGTCGCCTATGGCTCCGTAGGTGCGTATGTCAAAGATATTCGGCGCGGAAGCGTCTGGTGCCGAAGGCTTGGTGGCAGCGTAGACGGGTACGGTAGTGGCAGCAACGGCGGCCAGACCAATGCCGCTCAATTTAAGGAGTTCACGCCGAGCAGAGTTGAAGGAGTCCATAGGTCAGCAATCCTAGCAGAGAAGTGGTAGGACCGGAAAGCTATCCAAAAACTATAAACACGTCATCTCGACTACGGCGGCAAAAGCGCCTCCTCCGGTCGAGATGACGTGCTGGGTGAGGTAGAGAGTTGTCAGAGCTTGGGCAAGTTGGCGACGTTCCATCCTCCTCCGAGGGCCTTGATGAGCAGGACACTGGCGTCCATCTGGCGGCGCATGATATCGATGTCGTTGCGCTCGTTGTTCAGCGCGGTGGTCTGCGCGGTGACGACCTGCAGGTAGGTGTCGAGACCGCCGACGTAGCGGTTGTTGAAGATCTGTTGTGCCGCCAGAGCGGACTGGGTCGCCTGGCGCTGGTGTTCGGCTTCCTGGTGAAGAACGCGGAGAGCGGTGAGGTTGTCCTCAACCTGCTGAAAGGCAGTGAACGATGTCTGGCGATAGTTGGCGACGGTCTCGTCGTAGGCGGCGAGGGCCTGCTCGGATGCGGCGCGGCGGCGGCCTGCGTCGAAGAGCGTCTGCGACAACGTGGGACCGACAGCCCAGAGGAAGCTCGAACGGCTGAGAAGGCTGGTCAGCGCAGTCGATTCGTAGCCTGCCACTGCATTGAGCGAAAGAGTGGGAAAGTAGGCCGCGCGCGCGATGCCGATGCGGTCGTTGGCCTCGGCGACACGGCGTTCGGCGGCGGCGATGTCGGGGCGGCGCTCCAGCAGTTCGGATGGCAAGCCTGCCGGAATGGCAGGAGGACGGGCATTGAGCGGGACGGCGGCCAGGGTAAACGTTGCTGGCGGCTGGCCGAGGAGAACGGCGATCGCGTGTTCGTACTGTGCGCGTAGCAGCGTAATGTCGCTGGCTTCGACTCGTGCTGCTTCGAGTTGTGTTCTAGCCTGGTCGACGTCGGATTGCGGGGCGACGCCGCCTACGAAGCGGTTGTTGGTGATGCTGTAGGCATCCTCGTAGTCCTTTACGGTGTCCTTCAGGAGCTTCTCTTCGGCGTCCGCAGTGCGCGCCTCGAAGTAGTCGATGGCAAGTTCGGCTTGCAGGCTCAGCATGGCCGTTTGCATGTCTCCGGCGCTGGCCTGTGCCTCTTCGCGAGCGGCATTGACGCCGTGGCGGATGCGTCCCCAGAGGTCGATTTCATAGTTGAGGTCGAACGGCAATTGCAGATCGGCTGCGCTGTTGCCGCTATTGGTACTGGTTGCATTGATATAGGGACGGTTCGCGGAATTGCGCAGGCCGCCTGCGAAGGGCGAGACGCCGATCGTGGGCGAGAGCCCGGAACGGTTGTACTGGATAAGAGCCCGGGCCTGGCGGAAGCGGGCTTCCGCGGCTCTGAGGTCCTGATTTTCGGCGGCTATCTTTGGCTCAAGCGCGTTGAGCTGGTCGTCTCCGAAGATCGTCCACCAGTCTCCGCGCAGAGCTGTATCGGCTGGTTGAGCGGGATGCCAGTTGGCATCTTCCTTGTAGGTATCTGTATTGGGGAATGCCTCTTTATAGGCAGGTGCCAGAGGAACTGTCGGCTTGACGTACCTGGGGCCGACCATACAGCCGGTGAAAAGGAGTGCCGCAAGACTGGATGTGGCGATGGCAAAGCGGTTCATTACTCACCCGCCTGTTTCTGCTGGCTGACATGAACCTGCTGGCCTTCGGTAAGGGAGTCCGAGGGATCGAGGATGACTTCGTCGGTGGGCTTGAGATCGGAGGCAGAGACCTCGACGACCTGTCCCGCATCGTGAGTGATGGTGATGGGCACGAGCGCAACTCGACCGTTGCGAACGACGCCGACTTGCAGACCTTCACTGCGGAAGAGAAGAGTGTTCGATGGGATGGTGAGATTCGCGATGCGCTCCGGCACTTTGAAGTGGAC
Source organism: Acidobacteria subdivision 2 bacterium RH1 MAG20 (assembly GCA_002197545.1). Next base: position 19,047 of record NFUO01000702.1, on the reverse strand, counting down.
GAAGACATACGAGCCGGGAAGCAGCAGCCCCCTGGGATTCTCCACATCGACTTCGACATTGAGAGTGCGGGATGCAGGATCAATCATGTTGGAGTTGCGCGTGATCGTTCCCTCGAAAGCGTGGCCCGTAGATTCGCCAAGCGTAAGCGTGGCCTTGCCGCCGTTCTTGATGTCGCCCGCATACGCCTCCGGCACGGGAACATAAACGCGGATCTTGTTGATGGCCGCCAGGTGAAAGAGTTCTTTTGGGGCGGAGGCGGAGCCGGCGTCGATCAAGGCGCCGAAATCCGTATTGCGTGCCGTGACGATACCGTCAAAGGGGGCATAGACCTGCTCGAAGGACTGAATCTGCCGCAGGCGGCGGACGTTTGCCATTGCCGAATCGACAGCTGCCTGTTTCGCTGCGGCGTCGCTGGTGGCCTGGTCGGTCTCCTGCTTGGAGACGGAGTTGGTCTTCAACAGGTTGATATAGCGGGTTGCCGTGGTGTTGGCGAGATTAAGGTTTGCTTCGGCACTTTTGAGATCAGCCTCGGCCACCTGTAACTGCTGGTCGAGTTCGGGGGTCTCGATCTGCGCCATCAACTGTCCCTTGCGTACATGAGCGCCGATATCGAAGTACCAGGTTTTGAGATATCCGTTGGTCCGCGCATAGATGGGCGTGTCTATGTAAGCCTCAGTGTTGCCGGGGAGGGATATCTCGGGCGAGAGCGGAGCAGCAGAGGGATGAATGACATTTACTGTTGGAATCGCCGCCGCGTTGGTCCGCTTTTCGAGATTGCGTTCCGCAGTGGCTCGGGAGATGATGCCGAAGACGATGACGGCGACAAGAGCAATGGCGACCACAGCCAGAGTGATCCAGACGCCGGTGGAGAAACCGCGCTCTTCAGGCACGGGAGGCGGCGTGGTCAAGGGATCTTGTGAGGGTGTGGTCATGTCGGTATTCATACTAGCTCCTGAAATTCTTGTCCGATTGCTGGCTCCGGGTTCGGTCTGCGGCGGCCATGCAGCAGGCTGAAGATCGCGGGGACGAAGACCAGGGTCGCTACGGTGGCACAGGAGAGGCCGCCGATGACGGCGCGTCCCAGGGGCGCATTCTGTTCGCCGCCGTCGCCTACGCCGAGAGCCATCGGAATCATGCCGATAATCATGGCAAGCGCGGTCATAATGACAGGACGGAAGCGGGTGGCGCCGGCTTCGAGCGCGGCAGCGACTGCGTCTCCGTGCTGTTCGAGGCGCTCTTTCGCGAAGGACACTACCAGAATACTGTTTGCCGTGGCGACGCCCATGCACATGATTGCCCCCATCAGCGCCGGGACGCTAAGCGTTGTACGCGTGATGAAGAGGAAGAGAACAATGCCGGCGAGCGCGGCGGGCAAAGCTGTGATGATAATGAAGGGATCGAGCCACGATTGAAAATTTACGACGATCAAAAGGTAGACGAGAACGATGGCGAAACCGAGACCTGAGAGCAGGCCAAGGTAGGAGGTACGCATTGTCTCGATCTGACCACGTACCCGAATGAAACTTCCGCGCGGAAGCGATTTTTGGCTGGCGTCGACGATCTTGTCGATCTGGCGTGAGATGGAGCCGAGGTCGCGGTCCTCCACGTTGCCGTAGATGTCGAGCACGCGGCGAAGGTTATAGTGGTTCACGACAGCCATCTCAGAGCCACGAGTGATGTTGGCAACGTCGGCCAGAATCTCGGGACGTTGCATCGCCGGAGCGGTAATTGGAATATTGCGCAGATCGCTCAGTGATTGAATATCGTACTGCGGTGTCTGGGCCACGATGTTGTAGTTGACACCGTTTTTCATGTTCAGGAAGAACATAGGACTGAGTTGCGAACTTCCGCTAAGTATGTTGACGATGCTGCCGCCTACATCGCGCTCGGTGTAGCCGCCTTGCGACGCTTTGGTGCGGTCCACGCTGACCTTCAGTGTAGGGTAATCGTCGGGCTGCTGGATGCGCAGATCAACCAGACCCGGCACCTGCCTCAACTGACGCAGAATATCGTTGGCGACCTTGCGATCGCCGGCGATATCAGCTCCCTCCAACTGCACATCAATCGGCGAGGGCAGCCCGAAGTTGAGGATTTGCGTGACGATATCCGATGGCAGGAAATAGAAGGTAGTGCCGGGGAATTCACGCGAGATCTTATCTCGCAGGGTACGCACGTAGTTTTCGGTGGGATGGTGGTTCTCTTTAAGCGAGACGAGGATATCGGCATCGCCTGAACCGATAAGGCCGGAGGTGGCGTGTTGAAAGTTCATCGGACTGTACGGGAGCCCGATGTTATCGAGAATATTGTCCAACTCTGCTGGCGGGATGGTCTTGCGGATTGACTGTTCCACCAGATCGCTCAGACGCGCCGTCTCCTCGATACGCGTTCCACTTTTGGCGCGGAGATGCAGAATAAATGAGCCATTATCGGTATTGGGAAAGAAGTTCTGACCCAGGAACGGAACCAGAATGAAAGCGCAGAGACAGAGAAGGAGGAAGACCGGGACAAAGAGCAGCCGCGCATGGACGAGACGGGTGAGAACGTCCTGATAGGTGAGGCGAATGCGCTCAAAGCCGCGCTCGAAGCTGCGATGAAATATGGCGAAGATGTTGCGTGAGGGCACGATCTGATGGTTGTGCACCTTTAGCAGATACATCGCCATAGTCGGCACCAGAGTCCGCGACAGAACATAGGAGGCGAGCATGGCGAAGACGACAGCTTCAGCGAGTGGAACGAACAAGAAGCGAGAGACCCCACTCAAGAAGAACATCGGCAGGAAGACGATGCAGATGCAAAGCGTGGAGACAAGGGCCGGAACGGAGATCTGGGAGGCGCCATTGAGGATGGCTTCGTGGAGTCCCTGGCCTCCTTCCAGATAGCGCTCGATGTTTTCGATGGTGACGGTGGCGTCGTCGACAAGAATGCCGACGGCGAGGGCGAGGCCGCCCAGCGTCATGATATTGATCGTCTCTCCAAGGAAGCTGAGCACGATGATGGATGTGAGAATCGACAGCGGAATGGAGATGGCGATGATGACAGTGCTGCGCCAGCTACCAAGAAAAAGCAGGATCATCAGGCCAGTCAGCGCGGCGGCAATGATGGCTTCGCGTATGACGCCTTGAATGGAGGCGCGAACGAAGAGGGACTGGTCGCCGAGGAGTCTTATATTCAGCTCAGGCGGTAAGGTGGTTTTGAGCCGGGGAAGCAAGTCGCGAATTCCGTCGACGACATTGAGAGTCGATGCATTGCCTGACTTCAGAACGGTGAGCAGGACGCCCCGGTGTCCATCCTGCCGAACGACGTTGGTCTGCGGGATGCTGCCATCTGAGACGGTAGCTACGTCCCGAATGTAGACCGTGGCACCGTTGACCTGCCGGATGGGAAGATTGCCAAGTCCTTCTATCGTCAGAGGAGAGGAGTTCAGCAGAATGTCATATTCATCTCTGCCGATCTTCGCTGTACCACCCGGCTGGACGACATTTTGCTGCGACATCGCATTGAGGATATCGAGAGGAGACAACCCTTTTGCCTGCAGGAGTCTGGGGTTGAGATTGATCATGATCGAGCGCTGCTTGCCACCGTAAACGTTTGGCACGATGGCGCCAAGGACAGTAACGAGCTGAGGACGAACGAAGTTGAGGCCGAGATCGTTCAACTGCTGCTCTGACAGGCCTCTCCCGGAGAGGCCGAGCTGAAGGATAGGGACGCTTGAGGCGCTGAAGTCGATAATCTCCGGCGGCAGAATCCCGGGAGGGAGCGACTTGAGCATGAACTCCGAGGTGCTGCTTACCTGCGCATTGGCGGTATCGAGGCTGGCACCGGGCTGAAGGTAGATCTTGACGACAGCCCAGCCATTGACGGTGGTGGATTCGACGTGCTGAACGTTATCGACCAACGTGGTGACGGCCTTCTCAAAAGGCGTTGTGACACGGCCCTCAAGTTCCTCTGGGTTGAGTCCGGTATAGGTCCAGGCGACGGAGACGACCGGGATATTGATATTGGGGAAGATATCGGTGGGCGTGCGCAGAATGACGACGGGGGCCCCAATGAGAATGAGGATCGCCAGCACGATGAAGGTGTAGGGCCGATTAAGGGCTAATTTTACGATCCACATTGAGGGAGAGGCCTCTTACGCTCGTCCAGGCAGCGTCATTGATTAGGTTAAGCCAATTCTGCGATACATCGATTAGACACAATTACGGGAAAAATTTGTACAATTTGTGCGATAAACGAATGATTTGAGCGGATATCGCGATTATTTGCCTCCAATCCATCAGCCGAAAAATCAGTGGAACGATCAAGACTTTACGGAGGTTACCAGCCTTGGAACCGGGCCTGGGAATGCCCCCGGAAAGCACCTGCGCGTGGTATACTTGAGATATCGAAAACCATGGCCGAACATGAGTAAAGTGCTTGATTGACGCGGCTTTTGCCGATTTACGAGTGGTAGCGTTCCGAGTGGTTTTCCGAGCACTTCAGCTACGGCTGCATGGAGTTACATGGCAACGACAGCTATCCCCACCGAAACCGATCTTTTGACACAGCAACCGGACGTAGCCTCTGAGGCGCCTAAAAAAGAGGGTGGCGGCTATTCCGCTGAAAACATTACAGTTCTGGAAGGTCTGGCGGCAGTGCGTCTGCGGCCGGCGATGTATATCGGTTCGACCGGCGAGCAGGGACTGCATCACCTGGTCTATGAGGTTGTCGACAACTCCGTAGACGAGGCCCTCGGCGGCCATGCTACCCGGATTGACGTGACTATCCATGTCGATAACTCGATTACCGTGGTCGACGATGGTCGCGGCATTCCGGTTGACGACAAGATCATCAACGGAGAGAAGATGCCCGCAGTGCAGGTGGTTCTGACCATGCTGCATGCAGGTGGCAAGTTTGATGCTTCCAACTACAAAGTTTCGGGTGGACTGCACGGCGTCGGCGTGAGCTGCGTGAATGCGCTGAGCGAAGAGTTCGATGTCGAGATCTGGCGCGATGGCCATGCGTGGGAGCAGGATTACTCCAAGGGCGCGCCGATCAGCACGCTGCGCAAGATGGGGCCGAGCAAGCGTAAGGGAACGAAGATTCACTTCCTGCCGGACAAGAGTATCTTTACCGTCACCGAGTTCAGCTACGACACGCTGGCCCAGCGGCTGCGCGAGCTTGCCTTTTTGAACAAGGGGCTGGAGATTCACCTGACCGACGAGCGCACGACCGACTCGAAGACGGGTGAGAGCAAGCACCAGGAGTTCAAGTACGTCGGCGGCATCGCGGAGTTCATCAAGCTGCTGAATAAAGGCAAAGCGGTGCTGCACGAGAAGCCGATCTACATGGAGGCCGAGCGCGACAACGTGGCCATGGAGATTGGGCTGCAATATAACGACGCTTACTCCGAGACCGTCTTTACCTTTGCCAACAACATCAACACCGTCGACGGCGGAACCCATCTCTCGGGCTTCAAGACGGCGCTGACCAGGACGATCAACGCGGCTGGGCAGTCGCTTGGGCTGTTCAAGGACGTGAAGGAGAACCTGAGCGGCGATGACGTGCGCGAGGGGCTGGTGGTCGTCATCAGCGTGAAGCTGTCGCAGCCGCAGTTTGAAGGGCAGACCAAGGGCAAGCTGAACTCCGACATTGCCGGGACGGTGCAGGCGTTTGTGAATGAGCGGCTGGGCGGATTCCTGGAGCAGAATCCTTCGGTGGCGAAGAAGATTATCAACAAGGCGATTGACGCTGCCCGTGCGCGTGAGGCGGCGCGCAAGGCTCGCGACCTGACTCGGCGCAAGGGTGCGCTCGATGGCGGCGGATTGCCGGGCAAGCTGGCGGACTGCTCTGAGAGGCAGCCTGACCGTTGCGAGCTCTACCTCGTCGAGGGAGAGAGCGCCGGTGGCACGGCCAAGCAGGGCCGCGACCGTAAGTTCCAGGCGATCCTTCCGCTGAAGGGTAAGATTCTCAACGTTGAAAAGGCGCGGTATGACAAGATGCTGGGGCACGAAGAAATTCGCGCCATGATTACGGCGCTTGGCTGCGGCATCGGCAAGGACGACTTCGATGCGACCAAGCTGCGCTACGGCAAGCTGATTCTGATGACCGATGCCGACGTCGACGGATCGCATATCCGCACGCTGCTGCTTACGTTCTTCTTCCGGCATATGACGGAGCTGATCAAGCGCGGTCATGTGTACATCGCACAGCCGCCGCTCTATCGCATCAAGAAGGGCAAGTTTGAGCAGTACATCAAGGACGACCGCGAATACGTCTCCGTCATGGTGAAGCGCGCCTCCGACGGCATGGTGATTCGCTATGGCGACGGCGGAGCGAAGCTGGAAGGCTCGGCGCTGACGAAGTTCATGACGCAGTTGAACGACTACCTCGGCTTCTTCGACAAGGTGCAGAAACGGTTGCGCAATGAAGAAGTGACGCAGGCGTTTGCCGAGATCTTCGCGCAGGAAGGTAAGGATTCAGTCCGGCGTGTCGACTTTGAATCGCCGGCGAAGCTGGAGGCGATGCGGGCGCGGCTGCAGGCCATGTCGAAGACCTACCAGTTCAAGCATGTGAGCGATGTCCTGCTCGACGAAGAGCACCGGATGTATTCGGTGAACTTTACGGATGCGCAAGGCGCAGTGCGATCGATTGATTGGGCATTGGCTTCGACTGCAGAGAGCCGCCAGATGTTGGCCAAACATGCTCAGATCCGGGAAGAGCTCAAGGGTCCTTTTCTGATCGAGTATGCAGCGAAGACTTCAAAACAGGAGGCTGCCGAGGAAGCTGAAGAAGCAGCTTCGGCAGAGGGTGTCGCAGAGACAGCAGCGGCTCCGGGAACGGCGCTTGAGGCCAAGCCGGGTAAACGTTCGGGCAGGGCTTCGAGTGATCCAGTGGAGAAGAAGACGGCGCGCGAGGTCTTCGAGTACGTCATCGAACAGGGCCGGAAAGAGTATCAGGTCCAGCGCTACAAGGGTCTGGGCGAGATGACGGCCCCGCAGCTCTGGGAGACGACGATGGACCCGGAACGGCGCACGCTGCTTCAGGTAAAGCTCGAAGACCTTGCTGCCTGTGAAGAAATCTTTACGACGCTGATGGGTGAGGATGTCGAAAGCCGCCGCAAGTTCATTGAAGAAAATGCTCTGGACGTAAAGAATCTGGATATTTAGCGCGCATCGTAGTTGGAGCTCCTGCTATTTATTTATGTCGCGTGCGTATGTATATGAGTGCGCACTCGGCAATCTATTTGCCGCCGCACGCATCTGAAGACAAGAAGATAAGAAGGAGTTGCAATGGCAAAGAAAATTCTCATCCTGGCTGGAGACTTTGTTGAAGACTACGAGCTCATGGTGCCCTTTCAGGCACTGCAGATTGCAGGGCATCAGGTGAGTGCAGTCTGTCCTGGCAAGAAGGCCGGCCAGACTGTCCGCACGGCAATCCATGATTTTGAAGGCGATCAAACCTACACCGAAAAGCGCGGCCACAATTTCACGCTCAATGCAACTTTCTCTGAGGTCAAGGCAGAGGATTACGATGCACTGGTGATCCCTGGAGGCCGTGCGCCGGAATACCTGCGCCTGAACCGGGACTTGCTGGCAATGGTGAAACACTTCGATGAGGCGAAGAAGCCTATCGCGTCTATCTGTCATGGCGCGCAGATTCTTACCGCTGCGGGTGTCGTCAAGGGTCGCAGAATTAGCGCCTATCCCGCCTGCGGACCAGAGGTCACCGCTGCTGGCGGTGAATACGTCGACCTACCGCTCGAAGCCGCGGTGACCGACCGCAATTATGTCACTGGCCCAGCGTGGACCGCCCACGTCGAATGGTTGAAGCAATTTCTTGCGCTCCTTAGTAATTCATCAACTAACGCGAGTTCTTCGCTTGAATAAGAATGAATCTTCTACAAAGGCCTTGCCTCGTGCGGGCCTTTTGCTTTGCACAATATAAATAACTTTTGTGCGAGATGATTTCCCGCCAATGCAATAATGCGGGGATGAGCGAACAGTATTCTTCTGGACTGGTGGATCGACGGCGATTTCTTGGAATTTGTTCTGTTGTGGGATTAGGGCAGACGCTTTTGCCGGGGGTCTTGCTTGGCATGGCACAAGCGCAAACTCCGGCGAAAGCGGGAACGCATGAGTTAGAGAAGATTACGCCGGAGATGATCGATGCAGCGGCGGTAATTGCCGGCATCACCGTGACCGGCGAACAAAAGAAGATGATGCTGGAAGGGCTGAAAGATCAGCGGGATTCCGTCATGGTCATCCGTACGCTGCATCTGCCGAACAGCGTTGCTCCAGCCTTTGTCTTCGATCCGGTGCCTCCAGGGGTGACGCTCGATACGGTCCGCAAGCCGCTGAAGATAAGCGCGGCTCCAGACGTCTCGCGACTGGCCGCAAGCGAAGATTCGGACGCGCTCGCGTTTGCGACGGTACGGGAGCTGGCAGAGCTGATAAAGACGCGTAAGGTGACTTCGGTTGCACTGACGAAGATGTATCTGACCCGTTTGAAAAAGTACGATTCGCCGTTACATTTTGTGATTACGCTGACAGAGGAGCGAGCATTGGCAAGTGCTGCCGCAGCCGATGCGGAGATTGCGGCTGGCAAGTATCGGGGACCGCTGCATGGGATTCCGTGGGGAGCGAAGGACCTGTTGGCGGTGAAGGGATATCGGACGACGTGGGGAGCGGCCGGGTTTGAAGATCAGCGGTTTGATTACGATGCAGCGGTCGTCCAGCGACTGGATGCAGCAGGGGCAGTCCTGGTGGCGAAGTTGAGCATGGGCGCACTGGCGGAGGGCGATCTGTGGTTTGGCGGGCGCACGCGAAATCCGTGGAACATGCGCCAGGGGTCGAGTGGTTCTTCGGCAGGAAGCGCCTCTGCGGCATCGGCAGGGTGCGTCGGATTTGCGATTGGGACGGAGACGCTGGGGTCTATCGCGTCGCCAAGTACGCGGTGCGGCGTGACTGGGCTGCGTCCTACCTTCGGCTTCGTGCCGCGCACGGGAGCGATGGCGCTAAGTTGGACGATGGACAAGATTGGGCCGATCTGCCGGTCGGTCGAAGACTGCGCGCTGGTGTTGAGCGCCATCTATGGCCCGGACGGGCATGATCTGGCGGTCAAGGATGCAGCGTTCAACTGGGATGCTGACTTCGACTGGAAGACTCTGCGGGTGGGATATTTGAAGAGTGCGTTTGATGTTTCTGTCATCCCGGCGAAAGCGACAGAGGCGCGGAAAAAGAACATCGAGCGGAATATTTACGACGCCAAATATGGGCTTGCAGCGTTAGACGCTCTGCGGAAGATGGGAGTAAAGCTAGTGCCGGTGGAGATGCCTCATGGCTGTCATTTTGGAGATATGACGCCACTGCTGGAGGCAGAGGGCGCGGCGGCATTCGATGAATTGACGTTGAGTGGCCGAGACAAGCTGCTGACGGGGCAGAAGAGCTTTGACTGGCCAAATCAGTTTCGTGTAGCCCGGTTTTATTCGGCGGTCGACTACATTCAGGCGCAGCGTGCGCGGACACTGGCGATGGCGGCGATGGCGAAGTTATTTGCTGAGGTAGATGTGATCGTGACGCCGTGGGAGGGCGCGCAACTGACGGCAACCAACCTGACCGGCCATCCAGCGATCATATTGCCGAACGGGCTCCGTGGAGCGGATGCTCCAAAACCGGCTAATGATGGAGACGGCGCACTCGAGAATGTGGGTGGCCCGGGCACTCCGGTTTCACTTACTTTTCTGGGATCTCTGTACTCGGATGCGCGGTTGGCAGCTTTTGCCAGAGCTTATCAGGAGACCACAGGCTTTCATCGAATGCATCCAACGCTGGGATGAAGTGTTGGTATCGACCCCGCTTAACCCATGTGCCGCACGGTCATCTGGGGGATGCGGACATTGGGAGGCTGGAGGCAGGCGAAGACGATGGCATCGGCGACTTCGTGCGGTATCATCATGTGCGAGTTGCGAATGTACTCTTCGGTACGACCGTGTCCCAGGGCAAACTCCGTTTTTACACCACCTGGACAGATGACTCCAACCTTGATGCCATGCTTGCGAAGTTCAGCGTCGAGTGCCTGCGCGAAACCGATCTGGGCAAACTTACTGGCGCAGTAGACGGCCTCTCCGGCGAAGCCCTGTAATCCAGCCACGGAGGAGATGAAGAGCAGGATGCCGCTCTTCTGTTCGATCATCGGCGGCGCGGCATGCCGGGCAAAAAGAAAGCTCGACTTCATATTGGCGTTCATCAGGGCGTCGTACTCTTCGGCTGAGGTATCGACAAGGTTTTTGTAATTCCCTGCTCCAGCGTTGTTGATAACAATATCGAGATGGCCGAAGGTGCTGAGAGCAAGTGCGATGGACTGTCGAGCGGTGGCTTCTTCGGCAGCATCTCCGGCATAGAAGACAGCTTTCGCGCCCATAGCTTCGATCTCAGCGCAGAGTTGGCGAAGCCGTTCTTCGCGACGCGCGGTAACAACTAAATTCGCTCCTTGACGGGCAAGGGCAATCGCGGTGGCCCAGCCGATGCCGGCGCTGCCTCCAGTAACAAGAGCGGTTTTTCCGGCGGGGGAGGCAAGGGCAACGCTGGACTTCGTCATGCTCGAACGGACTCCTGGATTTCGATGCTACCATCCGGCTATGTCGATGGATGCGGCGACGCTGGTGGAAGCGCGAGGGCTGGTGAAGGAGTACGCACGCGGAAGCAGTGCAGTGCGCGTCGTGGATGACGTTTCGTTTGCGATTCGTCGAGGCGAGACGATAGGGCTGGTGGGAGAATCCGGCAGCGGCAAGAGCACTGTGGCACGGATGCTGCTGCGCCTGATGAAGCCAACGGCGGGTGCGATCCAATACGACGGTGTGGATCTGCTGGCAGCCGGTTCCTACGAGATGCGAAAGATGCGGCGGCGAATGCAGATCGTCTTTCAGGACCCCTATGCCGCGCTGAATCCTCGCATGAAGGTGCGGCAAATTCTTGCTGAGCCGTTTGCAATCCATAGGGAACAGGGCGCAGGGAACAGGGAACAGTTGGAGTCGATGCTGAGCGAAGTTGGGCTGGATGCGTCGGCGCTGGAGCGGTATCCGCACGAGTTCAGCGGAGGACAGCGGCAGCGAATCAATATTGCGCGGGCATTGGCGTTGCGGCCGGAGTTTCTGGTGCTCGACGAGCCGGTAAGCGCTCTGGATGTTTCGGTCGGGGCGCAGGTGGTGAACCTATTGCGCGAGTTGCAGCAGAAGTATGGCCTGACGTATCTGTTTATCTCGCACTCGATGCCGCTGGTGCGCTATCTGTGTGACCGCGTAGCGGTGATGAAGCGGGGCCGCCTCGTGGAATACGGTGATTGCGAACAGGTATGCGAGGCTCCGCAGCATGAATATACCCGCGGACTCATTGCGGCCACTCCCGAGATGCCGCTCTTCCTGGAGTGAGCGCCCTCGGCAGAAAGCGAGGAAGCTTGCCCAGCAAATACAATTGCTAGATGCGACAGAACACAATCGACTTTATCGGCTACGTTGCAGCCACATGCACGACATTGTCTTTTCTTCCACAACTGGTCCGGGTGCTACGACTGCGCTCGGCGAGAGACATATCGCTGGGCATGTTTCTGGTCTTTTCGCTGGGAACGGCGCTGTGGTTGACCTACGGTCTGCTATCGCACTCAAAGCCGGTAGCAGCAGCGAATGCGGTGACGCTTGTGCTTTCGGTCAGTATTCTCTTTTTAAAACTGCGCTTTGACCGCAATGCGATGAAAGAGGTAACCGGGCCATGAGCCATGAGGGAATTCGAATTGTAAACGCAGACGACGCGCGGCGCGAGGCAGAGCAGGAGCGGCAGTTGCATGCAGACGCAGTGACTCCGAAGAAAGTGCGCGTCATGAAGACCGAGGGGACCGGGGTCGAGATCGATTGGAAAGACGGCCACCACAGCGCATGGAACTTTGCATGGCTACGCAACGCCTGTCCCTGCGCAACCTGTCACGAGGAGCGCGAAAAGAACGGGCGCAAGCCAGGCGTGGCAAAGCCGAAAGCACAGTCCCTGCTCATGATGTACGAGGCCCCGGCCCGCCCGGTCGAGGTAACTCCGGTGGGGAAGTACGCGCTGAAGTTCAAGTGGAACGATGGGCACGAGACAGGGATTTACTCGTGGGATTATCTGCGCCGCGTCTGCCAGTGCGCGGAGTGCGTGGCGAAAGAGAGTCTCGTGTGACCTCGAGATTGACTCGTACCTCCAGGATGACGCCGGTGACGTGTCCTCCAGCTGCGAGGGTGGATGGAGAGCGGTGAGGATCATCGAGATTCGATGATCTCTCACCGCCTTGAGGAATACAGCAGATGTTTGGGGCTACTCGACGACGAGTTGTTGCGCATCGAACTTCGGCGTTACGGTGAACAGCAGAGAACCGCGAGGATTGTCGCCGATCTTGCTCGCGGCATAGACCTCTGTTCCGGCCGGCGCCTTGACAATGAGGTTGTAGTGAGACGGAACTGTATGGGTTATGCCGTTAATCTTGAATTCCTGAAAGGCATAGGTGTTGTTGTAGATGGTGAAGGTGTAACGGATGCCTTGTGCGACGGTGGGATGTGGATGCAGGTGGAATATATTGCGGAACGGCGAGGCATTGGCGGCGATCGGTGCCAATGTGGTAGTAGCAGTTAAGGTTAAGGCGATGAGGGTGTGGCGGATTTTGTTATACATGGGAATCGTCTCCTGTTGGTATGCACTGGAGACTTGCCTGCCATGGTGCAGATAAGTTTCGATGTGCATTATTTATTACTGCGCCTGTGTCATTGCACTCGCCATGCCATTGTGAGGAATGTACTTTCAATCACTTGCAGCCGCGAAAAATCATGAAACTGTCCGGCTATGCGAATCAGCGTCCATTATCGGAACATGGATCGAAACCGATCAAAGAGCGTGTTGACCCCAGCCCGTCAACACGGCATGTATTCGATGTAAAGCAAGAGCGCGGCAAGAACGTGTGTTGCGGCTGCGCTTTCGCGGCGAATGCGATGACGCGGGAATATCTATGGCAGGTTTGCGAGCGTCTGGCTGTGTTTAAGCGGTGGTGTCCAGCAATGCCAGTGCTTGTTCAACCGTGTTGGCGACAAGAAGAATCTCGCGGCTCTTCAGCTTCAGCATTCCCTGGGCCACGGCATGGTCGAGGAAGCCAAGCAATTGATCGTAGAAACCTTTGATATTGAGCAGCACGATGGGCTTGTCGTGCAGCTTGAGCGTCTGCCATGCAAGCACCTCGAACATCTCTTCAAGAGTTCCGAAGCCGCCGGGCATGATGAGAAATGCATCGGCCTTCTCTCCCATAAGCGCCTTGCGGGTGTGCATCGTGTCGACGACATGCAGCTCGGTGATGCCGTTGTGGGCCACCTCGAGATCGACGAGCACTTCGGGTATGACGCCGACTACGCGACCACCGTGGGCAAGCGCCGACTCCGCTACAGCGCACATCAGGCCTACCTTGGCTCCGCCATAGATAATGCCGATGTTATATGCGGCAAGCGCACAGCCCAGATCGTTGGCAGCAGTTTGATAGGCTGGGTCGGCTCCGCTGGCGGAGGCGCAAAAGACAGCGATATTGCGAATGGACATATCTTCAAGGATACCGCCCACAGCGCAAACGAACCGAGAGACATCAAGCAAAGCCTACGCAATTGCCCCTCGGTTGGCGTTTACATTTAGGTCAGATCGATCGTTACGCCATTAAGCGCGCTATTAACTTCAATGATCAGTGTGCCTGCAGGATGTTTATCGGTCGCCGAATTCGTGAGGATGCGGATACCCGGCGGCAGATTTACGGTGACTGTCTTTCCGGCCTCCACCGTAATGATCGTTTCACCGGCACGCAGCTCCATTGGCGAAGAAGAAGTGTTGTGTAACACCAATTTGACAGTCTTCGACTTGGCAAACATAGTGTGTACAGAATTGACGTCCGCAGAGTTGCTGCTCGTCGCTGTCGTGGTTTTATCTTTGTGAAAGATGCTGCCTAACGGTGCGGCATAGACCATGCTGGACGAAAAGGCGGCGGCGAGAACGAGGGCGAGTGTTTTTTGACGAAGCATGAATTCCCCCTTGGTGCTTTGGTTGGGACGAGATATCTGTTCATGGAATCAGGAAACTCGTCGTTGGGTGCTGAGTGCTGTTACGCAGGTTGGATGTGAACGGTTCCAGCTTTGATGAAATTTTTTTTGCTGGTGAAAACTTGAGCGATCAATTGTTGTGAAAGCGACACGTGACGTCAGCGTGGATGGACCACTCCACGTAAAATTGAGATTGGAGCTTTCGCAAATGCCATCGGAGTTAGTTGCAAACATGAACCCGCAACAGCGGGAAGGCGTCGAAGCCGTCGATGGCCCGGTACTACTGTTAGCTGGCGCGGGCAGCGGCAAAACACGCGTCATTACACATCGCATCGCCTATCTCATCCAGGAGAGAGGCGTTCCTGCGGACTCGATTCTAGCGGTAACGTTCACAAATAAGGCTGCGAAGGAGATGGCCGAGCGCGTCGATAAAATTCTGGGCCACACCTCACTCGCAAAACCCATGCTGTCCACATTCCACTCCTTCTGCGTGCGTGTCTTGCGCCGCGACATCGAAGCCCTGCGAGTCAACGGCGTCGGCCTTACGCGAACATTCGCCATCTACGACGAAACCGATCAGCAGGCGGTAATCAAGCAGGCGCTGAAACGTCTGGCCATCGATGACAAATCGCTAAAGCCACGCGTGGCACTGGGACGAATCTCCTGGGCGAAGAACCACATGATCGACCCGCAGGAGTATTTTCTGGCGAGCACCAATCCGATGGAAGAGAAGATCGCGCACATCTTCGAGATCTACCGCAAGGAGCTATTCAAGGCGAACGCACTCGACTTCGACGACCTGCTCCTCGAAACTGTCCGATTGCTGAAGTCATCCCGCGAGGTGCGAGAAAGATACAACCGCCGTTACAGATATCTGATGATCGACGAGTACCAGGACACCAACCGCCCGCAGTATGAGTTGATGAAGCTGCTCGCAGGGCCGGAGGGGAATGTCTGTGTCGTCGGAGATGAGGACCAGTCGATCTATAGCTGGCGCGGCGCGGACATCCGCAACATTCTGGAGTTCGAGAAAGATTTTCCAAACGTTCAGACAATTCGGCTAGAGCAGAACTATCGCTCGACGCAGGTCATCCTCGAAGGCGCGTCGGCAGTGGTAGCGCAGAACACCCAGCGCAAGGGAAAAAATCTCTGGACCTCACGCGAGGGCGGCTCGCTGATCGGCTACTACGAGGCCCCCGACGGCGAGAATGAAGCACTCTTCATCGCCGACCGCATCCAGAAGTATCTTCGCGCCGCCGGCGAGCAGGAAGATGCGCTGCGGTGCGCCGTGCTCTACCGCACGAACTCGCAGTCGCGGCTGGTGGAAGAGGCCCTGCGGCGCTATCAGATCCAGTACCACATGGTAGGCGGTTTCAGCTTCTACGACCGCGCGGAAGTGAAGGACATCCTCAGCTACATGAAGCTAGTGCAGAATCTGCACGACTCCATCGCGCTCGGCCGCGTAGTGAACTCGCCTCCGCGTGGCATCGGCAAAACCACGATGGAGACGCTGGAGCGCATGGCCCTCTCCTCCGGCATGAGCACCTGGGACGCCATCGGCAAAGCCATCGAAGACAAGCTACTGCCGCAACGCGCTCTGATCGCTCTAAGCGGCTTTCGTCGCTTGATCGAGGACGCTCGCGCAATGCTCGGCCCAGGATTCGCGGAGAAGCTCACCGCAGATGTGGAACAGGAATCCCCGACAGAAGAACTTTCCGCAGAGGATGGCGACACAAGTTTCGACGTCGACTTAGGCGCAGCGGAAGAAGCGGACACCTCCTTC
This sequence comes from Acidobacteria subdivision 2 bacterium RH1 MAG20, assembly GCA_002197545.1. The sequence continues at coordinate 3,195 of NFUO01000702.1, read as the reverse complement.
GATACCAGCTTCAACTTCGGATTCGACTTTGGCCCAAGCGAAGAGATCTCCACGATCGCCCCGGAAAACTCTACCGATTCCAACGCCTCCCACGGCATCGATGCCGTTTCATTCAATCCATTCGCGCCTGTTGTATTGAAGAAGAGCGCCTCGAAATCCCGCATCGCCAAGGCCGCTTCAGCATCCGCAAGCAACAGCGCAGATGAGACATCCGATCCCGCAAACGAAAAACCTGCATTCCGCAAACCAGGTGACGCAGCGACGTTGCCGGAGCTCATCAAGTTCCTGAACGACCGAAGCGGCTACATTCGCGCCCTGGAAGAAGAGGCCACGCCGGAGTCCTTCTCCCGTATCGAGAACCTGAAGGAACTGGCGAACGCGGCGCAGGACGCACAGGAGCGCGGCGAAACGCTGCACGAGTTTCTCGACCACGCGGCGCTGGTCAGCGACGCGGACTCCTACTCCGCCGAGGCGCGCGTAACTTTGATGACCCTCCACGCGGCAAAGGGGCTGGAGTTCCCTCTGGTCTTCCTGACCGGAATGGAAGAGGGCCTGTTCCCGAACTCACGCACCATCACCGACCCCACCGGCCTCGAAGAAGAGCGGCGCCTTTGCTATGTCGGCATGACCCGCGCGATGGATACGCTCGTCATGACACGCGCACACTATCGCCGCCGCTACGGCAGCGACATGCCGGAGTCCAGCATTCCCTCGCGTTTCCTCGAAGAGGTGCCATCACGTCTGGTCGAAGACCTCGGCAGCCCGCCGGCGCGTCCGCAGTTCTCAGGCTCAGATTACGGAAACGCCTATGCAACGCCTTACCCCAAGGCAAACCGGTTTGGCAGCGGCAATGCCGAGGCAGGCGAGCGTCATTACAGCTACGAAGACGAGGACCAAAGATCCCAGAGCAATCCGCGATCCGGCAGTTCCGCAGCAAGCGGCAGCCGCTCGAAGTTCAGCAGGACTACTGCCCCCGGCCAGTCCATCGACAACATTGCCAGCTTCTTTGCTGCTAGCGGACAGAAGATCTCGCGCCCCAAACTCGACATCCCCGAGGCCACCGGAAAGACGGGCCTCAGGCAGGGAACCCGCGTCCGGCATCCGAAGTATGGCGAAGGAACCGTCTTTCGCCGAGAAGGCGACGGGGATGACGCGAAGATTACAGTACAATTTCAACAGCATGGCGTAAAGAAGCTGGTGGAGAAGTTTGCCCAGTTGGAACGCCTCTAAAGTTCTGAAAATCGCACCCAAAGAAAGATTGATAACGAATCATGGCAAATACAAAGAGCATCACGGATACAGAAGAGCGCAAAAAAGTAAAGCGCGCAGCCCGCAAGAAGGCTGCCCCTAAGGGCAAGCGCGCCGGCGCTCGCGGCGAGAACAAGGCCAAGATCAAGAAGGCCTCGCGCGGTCAGAGCAAGCGGTAACGGCCCATGACTCTGAGCGGAGTGGCCAACGTGGCTATTTTTAGCTTCGCTCAGGGTGCGCACTTCCGGACGAGACGTCATGCCGGCCTGTAGGCTCCCGGACTGATTCAGAAACATTCTGTTTGAGGAGCGAACCCGCTGGCCAGGCAGATATTCCGAACTAAATCGATCGACAAGCTGATCTCGGAATCGGAGAGGCCCGAGCACGCGTTGAAGAAGACGCTGGGCCCGGTCTCTTTAACCGCGTTGGGCATCGGAGCGGTGATCGGGTCGGGAATCTTCACGGTGATCGGCGTGGCGATTGGCGGAAATCCTGCTGCGCTTACCTCCTGGTCCGACTCGCCCGTTATCGACCTCCTGCTGCATCATGGGGCCTTTGCCGGACGCCCCGGCGCAGGCCCTGCTATAGCCATTTCGCTGGTGCTGGTCGCCATCGTCTGTGCGCTCACCGGCCTTTGTTACGCCGAACTCGCGTCGATGATTCCCATCGCCGGCTCCGCCTACACCTATACCTACGCAACGCTGGGCGAACTGGTGGCGTGGATCATCGGCTGGGACCTCATCCTCGAATACGCCTTCTCGAACATGAGCGTAAGCGTGGGATTCGCAGCGCACGTGGTGGCGCTACTCGACTGGATGGACCTCCGCATCTCGTCGGAGTGGCTCTCTCCCGCCTACCTCCCGCTGGGCCTGCAGGACCTTCAGGGACATGACATCTTCGCTCCCGGATGGCATATGGGCTTCAACATCCCGGCCTTCCTCGTCGTTCTCTTGTTGACGGTGGTGCTGGTGCGCGGTATCCGCGAATCGGCGCGGACCAACAACATCATGGTTCTGGTAAAGATTGCAGCGATCCTGCTGTTTATCTTCTTCGGCCTCAGCTTCATCCATCCGGCCAACTACACGCCGTTCTCTCCCAACGGTTTGAGCGGCATACTCGCCGGCGGCTCCATCATCTTTTTCACCTATATCGGCTTCGATTCCATTTCGACGGCGAGCGAGGAGTGTAAGAACCCGCGTCGCGACGTGCCTATTGGCATCATCGCGACGCTGGTCGTCGCCACCATCCTGTACGTTGGTGTGGCGATGGTGCTGATAGGATTAGTTCCCTGGCAGTCCGTAGCCGGCGACGGCGCTCCCGTAGTCAACGCGCTGAAGCGAGTCGCAACCACCGAACCCGGCGGCCACAGCCTGCACTGGGTCAATCTGGCGGTACTGATTGGCGCGCTGGTAGGAATGATCTCGTCGATCCTGGTCTACCAGCTTGGCCAGGCCCGCGTATGGTTCGCGATGTCACGCGACCGTCTCCTGCCCGACGTCTTCAGCCGGATACATCCAAAGTTCCGCACACCCGCTTTCGCTACCTGGGTGGCAGGAATTCTGGTGGCCGTCCCAGCCGGCCTCTTCGACGTAGGCACCTTCGCCGAGATGTCAAACATCGGAACTCTGTTCGCCTTCGTACTGGTATCGATCGGCGTTATCGTTCTGCGTGTACGCCAGCCAGAGCGCCCACGCGGATTTCGCGTGCCTTTCGGACCGGTCATCCCGGTGCTCTCGGTATTTTTCTGCGGGTTGCTCATGGCTGGTCTGCCAGCCAAGACATGGATACGGTTCTTCGTCTGGCTGATCATTGGGCTGGTTGTCTACATCTTCTACAGCCGCAAGCGAAGCGAATTCTATAAGTCCTAGGTCGTGTCATCAAATGAGCCAGATGGTCGTGGCGGCGAGATGGATGGCGGCGCGGAAGTTTCGAGCGGTTTTGTCGTAT
>NFUO01000701.1 GCA_002197545.1 Acidobacteria subdivision 2 bacterium RH1 MAG20 | reverse complement strand
GAGCGAACCGAAGCCCGCCAAGGTGCCGAGGCCGCGGCTGATGAGCTCCCTAACCACGAAGAGGTAGTGCATGGGTCCTCTTATTCGCCAGCGCCACAGGTGACCGCGCCGAAAGCCGACGCCGTAATGTCGATCGGGGCCTGCACTAGCTTCGTAAACCCTTCCAGGGCGTCCGCCGCACCACTAGCTATGTCGCCAAGAGGGAGGTAGGCGCTTATTTTGTTCGTGATGATGCTGAACTCGGAGGGGCTGGCGGTTATTGTAGTGCTGGTGTACGAACCAGCCACATTAGGAACCTGTCGCAGCGCCGCTGGTGCAGCGGCGGAAGCGGCGTCCCCTCCTGCTGCCGCCGCGCTGCTGTTGCCCGCGAAGAACTGGATAGCGTCGGAGATTGGATTTCCTAGAAATGCGCTAGCAATCTTACTGTTGCCCAGCCCTAGTAAGCCCTGAAGGCTCGCTTCGTTTCCGCTGTTTGCGACGCAGGTGAGATATGGGTGTGCCTGCCGCCGTCCCGCCCGCAGATTTATCCAACTGGCGTCGGGTCGGCTGCGCCTAAGTAGGGTTATTCCGTGGCCGAAGTTGAACTTGATTGCATAACAGTGTCGGCTCCTCGACCCGAGTAAGCTGTGGTTGATTGACGACCATAGGCTCGGGAGAAAGGAGCCGAACATGTTCATTATAGGCGTGGATTATCACCCGAGCTTTCAGCAAATTGCATTTGTGGATCAGGAAACAGGTGAATGCGGTGAACGGCGATTGAATCACGGTGAGGGAGAAACAGAACGATTCTATCGCGGCCTAAAGCAGAGAGGAGTGAGCGTACGCGTGGGATTGGAGGCCACCGGGTATTCCCGCTGGTTCGAGCGATTGCTCGCAGAGCTAGGCTTCGAGGTGTGGATCGGCGATCCGGTGGAGATCAAGACGAGGCGAGCCAAGAAGCAAAAGACGGACAGCAAGGATGCCCAGCTCTTGCTGAAGCTGATGGCAGAGGATCGTTTTCCGCAAATCTGGGTACCGAGTCCAGGGAATCGGGATCTCCGGCAACTGCTGTGGCATCGGCATCGGCTAGTGCAAATGCGCACGCGGATCATGAATCAGCTACAGGCTCTTGCCATGAACGAGAACACGTGCAGGAGGAAGAAGCTGTGGAGCGAACGGGGGCGAGCAGAATTAGAAAAGCTCTCGCTGCCTCCTTGGGCCAGCCGGCGCCGGCAGGATCTCTTGGTGTTGCTTGACCGGATGAATCCGATCATCGAAGAACTAACTGCAGCGGTCGAGCAGGAAGCGAAGAAACGGCCCGCAGTGCTGCGGTTGATGACGCATCCTGGCGTAGGCCCACTCACCGCACTCGCCTATGTACTGATCATCGGAACTCCCACGCGGTTTGCTTGTGCCAAACAGATCGAGAT
>NFUO01000700.1 GCA_002197545.1 Acidobacteria subdivision 2 bacterium RH1 MAG20 | reverse complement strand
GGACGAAAGGTGGAGTCCAGACGCGGAGTCCTCCGGCTAGACCGCCGCCTTAGCTGCCACGGTCCCGGCCGCGCGCCGGTAGGCGGCCTCGTGCCGCTTGGGCACTTCCACTAACTCCGCCATGCGCCAGTTGGGATCGTAGTTCGTCGTGCCGATAGGCTCATAGGGCGTTCCAGCGAATTCAACCAGCACGCTCTTGTCGACGTCGTTTAGCAGAATGTTCCCGTTCGAGAGCCGCGTGGAATCCTGAATCCAGCCGCCGTCGTAAGGAATGGCGCCGGTGATCTTCAAGTCGTCGTTCAGCACCACCATCTCCTTCGCCAGGCTATTGCAGAACGTCCAGCCGCCGGGGAACTTCTCCAGCCCATGCGGGCGGGCCAGACCTTCGAGCAATACCTCCGCGTGCTGTTCCGCTTCCGGCAACGATCGGTCGATCCGGATCATCTGGCCCTGGTGGAACAGGAACGCCAGCACATAACGCTCGCTTTCATCGGCCATCACGGCGACATTGATATGGGTAGCCTGGTACCGGGTGTGATAGTACTGATCCCGATGCTCCAATCCTCGCCCCGGCGTTCTCTTGTTCCCGCTCGGAGACGTATCGTAGCCGTGTTCGGAGGCCCACCATTCCCACAGCAGGTTTCCGTTCAGATCGAGTTCGAGGATGGTATCGTTGCCGCTGTTAGTCACCATCAATCCGCGCTTCGTGCGCTCCAGGCTGTGTATGTCGTTCAGGTACGGATGCGAGATGCGCTTGAGCAGCTTGCCGGGTTCACCGTCGACATCCACGATGTAGAGGTTGGCGCCTTCGAGATCCGCGAGATACATCACACCGGCGGCAAAACAGTATCCCGCCGGATTCAACAGCGTCCCTCCCCACTGTTTGGTCCAGATCACCTCTTTCGTGTCCCAATCGTAAATCGCGAAGAGACCGGCGTAGTCCGGGTTCTCTACCGTCGTGACCGGCCCGATCTCGTTACCCGGCAGGAGGATAAAGTCCTCTTTTCGCCAGTGAAGGGGAATCGGGGGCGCGGGAGGCGCCTCCGCCGCCGGTGAGGTCGAACTATTGGGACTATCCGTCTTCTGTCCAGGCACCGGGGGGATGCCGCCCTCCAGTTTCCATCGTTGGACTAATCGCTGCCGCTGCGTTGTAAAAACCGTTGCCGCCACCAGCACAAAAGCTTCCTCCTAGAATTTTTGTCAGAGATTCCCGGGCCGGACTCGACGCTTAGCGCTGCCTGAATTGCCCGGAGTTTCGAGTTTACCCTCAAACGGGGCGGCGGTCCAGCGTTTTCTCAAGCCGGGGCGTCCGCCTTCCGCCTATTTGACAATTCGACCAAGTGATTCGAGCGGTCTCGAATATTTTCTGGCAATTTATCCGGACCCGGAT
>NFUO01000070.1 GCA_002197545.1 Acidobacteria subdivision 2 bacterium RH1 MAG20 | reverse complement strand
GCCGCACCCTTTGCGCTTTTGACGAAATCGCCGAAATCACGAGGGGAGAGACTTGCACGGCGAACCCTCGCCAACGATGGTGAGCGCGTCAGACGGCGGCAAAAAATCGGCGCAGCTCTTGCGCTACCCGTTCCGGCTGGCCGCCTCTATCTGTATTGCCCGAGGCTCCGTGACCGAGTCCGGGGAATTCAGTACGTTTGGCACGCGGGAAGACTTTCTCAAGGGCGTCGAGGGCCACCTTCAGGTAAGCCGGGCTTTTGCTACCGCCAAGCAAGAACACGCCGGCGCGTATAGCCTCGAAGCTCTCCAGCACCCCTTCCGTCTCGACGGCCAACTGAAAATCATAGTGCAGCGTCGGAGCCAGCATCCTCATCGTTACGTCGCCGGTCTTGGCCTTCTTATCCTCGCTTGCCATCATCGTCTTCGTGAGCAGCTTGAGCAGCCAGCGGGGTATGACGTTGAAAACCGGCGGCCCCATCTGCGATCCTTTCATGGCGGTAACGAGCGCTGAAGCCACCTTGCCTTGGTCTATCTCCCGGTCATAGCGCGTTAAGAACGCAGTCGGCGCCGAGCCGTCGATTATCAGCGGCGGTTCAAAGATGGCGGCTTTGTGAATGGAAGATACGGTGAGCGCCGTTTGGAGCGAGACAATGGCGCCGGTGCTGACCCCGAAGACGTAGTGAGCGCCTGTCTTGGTAAGGAGGGCGTCCAGATCTTCAACCTCCTTTTGTAAACGGTAGTCTTTGCCGTGCGGGCCACTGAGGCCGCGGCCTCGGCGGTCTGGCAAATAGACGGTGAAAGTATCGGCCAGCGCCTCGGCAAGCTGCATGTGGCTTTGGGCTGACTCCGCGGTGCCATGCAACAGCAACACACCACGGCCGTGGCCGAGCTGGCGGTAGCCGATCGTTGTGCCGTCCTTGGAGGTTACGGCGCCAATTGTGGTTTCCGGTTTCATACGCCCAATCTGCTACTTCGTCATTGAAATCTCGAACTGGATGTCTACTTCCCGGATGTCGACGCTTCGGAAGTTCGCCTCCGCCGCCATTTGCCGAAACTGCTCCTTGGTATAGGCGCTCTTGCGCAGCGACAGCCGGAAGATGAGTTTGGTAAGTACTTTGTTGACCATCGTCAGCCCCAGGGCGTCCACGTGGCGATTCATCGATTCCGGTGATGCGTCTCTACTTAGGTCGACGATCAAGCCGCGGCCGCCGGGCTTCAGCACGCGGCACATTTCCCGCAAGGCGCGAACGGGCTGGCCGAAGTTTTTGAAAGCCGCGCGGCACAGGAGGAAGTCGAAGGTATCGTTCGCGAAG
>NFUO01000007.1 GCA_002197545.1 Acidobacteria subdivision 2 bacterium RH1 MAG20 | reverse complement strand
CGCCTCGCTCATCAAGCTCAGATCAAGAATTGCTCCGCCGGGATTGTTCGCGACAAAATCCTCATAGCAATGGCCGCCGCTCCGCACCGTGGGTCGAAGCTTGGCGTCGATCACCCGCTGCAATGCCTCTTCTACATCCTTTGAGTCATCGCATAGCTCAATCCGGCTTGCGGCTCCGGCATCGGAAGCGCTTCCTGGCCAACGGTGATTACGGCTCCTGATGAGCATGCTGAAGCGTGGATCTTGGCGAGTCACCGTTTGAATAGACATTTCTCTCCCTGCCGAACCATGTTGACTGGTGAATGTGTGTGAATGTTGGCGATTATAGTGCAATTGGGGAATGGTGCGCGACTTGAAAATTAGGTTGTCATCACAGCTTGGGTATCTTCGGATCGTTTGCCCTTCTCCCCGTCGCCGGTAGTGCAAAACTATTTCGGCGCGCGAGGAAGTCGCAGCAAGAGAATGACTAAGGAAAGACATGCGGATGACAATTTAAAATGATGCGGCCTCTAGGCTCATCTTTAGATCGAGGTCGGGGACAATTGCCTCACGCACTAGCCCTCATACATGACCCGGTCCTGGAGCCTTCACCATGACCAATATCGATGCCACGTCACCTGCCCCCAGTGCTGGTGCCTCACGTACCCCGGTTGCGAATTCTGCCAGCGCTGCCAAGCAGCATCTACCTTTTCGTGTATGCCTGCTGGCTGCGTGCACTATTTTGCTTTTACCATTTGGCGCTTTCGCACAGACGAGCGTCTATGTGCAGACTAATCTCATCTCCGACGGCGCCGTCCCCGCGAAGCAGACCGATCCCACGTTGATCAATCCCTGGGGCGTTTCGATTGGGCAGGACTGGTGGATTGATTCACCGGGCAGCGGCTTCTCTCTTGTAGAAGACAACAAGTTTAACAAATCTTTTGCTGTCGCGGTACCGGGAGCAGTCTCTACCGCGGCCCATGGCAGTCCTGCCGGCACGGTCTTCAATAGTGACGCCACCCTCTTCAATATTCCAGGCAGCGGCTCCGCGCTCTTCCTCTTCGGCAATCTGGATGGCAGCATCGCGGCATGGAACGCGAGTACACCGGAGGCGGTCACGGTAGTCAACAACTCCGCGACGAAGGCTGTCTACACCGACATTGCAATCGATAAGAATGCGACAGGGACTTTTCTGCTCGCGGCCGACTTTGCCGGTGGAATAGTCGATGTCTTCGATAGCAAATTCGCCCCTGCGCATCTTGCAGGAGCCTTCGTCGATCCCACGATGCCGAAAGGCTTCGCTCCCTTTGGCATTCACAGCATCGGTGGAGATGTCTACGTCACTTATGCCCAGGTCGATCCGACAAGTGGCCGCGAGGCCGTTGGCGCGGGCCTGGGCTATGTTGACCTCTTCGATGGCAACGGTAATCTGATCCAAAGAGCCATCAGTCAGGGCAGTCTCAACGCTCCATGGGGAATGGCGCTTGCTCCTGCGGGTTTTGGCAGCTACGGCGGCGATCTGCTCGTCGGCAACTTTGGTGACGGCATCATCAACGTCTACGATCCCGTCAGCTTCGCCTTGAAAGGTCAGCTTCAGGACGCCTCTGGTGCGGCCATCGTCAACACCGGACTATGGGAGATCGTCTTCGGTACAAATGGCGTCGGTGATGCCAACACCCTTTACTTCGCTGCCGGGATCAATGGAGAGAAGGACGGTCTCTTCGGCTCCATTGCAGTCGCGCCACCCGCTGCAGGAACGCCGGACTTCAGCTTCCAGGCAACAACGAATGCTGTCAGTATCTCGGCAGGACAAACGGGCAGCGTAACTCTCTCACTCGCCGCTACAAATGGCTTCAGCGGGCCAGTATCGCTCTCCTGCTCCGGACTGCCAACAGGGGACACCTGCACATTTTCACCTGCTTCCGTCAGTTTGTCAGGTTCAGCCAGCACCCCTGTCATGGTTTCGATAGGAACAGTTGCTGCTGCTCCTCCAGTCACAAGCCCCTACATGGCCAATAAAATAGACCATCTGTGGCATTTGCATGGAGGCATGACGCTCGCCTTCCTTGGCCCCTTCGGTATCCTGGCGCTGTTCGGCATCAAACGAAAGTCGGTCATGCTTCGCGGGTCAGTGCTGGTCATCGTATTCGCTTTATTCACACTCACCGCGGTTGGCTGCTCGTCGTCCCCCAGTCAACAACAATCGCCCTCAACCACAAAGCCTGCTATGCCTACGACCTCGCAGATCATGATCAACGCAACTTCGGGCGCGGTCACGCACAGTGTTATGGTCGCACTCACCGTCCAATAGAGATGTGCCGGGGAGAAGGGAAGGGGCTGCTTCTAAGCAGCCCCTTCCCTTGTGTGGTGAATTCAATCATCAATAAGTCGGCGCATTCTCAGGATGGTACGGCTTGCCAAACTTGTTCAGATGCTCTCCAGGCTGCTGTGGCGCTGTTTCGAGTAAGATCTCTCCGAGGTTTGCGCCTTCCGAAGGTACTCTTATCTTTTTTGTGAGCTGATCCAGTACGGACTGTTGTTCGCCCTCGACCCAGACGTGCAGCTCATATTCTCCCGCGGGCACACCGCGCAGACGAAAGACACCATTCGCGTCTGCCGTTCCATAAAAGGGAGTAGAGAGAGCCAGCACCACTGCACTCATCTCGGGATGAATATTGCAGAAAATATAAGAGACGCCTTCACGGGAGAAGGTCACCTCCCTGGTCGAACCGGCTTCATATAGCCCAAGGTCGAATCGTTTCCCATCGAACAGAGAAAAGACGTTATGGAAGAAGGGGTCTTTATTAGGAAAGAGAACGATACTGCCTACGGGAACAACCAGCAGATGCGGTGAAAACATCTTGTTCTTCTGCAGAAGCGTATACCTTCCGTGTGGCACAAAGCTGATACCGTAGTTTTCGCCATGCAGCGGATTAAGCCATAGCACCGATGGCGGCGTCTGAGTATGTCGCTCTTCTGCCATGTGTGCCTGATGAACTTCTCCCAGATGCGCTGTTACTTCTCCCTGCTCTGTTATCTGCGCGCGAACACTCGATAGTGCGGTCAAAAACAAGGCTGCGGCCCACATCGATGTTGAATGTTTAGGTTGCATCGTCAGAACTTATACCCCGCTGCCAAACCCCATACGTTGCCATTTGTACTTGAGCCCATGACAGGTGAAGTTTGAATTCTCCTGTATTCCAGAGAGAATAGAAGATAGGCGCTCGGACTATAGATGACATTCGTAAAGAATGTCTTGTTGCGCGCAAGATTTTGATAACTGAAGCTGCCAGCCGAATCATCAACGTATGGCCTCAACTCTGAGGCAAAGACGTTGTCCATGCCAAACGCCGCATTGAACTCCAGCCGCTCTCCTGCGCGTTTCTTCAACTGTGTCCACCCTCCCACATCGTCCAGTGGATGGATGTAGCTATTACTCCCATCGGATATGTAAATGTAGTCCTTATACCCTCCGCCGCCAAGACCGCCCAGTGCCCGTCCGCGGTAGAAACTGCCGCTCAGCTCTAGTCGTGCGGGCATGGGCAATCTATAGTCCATCGTTGCTGCCCAGGCATCGAACCGCGTACCCCCGGACGTCCGATGCGGGCTGAAGTAACCTCCAAATCCGAATTCGGGGCCAGCATCATCTTTCGCTCCGGCTAGTGCCACACGTGCCTCGCTACCAGGCCAGCGGCTTCGTTCGGCGAGACTCGCATTGGCGGTACTGGTCACACCGGGGGTTGCCGGATCGGCAACATCGATCAATGCCGCCTGCATCTTGATGCGGGCTGATGGGCTTATCGCAAGGCTATGTGTAATGCCGATCTGCGGACTCCAATTCCACAGATTCCCAGACCACGCAAGCGCAGGTGTGGCAACAGCGGTAAGCGAGGTAGGGGCGTTTGGATTCAAAATGGGGCGGTCGAGTTCTACAAAAGCCTCCGTGTTCTTCCAGTCCATTGCCGCATGTGCCGTCCTCAACCGAAGTACGCCTCCCGCGCTGCTATACCCTCCCTGCGATGAAGTGCCACCAAAGAAGTCCACGCGCACATCCGCCCGGCTCGTAGCTCCAAACAGATGTGGCCCGCGTGCGTCCAGTCCCAAGACTGTCTGCCGCAGGGATGCTCCGGCGCTTCCCTGTCCTTCAGTCGCCAGGGTGGGCGCCTGAATGACATCCGTTGCCTTGGTATTTACAAAACTATTCAGCAGGATCAATCCGGTGATTTTAACCGGATACTTCGATTCACTCTCCACCTTTGCCTGCTCATGGGTTGCGATCTGCGATTGCTGGATAGTCTGTTGCTCGCGCAGTGCATCGATCTGTTGTGCGAGTTCTGTCTTCTTAGCGGAGGTTGGTGTCGAAGTGGGAGCTGGCTGTGGAGCCTGAGATTCGGCATTTACCGCAAGCCGTTCTTGTAACGCAGAGAGTTGCCGCCGAAGCTCACGAATCTGCTGTTCGGACGCCTCCAATTGGGCCTGCGCACGAGCCACGGCTACCGTCAGTTGTTGAATCTGTTGTGCCGTCGTTTTCTGCGACGCGGTTTGCGAAGTTGTCTGCTGTGCATAGCCTGTTCGCGGCAATAGCTCCAGACAAACAGCTAAGGTGCACAGCATAACTCCTACTTGGTGGATGCGTGCACCCTGGTGCATCAATGTCACGGCACTTGTCTGTTTCATCCTGTCACCGTCCCTATGGGATGCGCTGAAGTCTGCGCCTTCCCGTCGATTGCGCCGCGCGCGATAGACAGCAGAAAGATCGTCTCACCGGGTCGGCTGCTGACCAGTCTGACAAAGCCTCCATGTTCTTGTGCAATGCAGTGCGCAAGCGTGAGCCCAAGTCCTGTCCCACTGTGTTTTCCTTCGCTCACAAACGGTTCAAAAAGACTATTCCGAACGGTCTCCGCAACGCCAGAACCATTGTCAGTGATCGTCACCGTTAGATCTTTCGAGGTAGCGGTGATCTTCGCTGCCACCAAACGTTTCTCTAGCCCATTCAGATTTTTGCGAGTGGACTGGCATGCGTTAAGCAGCAGATTATAGATAGCCCGCTCGATCTGTCTCACATCCAGGACGGCGACCGTTTCCTGCGCTTCTCCATACTGCGCGCTTAACACCACATGCTCCGCATCCGGATGAACACGCACCAGGGCAATCGCCCTCTCGACCAATACGGACATCAGCTCAGGCGCTCTCTGCACCGCTGTCCCTGTTCTGCTAAAGATCAGAAGCGAATCGATCAACTCCGTGGTGCCGTGAACAGCCGCGCGTATATCGGTGAAAAGTTCGTTGCGCTCGTCTTCGGTCAACCGCGAAGAAGCAAGAAACTCTGCATTGGCATAGACAGCAGCAAGATAATGTCGCAGATCGTGAGAGACCGAGCTTGCCATCCGCCCAATCGTGGCCAATCGCTCAGACTCAAGCAAGGCGCGGTTCGTCTCTTGAATCTGTTTTCGCATCCTCGCAAAGACGGTACTAAATTCCCGCACCTCCTGGGTTCCGTTTTTGGGTAGCGAGTAGTCCACATCTCCCGTGCCGAAGGCACGCACACTCTTGGCCAGCTGCTCCAGCGGACGCGTTACCATACCGGAAAGCGCGAGCATGAGAGCAGACCCGACGATCAAGGCCAGCAGGCCGACAATCGAAACCAGCCGGTTGATCTCACGTGTCGCCAGTTCCGCCTGCCGAAAGGACTTCAGCACAATCAGATGAAGCTGACCCTCGGCCCCACTGGAAAGATCTTCCGCGGTAAAAAGATAATACTCCCCACTCAGCGAGACCGTTGCTGGCTTCGTCCCCCACTGCGGGAGCAGCCCTCCGGCGTTCAGCAGGTCTGTCTGCCGCGATGGCGTCAGCGTGCTCGCCACAACCTTGCCATCCGCGAGGAAGGTAGCTTCTGCATCGGAGGCCTGACTGACCTGCCTCACGAAGTCTCTGTCGATGGCATATCCACTGATGACATAGCCAAGCAGAGTTCCATCGGCCTCGCTACCAAAGTACAAGGGCCGGACAGAGTACTCGAAGAGTCTCCCATCACTTAGTAGATAGTGTTTGGCAGGGTTTGCGATCAGCGCCTCAAGATCAGTGCGCAGCTTTGGAGTGGCCGGGTTGCCTGCCGTATAAGCAGCGACGACATGACCGTGCAAGGTCGCCAGAGCAAACAGATCATTGCCGCTTACCTTCCAGAACTCAACCGCGCCATCTTCAATCGTGCGCTGGTCGCTGGTTGTCATCAGCGCTTTCAAGCTGGGCAGATCGGCCAGCAGCGCATTCTCCCTTTGCAGCGCCGCGCGACGTTGCCCCTCAAGATTCTGAAAAGTCTCTACCGAATGCGTCAGGTCCGCCGATAGGTTGTTAGAAAATTGCTGCCGCATCCGGTCGCGCACAATCAGCAGACTCGCTGCGGTCACACTCGCAATGACGAGCACCAGCGGCGCAACCAGCATCACCCGTGTCCGGACGCCTCGTTTCTCGTGCATGGTTGCGGGTCCTCTCCGTTACGGAACGAACTTGTAGCCCGCGCCATAGACCGTCTGCAAATGTTGCGGGTTTGCCGGGTCCGCTTCCAGCTTCTGTCGCAGCTTAAGAAGCTGATTGTCCACCGTGCGCGTGGTCGGATAGGAATTGTACCCCCATACATCGTTCAACAATTCTTCGCGGCTTAGGACCCTCTCCGCATTGTCGGTAAAAAATTTAAGTAGTTTGAACTCATGCGAGGTAAGCACGACGGGCTTGCCGCTTCGTCGAACACTCATCTTTAAGAAATCGACGTCGCAATCTCCGAATTTGTATACCGCGGACGTTGTCGGCTTTCGTCGCCGCCGGATCGCAGCCTGAACTCGCGCCATAAGCTCTCGCGGGCTGAAGGGCTTGGTGACATAGTCATCAGCTCCCAACTCCAGCAGAAGCACCTTGTCGGCTACCTCGCTGATAGCGCTGAGCACAATAATCGGAGTTTCAGCCGAAGCGCTCTTCACGCGCTTACACACCTCGCGTCCAGAGATATGTGGCAGGATCAGGTCAAGCACAATCGCTGACGGGCTGCATGTTCGGAACGCTTCCAGGCCAGTTTGCCCGTCGCCCGCAATCGTTACCTGGTAGCCTTCGTCGCGGAACATGCGGTGCAGGACCTTCTGCATACGAGGATCGTCTTCGATCACCAGGATTGTTCCCAACTCGTCTGTCATCGAATGCCCCTCGTCTTGTAGCTCCAGACAATCATTACACTCTGAACATCTCTATTTTCTACGAAATTGTTTGCATTCTTCGCTAAGGCAAGAAGAAATGACAATTTAGTGACAATGTTCCGCTCGAATCTCTACGGCAATAGCGCATTCGGGTGCGCAAAGTATGCGCCACCAAGTCCCCATGGTTTCTGTACAAATTTTCAGGGCTGTAGTGATACCTTTGCTGGGACAGGCCAACCGAACTCGCCGGAGATTCTAAGGGCTGGTCCTCGTCGATCGTCTCGATGAGGCCGCCTGACAGCAGCGATTGAGTTCTGGGTGATGGCCACATAAGGTCTTAACAAAATCAAGGAGTGATGATGCGTGTGATTGCGGTGTGTGCGTTGGTTGTTGCGTTTGTCTCAGGTTCTTCTGCCAAAGGTCAGAGCTTCACGCTCAATCAGGCTCTAAGCGCCCCATTTGCCTCGGATTTGGTAGCGAGCCAACAGACGGGCAGTTTTGCGTGGGTAGAAAACGAGGAGGGCAAACGTAATCTCTGGATCGCAAGACCTGATACCTCCGGTAAATACGAATCGAAGCAGGTCACTTCCTACGATCAGGATGACGGCCAGGAGGTGTACCAAGTGGCGTGGACTCCCGATGGCAAGAACCTGATCTATGTGCATGGTGGCGACTCGGAGTTTCCCGGGACCCCAAACCCAAATCCGGCACTCGAACCGGGTGGGGTCACGCAGGCTATCTGGCTCATTGCAGCGACAGGCGGTGAAGCGAGAGAGTTAGGAGAAGGTTACGACCCAGTGATCTCCCCAGCAGGAGACCAGATTGCCTTCATCTCCCACGGACAGATATGGACAGCGGATCTCCGGTCCGACGAAGCCAAAGCAAAGCCTTTATTGCATACCCGAGGAGAGCTCTCCGAGCTGGTATGGGCGCCTGACGCCCACGCCCTCGCTTTCGTCAGCGATCGTGGCGAGCATGGCTTTATCGGGGTATACAGTCTTCGCGACAACACCCTCACCTATCTTGACCCCAGCACAGAAGAGGATGCCGAGCCAATCTGGTCGCCGGACAGCCGGCAGATAGCTTTTATTCGAGTGCCGGGATCGGTTCTGTCCTCGCCCGGTGCTCATCGAACAGCAAGTCCATGGTCCATCCGCATAGCCGATGCATTCACAGGCCAGGGCCACGCAGTATGGAAAGCCGTCGAGGGCCGTGGCAGCGCCTTTCGCGAGATGTACGGAGAGCAGCTCTTTTGGACGGCGGACAATCGCCTGGTCTTTCCCTGGGAGGGCGATGGTTGGTTGCATCTCTACTCCGTGCCGGCATCAGGCGGCGAAGCACGTTTGCTTACTCCCGGAGAGTTCGAGGTAAGGAATGTCAGCCTCACTTCCGATGGTAAAACTGTCCTCTATGCGTCGAACCAGCAGGACATCGACCGTCGGCACCTCTGGAGTGTAGCTGCGGCAGGTGGCACGCCAAAGGCCCTGACAAAGGGCACTGGAATAGAAATCGCTCCGACTCAGTCAGGACATGCCATTGCAACCCTTCATTCCGATGAGCGAACACCACTTCGCCCCGCGTTGCTGGATACTCACGGCAAAATGCACGATCTCGCGCCATCGCTCATTCCGGCTGATTACCCGGGTGCTAAATTCGTCAAGCCGGAACAAGTTCTCTTTCCTGCTGCTGATGGCCTGCAGATTCACGGCCAGCTCTTCCTGCCTGCTCATGCCAACGACGGCAAGCGTCACCCTGCGCTCGTATTCTTCCACGGTGGATCGCGCCGTCAGATGCTGCTCGGCTTTCACACCATGGGGTATTACTCCAATGCCTATGCGATGAACCAATATCTGGTGAGCCTCGGATACATCGTGCTATCGGTAAACTATCGCGGCGGCATCGGCTACGGGTTGAATTTCCGCGAAGCGCTCCACTATGGCAGAGATGGTGCCAGTGAGTTCAACGACGTACTCGGTGCAGGGAATTACCTGCGGAGTAGATCGGACATCGATCCTGCAAAAATCGGCGTTTGGGGAGGAAGCTATGGAGGTTTTCTTACAGCACTCGCCCTTGCTCGAGCTTCAGACATGTTCGCCGCTGGCGTAGATATGCATGGCGTTCATATATGGCGGCGTCCCGACGGCTGGCGTGCCTCCCATGACCCGGCCGTGAATGCACAAACCGAGAAGACGGCGTGGGACTCTTCGCCTATGGCGTCCATTGCCACTTGGCGCTCGCCCGTACTACTTATCCAGGGCGATGATGACCGCAATGTGTCCTTCTCGCAAACGGTATCGCTGGCCAGAGCGCTCAGGGAGCATGGTGTTGAATTTCAGGAGTTGGTCTTCCCGGATGAGATTCACGGCTTCCTCCTGCATCGTCACTGGCTCGAAGCGTACAAAGCCGAAGCCGACTTCTTTCAGCGGCACCTGATGTCGCCCCAGCCAACGAAGAAAGAGCAGAAATAATGAAGCGATTGATGAACCTGATACTTGCCGCAGCCACCTTGTTGACCTCGCACTGCTTTGTGCATGCGCAGGATCTGGACCTCATCATTCACGGAGGTTCACTCATCGACGGGTCGGGATCTCCTGCAACCAAGGAAGACATTGGAATAGCCGGAGATCGCATCGTCTTCATCGGTTCCAGCGCCGGAAAGAAAGCAAAACGAGAGATCGACGCCGCTGGCCTTGTTGTCACCCCAGGCTTCATCGATCCTCACACGCACACAGCAGGAGATCTCACCGACCCGAAACGAAGCCGCAACGATGCCTATCTGATGCAGGGAGTGAGCACGGTCGCGACAGGAAACGATGGCGAGAGCCCAACCGCAATCGGAGCGACGCTGGCGAAGTGGAGCCAACAGGGGATTGGCACCAATGCCGTCCTGTTCATCGGGCAGGGAACTGTGCGACGCGAAGTCATGGGTATGGCGGATACCAAGCCGACAGCGGAACAGATGGACCATATGAAGAGTCTCGTCGATACCGGCATGAAAGAGGGCGCCATCGGCCTCTCGACGGGACTCTACTACGCTCCCGGCAGCTACTCCAGCACTGATGAGGTTATTGAGTTGGCCCGTATTGCTGCCCAGCACGGCGGCATCTACGACACTCATATGCGTGACGAGGGCTCGTATTCGATTGGCCTGCTAGGTTCCGTCAACGAGACGATACGCATCGGTCGCGAGGCCCATTTGCCGATAATGATCTCGCATATCAAAGCTCTAGGGCCGGACGTATGGGGTAAAAGCGAAGACGTCATTGCACTCATCGACACCGCTCGTAAAGAGGGCGTAGACGTTGTAGCCAGCCAGTATCCCTATAATGCATCGGGAACCAGCGTTACAGCCGCTCTGGTTCCTCGCTGGGCCGAGGCCAACGGGGCACTCCTCAAAAATCTCAACGACAGTAGCCTTCGCCCACGCCTTGTCAAAGAGATGAATGAAAACCTAAGACGTCGCGGCGGAGCCGATACGCTCCTGATGACCGCATCACCCGACAAGACTATTGTAGGAAAAACTCTCGCCGCGATAGCGCACGAACGAAACGAGTCCTCGATAGACGCTGCCATAGAGATCGTCAAAGTAGGAGGCTCCGACGTAGCCTCCTTCAATATGCAGGAGAGTGACATTGAAGCCTTCATGCGCCAACCCTGGGTCATGACCTGCTCCGACGGCTCTCCCGGGCATCCGCGCAAGTACGGCACGTACCCTCGAAAGCTGCGTATGTATGTCTTCGAAAAGCATGTTATCTCTCTGCCTTTCGCCATCCGCTCCAGCACCTCTCTTCCCGCTGAAACACTCGGCCTAAAAGATCGTGGACTTCTCAAGCCAGGCTACTTCGCCGACGTCCTTGTCTTCGATCCAAAGACCATCAATGAGCGTGGAACCTACCAGTCTCCCCGAGTCTTGGCCACTGGTGTCCGCTATCTCGCTGTCAACGGAAAGCTCGCCATCGACAACGGATCGCTAACGACGATACTGGCAGGCAGAGCCCTCAAACATTGAGGTCGCGTTGCCTCCACGAAAGGAAATCATGTCTTTTGCTGTATCACTTCGCGCCATTGCTCTGCTTGTCCTCTCGTCGGCTGCAATCGCACAAGCGCAGGCCACAACAGCTATAACGGGCGCTCGCGTCATCGACGGCAGCGGCTCTCCTGCACGCATCGAGACCGTCATTATCAGTGGCAACCGCATCGTCACCGTCTCCGATCACGCTGAAATACCCGCAGGCGCACACATCATCGACGCTGCTGGCGAGACCCTGTTGCCAGGCCTCTTCGACCTGCATACCCATCTCAACTCTTCCGGCACAGATGCCGCGGATGATTTAGGCAAGGTTCTTAAGGCTTATCTCGTCTGCGGCGTCACCACCGTCAATGACTACAGCGTGTATGGAGAGATGGTCGCTCCTCTCCGCGCCATGCAGAGCAGCGGCGTTCTGGTTGGCCCCAAGGTAAACTTCGCAATCCGCCTCGGAACGCCCGAGGGCCACGGCGCGGAGTTCGGCTGGGGAGATTACTTCACCCAGCTTGTCAGCACTCCGGCGCAGGCACACGCGGCGATGAAGAGAATCCTTCCCTACAAACCTGATGTCATCAAAGTCTTCACAGATGGCTGGCGCTACGGAAGGGGTGCGGACCTAACTTCGATGAACGTTCAGACCCTCTCGGCGATAGTTGAAGACGCACATAAAGCAGGCCTAAAGGTCTTCACCCATACGGTCACGTTGCGGGGGGCAAAGATCGCGGCACGAGCAGGCGTCGACGTTCTCGCTCACGGAGTAGGCGACACCCCGGTCGACGCTGAGCTCATCTCCCTCCTAAAGAAAAGTGGAACCGGCTACGTCTCGACGCTTGCAACCTATGAACCTCCAACCGACCGCGCACTCTCTCCTCGGCTCATGGCTCTGCTTGATCCAGAGGATCGCCAATTCGCCCAGCGCGAAACGGAACGATACAGTGCCGCCCCACCGAATCCGGCCATCATGCAGAGATGGCATTTTCTGCAAGAGAACATACGTCGCCTCTCCGCAGCAGGAATTCCCATCGGCCTAGGAACAGATGCGGGTGTCACCGAGACCTATCACGGCTGGTCAACCTTGCATGAGATGGAACTACTGGTCGACTCAGGACTCACCCCGATGCAGGCCATTGTCGCGGGTACCGGCACAAGCGCGCGTTTGGTCGGTGAAGATAACGATCGAGGCACCATAGCACCCGGCAAGATAGCCGATCTGCTCCTGGTCAAAGGTTCTCCAGATCAAAATATCGCAGAAATTGAACAGACATCCGCCGTCTTCCAAGGCGGAAAACAACTGGATATCCAGTCCCTTGGGGCTGCTATTCAATCTCCGCAATTCACGCCTCTGCCGGTACACGTTATTCCTGCCACAATCGACGACGCTGAGCGTGAAGACGGTCGAACCAACCTCGACACAATGCTCGTCGATAGCACGGATACAGGCCCTGACCACTCGGTGATTCTCTTCACCCGTACCCTTAGGAAACATGGTCATGGCATCACAATCTTGTCGAAGATGGGCCCAAAGCCATCTCCGTTTACCGATCTGGTAATGCCGCTCACCAAAGGCGCAGTCGAGTTGGCGGATATCTCTGCCTTCAAAGGAATCCAGTTCACAGTTCGAGGCAACGGAGACTACAAGCTTCTCCTCGATTCATATGGCAGCCACGAATCAGACTGGTCTGCCGCCACCTTTACAGGCAAAGCTCGATGGAAGACAGTCAGAATTCCATTCACTAAATTTCAGAGTAAAAATTCCGCATCACCCTTATCGCTGCGCAGCGTGAGAGCGCTATACTTTGAGCTTGCCAGACCTGCGGGAACAGATGCGTGGCTGGAGATTGACGACGTGAAGCTCTATTGATACTGGGTTGCAGTGTTCAATTAATCCTGCGATTACAGCACCCGTTCCGTTTCAGCACCAAACACCGATGCTGCCGCTCCTTGCACTCCAGCATATTGTCCTGCCGCCGAGAGCTGTACCCGCGGTTTGCGTTTGCTGCCGAAATGCAGAATCGATGTGACGCGCTGTTCCACTTCAGCGACAAACTGTGTATGTCCCTCAATCAGGCCGCCGGACAAAATGACCGCTTCAGGATCGAGTATATTGAAGATATTCGCAACGCCTTCCGCAAGATAACCGGCAAGAACGTTATAGGCCTTCAGTGCTGCCGAATCCCCTGCAGAAGCAAGCTGGCTTATCTTCAGTGCTAATGCAGCATCCGGAATAGCATTGCCATTCTGCTGTTCCGTACTCTCGCCTTTATATTCCTGTATGAGTGCAGCAGTCGAGACATAGGCCTCCAGGCATCCGCGACGACCGCAGTTGCAGGTACGGCCATCGAAGCGGATCGTATGGTGGCCGATCGTGCCGGCAAAGCCATGCTGTCCACAGAGCAGCTCGCCCCCGGAGACGATGCCGCCTCCCACACCTGTGCCGATGGTGATGGCGACGAAATCGGATAGCTCTTGTCCCAGGCCAAAGTGAAGCTCTGCGAGTACGGCGGCGTGCGCATCATTATTGACATATACAGGCAGATGGAAGCGATCTTCGGCGAAACCGCGCAGATCAAAGTCTGCCCATCCGGGTAAATTATCAGTGGCGGCAAAAACCGTGCCGTTGCGGGAATCAATCGCGCCCGCACTGGCGATGCCTAATCCAGATGGATGCAAACCTTCCTTGCGCGCGTCGGCCAGCACACGTTCAATCACCTGTTCAGCCGCCGCTGCAATGGCATTGCGCCCTTCAGCCGCCCTTGTTGGTGTGTGAGAGATAAAACTGACGCGGCCTGCGCGATCTACTAATCCAGCTTTGACGGAAGTACCGCCTATATCGACGCCGACGGCGGATGTAGCTTTTGGCTGGCCGTCCAACGCCTGAACAAATCGTGCAGTGATGGTGCCGGGGCGGGTAATGGCGGAACCAACAACCACGCTCCATGCGCCGTTTTCGATAGCGCGTTTCGCTTCTGCCGGGGTAGAGATGTGACCTTCGGCAACAATCGGCTTGCCTGTTCGCTCGACCAGTTCAGCAAGCAATGGCCAATTGAAACTGTGGATTCCTTTCGTCTCCTCCGTGTAGCCGTTGAGCGTCATCCCTATCATGTCGATGCCGGCAGCCGCGGCTGACAATGCTTCGTCCAATGTTGCGATGTCTGCCATAACGAGCAGCTTCAACTCACGATGGATTCGTTCCACGATTTGCTGCCAGGGTTCGCCGAAGGACCACGTGCGGTTGGTGCAATCAAGCGCAATGATATTGGCTCCGGCCGCAGCCAGTTCGACTGCGGATTCAAAGTCCGGCGTAATGCGGAGATTTCCGTTTACATACTTCTTCTTGATTCCTATGATAGGCAGGTCTGTATCGCGGCGAATGGCAGCAATATGTTCGAAGCCATTAACGCGCAAGCCGGCCGCTCCTCCGCCCACCGCTGCACGTGCAATTCGTCGGATCGTCTCCGTATCTTCGAGCGGATCTCCCGGGGCAGCCTGGCAGGAAACCACGAGTTTGCCCTTGATTCGGTTCATACTTGCTGGGATGAGCGACATTTCAGTTTTTCGTCTCAAGAGGGTCAAATCAACCAATAATATATATCACAACATTATGTAACTATGTCATATTGTATAGTCTACAAAACAGTATGGGAACGAAACGCGGCGAAAGCGGGTTTCTTTTGTTCAGAACGGACGAAATATGGGAAGCATGATTGCAGCAGGCGCTCTGCTGGCGATTCTTTCTGGCGTCATGAACGGCAGCTTCACCTTGCCGATGCGCTTTCTCGGTCGCTGGGAATGGGAGAACGTTTGGAGTCTCTTTATCCTCTCTTCCTGCCTCTTGCTGCCCGTCGCACTTATCACTCTGACCGCGCCTCATAGCTGGACCATTCTTGCCGATGCTCCGGCCCATGCAGCGTGGATTGCAATCCTTACTGGCTTTGCCTGGGGCTTTGGCGCGATCATGTTTGGCCAGAGCGTGAGCGCGATTGGCATTTCGCTTGCCAATACCTTTGTGCTCGCAATCAGTTCTGCTCTGGGCTCCTTGCTGCCCCTGGTGATTCTTTCACCCGCAAAGCTCTTTCAACACCCGGGCCACATGATTGTTCTGGGAGTGCTGGTTGAGGTTGTGGGCATCGTGCTTTACGGCAGGGCAGGATCGCTACGCGAGAAGGCCGTCCGCGTGGATGCAAAGCCTGAGCGAGGCGATCTGGTAGGGCGCGCCCGTCCATTGGGAATTGCGCTTCTTCTCGTCATCGGCTCAGGCGTGCTCTCCGCTATCTTCAATATAGGATTCACCCTGGCGCAACCTATTGCTGACTATGGTTGCAGCGAGGGCCTCAGCCAGTTTGCCAGCACAAACCTCATCTGGATCATTATGCTGTTGGCAGGCTCGGTAGCAAATCTAGGCTTCTGCCTCTACCTGCTCGTGAAGAATCGTAGTATGAAGAAATTCACGCAGCCCGGTAGTACGCGGCTTTACTCCTTAGCGCTGGTAATGGGCCTGCTATGGGGTGGAAGCATCTTTGTCTATGGCGCAGCCGCGCCGCGGCTTGGCTCGCTCGGAACATCGATAGGCTGGCCTCTCAGCCTGGCAACGGGCCTCCTCATCGCCAATGCGATCGGTCTAGTGCTCGGGGAATGGAGACAAGCGCCGAAACGTGCTCGAAGCTGGATGTTTTCGGGTATTGCAGTGTTGCTTGTCGCTATTGTTGTTCTAAGTCGTGCAAGCTATTAGTTGCTGAAACCAATTCAACTCAAATGGAGACGATGAATGAAAGCCAGCAAAAAACAGCCGAGCACGAAGCAACTGAAAAAATCCGCTCCACCGGCGTCTTCGCGCCGCGCACCCAAGCTAATTTTTGAGCCATTGGACAAAAACAGCTTCACGCCCATGTACTTTCAGATTCAGACGCAGCTTTTGAAGCAGATCAAATCCGGCCATCTCCGCGCGGGCGACGCTCTGCCCGGAGAAGAAGAGCTGACGCGGATCTATGGCGTCAGTCGGATGACCTCGCGGCAAGCCCTGCAAGCTCTGACAACCCAGGGACTCGCATATCGGCAAAAGGGACGCGGCACGTTTGTCCTCCAGCCGAAGGTGGAAAAGGATATTGCCCACTTGCTCGGTTTCAGCGCGGAGATGCGTGTGCTCGGTTTGAAGTCCACCTCTCGCGTGCTGAGCAAGGCAAGCGTGCCTGCACCACCCGAGATCGCAATGCGTCTGGGAATTGAACCGGGAGCTCCCGCGCTTCACCTGCACCGGCTGCGCTCAGCCGATGGAGAGCCTGTAGTGATTGAGGAAGTATGGCTCTCGCAAGACCACTTTCCCGGACTAGAGAAGATCGATTTTGTTCGCTGCTCGCTATATGAAACTCTCCGCGAACAGTACGGGATTCGAGTAGGGTCTGCGGATGAAGTCATCGAAGCCAGGCCTGCAAATAGGCAGGAAGCGGAACTGCTTGCGATTGCGCCAAAGTCCAGTCTGCTGGTGATCTCGCGTACCTTGCTCAGTGTGGCCGGTAAGCCGGTGGAGACAGGACTTTCGCTCTATCGTGGCGATCGCTATCGTGCCGTACTGCGTGTTCCGGCGACGGCCGTGGAATAGATCAAGATGGCCCAATTTCTAAATCAATACTCTTTTGGATGGATTAAATGTCAGTAGGCTCGAGGATAGATGCAACTCTCGGTTCGCAAACACGGCGTAGATTTCTGCAAGGCATGGGAGTAACGGGAGCCACGCTACTTTGCCCGAACGCCTGGGGAGCTTTTATCTCGGATGCCGCAAGGGAGTCAGCCACCCGCGTCGGCAAGAAGATTACTCTGCTCAACGATGGCGGCTTTCAAGGCTCCGCATGGGACTGGCAGTTTACGAGTGGCGCAAAGGTAGTGAACAGCTCCGGTCGAGGCGGACGCCGTGCTGTTGGCATTGAAACACACTCCGGAGACTATGCCAGGTTCCTCGTGCTTGGTCCGGAGGAAGACAAAACGTATACCCTGAGCGGTTGGGTGAAGACCCAGAATATCTTGCAGAAGGAAGAGAATGCCGGAGCATACTTTGCTGCATCACAATATGAATTTCAAGGCCGTCCGACAGAATTTACAGTCGATGGAAAGCAGCTTCCAGAGCAACGCTATGGCAATTTCACCGGTACTTCAGACTGGCGGCGATTCTCACAATCATTCAAATGCCTGGCAACAACAACGTGGTTCGAGGTAGTCGTCGGCATCTACCGCGCCTCAGGCAGTGCATGGTTCTCTGGCCTTACCTTTGTCGAAGGCGATCAGCCGGCAGAATTGGAAGATGTCGTTGACGTCTGGCAAGCAGCGCAGTGGGCGCATGAGGACGTGCTCAAATTGGCGAATCGTCAGCGCCCCACCGCTGCCATTCTGCGAGACAACATCCCAGTTCGCGGTGCAGCGTCCGATCCTCAGGTATTCGCAAAGTTTCTGAGTAAAACCTATGAGGTTGAATTTGTAACCGCTGAGTACCTGGCAGATGCTGAACAATTCAATCGAAGCAAGTTTGACCTCCTCGTCCTTCCCTACGGCGAGAGCTTCCCCCTTGCAGCGTGGAAGACAACCCAAAAATTTCTCGCAAACGGCGGAGACTTGCTGACCACGGGAGGCTATGCATTTCGCTCTCCTGTCGTTAAGAAAGCAGGCAAGTGGGAGTTTTACGACGAAGAGGTAAAGCATGAGAACGGGCCGAACCTGCTGCCGGAAATTGCATCGAGCGGCACCGATTGGAAGGCATCGGATTCCAAACATGCTCTCGTTGCCCCTGCGCAGTCACCTGAAACAGGAGAGCAGACGGCAGCCAAAATTGAAATTTCAGCCAATGTGTGGGAGCAGAATGCAAGCTGGTCGTTTGAGTTAGCGGCGAGCGGGGAAGGGAATCAGTTCTTCTTCCAATGCTGGCTCAGTGCCAACAATGTGCAGGCCTCTCCCGATGGCTGCGCCTACGTCGGCGTGGAGCAACTGGACGCAGACGGGGAACTGGCCTATGCGGCCCGAGTGACCTTTGAAGAGATACGCGGTTCCAGCGACTGGCACAAAGTCGAGAGACTCTTCTATCTCATCCCAACCTGCCGCAAACTGCGCGTCCATATCGGTTTGAAAAACGCCACGGGAACAGTCTGGGGAGCGGGCTTCCGATTGGAGGAACGCTCACCGCAGGTGCGTATCAACACAGAATATGGGTTTCCTGAAGATTCTTTGACCATAACCCCGCAGCAGGTCGGGATATTTGACCCCGACTTCCGTCTGAAACGCGCAACAACGACACGCCCAGCCGCAGGTCAGTCTGTCGTGCAAACTACGGATGAATTATCCGGAGAACTTGAAGGGTACGCCGCGGTAGCAGTTCTGGGCATGAACAATGTTCGCTGGATTCCGCTGCTTCAAACGCTGGATCAGTTAGGTCGCAAGCGTGGCGCCGCCGGAGCGCTGGCCCATCACTCGCACGGTGTCTATGCACGCGGCAGTTGGGCGTTCTTCGGAGTAGACAACAGGGATCTCTTCGCAAAGGGTTTGCAGCTTGGAGAGCAAACGCTCCGTGCAATCAGTCGAACCTTAGTTCGCAAATGTTTCCTGCATGCCTGCAGTACAAACTTTACCTCATATAAAGATGGCGAAGAAGTCCACCTGCGCGTTCTTGCAAGCAATTATGGTCGCCAGCCAGCTTCCTTGAAAGTTCGGTGGCAGATTACCCCTATCGACAGTTCCAAAAGTATCTTTGAAATCAGTCAACGTATTCAACTCGCACCCGGTCAAACATTGCCCATAGACGCATCCTGGCGCCCTGCTTCATTCGCAAGCGACCGTTACCGCATTACAGTGAAACTCTTTGCAGCCAACCAAGAAATCGATCAAATCGAGGCTGGCTTCAATGTCTGGAAGCAGGAGACCTTACAGAAGGGCCTGCCCTTTGAGTTCAAAGACAACTACTTCCAGGTCAACGGTCAAAGCCTCTTTCTACAGGGAACCGACGACTATCTGCACACTTTCATCGACCAGTACGAGAACCCCCTCACATGGTATGAGGACGCGCAGGGATGTCACGACTCCTGCATCGATGTCTACGAAAACCTGATGGGTCTTCGCGGGCCGCAACAGCGACCAACCGAGGCATGGTGGCGGTGGATCGATGCCATGCTGCTCAACGTGCAGCGTGTTGGTGGGGCATTCTTTCCCGGCATGTTGATCTTCGGCAACACTGCCGTCAGCAATAAAGATCTGGCCGATCAGCAGGCATACGTGCGGACCTTCGCCGCTCGCTATAAAGATGCTCCTGGAATCATGTACTACCTGAACGGCGATCTGGAACTTCACAATCCAAATCTCCCCGACCTCCAGAAGCTCTACAACGAATATCTTCAAAAGAAGTATGGATCAGATGCGGCGCTTCGTGTCGCATGGAAGATATCTCCGCCGGAAGCCCCTATCGGCAAGCTGAGGATTCAGCGTGGCACCCAGGACTGGGGCGACGTGCGCACGCTGGACGATTTCCGGTTTCGCACGCAAGTGGTGCGACGCTGGTTGAACGCGCTGCATGACTCCATTCGTGAAGTAGATCAGAAACACCCCGTCACCGCGGAGTTCTATCAATCTCCCGTCTCCGGTATCGATCTTCTTCTGGCTCTCGACAAACTGGAGTTGGCGAACTTCGGCTACTTCAACGACAAAGAAGAGGATTTCTATCGCTTTCCCCAAGTCTGCAAATTCCTTGACCAGAGTATGCGCGGCAAAGGAATCAATGTAGGCGAGTTTGGAGTAAAGACCCACCCGGCATGGAACGACACCGGCTATTACATCGAGGCTCGCACCGAAGCCTACGAACAGGCTTACTTCCTCGCCATTGCGCACTATGGATTTGCCCTCGGCGTATCTAAAATTCAGAACTGGTGCTGGAAGTATCCTTCCGATCTTCCCTTCGAGTGGGGCATCAATTATCAGAATGATCTCGTGCCGCGAGACGTGCGAGCGTTTTACAGAAACAGCGGTCTGCTCTTCCGTCATCTTCGCCCACGGTACGAGAGCAGCGATGTGCTTGTGCTATTAGCGGGCGAAAACCGGATGGGCGGCGGCGGATCACAGATAGTAGAAGGCCAACTCAACAGCATCCGTCTTTTACTCGATCAGCGCCTGCGCTTTGCAACACTGGCAGACGACTACCTCGAATCGCTTCCAGGTAACGTGAAGACGATCTTTTATCCTCTCCCATATTGCCCCAGCGACGCCATCGTAGATCGTCTTACAGAGTTCGTGGATAAGGGTGGACAACTGTATATATCGGGAGATATCAGCTACGACCCATTGCGGCAGAGGACATGCACGCATCGTCTCAAAGATCTCTGCGGCCTGGAATTCGTGTCGGAGCGCTTCCCAAATATTCAGTATCAACACGGTGCCACGCAGACCGCACCCAAAGGCTCGGCATGGCCCGAATACATGGCCGCGCCAGGAATTGTCACACGCCTCGCCGGAGCAAAGGCCCTCCTGCAAAGCAAGGACGGAACGCCCATCGTCACAGAATTCAAGCGCGGAAGCGGACGTGTGATCTTCAGTGCAGATCCCATCGAGTTGCACGGCGATCCCCGCTACCAGAAATATGCCCATGCATTTTACGGAGCACTGCTAAGCACGTTGCAACTTCAAGGACAGCATCTTGAGCCTGCCGATGCTACAGTGCATTGCTTCCGCGTGCCATCGCAGGACGAACGGCAGATTGTGGTGCTGGTGAACCACAATGCAGAAAGCACCGCACAAAATATCTCAGTTCGGACTGCGGATGGCTATGCGAGTCTGACGCTGCAGCCACGCATGTCTGGCATTGTTGTAAGTGTCCACGGCAAAGGCATTCAGGCGGTAGAGACCTCCGGCGATGCGTTTGATAAGCAGCAGGAGCAGCAGTTATTGATAGGCACTGACTTGCACCTGATGGCAATCTCTTTCAACGAGCAGTCACTTCTTAAAACAAGAAGCCTGTTGCTTCTGCCAATGGGGCAGGGAAAGATACGTCTTCCCCATGCGTCGCGCTGGAAGCACCCAGTCGTGCTGGTGGGTGAGGTAGCTGGCTCCCGTTGGCATCAGGCCGAGACGTTTAAGCCACCACCAACAGAGAACCTCCTCGAAATAGCCATCACCCCTGATCGCGCGCTCAGCATGTTGATCGTATGCGAGTCCGAAGAACAAAGCGCAGCGGTCAAGCAAATGGAAGCCTGGGTCAACACTCCATGGAAAGTAGGGAGCGAAGCATGAAATCAGTACATATCAAGATATCTGGCATAGCGCTGGCCATCGGCCTATGCAGTATTGCGCCCGCCTTCGCTGTGTCACCTAAAGCAGGCACGCAATCGGCTCAACATAGCGAGGCCACTGCCGCCAAAGTGCTGGATGTATTAAGCGTGCAGGCGGAGGGGGATGCCTCGAACGCTGTAATCAGCTTGAAGCCCGGCCCAGAGCAAAAGCACTCCTGCGACGTAGTGGTTATTGGCGCCGGAATGGGTGGCGTAAGTGCCGCGTATGAAGCTGCTCGCGCCGGGCTGAGCGTCTGCATGACGGAGCCTACGCTATGGATAGGCGGCCAGATGACATCGGAAGGCGTCTCGGCCTTCGACGATAACAAGTGGATCGACACCACGGGAGCCACAACGACCTATTCCAATTTAAGCAAGCGTATCCGCGAGTTCTACTACGCTAAGACAAACGCTGCGGCCAAAAATCCAGCTCATGATTTAGCAAATTTCAATCCCGGCAATTGCTGGGTAAGCCGCTTATGTTTTGAGCCGCAAACCGCCGCAGAAGTTTTGCAAACGATGGTGCAGCCGCTCATCGCAAAGGGCAAGCTCAAGATCTGGACGCATACCGTTCCGGTGCGTGTAGCTCGACAGGGAAGAAAGATTGAAAGTGTTCAAGCCTACGATCTTGCCCACAAAACATGGCTTCGTCTCGAAGGAAAATATTTTGTAGACGCAACCGAGTGGGGCGATCTGATCCAACTCAGTGGCCTGTCCTTCCGCGTAGGCGCAGAAGCAAAGAGCGAAACCGGCGAAAGAAACGCTCCGGACCAGGCAGACCCGCAGGCAATCCAAAGCTTCACCTATTCATTCATCTTGCTGAACGCTCCCAAAGCACTCGCCGCCAAGGCCGGCAGCACTCCGCCGCCGTACTATGCATCCCTCAAGAGCAGGTACAGCATGGTGGTGGACTACGGACACGGCAAGCTGATGACCTATGGGATATTTGCCAACAACCCAGGCACTCCCGGCTCTTTCTGGAACTATCGCCGCTCCGTAGATGCCTCGCAGTTCCGCCCCGGCGCCTCCGCGGGTGACGTCAGCATGATTAATTGGGACAGCAACGACTACTGCGATGCGCGATTGTTATCGAACGATCCAGTGGCGCAAGCCGAGGCACTCCAGGGAGCCAAGCGCTTGTCGCTCGGCTTTGCATGGTGGTTGCAGCATGATGTCCCGCGCGATGATCACACCGGACATGGCTATCCACAGCTTGAGTTGCGGGCGGCGGCCATGGGCAGCAATGATGGTCTCGCGCAACAGCCCTACATCCGTGAATCACGCCGCATCATCCCCATGAAGACGATCGTCGAAGAAGATCTTGCCGTCGATTTTCAAAAAGGCGCGCGTGCCGCTCTCTATCCTGACAGTGTTGGCATTGGACAATATTCGATAGACATTCACAGTTGCGCGAGAAAGGACTTTACATCGGCTACCAAGCCCTACGAAATCCCGCTTGGCGCGCTGATCGCTCGCGATGCCGACAATCTGTTGGCCGCCTCCAAAGACATTGGAACCACGCACATCTCGAACGGAGCCTATCGGCTTCATCCCACGGAGTGGTCAATCGGCGAAGCAGTAGGCGCAACTGTCGCCTGGGCGGTTCAACATAACACAATTCCCGCTGCCATCGATACAAATCCCATGCAGTTGAGCGGCTTACAGTGGCGATTGGTGCAGCAAGGGCATCCCATCTTCTGGTTCGACGATGTGACAACGCACTCCCCCTTCTTTCAGGCGGCGCAGTTGACGGCGGCACGTGCATTGCTTCCTGCAGACCCCTCTTCGCTGCGCTTCATGGCAACCTCTCCACTCTCCGGACGTGAAATAGCCACCGCATTGCAGCAGGCCGGTGCATCAAACTTGCTAAGTGCCAATACTCTACATAACCTTCAGCAAACGGAAAATCCGAAGTGGGAAGATTTACGCAAGGATAATCTCAAGATCTCTTCTCAGCGCGGACCGGTAAATCGTGGCGATTTCGCCGTCTGGCTGATGGGTCACGTCAAAGCCCACTGAAAATTCCACGGCGGTTGGATAAATAATGTCACTATTCTGTATTTTTATGCAACCACTTCCGGGGATGCGTGTCTAAACAATCATGGCCACCCCAGCCGGGAGTATCATTCATACTGTGTCAAAATATTCGATTGTCGTTCCCTTTCATAACGAAGAAGAGAACGTCACCACTCTCTATGACCGTCTGAAAGCCGTGATGGAGCACATCGGTGACTCCTTTGAACTGGTTTTCGTCGACGACGGCTCCCGCGACCGCACCTATCGCCTGCTCGAAGAGATAGCAGCCGTAGACAGCCGTGTGCTCGTCATCAAATTGCGCCGCAACTTCGGCCAGACCTCGGCCCTTGCCGCCGGTTTCGACCACGCCTCGGGCGAGTTTATCCTAGCCATGGACGGTGACCTCCAGCACGATCCCGACGAAATCCCCAACTTTCTCAGCAAGCTCGAAGAGGGCTACGACGTCGTCAGCGGCTGGCGCGCCCACCGCGGCGACAACTACATCATGCGCCGCATCCCCTCGCGCGCCGCCAACTGGCTCATGGCGGCCCTTAGCGGAGTCAACATTCACGACTTCGGCACCACCTTCAAGGCCTACCGTCGCGAGGTCATCCAGAACATTCCCCTCTACGGCGAGATGCACCGTTTCATCCCCGCTCTGGCCTCCTGGTACGGCGCCAGCATCTGCGAGATTCCTATCTCTAATCCAGCCCGCGAGTTCGGCAAGAGTCACTACGGCATCTCCCGCGCCTTCCGCGTCTTCTTCGATCTCTTGACCATCCGTTTTCTATTGAAATACATGACCCGGCCGTTGCACTTCTTCGGCACCATCGGAGCTCTCGGCATGGCCACCGGCTCCGGTCTTGCCATCTGGATGCTGGTCCTCAAACTCCTCACTGGTCAGCCGGTCATGGACCAGCACGGCCCCATCTTCGTCATCGCCGGCATTCTCATCCTCGCTGGCATCCAGATGATGGGGATAGGACTCCTCGGCGAACTTCAGGTACGCCACTTCTACACCGCCTCCCAGCGCGCGCCCTACGCCGTAGATCGCATCATCCGCCTGCGTTCCGAAGAAAGTCTCCTTCAATAGCCTTGAGCTTTCAATAGCCCTGAGTTGACGAAAAACCGGCCACGCGCATCATTGCGATTGTTTCAGCTCACGCTCTTCCAGCTCGCCCTCTTGCTGTGTCCCTTTCTCGGCATCTTTGAAGGCTGAGACATCGATCTCCTTTTCATCTCGCGCCCGTCGACAACAACCCAGCCCGCGCTGCATCCGTACACCTCAGGAAAGAGAAGCCTACCATTATGCTCAAGTCCCACAAATAAAATATAGAAATCTGCATAGTTTCAGACGCAGAAAAATAGCATTCGCTTGGCAGCATTTACCATCTAAACTCGTCACCCCTTCCATTAGCATCGAATCAGACATGCAAGCCATCCAGATCTTCGCTACCGGCGGTCCCGAAGTTCTCACTCTCCGCGACCTGCCTACCCCCACTCCCAGCCCCGGTGAAGCTCTCATCCGCATCGAGGCCGCGGGGATCAACTTCATTGACGTTTACTTCCGCGAAGGCCGTTACCCGGCCAAGCTCCCCTATACCCTCGGACAAGAAGCCGCCGGAACCGTGGTAGCCATTGGCGACAACGTCACCACCGTCAAAGTCGGTGATCGGGTAGCCTGGTGCGCCATCCCTGGAACCTACGCTCAGTTAGCTCTGGCCCCCGCCGACCGCCTCATCCAAATCCCCGAAGCCGTTTCCTTCCAACAAGCCGCCGGAGCGATGCTCCAAGGCATGACCGCCCACTATCTCGCCCACGCCTCCTACCCCATCCACCGCGACGACGAAGTTCTCATCCATGCCGGAGCCGGAGGCGTAGGTCTCCTCCTCACCCAGATGGCAAAGTCCCTCGGGGCCCGAGTCTTTACCACAGTCTCCTCTGAAGAAAAAGCTGCTCTCTCCCGTGCCGCCGGGGCCGACGAAGTCATCCTCTACACTCACGAAGACTTTGCTGTAAAGATCAAAAAGCAAGTCCCCAAGGGTCTCCATGCCGTCTACGACTCCGTAGGCAAAACCACCTTCGAAAAATCTCTCGAAGTCCTCCGTCCCCGCGGAACCCTGGTCCTCTTCGGCGGCTCTAGCGGCCCGGTCCCGCCCTTCGACCTCATTAAGCTCTCCACCCTCGGCTCGCTCTTCATCACACGTCCCACTCTCAGGGATTACATTGCCACCCGCGAAGAACTTGAACTCCGCGCTGGCGCAGTCCTCAAAGCAGTTGCCGAAGACACTCTCAAGCTCCGTCTCGAACACACCTACCCGCTTGCCGACGCGGCACACGCCCACCGTGACCTCGAAGCTCGCATTACCACAGGTAAACTTCTACTCATCCCCTGACCTGTAAGAAGCCGTTCAAAATACACAAAATCGTCATCTCGACCGGAGCGATGGTCGTGGTGCAGTTTGAATTTCCACAGGTCTGACGGCTGGGTTAGACTGGCGTAGAGAGGCCAAGCTATGAGCCGTAAACGAAAAAGATCCTATGCTACTACGACGGTCATCCTTGTATTGGCGGATGTAATTCTAATTCACAATCGCCCTTGGCTCCGTCTAGTCGTCACAATAGGCGCTTTAATTACAGCAGTTCTAACAGCCTGGGCTATTCGCAGAGACAAAGTGACGAACTGAGATCATGAAAAGCCCCTCCGACTAGGTACTCCAAAATTCAAACTGCACCACTACCGGAGCGACGGACAGTTTCACCGTCCGTCGCGTAGTGGAGAAACCCTGTATTTCGTCGTTGCTTGTTTCACGCCGTTGCCGCTCGAAAAGTCGATGGTCATCTTGCCCTAAATAGTTTTGGACAGGCTCTAACAACCGTCACCACAGGAAGAGCTTCACCACTGGGTACCGGAACCCGGTACTTCGCACGGAATAGACGGAGCAGGAGCATTACGGAAATCGAAAGAAAGTGACCCTGTTACCTGCATGTAGTACGGATGGTCGCGAATCGCAGAAACGATGGCAGCGCTATCGGCGAAGTCTGGCTTCACCCAGAACACGTGATAGGAGCAATAGGTCGAACCCCACATTGCCGCGAGCACATATCCATGCTTCACTGCATAGTCGTGTAGCACAAGATTATTGAGTTCCAGCTTGTTGGCAGGGTCGATTAAATGAGCTGGCACTTTGTACTCCGCCATCTTTCCGTACACTCTCCATTGGTGGTACATGATCAGCTCAGGATGGTACGTATCCAGATAGGCTTCCGTCAGGATGCCGCCATGATGCGCGATGAACTCGTCGTTTAGTCCAAGCGCATCCACCGTCCGCCATTCTGAGTAAAATGGCAGATCGCCTGCCTCGGTCACCACCATTGTGTAATTCTTCGCCGCATAGGGTTTCAGCCGGGCCGCTAATTGTTGAGCGCCTACATTCGAAAACGGTGCCAGATAAAGGTGCATATTGTAAAAACACGCGCATCCGAAAAGGACTGCCGTAACCCACCCCAACGGTACTTTGAGCGCCGCCACATCCAGATGAGCGCTCTCGATCTCTTGCCACCA
This sequence comes from Acidobacteria subdivision 2 bacterium RH1 MAG20, assembly GCA_002197545.1. The sequence continues at coordinate 85,830 of NFUO01000007.1, read as the reverse complement.
CACCGTCACTAATCCGCCCAGGGCCAGCATGGAAAGAGGCACCATCACATACTGGAACCTCGCAAAGTGATTATTATCCAGCGAGATCAGCATCCACACCGCTGTAAAAGGAACGACGGTGATCAGCCAGATCGCCAGTTGCCGCATCGCATTGCGGCTGCAGAACCCAAGCCCCACCAGAGGAATAAATGGCAGCAACATCTCGGTAATCAGCCTCGCTGACACCTTCAGCGACCCCAGGTTCACCCCATGGGCACGCTTAATATAAAACGGATTCGGAAACGGGTAGCCGAAGTAGTGCAGCCGCCACGCAAAGTAGATTCCTCCGCAGACCGCGAAGATAGCTCCAAAGCTCACAATCAGCGGAATCCGTCTTCCGCGCACCCCATACAGCGTGGAGCACAGCATGAATCCGGCGAGAATCACTCCATCCGGGCGAATCAAGCCGGTGATAAACGCAAACGCCGCAAATAAAATCGCGCGCCGCCAGCTCACTCCATACAGAACGCAGGCTGTCCCTACGTACCAGGTCAGCAGCGCGAACAGTCCATAGAACGGCGCGCTGAACCCCGTATTAATGTAGTGATATCCAAGTCCCACTGCCAGCGGCACCGTAAATCCAATTGCTAGCAGAAGCGGCGCGCGATACAGCCGGCGCAACCCTGTGTATAGCACAATCACGCTGGTCACATGCGAGATCGAAAGCAGGCCAATCGAAACCCGTGCCACTCCCACCTTGGTCAACCAGCTGATTGCCCCAATCGCCACCATGAACAGAAAATCCGTTGCGCCCTCCACCGGACGTTCGCCCACATTCCATACAATCCCGTGTCCCTGTGCCAGATGCTGCGAGTAACGCAGCAGCATCGAAGCATCTTCCATGGGGCTGATCGGTCGCTGCAGATGTCCCACAACAAAAATAATTGTCGCGAGTCCCAGTAGAGCTGCGACGATATAGTCGGTTTTGCTGAATGTTGCAGGCGTTGCGCTGTCGCGCGATTCCGCGGATAACACCATGGGGAGGTTCCTTCAATCGAAGCGCCAGCCTTCTTTCAGCACGGCCGCTGATGAAAAACTTATAACGTTATGGCACGGCTCAGCCGCTGGCAGACGATTTCTTTTGTTTAGTTCAAGAGATATTTGCTTCGTAGCGAGCTTCAACCCCAACTCTAACATAGTCATATCGGCTTTTTAGCCCTTCCAGCAGCGTGTAAACTATCTCTGCTAGTCCTGTTTTTGAGTTTCCGTGGCCATGTATCTCACTGGCCGTTCAATCAACCCTTTGTCCCGATTCGGAATGCTCGGGAAGCGCGGTGAAAATCCGCCACTGCCCCGCAACTGTGATTCGCGCACGCAGCCGCACTATTGCTGCGTGAATGTTAGCCAGAGGTCTCCCACTGATGCCACCAGGCGCCGGGAAGGGAGTGACCAGCACCAACGGCCATCATGCATCGCGTCAGTCAGGAGACCGGTTCCGTCTGCGTACATCAACCACATTCCCGAGGGGGGAATGGAGGAGCTTTATTCATGTCTGCACCTTTGCACCGCTCAGCGGCAGCGTCTTCTCTCCGCACGTTCGCCGCACTCGCCGCCATTCTCTTTCTTGCCTTACCATCTGCCCGCGCCGTCATCGTTCGCGGCACCGTCACTGACCCTCTCGGCGCAGCTGTACCCGGAGCCCGCGTGCAGCTCATCCAGGGCTCCAAGGTCGCTGCCTTCAGCATCACTGGCCCCGACGGCTCCTTCGAAATCCGCAGCACCGCCCCCGGCCGCTTTCTCCTCCTCACCTCCGCGCCCACCTTTACCCCGAACATCGGTCAGGACTTCTACGGTGGCCGCACCGACGTCGTCACTCGCAACGTCACCCTCGAAATCGGCTCCGTTACCTCTGCCGTCACCGTCACGGCAACTGGAATCCCCACTCCTCTCCAGCAGGTCAGTTCTCCAATAACGCTCATCCCAGCGACAGATCTCACTACCCGCGTCGGCATCGTCGACGACCTCCGCCAGTCTCCCGGCCTCAACGCGGTTCAGTCCGGTCAGTACGGCGCCGCTGCTTCGCTCTTCGTCCGTGGCGGCAACTCCGACAACAACAAGGTCCTCATCGACGGCATCACCGCCGAAGACGTAGGCGGCCACTTCGACTACGGCACCGTCTCCTCCACCGCTCTCTCCGACATCGAGCTCTATCGCGGCCCAGACAGCGTCCTCTACGGCTCCGATGCCGGCGCCTCCGTCGTCAATCTCTCCACTCCGCGCGGCAGCTCCCTCCGCCCCGTCATCAACTACTCCGGCGACGCCGGCAACTTTCACACCTACCGCAACGAGGCCACCCTCAGCGGGGCCCACAACCGCCTCGACTACTTCGGGGCCTTCTCCCGCTTCGACACCTCCAACGCGCTGCCCATGGACGAGTACCACTCCGCCACCAGCGCTGCCAACATCGGCTATAACGTCACTGCCAACACGCAGGCCCGCTTCACCATCCGCAACGCCGTCTCTGCTACCGGAGTTCCCAACGCGCACGACTTCTTCGGCATCTCCGCCGCGAGCAAACAGGCCGATCAGGACCTCTACTCCGGCGCCACCGTCGAAAACCGCACCAAAAATTGGCATAACCTCGTCCGCTACGGCATCGCCCGCAAGCGCGAGCAGCTCGTCCAGTTCTATCCCGTCGGCGAACTCATTCCTGTCTTCGGCTTCGACACCTACTTCGGCAACACCGTCACCATCCGCGGAGCCAACGGCTACACCGCCACCGGCCAGGCCGCTATCAACTACGGCGGCGTCTACCCCATGGCCAACGATCAGGACTCCAACCGCGACGAGCTCTACTTCCAGTCCGACTACACCTTCTCTCCGCACTTCATCGCTCTCTTCGGCTTCCGTTACGAGGACGAGCGCGGCTCCTTCAATGATCCCTCCTCCTTCGAGTTTCAGAAGATCAACCGCACCAACTTCCAGTACACCCTCCAGTTCCAGGGCGATATCAAGAACCGTCTCTTCTACTCCGCCGGCGGAGCCATCGAAAAAAACCACCTCTACGGCGTAGCCGGGACCCCTCGCATCGGCCTCGCCTATGTTCCCGTCCGCCCTCGCTCCGGCTGGTTCAAAGGAACTAAGCTCCGCGCCAACGTTGCTACCGGCGTGCAGGAGCCATCCCTGAGCGTCCAGTTCACCTCTCTCTACCAGCAACTCCTCCAAGCGGGCGATACTGCCGACATCGAGGCCTATAACGTCAAGCCGGCCCAGGCCCTTCGCTCCCGCACCTACGATGTCGGCATCGACCAGAACATCCTCAGCCAGAAACTCATTCTCAAGGCTGGCTACTTCCACAACCAGTTCAATCACCAGATCGACTACATCGATGCCGGAACGCTGCTCAATGTCTTCGGCATCAATACCAGCGCCGCCCAGCTCTACGGGGCCGAACTCAACACCCTCGCCTTCCGCGCCCAGGGTCTGGAGCTCGAACTTCAATACCAGCCCATGCGCCACATCCTCCTTCGTGGCGGCTACACCTACCTCGCCTCGCTCGTCGAGCAGTCCTTCTCCACCGACGCCGCTGCCAACGGCACCTCTACCGAGAACCCCAATCTTCCCGGCATCCCCATCGGCTCCAGCTATCCGCTCGTCGGAGCACGTCCCTTCCGCCGCCCACCCAACACCGGCTTCTTCGCCGCGCAGTACACCACCAACCGTTTCAGCGCAGCCCTCAAAGGGGCCTTCTCCGGCCGCTCGGATGACTCAACCTTCCTCTCCTACTCCGACGTCAACGGAGACAACACGCTCCTCCTCCCCAACCGCAATCTTGACTTCGGCTACGCCAAGCTCGATGCTTACACCACCTTCAACGCCACACGTCACATTGCCGTCTTCGCCGAGCTGAACAATCTCCTCTCGCAGCAGCATATCGCTCCGATCGGCTACCCCAGTCTGCCCTTCACCTTCCGTACTGGCCTGAAGCTAAGATTGGGCGGCAACTAACCCATCAACCAGCCCTAAAAGCCCGCAACGAACCTCCGCCTTCAACCAACCCCGAACGCTCGGGTGCCCCATACTTCGCGCTTTTGCGAAGAGTGGGAACTCAACTCTTACCCAAACAACTACCGCCGACCCTCAAAACCCCAGTAAATGCGCCTGTCAAGTGCCAGAACCATTTAACTAAAACAAAAAAAGCCAGATAGAGATTGCCGTTTAGTTCCATTCCATCCGTTACACTAAAGTTAGTAGAAAAATAAGCCAAAGCCCAGCGACAACGCTGGGCCTAACTCTTTTAGAAAGAAGACTTTGAAATCTAAAGCATCTGGAATGAAGACTTTGAACAAAACATGAAATGTAAAGTATTGAATCAAGAGACTTTACCCAAAAGGTATACCAGGGGGTACCTTGTGCATGGCAGGAGCCGCGATGGATAACCTATCGCAAGAGGAATTCCGGTAAAGTTGCATTTGAATGAGAAAGCCAATCTTAAGCACTAAGCCAGACAGGTTGCCTAAGTTGCAGATGATTTCAATATTTGAGCAATCTGTTGTCTGCCTGGGTGCGTTTTATGTACAGAGAGACAGGAATCATCAATAATCCGCCACAATCCACACAGGATGATGCCGCCCTGCTTGCGTTGGTGCGGCGGGGTGACGAATACGCGATGGCGTCGCTGTTCGACCGCTACTCGAAGATTGTGTATTCGGTTGCGTTGCGTGTGCTTCGCGATCCGGCTGCGTCTGAAGATGTTCTACAGGAAGTTTTTATGCAGATCTGGCGGAATCCTGATGGATTTGTGGCAGCTCGCGGAAGTCTCGGCGGCTGGCTCGCCGTGGTGTCGCGAAACCGCTCGATCGACACGCTGCGAAGGAAGCGGCCAACCGAATCTGTCGATGAGATGGCGCTCGCGTCAAACTACAATCTAGCCGATGAGGCTGAGCGCAACAGCATAATGGAAAAAGCTCGCGGGGTGATCTACCAGCTCCCCGTGGAGCAGCGCAAAACACTGGAGATGGCATTCTTTGATGGGTTGACCCACACCGAGATCGCTGAAATGACCGGCGATCCTCTCGGCACAGTAAAGACAAGAATACGCAGCGCGCTGACGACGTTGAGAAAGGCATTCACAGCATGAACACCACCGGACATATTGAACGCGACGATCTGGTGCTGTTTGCCATGCAGTTGCTCTCCCACGACGAAGCCGTGTCTGCGGCAGCTCACATCGAGAACTGCCCTGAATGCCGCCGCGAGCTCGCCGAAGTTCAGGGCGACCTGGCCGTCTACGCTCACACCGTAGACCTTCAACCGCCGCCCCCTCAGGCAAAAGAGCGCCTGATGAAACAGGTAGCGCAAGAGAAGAAAGTGGTTCCGATAGGCGTTACGGAAGAGCCGGTGCTTCCCAGCCGTGGTTTTGGCGGACGCTCTTCTCTCACGGAAGATGACCTGCCAAGGCGCAGCTTCGCTGGCAAAGTCTTTCCCTGGTTAGGTTGGGCCTTGGCCGCTGGTCTGGCGGTAACTGCCGGCAACCTCTATCTCCAGCGCGAGACGCTGCGAGGTTCCATGGCCGAGCAGAATACCCAAATAGTGCAACTGACCAACGACGCTGCAACCGCCCAGCAAGTCATGGACACCATGACCGATCCCAAGGCAATGCGCGTTACGCTGACCAGAACTTCGGCAACACCCGTCTCTCAGGGCAGAGCGACCTACGTTGCAGACAAAGGCACTCTGATCTTTCTGGCAAATAATATGGAGCCATTGCAGCCCGCCAAGGTTTATGAGCTTTGGCTGATTCCCGCGAATGGAAGCGATCCGATTCCGGCAGGCACCTTCCATCCCGACGAACGGGGAAATGCAAGCGTCATCATGCCGCCGCTACCGAAGGGAGTGGATGCCAAGGCCTTCGGCGTCACCATCGAGAACGAAGGCGGTGCACAAAAACCGACCCTGCCAATCGTCATGGCGGGCGCATGAAGTAATGGCTCATCCCGCTAAACCTCGAACTGAAAAAGTTCGTCTCGACAAGCTGCTCGTAGATCAAGGCCACGCTGCGTCGCGGGAGCGAGCGCAAGCCATGATCCTTGCAGGCCGCGTGCTTGTCGATGAACAACGCATCGACAAGCCGGGAACATCCATCCGCTCCGAAGCCGCGATCAGGCTTCTGGGATCGGACCTGAAATACGTCAGCCGAGGTGGACTCAAGCTGGAGCGGGCGCTCGATCACTGGAACATCACGCTCACCGGACTCGCCTGCGTCGATATAGGAGCATCCACAGGCGGCTTCACGGACTGCATGATTCAGAGCGGCGCCGCCGGCGTACTCGCTGTCGATACCGGTTACGGCCAGATCGCTCAGAAGCTACGTGACGATGCACGGGTGACACTCCGCGAACGCACAAATGCCCGCCTGTTGACCAGCGAAGAACTGCTTGGAAGCGGTGCTGTGCCAGCGTTTCTTGCGATGGACGTCTCGTTTATCTCGGTCACACTCGTCCTTCCAGCGGTGCTTGACGCTCTTTCGACGATGTCGCAGCGATGGCCAGGCTCTGCGGTGATTCTCATCAAGCCGCAATTCGAAGCAGGACGGCTTCACGTCGGCAAGGGTGGGATTGTCCGTGACGCAGACGCTCGCCAGCAGGCAATCGAGCGTGTCCGCGAATGCGTCATCGAGCAGGGTGGAAATGATATCGAAGTGATTGATTCGCCGATTCGCGGAATGGAAGGGAACCACGAATATCTGCTCTACGCACAGTTCGGAAAGTTAGAAATCTAGTAGCATCATTCGGGCGAAGTGCCGGTACACTAAACGACATACCTCTATGCCAGTTGCTGCCATTATTTCCAAGCCACAGAAGCCGGAACTCGCCGCGATTTTGCGCGAGCTTATGGGCTGGCTTGAAAGCCACGACTACCAATACATTCTGGACCCGGACAGCGCGACGTATCTAACCGGCACAGAAGGGATTGAGCGGCCAGACATGCCCGCACACAAGCCAAACCTGGTGATAGTGCTGGGGGGCGACGGCACTTTGCTGGCTGCCGCTCGAGCATTTGCGCGGACGGTTACGCCGATTCTTTCGGTGAACCTGGGATCGCTCGGATTTCTTACCGAAATTCCTTTGGCCGATCTTTACGTGACGCTTCAGGATTGGTGCGATCACCGCGCCGGTGTTGAGGTTCGCAGCATGATGCATGCCGAACTGCGCCGTGAGGGAAAGCTGCTGCATGAGTGGGATGCGCTGAACGATGTGGTTGTCGCGAAAGGGACGATTGCTCGAATGGCCGATTTTATGGTCGAGATTGACGAGCAACTTGTGGCCAAGTTCCGGGCGGATGGAATTATCGTTGCAACTCCCACTGGATCGACGGCGTACAACCTCGCCGCGAACGGGCCTATTGTGATGCCGACTGTGAATGCGATGCTGGTTACGCCGATTTGCCCGCATCTGCTGACGTTGCGGCCTATTGTGGTGCCTGGAGATTCGTCCATAAGTGTTCATATTGAAGGAGTTCCGAATCAGACTTATCTGACGGTGGATGGGCAGGAGGCGGTGGAACTGGTGTTGGGAGACATCGTTCATAGCAGGCGTTCGCAATACAGTGTGCGGCTTTTGCGGCATCGTCCGAATGGGGTTTTCAGCGTGTTGCGGTCGAAATTGAAGTGGGGAGAGCGGTAGTTTTTCTAAGAACCTGTCTAAAAACTACTGTGAAAGTCCTTTTGCTATTGCATGTTCTCCTGAATCCCGCGACCAAACCCACGTCATCTCGACCGAAGGCGGCGCTTTTGCCGCCGCAGTGGAGAGACCCCTGTATTTCGCTTTTCTCGCTTTGGTCGGGGTATGAGCGACACTTAGCGTTTTAGCGTGACGACCTGTGAGCCGATGGGATGGCAGAAGACTTTGCCGTGGCTCAGGGCGATTTTACGCTGAGCGAGCGCAGCCATCTCGGGGTCGTGAGTGACCATGACGATGGTGTGGCCGTTGCGGTGGAGGTCCTGTAGAAGCTCGGCTACGATGGTCTGGTTGGCGGCGTCGAGGTTGCCGGTGGGCTCGTCGGCGAGCAAAATAGGCGGGTTGTTGATGAGGGCGCGAGCGATGCAGACGCGCTGTTGCTCGCCGCCGGAGAGTTCGCTGGGGAGATGTTCGGCCCGCTGGGCCAGGCCTACGCGGGCAAGGGCGGCCCGGGCTTCGGACTCGTCGGTCATGGAGTGGAAGTATTGGGCGAGCATGACGTTTTCCAGAGCCGAGAGATAAGGGATCAGGTGGAACTGCTGGAAGATGAAGCCGATCTTGTCGGCGCGAAAGCGGTCGAGCTCAGTGGCGGACATGGTGGCGACGTCGACGCCGTCGATACGGAGCTGGCCGGAGGTGGGGCGGTCGAGGCAGCCGATGAGATTGACGAGCGTGGATTTGCCGGAGCCTGAAGGCCCGGTGATGGCGACCCATTCGCCAGCCACGACGCTGAATGCAGCGTGGTCGAGGGCGCGGACGACTCCGGCGCGGCCTGCATACTCGCGGGTGACTCCGCTGAGGGAGATGACGGCGCAGTCGGGCCGGGTTTCGCTTTCGATGGGGCTCAGGCTTTCTGGCATTGGCTCTCTTTTAGTTTAGCCTCGCTGCGTGGCTGAAGGGGATAAGGCTTAACACCGATTTGCGCCGATGGCACCGATTTAAAAACAGGCAACGGCAAAACGAAATACAGGGGTCTCTCCACTGTGCGATGGACGATGAAACTGTCCATCGCTTCGGTCGAGATGACGGGAAGGTTAGACCGGTGATTCATCATTCGCCCTTCAATAGGGCTGCTGGTTGGAGACCTCGCAACACGCGGACGGGGAAAAGTGCGGCCAGTGCAGCGATGGCTATATTGAGCAGGAGCACCAGCGGCAGGACGGAGAGGCGTGGGAGCGTGGCGGTGTGGAAGTTGGCCTGGCTGATGGTCCAGGCGGCGGCGGAGCCTGCGATGTAGCCGAGGATGACTCCGGCAAGCGCGAGGACGAGGGCTTCGAGCAGGAACATGGCCATGAGCTGGGTCTGAGAGCCTCCCAAAGCCTTCATCAATGCAAAGTCGCGGCGGCGTTCGAGGACAGAGGAAGAGAGCGTGGCGAGGACGCTGACGGCGACGGTGAGGGCGATGAGCAGGACAGAGCCGTACATGAGCGAGTGGGTGCGGTCGACGATGCGGGACTCGCCTTCAACCAGCTGGCGAACGGGCTGGATCTGCAGCGTAGGGAATTGGGCGCGGAGGCGCGTGAGGGCGGCCTCGACGGCTGCGGCTCCGCCGGGGATCTGGATCTCGATGACGGTGGGGCCGATGCCTGTCCAGTTGGTGAAGGCAGTCATGGGGATGTAGATGCGGCTGTCTTCGTCGCCTCCGGTCTTGAGGGGCCCCGCTCCAGTGAGGGTGATGGATTTGCCGGCGTAAGTAAGTTTTACGACGTGTTTGTTGGAGAGGAAGTTTGCGGCGCGCTCACCGAGGAGAGCGGCATCAGGTGCGGTAGGCCAGTGGAGGAGGTCCCACCAGGAATCGAGATGCTGGACAGCGGTAAAGTCGGTCCCGGCGACTACCACGGAGGTTCCGCGATCGGTGATGGCCACGGCGTAGGCGAAGGGAGCGATGAGGGCGTCGGGCCCTACTGCTTTTTGGATCTGGGCGAGGGCGTTGGGGGAGAGCGGGGAGGAGGAGGCAGAGGCTGTGACGACTACGTTCGCGCCGAAGTTTCGGAATTCTTTGTGGAGTTTGGCGTTGAGGTCGGCGTAGAGGGTGAGGAGGGCTGTGGCGACGGCGGCGGAGACGGTAAGGGCAACGAGCGCGGAGAGGCTGCGTACTCGTCGGTGGGTGAGTGAGCGGCGCAACATGCCGATGAAGCTGAGTTGAGGCTTGTGCGTGGTTCGATCTGTCATGCGTCCGCCCGGAGGATGGTGGAGGGGTCCATTTCGAGGGCCGTTCGGATGGATGGCGTGCTTCCGGCTATGGCCACGACGAGGGCGAGAGCTACGACTACGGGGAGGAGGACTGGGATGAGGATGGGGCCAACGGAGGCTGCACCGTCGCCTGCGAAGATTCTGGCTCCCAGCCACGCGGCGAGGCCGGAGCCGAAGAGGTAGCCGATGGCTCCGGCGAAGACGGCGAGGAGGCCAGTCTCGGAGTAAAAGAGGAAGGCGATGGCGCCTTTGCTGGCTCCGAGGGAGCGCATGAGGCCGATCTCGGCGCGGCGCTCGAGGATGGCGGTGGCCATTGCTGCGCTGACGGCGAAACCGGCGGCGAGGAGAGCAGCCGCGCTGATGAGCCACATGAGGCCGCTGATACGCTCGAGGACGTTGCCTTCGTTCTGTTCGACGCGGCGGACTTGTTCAGCCTGCGCGCCGGGGATGGCCTCGCGAATCTGGTAGGCAATGGAGTTGGCGTAGGGGCGGCAGTACCAGATCTCGTGCTGCTGCGGCGAGAGCGTGTCAGGATCTTTGCGGGCGAAGGCGTCTTCGGGCTTGGTGCGGGCGGAGACGTCCACGCGGGAGACGCCGTCGGGGAGATTGGCTATCTTCTGCGCGGTTTCGAGAGGGAGGAGAAGGCGTTTGTCGGTGGCGTCTCCGGTGGAGACGATGCCGGTGATGCGGAGAGGCGTGTTGTTGGCCTGGATGGTGTCGCCGATGTGCAGGCCGGTAGCGGCTCCGGCTACGGCTTCATTTGGCGCTGCGGGCCATGTTCCGGTGAGCTTCCACCACGGATGCAACTGTGGCGCTCCGGTGATCATGCTGCTTCCACCATTGGCGAGGTTGTGATTGAACCATAGGCCAGTGGCTGGAAGCTGCTGGCCGTTGGCGAGGTTGAGAGAGATGGGAAGTTCAGGGGAGACGCCGGTGATGTTGTTGGCCCAGAAGATGGCTTTGAGCTTTGGCAGATCGCGGGTTTTGAGGTAGACGCCACCAGTGGAAGGCTTGATGTCTACTCCGCCTATCTTTACATCGAGCAGATCGGCCTTGGGATAGACGACGATGTTGGCTCCGTAGACGGCCAGCTCTTTGTGGATGCGGTCGCCGATGGTGGTGGCGAGGGCGAGCATGGCGGTGACGGCGGTTGTTCCGAGCAGGATGGCGAGTCCGGCGAGTGCTTTGCGGCGGCGCTGGCGGCGGAAGCTTTCCCATAGGAGCCGGAAGAACATTAGAGTAGCGACCTCATCGCTCGAAGACCGGTGCGAGGGCGCGGAGATCTGCGGCCTGGATGATGACCTCGCCGCCGCCGATGGAGGATTGCAGCGGGATAGGGTTGCAGCCGCCGGGTTGGCCCATGGACTGAGGCACTAGCGGCGAGGCGCACATCTTGCAGGTGATTCCCTGGCTGCTGATGTAGAAGCCCACCGGGCCGCAGATGTGGCAGGCGTCGGCTACGGAGACGATGTTGCCGTCGGGCTTTTTGTAGAGGAGGAAACGGACTTCGACGCTGCCGCCCTTGCCGTCGTCGACACGAACGCCATAGCGATGGAGTTGGTCATCGTTGATCTGTGCCGTTGAAACGGTGACCTGGCTGCCGACGAGAGTGACGGGAGCGGTGGGTGAGAGTGCTGTGGTGCTTTTGGCGTAGATGAACTCGGCGGTGGAGAGGAAGATGAAGACGAAGCTGGTAACGACGACAGCGGTCATCCACATCTTTTCGCGGCGCTGGGTCCACTCGGCGCGGCGCTTGTCGGCGGAGGTGGCGGTGGGAGGGAGGTCGATGGGAGTGCGGCGTTTGTACTCGAGCAGCATCATCAGCCCGGCGAGGGCGAGCATGGTGACGAAGAAGAAGAGGTCGTTGCGGACGATGGGGCCGATGAGGCGCATCTCGGTGGTGCTGGAGGGGAGGACGCCGTTTTCGCTGAGCTCGTGCAGTCCGCTCACCACAAGCTGAAATGTCACGAAATAAAGGATGACCGTGGTGACGCGGAAGAATCGTTGCAGGTTGATCTTGACGCTGCCCCGGATGAAGAGCACGCCGAAGACGACGGCGACGGCGACGCCCAGCAGGGTCCCGGTGAAGCTGAGAAGCTCGGTGGAGTTGAGGGTGACGGCGGAGAGGATCAGGACAGTCTCGACGCCTTCGCGCAGGACGAGCAGAAAGACGAAGAGGAAGAGGCCGATGCGGGAGACCCCGTTTTCGCCTCCTGTGAACTTGGCTACCTTGGACTCGATCTCGCCCTTCATGGAGCGGGCGGTCTTGTGCATGAACCAGATCATGCTCACCACAAAGACAGCAGCCGCGAGCATGACCCAGCCTTCAATGATGTCGGAGTTGAAGTTGAGGTGGGCGACGATGATGGCGACGCCGATGCTGGCAGCGATGGCGGCTCCAAGGGCCCAGAAGACGGTGCGTTTCAGCTCGTTTCGGCCGATCTTGGAGAGGTAGGCGAAGACGATTCCGACGATCAGCGCCGCTTCGACCCCCTCGCGGAGGGTGATGATAAATGCCTGCAACATAAGGTCTTTCTCTTCCCTGAAAGGGTTTCGGCAAGGCTTTCCGCGAGCGCGTAAGGCTGATCCCGATGCTGTCCTGAACGAGAGCCGGATCGGCCATCGTTCCTCTGACTAGTCTAATGCGGACTAAATTGGTCGTCAATTGAGGAAGATGGGGAGGAGATTGATGTTTCTGGATTTTGGAAGGAGTGGTGCGCCCGGAAGGAGTCGAACCTCCGACCTACTGGTTCGTAGCCAGTTGCTCTATCCAGCTGAGCTACGGGCGCACATTGCGTTTGGATGCAACTCTCTAAAGATAACGGAATTCAGCGGTTGGAGCAACCTGCCGTGAATGCAGGGGATTTGGTGCGCCCGGAGAGATTCGAACTCCCTACCCTCTGGTTCGAAGCCAGATGCTCTATCCAGATGAGCTACGGGCGCATGGTGCAGGTGTCCAACATAACTGATTCGTTGGAAGCGGGCAAATAAGTTGTTATTGGGCTGCCGCAGGCTCGGGCTCAGGGAGAGGCGGCGCGAACATGGGCATGGTTTCTACGATGTCGAGGCCGGCGCGACGCAGAAGCTGATGAATAACCGGTTCGGTGAGGCGAGTGGCGTCGTACTCGATGCGGACGGTCTTTTCGGTTTCGTTGAGCGCGATGCGGCGGACTCCGTAGACTTCGCGGACTTTGGCGATGGCAAGGGTTGCCGCCTCGGTGGGGGGCGCTCCGTAGCGGTACAGGACATCAAGCTGAGTCATGTAACGATGATATCAGTGGCCTTGCAGTCCGTAGAATCGAAGCTATGGGGATTTCTCTGGTTGAGGGTACGTTTTCTGGGCTGATCTTCGATTGCGATGGAACGCTGGTGGATACGGCTCCGGCCCATCTGGCGGCGCTTCAGGAAGGGCTTGCGGCGCATGGGCTTACGATGACAGGCGAGTGGTATTACCCACGCGTGGGGCTTACGCCGGATGCGCTGATGAATGAATACGAGGGGCTGCTTGGACGATCTACGCCGCGTGACGATATCTATGCGCGGTATAACGTTGCCTTTCAGGCAGGACTGCCGCTTATGCAGGAGATCACCGTGGTTGCGGAGATCGCTCGTGCCTGGCATGGACGCGTGCCCATGGCTGTCGCTACCAACGGGCATAGGCAGAATGTCGAAGCGACGCTGGTTGCTACGAAACTACGGCCGTTGTTCGACCTTATTGTTGCGGCTGAGGATGTGGAGCGGGGGAAGCCTGCGCCGGATGTGTTTCTGGAGGCGGCGCGGCGAATGGAAGTTGCGGCTGAGAGTTGCGTGGTCTTTGAGGACTCCGATGAGGGGCTGGAGGGGGCTCGCAGGGCTGGGATGCGGGCAATCGATATTCGTGCATACTTTGCACCGAAGAGGTAAGCAAAGCTATAGCTTCTTCAGGTAGGCGGTGATCTCAGGGCTGGTCCAGTCCTGCGCCGAGACGAATTTGCGGCGGAGGATGCCGTTCTTGTCGATGACGTAGCTTTCAGGGATTTGCAGCGTCCCGTAGAGCCGGTTGATGCGGGTCGTGGGGTCGCGGACGGTGAGGAAGTCAATGTGGTGCTGGACGAGGAAACGCCGGTAGACGGCGTCGTCTTCGTCCTGGCTAATGGCGATAATGACGACATCCGGCATCATGCGATGGAACTGGATGAGGCTAGGGAGCTCTATAAGGCACGGAGGACACCAGGTGGCCCAAAGGTTGAGAATGACGGTATGTCCCCGGAACTTGCTCAGCTCAACTGTTTGGACGCCATCGCTTACGGTGAAGCCTGGCGCTACCGTGCCGATCTGGTGGGGATGACTTCCGCGGTCGCATCCGGCGACCAGCAACATTGCGAGGACTACACCTGCCCAGATTTTTCGCACATTACGCTCCACTTCCTATAATACGAAGTCGTGAACCCTAGCGACCATCCTTCCGAGCTGAAAACTGTGCCTGCCGATCTTGAACTGTCGGTAATCGTTCCGGCGCGCAATGAAGAGAAGACGCTCCGAGGGTGTCTGGCAACGCTTGTCGTCCAGTCGGAACTGGCGTTTGAGCTCGGTGCGCAGTGGGAGATCATTGTCGTGAACGATGACTCCACCGATGGAACACGGGCCATTGCGGCAGAGGTTGCGGCTGCAAATGCCGGTGTGACGGTGCTCGATGCTCCGCTTCTCAATTCGAGCGGCGGTGGTTTAACTGGAAAGTCGAATGCCTGTTGGGCTGGAGCGCAGATTGCGCGGGGGAAGCGGTTGCTGTTTACAGATGCCGATACGCTGCATGAGCCGGGCAATCTTTCGCGCTCGCTGCATGAGGCGGAGAAGTATAAGGCGGTCCTGCTGTCGTATTCGCCGCGACAGATTGTTACAGGCTTCTGGCAGCAGGCGGTGATGCCACTGGTGTTTTCGGAGCTGGCCAGCGTCTATCCGATGAATCAGGTCAACGATCCGGCGCGGAGCCTGGCTGCTGCGAATGGGCAGTTTTTGCTGGTAGAGCGAGACGCTTATTTTTTGGTTGGCGGGCATCACGCCCTGGGATCTACCGTGCTGGAAGATGTCGCGTTGGCACGCAATATCAAGACCGGAGGGCGAACGATCCGGTTCCGCTATGCTCCCGATGCGCTGGCTACGCGGATGTACGGGACAACGGCGGAGATGATTGAGGGGTGGACGAAGAACCTTGCACTGCTGTTTCCTCGTCCTATTTATCTAGCGGCGTGGCGGGTTTTAGATGTGCTGCTCTTCTTTGGCCTGCCAGGACTGGCAGTTGGGCTGTATTGGCTGCAACCCTGGCAGCGAGGCGTGATTTGGCTGATCTGGCTGCGGACGCTTTGGCGGTTTTATTCGCGGATAGCGCGTTCGCACTTTCCTGCGAGTGATGTTGTTATTTCGATCCTTGGGGTTCCATTGTTTATTTACCTGCTGGTGCGCAGTGTGGTGGATCATCGGGTGAAGAAATCGGTGTCGTGGAAGGGGCGAAAGTATGGAACGGGTTAGTGGTTGTTTGAATGAAGGCTTAACACCGATCTGCGCCGATGAACACCGATCAAGAACAGACAACAGCAAGAGCGAAATACAGGGGCCTCTCCACTGCGGCGGCAAAAGCGCCGCCTCCGGTCGAGATGACATGCGTTACGGCGGAAGGAAGGCAATCGATATTTTCAGCTTTGTCGCGGATATGATTGAGTTTGTATCCGCGTGGCCGCGCGGCGCGTCTAATGAAAGAGACCAACGATGATCCTGCTTACGCGCAAAGCCGAATTCTCCTCCGCACATTTCTATTGGAATGATGCTTGGTCTGCCGAGGAGAACCAGCGGGTGTTTGGCAAGTGTGCGAACCGCAATGGCCATGGGCACAATTACACGTTGGAGGTAACGATCGCGGGCGAGGTTGACCCTGTGTCCGGGTTCGTGGTCGATCTGAAGCAGTTGAAGGACATTTTGGAGCGCGAGGTGGTCAGCGTCTACGACCATCGACATCTCAATCTGGAGGTGCCGGAGTTTGCAAACGCGATTCCGACGACGGAGAACATCGCCATTGCAATCTGGCAGCGTTTGGAAGGCAAGATTCCGAATGCGAAGCTGCATCGGGTCCGGGTGTATGAGATGCCCGATCTTTTTGCCGACTTCTATGGTGAGCGATGAAGGCCTATCTTTCACGGCGATATCATTTTCCGGCTTCGCATCGGCTGAATACCGACGTTTACGATGCGGAACAGAATCGAGCGGTATTTGGAAAATGCAATAACCCGCATGGACATGGGCACAACTACACTGTGCAAATTACGGTGAGCGGCGAAGTGAATCCGGAGACCGGTATGGTTTGCAATCTTGCAGAGCTGGATGAGTTCGCACAAACAAATCTGCTGGACCGATTTGACCATACGAATCTGAATACGCTCGATTGCTTTCGCGAATCGGTTTCGACGACGGAGAATCTAAGTATTGAGGTTTATCGTATCTTTCGTGGTTTTACCGCTGCCCATCTGGAGCGGGTGCATGTCGAAGAGACGAGCAATAACTCCTTCGACTATGCGGGTAACGTAGATCTTGGATTGATTTAAGGGTTCATCCTAAAGGAAGGTCCACTATGGCAAGCACGTCCGCCACACTTGATTCCACATTGCTTGAGACCGCGTCAACGCAGGATTTATATCGTGAACTGCTGCGCCGCATAGGCGAAGACCCTGACCGTGACGGGTTACTGAGGACGCCCGAGCGCATGGAGAAGTCGATGGCCTTTTTGACAAAAGGCTACACGATGGATGTCACCACGGTTCTGCACGATGCGCTGTTCGATGTGGACTATGACGAGATGGTCATCGTGAAGGACGTTGAGTTCTTCTCGCAGTGCGAACATCATCTGCTGCCATTTTTTGGTAAGGCTCATATTGCCTATGTTCCTAATGGCAAGGTGATCGGGTTGAGCAAGATTCCGCGGCTGGTTGACGTTTTCGCGCGGCGGCTGCAGGTGCAGGAGCGATTGACGAAGCAGGTGAGCGAGGCGATTCAGGAGGCGATCAATCCGCAGGGGGTTGCGGTGATTCTGGAGGCGCAGCACCTGTGCATGATGATGCGTGGGGTGGAGAAGCAGCACTCATCTACGGTGACCTCGGCGATGCTGGGAGTGTTCAAGACGCAGCTTCAGACGCGAAATGAGTTTTTGTCGCTGGTAAGACGGCATGGGAACGGTTTTTAGCAAATAGACTGGGAGATGAATGAACGGTCTTCTGGTATTGGATAAGCCCTCGGGGCTTACATCGCATGACGTTGTGGCTATCGTTCGCCGGGCCACCGGCGAAAAGTCTATTGGACATCTTGGCACGCTGGATCCGATGGCTACCGGGGTTCTGCCGCTTCTGCTGGGAAAGTACACACGGCTGGCGCAGTTCTTTGGTCAGGCTGAAAAATATTATGAGGGTTCCATCCGCTTTGGTTTTGCGACGGACACCTTTGATGCTGAGGGAACTGCAACTTCCGATCAGAAGCTGCTGACACGTTCACTTGAAGAGCTCCGTGAGTTGAGCCACAGGTTTCGAGGCGAGATCGATCAGGTTCCTCCTGTCTATTCGGCGAAAAAAATCAATGGGGTTGCGGCGCACAAGCTGGCTCGTGCCGGGGTAGAAGTTGCGGTGAAGCCTGCCCGGATTACGATTCACGAGTTCAAGCTGCTGGAATTGCAGGGCGACGTGGCGGCGTTTGAGATGCATGTCTCCGCCGGAGGATATGTTCGCTCTGTGGCGCATGAACTGGGGCAACTTGCCGGTTGTGGAGCGCACCTGGCTTCGTTGCGCCGGACGCGGGCTGGTGTGTTTACGCTACGTGAAGCGGTGACGGTCGACCAATTGAAACAGGCGGCTGGCCCAGCGGAGATTGAGGCGCTGTTGCCGCATCCACGGACGCTATTGCAGGAGATGCCTTCGGTGACGGTGGATGAGAAGATGGCGGGACAACTGCGAAATGGAATGCAGGTGAACCTGCCGGAGTTTTCGCAGACTCCACTGGTGAAGGTGTTTACCAGTCCGACGGACTTGCTGGCGATTACGCGGCGGGTGGCCGGAACGCTGATGCAGCCTATTGTTGTGATGGGCTAAGCGAAAGGCTTTACACCGATGGCACCGATTTAAAAACTGCAAAGACTATATCTGCTTATTTTTTGGTTAGAAGAGGCAGCACGAGGGGCAAGATATTTTCGGCAACGATCTTGTTTCCGGCGGCGGTGGCGTGGGTGCGATCGGACTGCATCATGCCATTTGTGCCGTACACGCCCTTGAGGAGAAACGGAAGCATCGGTATACGGTATTTTTTCGCAAGCAGCGTGTAGGTTGCGTCGAACTCCTTGATATAATCGGGGCCGTAGTCCGGTGGGAGAGTGATTCCGGCCAGCGCTACCTTTGCGCCGCTGGCTTTGAGGGTGGCTATGATCTTGTCGAGATTGGCACGTGAGTCCTGAATGGGCAGACCGCGGAGGCCGTCATTACCGCCGAATTCGACTACGACGACTGAAGGCTTGAGGGCGAGGATGGTGTTCAGACGCTCGACGCCGTCCTTGGTGGTGTTACCGCTGATGCCCTCGTTGACGACTCGGTAGTGGTAGCCGCGGGTGTCGAGATCGGCCTGGAAGTAGTCGGGATAACTCTCGCCGGGGTCCGTCCCGGCGCCTGCGGTGAGACTGTCGCCAAAGCAGACCAGGACGGGGCGATGATCTGGTTTTGCTGCCGGGGCCGGAGCTTCAGGTTGTGGCTGGATGACGGGATTCGAATCGGCGGCTGAGGAGGGTTGCGCGGCGCGGTCTGACTTGCATCCGCACATTGCTATCGTTACAACCGCTACTATAAGGAGAGTTCGAATCTGCCGCATAGATACACGTTATCAGGAGGAGCAGAGCCAGGTGAACGCTACGGGGACTATGACCGCTCCGATGATTAAGGTCGAAGGACTGCGCAAGTCGATCCGCAATGGAGCGCGGACGGTCGATATTTTGAAGGGGTTGGACTTCGCGATTCCGCAAGGTCAGTTTGCGGCGATTATGGGGGCTTCTGGGAGCGGGAAGTCTACGCTGCTCGGGTTGCTGGCGGGGCTGGATACGCCTAGCTCCGGCGATGTGCGGCTGAATGGAGTTGCGATCAGTTACCTGCCGGAAGACAGGCTGGCGCAGGTTCGCGGGAAGACGATTGGATTCGTCTTTCAGTCGTATCAGTTGATACCGACGTTGACGGCGCTGGAGAATGTTCTGCTGCCGTATGAGCTGAATGTCGATGGCGCCGATGCGAAGGCTGGACAGGCCCGGGCACGGGATTTGCTGGCCAGCGTAGGGCTTGATGATCGGTTCGGGCACTATCCGGTGCAGCTCTCCGGCGGCGAGCAGCAGAGGGTGGCGCTGGCGCGGGCGTTTATTCTGCGGCCTCCGATTGTGTTGGCCGATGAGCCTACGGGAAACCTGGACAGCACGAACGGAGCGCACGTGCTGGAGCTGCTGCTGAACCTGAACCGCACCGAGGGAACGACACTGGTGCTGGTGACGCATGATGCTGTGCTCGCCGCTTATGCGGACCGGCGGATTACTCTGCGGGATGGGTTGATTGTCTCCGATGAGATGACCGTGGTGGGTGGTGGAGACGTGGAGTCTCGTCAGGGCTCTGCGGTGATGGAGTAGCGATGGCGACCCTTTCTTACCGTTCTGCCATCAAGATTGCCGCCCGCGAGATGCGTTCTTCGCGAGGCAAATTCTTCTTTGTGATTCTGTCGGTGGCGATTGGCGTTGCGGCCTTGACCGGCGTTCGAGGATTTTCTTCGTCGTTTCGTACAACATTGCTGACGCGCGCACGGAGCATTATGGCCGCCGATGTTTCGGCGAGGATGTTTGAGCAGCCTACGCCGGAGGAGCAGAAGGGACTGGATCAAATCGCCGCTGGTGGCGTGGAGATTACGCCGGTGACGGAACTGCTCTCGATGGCGAGCTCGCCGATGACGCTTGATCCGTTGCTGGTTTCTCTGAAGGCTGTCGATCCTGCGATGTATCCGTTTTATGGCACGGTGGACCTGGCTCCGGCAGCGGCATTAAAGACTGCTTTGACTGCGGACAGTGTTGCAGTGGCCGATGACCTGCTGGTAAGGCTGCATCTTAAGGTCGGCGATCAACTCAAGATTGGGAACAAGCTGTTTCGTATCGCGTCCGTAGTTGTGAATGAGCCGGATCGTTTGTCGGGGAATTTTGCGGCGGGACCTCGAGTGTTGATCTCGCGCGAAGGATTGGACGCGAGTGGATTGCTTGCTCCGGGGAGCCATGCGGGGCAGAGATTTCTCTTCAAGCTGCCTGCGCCGCGTGATGGCAGCGCGATGCCGGATTCGACGGTTGAGGGGTTGAAGGAGCGGTTGGAGAAACTGTTGCCTGAGTCCCGTGTAATCGACTATCGCGAGACGAACCCGGCGCTGACACAGGGGCTTGATCGCGCAACGAGCCTGTTGTCGCTGATGAGCCTGGTGGCACTGGTGTTGGGAGCGATTGGTGTCGGGATGGCGATGCGCGCACACCTGCAGCAGCGGCTTGATACGATTGCGATCATGAAATCGCTGGGCGCGCGCTCCGGCCAGATCATGAAGATTTATCTGTTGCAGACGCTGCTGCTGGGACTGCTCGGGGGAGTGCTCGGCGTGGCGTTGGGGGTGGGGGTGCAGATGGCGTTTCCGCACCTGCTGGCGAAGCTGCTTCAGATGCAGACCGAGATACATGTTCAGGCGCGAACGGTGCTGACGGGGCTTGGCGCAGGGGTATTGACGACGCTGTTGTTTACACTGCCTCCGTTGCTGGACATTCGTGGAGTTCGTCCGGTTTTGATTCTTCGGCGAGCAGTCGAGGAGAGTGATGATCCCTTTGTCACGGCGGCCTTTCGCAAGCTGCGCAAGAACGTTGCGCAGATCGGCGCCGCTGTTCTGATTCTTGCGGGGCTTGCGGGAATTGCGACTACGCTTAGTGATTCGGCTACGGTGGGCAAAGTTTTCTCGCTAGGATTAGTGGCGGTGCTGGCAGTTTTATTGGCATCGTCGGCGTTGGTGCTGGCTGGGCTGCGGTGGTTTCTGGGACGCACGCGGTTGAGTCTGCCTTCGTCGGTTCGGCATGGGCTGGCCAATCTTTATCGTCCCGGAAATCCTTCGGCAGCTTTGCTTGCCGCGCTGGGGCTTGGCGTAATGCAGATCATGGCGGTTTATTTCGTGCAGCAATCCGTGGTAAGGCAGTTGCACATATCGAGCGCGCCGAATCTGCCGAACGTCTTTCTGGTCGATATCACTCCCGATGAGATTGAAGGCGTGCGTGCGCTGATTAAGCGACAGCCCAGCGTCACCGCTCCAGCGGAGTTAATGCCAGTGGTGTCGTCGCGCATGATCGACATTGATGGAGTGCCGGCGAACCAGGCGAAGCTGAAGAACTTTCCCAAACGGATGCTGCAATCTGTCATGCTCACGTGGGCTACGGCTGCGCCGCCGGGAACAAATGTGGCTGCAGGGAAGTGGTGGCAGGCAGAGGAGAAGCAGTCCGTGATTGCCGTGAATGAGCGTGACGCAGAGCGGCTTGGGGTGAAGATCGGATCGCACATTACCTTTGCGGCGCAGGATAAGCATTTTGTTA
The DNA here is from genome assembly GCA_002197545.1 of Acidobacteria subdivision 2 bacterium RH1 MAG20. The sequence continues at coordinate 64,284 of NFUO01000007.1, read as the reverse complement.
CGACGGTAGTTGCGCTCATTAAACCGGATGGACAACACGCTTATTCACGGGCTGCATTCATTCTGCCGCCGGCTGCTCTGACTGGTTTGCCGGTGGTCTGGTATGGCGGCGTTCACGCCGACCCTGCGCGGGTGGGCGAACTGCAGCGAGCGCTTTATAACGCTTATCCGACGGTGACGGTCATCAATGTCGCGCAGGCGCTTGAGACGGTTCGTTCCGTGGTCATCCAGATTACGTATGTGATTCAGTTTCTCGCGGCGTTCTCGATCTTTGCGGGAATCCTTATTCTTGCCAGCAGCATTGCCGGGACGCGCTACCGGCGAATCAAGGAAGTAGTTGTGCTGAAGACGTTGGGAGCGACGCGACGGCAGATCGCGACTATTTTTTCGATCGAGTTTGCGGTGCTGGGGCTGGTTGCGGGCGTGGTCGGCATCCTCTTTGCCAATGTGATTGCCAGGGTCCTGTTGCATCGCATGGATGTGGTGTTTCATTGGCAGTGGGGATGGTCGTTCGCTGCGTTGATTGCGACGGCCGCATTGACGGTGGTTACCGGGTGGGTCGCAAGCCATCGGATTCTTGGGCAAAAGCCGCTGGAAGTGCTTCGTGAAGAATAGCGAGCATAAGCAATAAAGATTATCGTTTTATTCGGCCTGCGAAATCGGTTACATTTGTGATGTTAAGCAATTTTTGTCTCGCGATTCCAGGAACATGGTGGTCCATGAGGTTGAATGAAGTGCAGATGCTCGATGCGCATGAGCAGCGGTACAGCAAGCGCGGGCGGCTGTTTGCCGCTCCGGCACGAGTGAATCTCATTGGCGAGCACACGGACTATACCGGCGGTCTGGTTATGCCTATGGCAATCGATTTTGCCACGGTGGCTGTCGTCAGCCCGCGTGACGATGGTCGTGCCGTTTTTTATTCGGCGAATTTTGATGAAGAAGTCTCCTTCGAGATTTCATCTCTTGGGCGGACTCCGCGTGAACATTGGAGCGATTATCCCCTGGGCGTGATATGGAGTCTGGCCCAGGAAGGCATTGCTGTCGGTGGGTTCAGCATGAGCATCGCAGGAGACGTGCCAGTGGGAGCCGGATTGAGCTCATCGGCGTCCCTGGAGGTTGCGACGGTGATGGCGTTGTTGGGCCATGCGGGCCGAGTGCTTCCCTTGAAGACCATAGCCACACTGTGCCGGCGCGCTGAGAATGAGTTTGTCGGCGCGAAGAGCGGGATCATGGACCAGTTTGTCGTGGCCGGTGGCGTGGCAGGGCGGGCGATGCTGCTGGATTGCCGGTCGCTGGAGTTTGAGATGTTGTCTTTGCCTTTGCACGCATGCGTGGTGGTCTGCAATTCGATGGTGAAGCATGAGGTGGCGAACGGCGCCTATGGCGATCGTAGCGACGAGGTGCAGGCGGGACAGGCAGTTTTGCAGCGCGAACGGCCCGGGATCAAGTTGCTTCGAGATGCGACGCTCACGGACCTCGAAGCATGCAAGGACAAGATGAGTGCGGCTAGCTTTGCGCGGTGCCGGCATATTATTACCGAGAACAAACGCGTGCTCGCAGCCCGCGAGGCATTGCTGCGCGGCGATGTAAATCGGTTTGGCGAGTTAATGCTTGAGGCCCATGCGAGTATGAGAGATGACTTCGCCGCCAGTTGCGCGGAGGTGGATACGCTGGTTGAGATTGCCGTGCGTCAACCGAGCTGTTATGGCGCTCGCATTACTGGCGGAGGCTTCGGCGGCTGTACTGTGAATCTGGTCGAAGCGGATAGAGCTGAGGCATTTGTCGAGGCTCTACAGCGAGAGTATGCGGCGGCTACAACAATTGCAGCGGACTGCTTTGTTTGCGCGCCTTCCGATGGCGCTCTGGCGATGGCAGCGAAGGTCGGTGTGCAGTGAATCCATTGGCGCAGAAAAATCCTCATCGCAGGTTCAATCCGCTGAAGCGGGAGTGGGTGCTGGTTTCGCCGAACCGCACGCAGCGGCCCTGGCAGGGCCAGATGGAGAAGCCTGCGGTGGCTGCCGCGCTGACCTACGATCCGGATTGCTATCTGTGCCCCGGAAACATGCGGGCAGGTGGTGCGCGGACGGACAAATACACGAGCACATACGTCTTTGAGAATGATTACGCCGCGTTGAAGCTGGATGCTCCGCGGTTTTCGAGCGATGAGGACGGTAAAGGCATTCTGGTGGCAGAAGGGGAGAGCGGCGTCTGCCGGGTAATCTGCTTTTCGCCTCGGCACGACCTCACTTTGGCGAAGATGGCGGTCCCCGAGATTCGGGCGGTGGTGGATGTCTGGGCAGAGCAGTTTCGAGAGCTTGGTTCGCGTGACGATATCTCTTATGTGCAGGTGTTCGAGAATCGCGGAGCGATGATGGGGGCGAGCAATCCTCATCCGCATGGACAGATTTGGGCCAGCTACTCGATTCCCAATGAGGTGGTCGCGGAGGAGAAAGGGCAAAAAGCCTATCTCGAAGAGCGGGGCTGCTGCCTGCTCTGCGCCTACCGCGAAATGGAGGTAAGGCTCGCGGAGCGGGTCATCGCCTCGAATGAGAGCTTTATTGCGGTGGTTCCTTACTGGGCGGTGTGGCCGTTTGAAGTGACGATTCTGCCTTTGCGGCATGTCGCCGACCTTGAGGCGATGATTGATGCCGAACGCGATGCGTTTGCCGCGATGCTGCAAGCCGTGACTTCAACCTATGACCGGGTCTTCGATACGCCATTTCCGTATTCGATGGGATTGCATCCTCGCCCTTCCGATGGGGAAGAGCATCCTGAGTGGCACTTTCACGCTCATTTTTATCCGCCGCTTTTGCGGTCGGCCACGATTCGGAAGTTCATGGTTGGGTATGAGCTTCTGGGATCACCGCAGCGAGACATTACTGCGGAGAGTGCGGCTGAAGTGCTGCGTCAAGCTGCTGCGCGTTCAAGCTAGGACGCCTTAGTGTGAACGCCACGTCTTGTCCGAGGAGTCGCACAGCTTCTCCAGCGTGCAGTCCACACAGCGCGGCTTTCGGGCAATGCAAATCTGTCGTCCATGGTGGATCAGTTCATGTGAAAAGTCGATCCAACGGTCCTGCGGAATGATCTTCATCAGGTCTTGCTCGACCTTCTCAGGGGCTGTTTGCTTAGTGAGTTCAAGTCGTCGAGACAACCGCATAACATGTGTATCTACAACAATTCCCACGGCAATCTTAAACCATGACCCGAGCACAACGTTTCCGGTCTTTCGGGCCACTCCCGGCAGACGCAGAATCTCTTCCATCGTCTGCGGAACCTTGCCGCCAAACTCCTCAACGACGACCTTGGCTGCGCCTTTGATCGACTTGGCCTTATTACGAAAAAAGCCAGTCGTCCGAATCAATTCTTCCAACTCCGGCAGCGAAGCCGCGGCCATTGCCTTCGGAGTAGGAAATGCTTTGAACAGCGCTGGCGTTACCAGATTGACCCGCACGTCTGTACACTGCGCCGACAGTATCGTGGCGACGGTCAACTCCCAGGCGCTGCGATGATTCAGAGCGCAGACCACTCCCGGGTAGGTCTTCCGCAAAATCTCCAGAATCGCCGCGACGCGCTCCGGGTTGGTTGGATTCTGCGTCTTTCCTGTTCGCTTCTTCGGTGCCACTGGCCCAGCAGCGGCAATCGCCCGGGCCTTTGCCCCAACCGGAGACTTGGGCTTCGCTGTGGTTCTGACTACCTTTGTCGTCGCCATAACTCACCCCAGCCGGTTCAGCATCTCTTCCGCAGGAACTCGAACGCAACTGAAGACTGGCGTGTCCTTCAACGTATACAAGCTGATCTCGGTCTCGCGCAGTTGCTGTACGAGGTCCACAAAATCCTCGGGGAAGTTGGTCTCGAAGGCGACCACAAACTCTTGATCGTCGATGCCGAACGAGTAAGTCGTATTCAGCTTTACTCGCGGATAGCTGAGTCCAACGCGAATATGCTCATCCATCAGCCGCTTCCGCTCTTCCAACGGCAGCAGATACCAGGGCCGCGTCTTCCAGAACGGATAGATGAAGTTGTACTTCTGGCCGCCCGGACGGATCGCGCCGCGGCTCTCGCCCTCGCTCTCATCGGGACGGCCAATCTGATACTGCGAACGCTTTGTCATCGCCAGAAAGTTATGCGGCGAATCGAGATAGCCGCCCAGCGCAGTGCCCATTAGCTCGCTGCGCATCTGGTTCATCTCATCGACGGCATAGCCAATCGACCAGACGCACATATCCACATCGCCGCGCGTGCCAATGGTCGAATAGGTCAACGAAAGAAACTCTCCCGGCTTGTTCCACCGCTCCAGAACCGCAGCAAACTCGGCCTTATGTGCAGCTTTCTCGTCCTTGGGTAATCTGCGCCACTCCGGCATCACTTTGTAGAAGCTGAAAGCCACAATCTGCCGCTTGACGGGCGGCTTTGAAGGATCATGCGGGGCCGCTCCATAGCTGCTTGCAGGGCGTCCCGACGCTGCAGGCTTCGTTGGCTCTTGTGCTTCGTGTTTCGGTGTCATTGTCTCTGTCATTTCCTGTGCCATATATTGATTGTCTCCCGAACCCACGTTGCTGGCAAAGAAGCGTCCCATTCACGGCAACCCGATATACTGCACCTGCATGTCAGAAAAAATCATCGCCTTTCTCGTCGGCGCCATTGCCAGCGGTGGCTACCTGAGCGTCATCCTGCTCATGGCCATCCAGTCCGCCTGCATTCCGATTCCATCGGAAGTCATCATGCCGCTGGCCGGCTACGCTCTGGCCCACACTCAGATCCAGCTCATCATCCTGGCGACCGTGGCCTCTCTGGCCTCGAACCTCGGCTCGATCCCCGCCTACTGGGTCGGCGCTCGCGGAGGCCGTCCTATGGTCGAGCGCTACGGCAGCTATCTGCTCCTCAGCCGCCGCGACCTCGACCTCGTCGACCACTTCTTCGCTCGCTTTGGCTCTATCACCGTCCTCGTCGGACGCATGCTTCCCATCGTCCGGACCTTCATCGCCTTTCCCGCCGGTGTCGCGAAGATGAACCAGTTCCGCTTTCATCTCTACACTTTCATCGGCTCGTGGCCGTGGTGCTATGTGCTTGCCTATGTCGGCATGAAGCTCGGCACCCAGTTCAATACCAACCCCCGCTTCAAAGAGGTCTTCCACCGCTTCCACCTCGGCGTCGAAGCCGTCCTCGTCCTCGGCTTCCTCTGGTTCGTCATCTCGCACTGGAAGAACCGCATCCGCACCGAACCGGCATAGTCTTCAGGCGCGTGCCTGCAGCTCCTTCTGCGATGAGAAGTTGCCGAAGAGACGGCTTTCGGGGGTCCAGAAGAGGATATGGTGCTGAAAAAAGACTGCTGTCCTTTTTTGGGGCTAACATAAGGCCCGAGGAGAAAAAATATGTCCAATTGGAAGATGCTCTCACTCTCTGCGCTGTGTGTTGCGCTGCTTATAGGTACAACCGCAGCGCCCGCCCAGATTTCGATCGGCATTGGAGTGGCCCCTGTATGTCCCTACGGGTACTACGATTATGCCCCCTACTACTGTGCTCCCTACGGCTACTATGGACCGGATTGGTTCAATGGCGGGGTGTTCCTCGGAGCTGGCCCGTGGTTTCATGGCCCACGCGGCTTCTACGGCCACGTCGACAACCGCTATGATCCTCGTCACGGTTACGCTGGCCCGATGCCGGAGCGCGGAGCCCAGCCGTTCGATCATTTTCGTGGAAACGAGGCGCGGGACGGACGGGGCCAAGTAGGCAATGCTAATCATGACGCCAGGGGCGAACACAGCGCAGGGTTCCAGGGCGGCGGCCATCCTGGCGGTGGAGGTCATGGTGATCATGGCGGCGGCCACCGTTAGACGATTGAGATAAGCGCAAACGAAAGGCCCGCTGTCGCGCAGCGGGTCTTTTGCTTCCACGTTTGAATTTAATGGCCTTTCCCGCAGATGGTGCGAAGAGGAGCCATCTGCGCTTTCACCTCTATACCTTCGTCGCCATGTTGCAGGGAACTTGACCGGCGTCTGTATTACATTTTCCATGTCCACGGCAGACAAACGCCTTGCATCAAATAGAAACTGTCTCCGATGAACGCGCGTCACTTCGAGCCCAACTTGCAAATCCCCTCTCGAAGTTTAGAATCGAATGGTTCCACACAACCGGGAAATTGTCTCATAGAAGGGTTTCGCTCAGTTATGTCTACACCCCAAGCCGCCACACAAGCAGCGGCCAGCATCAAGCCTGCAACTGGAAAATTAGGCGTCATGGTTCCCGGCATGGGAGCCGTCGCTACTACCCTTATCGCCGGCGTAGAAGCCGTTCGCCGTGGGCTGGCCAAGCCCATCGGCTCAACCACGCAGATGAGCACGATCCGCCTTGGCAAGCGCAACGAAGGCCGCAGCCCGCTCATCAAGGACTTTGCCCCCATTGCGCAGCTCGACGATCTCGTCTTTACCGGATGGGACATCTTCGGCGGCAACCTCTACGACGCGGCCAAGACCGCCCAGGTCCTCGACCGCGACCAGCTCGAACAGATTCGCCCATTTCTTGAATCCATTGAACCGATGCCAGCCGCCTTCGACCAGCACTACGTCAAGCGCCTTGAAGGCAAGAAGATCAAAACCGGCAAGAACAAGTGCGACCTCGCCAACCAGATCCGCAACGACATTGCGGAGTTCAAGACCAAGACCGACCGGCAGGTCATGATCTGGACCGGCTCGACCGAAATCTTCATCGAGCCCAGCGCTGTTCACCAGACGCTCGAAGCCTTCGAGAAGGGCCTCGTCGAGGACGACCCGAATATTGCGCCCTCCATGCTCTACGCCTGGGCGGCGCTCAAAGAGGGCATTCCCTTCGCCAATGGCGCACCTAATCTCACGGTCGATATCCCCGCCTTGCAGGAGCTCTCCAAGAAGATGAACGCTCCCATCTGCGGCAAAGACTTCAAGACTGGCCAAACTTTTATCAAGACCGTCCTGGCCCCGGCCTTCAAGACCCGCAATCTCGGCGTCAGCGGCTGGTACTCCACCAACATCCTCGGCAATCGCGATGGCGAAGTGCTGGACGATCCCGAATCCTTCAAGACTAAAGAAGAGTCGAAGCTGGGCGTTCTCGATTACATCTTCCAACCGGAGTTGCACCCCGATCTCTACAAGGACCTTTATCACAAGGTTCGTATTAACTATTACCCGCCACGCGGTGATAATAAAGAAGGTTGGGACAATATTGACATCTTCGGCTGGCTCGGCTATCCGATGCAGCTCAAGGTCGATTTTCTCTGCCGCGACTCCATCCTTGCCGCTCCGCTGGCCCTCGACCTCATCCTCTTCATGGACCTCGCAGCGCGCACCCCAAGCCTGCGCGGACTCGGCATTCAGGAGTGGCTCAGCTTCTACTTCAAAGCGCCACAACATGCGGAGGGTATCTATCCCGAGCACGATCTCTTCATCCAGCACACCAAGCTGAAGAACACACTTCGCCATATCATGGGCGAAGACCTCATCACTCACCTCGGCCTGGAATACTACGGCGACTAATCGATAGAAACCATGTCAAGGGCGGCTGCGAGAATCTCTTCGCAGCCGCCTTCGTCGTTATTCCGTTACCGACATTAATCGCTGCCATAAAGCCTTAGTGCCCGCATCCGTCTTGGCGGAGACAGGGAGAATCTCGCCCACCTCATGCTCTCGCTTCAATGCGGCAATCGACTTCGCCAGCACATTGTTCGATAGCCGGTCTGCCTTTGTTCCCACGACAAGATAAGGTCGCTGCGTCTGCTTGAAGTAGTTGATGAGCTGCGTATCGCTCGGCTGCGGTGGAATGTTTGTATCCACAAGACAGATGCAAAGTGCAAGGGCATCCCGGTCGGCAAGATAGGGCTCGATAAATTTAGGCCATTCTGCCGAAATTGACTTCGAGAGCTTGGCATAGCCATAGCCGGGCAGATCGGCGAAGATCAGTGTCGGCTTCAGCTTCATCTTATCGCCCGCGCCCTCGTGCAGGGCAAAAAAGTTGATCGCCCGCGTCCGTCCGGGAGTGGACGATGTGTGCGCTTGTTTTGACCCCAGCAGCGAATTAATGAGAGAAGATTTGCCGACATTCGAGCGTCCAAGAAACGCCACCTCCGGCGCTCCATAAGTTTTGGCGTCGGCAGGGAAGTGGGCAACGTCAGTTGCAGATAACAAAAACACGGGAGTCAAGGGCATGAATTCAGTCTACCGCCACGCACAGAAAAGGCGCGCCCAGTCGGCGCGCCTCTCTGAATCAGTCCTTGAACTTAGAACTTACTGCACTGTGAGCGGAGAAGTAAGCCGGAAGGTGACCTGCGACTCAGCCGGAATCACGACATCTTTGTTGCCGGTGAATGCCGAGCCAGCCGTACCTGCACCGGCACCAGCCAGGCCACCAATCAGAGCTCCCTTACCGCCGCCGGCCAGGCCGCCGATGATTGCTCCAAGTCCGGTCCCGCCGCCTGCCAGAACAGCAGTGCGCTTACCTTTGCCCTTCTGCACCTGCTCAAAGGTCGACGTCTGCACTGGAATTCCGGCGATCGAGGTCAGCTCGATTCCCAGGTCTCCAGCTCCCTTGAAGCGCCCCTGGCCTTTGGCGGCAACGACAGTTCCCGTTACCCGTGTGCCCCTTTTGAACACACTGCCGCCGCCTCTCGTTGTCAAAGGCGCGCTCAGAACTCCGCTGAAGCTGTCTCCTACGTTGTTCTGTTTTGCGCTCAACGTCTCGGACGTCGTTACCCGCACCGTCGTTCCGCTGGGCACTATTGTCGATCGCACGACAGGCGCTGGCGCTGGCTCTGAGGCTATGGGGGCCGGTGTCGGTGCGACGGCAGGTCTCCTTGCAGCCATAGGAGCCGCCGGCTCTTGTTTCGCGGCCTGTGCGGGTGCCGTACCCGCAGGATAGGTGATGGAACCATCCGGGTTTGTAATCGAGCCGTCTGCATTCTTTGTCACGACTGCGGGCTTGGTCCCCGCCGGATAGGTCACAGACCCATCGGCATTCGTAATGGAACCGTCCGCATTCTTTGTGCCTGCAGGCGCGCTCTTGTGGCATCCGCTCAAGATCATTGCCGCGCCAAGCGCCAAAGCTCCCCACATCTTCATCGACTTCGTACTCATCATGGTCGTCCTCCGTAAGATTTTTTCTGATGGTAAGCCAATGATGCGGGCTTACCCACCATTTGATGCACCTTAGTACCTTAGTACAAAGTTATTCTGCGCGAAACCGCTAACTTCATTGCTACGTTTCCCATACGATACGCCAGCAAGTGTTACTGCGCTGCAAGACTGAACACTTTTTCCATCACGACCCACTTCTGTCCGGGCCTTGATTGCGGCAATTCCTGCTGAAACTGCGCCATCACTGCCTCCCATTCCTGTACCCTGGCATTAGCGGCGTCTGCCGTTGCCTTGGCCGATAGCGAAAATTTATCGTTTACATCCATCATCATGAACAGCCGCGTCCCTGTCAGATAAATCTCCATCTCAACAACTCCTGCATCCAGCAGGCTCTGCTTGACCTCGGGCCATATCTTCACGTGATAGCGCTTGTACTCCGAGATCGCTGTCTGGTCATCCTTCAAATCCAGCGTTAGACAATAACGTGGCATCTTTCCTCCATATTTCCGGTCAGTTTCGCATCAACGCGCCGACTCAACCGAAAGAGTACCATCGGTAGAGTTGAAACGACTGCTGTTTCCCGGGCTCTTTTGACTATCATCAGAATTATCTTTTTATCTATGATCGATGATTTAAAAGGGGGTATCCTTTTTTCTGTGAAATAATTGGATTTCAGCCTATGACAGATTCTTTTTGCCTGGAAAAAAATATCGCCCTCGTCACCGGTGGCGCCAGCGGCATTGGCGCCGCGACCGCCCGCGAACTCACTCGTGCCGGTGCTCACGTCCTCATCGCCGATCTTAACTTCGCCGCGGCACAGTCGCTTGCCGCCGAGTTGCCAAACGCCAAAGCTGTCGCCATGGATGTCACGGATTCAGCCTCCATCGCCGCTGCCTTCGCGAGCATTCCTCAGCTCGATATCCTTGTAAACAACGCGGGGATAGGACTGGTCGGCGACATCACCCGAACTTCTGAAGCAGACTTTGACCGCGTCATGCGGGTGAACGTGCACAGCGTCTTCCTGGTAACGCAGGCAGCCTTCCCTCTGCTCCTCGCCTCGCACGGTTGCATCGTCAACATCGGCTCCGTGGCGGCTACCGTCGGCGTCAAGCAGCGTTTTGCGTACTGCGCCAGCAAAGGCGCCGTTCTCGCCATGACCCGGCAAATCGCCGTGGACTATCCCAAGGAGCTTCGCATCAACTGCATCGCTCCCGGCACCGTGCAGACGCCTTTTGTGGAGGGCTATCTCGAAAAATACCATGCCCACGAGAAGGAGAAGGTTCGCGCCGAGCTCGTCGCGCGTCAGCCCATTGGACGCCTTGGAACGCCGGAAGACATTGCTTCGCTCGTGCGCTATCTCTGCTCCCGCGAGGCTGAGTTCATCAACGGCGCACTGATCCCTATCGACGGCGGCTGGACCGCAGCCTGATCTCAATCAACCCGACGCCTCTCAAACCACAAGACAGGAAAGCCGCCAAGTTGAACGACATTTTTATCACCGCTGTACGCGTCATCGATCTCCGTTTTCCTACATCACGCGATCATATCGGCTCGGATGCCGTCAATAAAGATCCCGACTACTCCGCCGCCTACTGCATCATCGAGACCAACTCTGATCTTCAGGGCCACGGTCTCACCTTTACCCTCGGCAGAGGCACCGATCTCGTCGTCCAGGCGGCGCAATATTTATCACGTTATGCCGTCAACCGCACCCTCGCCTCCATCACCGACGACTTCCGCGCCTTCGCCCGCCAGCTTACCGACGACACCCAGTTCCGTTGGCTCGGTCCCGAAAAAGGAGTCATTCAACTCGCTGCTGCGGCCCTCATCAATGCCGTCTGGGACCTCTACGCCCGTGCAGAGTCGAAACCACTCTGGCAGCTCCTTTCCGAAATGGAGCCTTGCGAGCTTGTCAAAGCTATCGACTTCCGTTACATCGACGACGCCCTCTCCCCGGAAGAAGCACTCGACATCCTCACTACCCGCCGCGATGGTCAGGCCAAGCGTCTGGCCTTACTCAAACAGGATGGCTACCCCGCCTATACAACCTCGGCAGGATGGTTCGGTTACAGCGAAGAGAAGATACGCCGCCTCTCGAAAGAAGCCCTCGCCGAAGGCTGGACCCACTTCAAGCTGAAGGTAGGAGGCGATACAGCCGACGATCTTCGCCGCGGCCACATCGTCCGTGAAGAGATAGGCTGGACTAACAAGCTCATGGTCGACGCCAACCAGAAGTGGGGCGTCCTCGAAGCGATCACCCGCACTCGTCAACTCGCCGAACTTGCCCCCTGGTGGATGGAAGAACCGACCAATCCTGACGATATCCTCGGGCACGCCCGCATCCGCCGCGAGGTTCCCGAAGTCCGCATCGCCACCGGCGAGCACGTCCACAATCGCATCATGTTCAAGCAGTTCCTCCAGGCACAGGCCATCGATGTTCTGCAACTCGATAGCTGCCGCGTCGCCGGAGTGAATGAGAACCTGGCCATCATTCTCATGGCCGCCAAATTCAACATTCCCGTCTGCCCTCACGCCGGCGGCGTAGGCCTCTGCGAGTATGTCCAGCACCTCTCCGCGTTCGATTTCCTGAGCGTCTCTGCCTCGCTCGAAAACCGCGTCATCGAGTTCGTCGATCACCTGCACGAACATTTCGTCGATCCCGTCCGTATCCGCAACGGCCACTATCTTCTGCCGCAGCAGCCCGGCTACAGCATTCAGATTCGCGAAGAATCCCTAACCCGCTTCGCCTACCCGCATGGCGAAGCCTGGAGCACCTCCAAATGAAACTCGTCACCTTCGCAACCAAAGCCGAAACCGCGAACTTCCAGATCAGAACACCCGGCGCCTCGGTATCTTCCGATCGGCTCAGCTGCGGCATCCCCACCCCCGGCGTCCTCATCTCCAATCAGGGCCGGGAAGACGAGATAGCCGATATCTCCTCGCTCGGCTACCGCTCCGTGCATAACATCATCGAAGCGGGAGAGCAGGCTCTCGATGAAATTAAGGCCCTACTCCCCAAAGTCCAGCGTTTCCCGCTGTCGTACGTCGCTCTTCACGCTCCCATCACGAATCCCCCGCGCATCTTTGCCATTGGTCTCAACTATCAAAAGCACGCAAACGAATCCAACATGGCTGTCCAGAAGGTTCCGACCGTTTTCATGAAGCTCACCAGCTCCGTCGTCGGCCCGGACGCCCTCATTATTCTTCCCAAAATCAGCACCCAGCCCGACTACGAGGCCGAGTTCGCTGTCGTCATCGGCAAGCCCGGCTACAAGATTGCTGCGAAGGACTGGCAGCAGCATGTCTTCGGCTACACCATCCTCAACGATGTCAGCGCGCGCGACATCCAACTCGCCACCAGCCAGTGGACGCTTGGCAAATCCTTTCCCACCTTCAGCCCGCTCGGCCCCTCCATCACCACCGCCGACGAGGTTCCCGATCCACATTCGCTCGACATCTCGCTCACTATCAACGGCGAAACCCTGCAAAACTCCAACACCAGCGACCTCATCTTCAAGATTCCCGAACTTATCGCCCATCTCTCCAGCCTCACTCCGCTTGAAGCCGGAGACATCATCAGCACCGGAACTCCCGAAGGCGTAGGCCTCGGCCGCAATCCCCAGCGCTGGCTCAAGCCTGACGAAGAGATCGTCATCACCATAAGCAAACTAGGCCAACTCCGCAACCGCACTATCGCCGAATAGCCGCACTCTGGCCATTCTGATAGACTAAACTAATAAGACTTAGTCCATTGGGAGAGGGACCATGCAGACGGTCAACATTCACGAGGCCAAAACGCAGTTGTCCCGGCTCATCGAGCAGGCCGTCAAAGGCGAGTCATTCATCATCGCGAAGGCGGGCAAGCCGCTGGTTAAAGTCACGTCGCTTGGCGCTCCTGTCGGCGAGCAGGTAAAGCGGCTGGGCTTCATGTCCGGGCAGATCGAAGTGCCTGAAGACTTTGATCGCATGGGTGGACGCGAGATAGAGAAGCTCTTTGGCGGCAGTAAATGAAGCTTCTGCTCGATACGCATCTCCTCCTGTGGGCCGCGGGCAAACCCAGTCAGTTGTCACGAGCCGCGCGGACCCTGTTGAACTCTCCCGACAACGAGCTATTTTTCAGCGCCGCCAGCCTGTGGGAGATAGCGATCAAGCAGAGCCTGAACCGGAAAGACTTCCAGGTGGACGCCCGTCTGCTACGGAGAGGCCTGCTGGACAATGGCTACAGTGAGCTTCCGGTAGTCAGCGAACATGCCGTTGCCATCGATAGCCTTCCGCCTATCCATAAAGATCCCTTCGGCCGCATTCTCGTAGCCCAGGCCATAGTCGAAGGGATCACGCTGCTGACGGTGGACCCCTTCGTGGCGCGCTACCCAGGCCCGGTGCGAAAAGTCTGAGCTGATTCCGCATCCTGTTTTACACATGAACGAAACCCACATCATGTAATCTCAAAATCACACACTCCCCATGGGCCAGCAGAGCATTACTCCGCCACCGTGCTACCTTCCCGTCTCGTTATGGATGGCACTCCTTCTGCTGATGCTGTCAACTCCACTCGCCCATTCTCAAACCCAAGCCACCACCCTCCCCCTTATCCTTCCCTCAGCTATCGTCTACGACTCCGCAGGCAATCTCTACATCGCCGAAACCGGCAGGCACATCATCCGCAAAGTAGACACCGCCGGAGACATCACCACCATTGCAGGAACCGGAACCCAGGGCTTTTCCGGCGATAACGGCCCAGCCACAGCCGCTCTTCTCGACTCTCCCCAGGGACTAGCCCTTAATGCCGACGAACTTTACATAGCCGACACCCACAACCACCGCATCCGCAAACTCGACCTGGCCACCGGCATCATCATCACTAGCGCAGGCTCCAGCGCAGGCTTCAGCGGCGACAATGGCCCAGCCCCCGCCGCGCATCTTGACCTTCCCACAGCCCTTGCCGTGGATGCCAGCAATAACCTCTACATAGCCGACACCGAAAACCATAGCATCCGAAAGGTCACCGCAGCCACCGGCATCATCACCACAGTAGCCGGTAACGGCATTCAGGGCTTTTCCGGCGACAACGGCCCAGCCATCGCCGCCGCCATCGACTCTCCAAACGGAATGGCTGTCGATGCGGCCGGAGATCTCTATCTCTCCGACACGCACAATCACTGTATCCGCAAGATCGTCGCCGCCACCGGTATCATCACCACCATCGCAGGCGCAGCAGCAGGCTTTTCCGGCGATAACGGCTCAGCCACTGCAGCGGCCCTAGCGCTCCCGCATGGACTAAGCATCGACAGCGGCGGCAACCTCTACATCGCCGACACCGAGAACCACCGCATCCGCCGCATCGACGCCACCACAGGCGTCATCACCACCGTAGCCGGCAATGGCACGCAGACCTTCTACGGAGACAGCGGCCCCGCCACCCTCGCTGCACTCGACTCGCCTCACGCCACCACCATCACTCCCACAGGCCTCATCACCCTTGCCGACACCGCCAATCAGCGCGTCCGCCAGCTCGACGCCCAGCCCACGCCAAACCTCCACACCATCGCCGGACTCTCAGCAACCACAGGCGACACCCTCATCCTCACCGCTCCACCCACCATCCTCTACGGCAGCGGACAACTTACTGCCAGCCTCGCCACCCCAGGAGCAACAGGCCCCATCATCTTCACGCTCCTAAACTCCGATATCGCAGTTGGCACTACCGTTGGAACTGCTCCCCTCACCTCCAACACCGCTAGCTTCGATACCAGCACCCTCCCCGCAGGTTCCTATACCGTCATCGCCAGTTACGCGGGAGACCCCACTCACCCCTCCGCGCAAAGCGCATCTCTGAGCTTCAGCATCACGCCCCGGCCTCTCACCGCCAGCCCAAATCCCATCATCCTCCTCTACGGCCAGTCGATCCTCACCCTCACCGGAACCGTCAACGGTCTGCTCCCGCAAGACACAAGCGCGCTCATTACCATCTTTACCTCCCCAATTACCACATCTTCACCACCCGGCACCTATCCAATCTCAGCCATCCTCACCGGGGCCGCCGCACAGAACTACACGCTCACCACAACCCCCGCCAGCCTGACCATCAATCCCGCACCCACCATCACAACTCTCGCAGCATCCTCAAACTCAATCGCTTCAGGCGCTCCCGTCACGCTGACGACCCACACAGTCAGCACCACCTCAGGATCTCCCACTGGTCCAGTAAGCCTCATGGATGGCACAACCCGCCTTCTCGCCGCAACTACCCCCGTTACGGGAGACACAACCTTCACAACGAACACTCTGACCCCAGGCACTCACACCCTGACCACCCTCTATGGCGGCGACAAAAACTTCATCTCCAGCACCTCCGCCCCAGCGCTCATCACTGTCATCTCTGGTCCCGCAAACCCCGACTTCGCCCTCACTTCAACCGGAGCAACAACCCAGACGATCCCATCCGGCGGCGCGGCCAGCTTCAACTTCACCATGCAGATTCAAGGCTCCACATTAGCCAGCCCAATCACCCTGGCCGCAACCGGACTTCCTCCCTTTGCCACCGCGTCCTTCAACCCCGCGTATCTGCCGCCCGGAACAACTCCAAACGCATTCACTCTCACCATCAACACCTCACAGACGACCGCGCTCCATCGCAACGCCAGAACCACTCCTCTGCTTGCACTCCTGCTGTTACCCATTACAGGCATGACTCTCCGTAAGAGAAGAACGCGGTTGGCCATCGCAATTCTGGCCAGCACCCTCACCTTATGCTCCGGCTGCGGAAGCCGCATTAACACTGGCAATCAATCCACCAACCCACTCACGAGCTACACCATCACCGTCACCGGAACAGCCACCAGTCCCACCGGCAGCATCCTCCAGCACTCCACCACAGTCAAGCTGCAGATTCAATCTGTGGTAACAGCGCAGGCCGATTCCATCAGCGCGCGCCAAAGCTGAGGGCCAGCAGCGCAAATCCTGCGACAAGCATCCCAGTCCTCAGCCAGTGGTAGAAATCCCAGCGCTGCTCCATCGCCTCCCAGCCTTCGGGCAGGGAAGTTATCGTCCATCGCGCAATGCGGTTGTTGATAGGAACTGGAGCGACCAGCGAGAACAAAACCATCAAGACCTGAACGGAAAAAGCGACAGCGGCAAGATGCCAGGCACGTTCGTTCAGATGCTCGAAGGGCAACAACAGCAGCAGTGTGAGCAACGCCGAACCGCCCATCCAAAACGGCATCACGCGGCCAAACAATACCGCGAGCGACGAGCGCATGGGAATATGCACATCGAGCGGTTGCCGGTTCAACACAGGATGGCCAAACGCCGCCACATTCAACTCGCTGCCACACATGAGGCCAAACACCAACAAAGCAAAAAGATGAAGGATCAATGGAATTCTCCTGTGATTTTTGGATGTTACGCACCCACAGAAGTAGCAGGTTTAAAACTCAGGCCCCGCCTGGAAGTGATTGCCACGACTTCGCTCTAAAATAGAAAGATGCTGCTTGAAGGACTTCAACTTCCTCTCACTACGCCGTTTTATCCCGATGGACGCTTGAACCTCCGCAAACTCGAGCACAACGTCGCCGCTTACTCAAAGACTCCAGTGGCTGGCCTTGCGGTGCTGAGCCAGCATGGCGAGCCTTCCATGCTGTCCGATGAGGAGACTCTTCAGGTGCTGCAAACAGCCGTCGAAGCCGCTGCGGCAGAGAAAGTCATGCTGGCCGGGGCGTCCCGCGACAGTGTTCATGGAACACTCGCTATGGCGGACCAGGCAGCGAAGCTCGGATACGACGTGTTGCTGGCAGGGCAACCGTCTTTTCTCAAATTGAGAAACCGCCCCCACGGGACGAAAGAGTTGCTGACCTACTTTCACGCCATCGCAGACCGCTCCGCAATCCCCGTCGTGCTCTCCTCGACGGATGCGGCGCAAGGCGGACCGCTGCCGGTAGATGTGGTGATTGAGCTTGCGGGGCATCCCCGTATCATCGGGCTGGTCGATGGCGACTCAACGACGGACAGGATTGCCACGCTGCGCGCAGCAACTGCCAGCGTAAAGCATGAGGTCACCGTGACCTCTGTCTTTGCAGCCGTAACCGGAAGAATGCTCGCCCGTCACGAACCTGCTGCAACGGGAACGATGCTCTCCGCGGAGATGCTGATCGAAGGAGGAGGAACTGCAGTGGCAGCCGCTCCCTCGGTCCCAGTCTTGAAGGTGCGAACCAAGATTGTGGGTTTTCAGATATTGGCAGGCAGCACCACACAGATGCTCGATGGTCTGCTGGCCGGAGCCGTCGGCGCCATGTCATCCTTTGCCGCCTGCGCGCCGCAGGCCTGTTACGAAGTCTTCGCAGCGTGGAAGGATGGAGACAAGGGTCTGGCAGAAGAGAAGCAGGCGCGATTGCAGGCTGCGGCAAACAGAGTGGAAGAGGAGTTGGGCGTCTCGGCAATCAAGTTCGGCTGCGACTTCAACGGCTACTTCGGTGGTCTGCCTCGTCTGCCCTTGCTGCCACCGACTGGGGAAGAGCGGAACGAGATCGAAACCCATATGCATGACCTTCGCAACTAAACCAGTAATTTAGGGTAAGAATGCCCTCACGAGTACACCTAACGTCGTGGATTTACAGGAACGCCCATACCGCTCAACTTGCTCCGCGCCTGCATCGCCTCTGGTGAATTAGGGAAACGATGAATGAGCGAACGTAACTCAGCAACGCCAGCCTGAGTTTGTTTCGAGGAGATGAGCGCATCGCC
Organism: Acidobacteria subdivision 2 bacterium RH1 MAG20; assembly: GCA_002197545.1. The sequence goes on along the minus strand of NFUO01000007.1, from coordinate 46,445 downwards.
TTTGTGCAGGTGCGATACCGGAACCTTGTTGCTGGCAGGATACTGCTCGATCACCTTGTCATAATTTTTGATGGCATTGCTGAAACGTCCAGCGTGATAGTCGATCTCTCCCTGGTAGTAGTAAGCATTTCCAGAGAGCGGATTGTCGGGATAAAACTTAGTGACATCGCCGAATTCAGATGCGGCCAGAGAGTATTTGGCAGCCATGTAGTCGCCAAGCGCGGTCTTGTAGAGCGTGTCCACAGGCGGTGCTGCTGGACCGGCTGGAGCTGCTCCTGCGTCGCTGGGAAGAGGAGTTCCGGCAAGCGGCTTGCCGTCTGAGCCAGTCGCGGGAGCGGGAATACCGGGTCCACCGGCAGGCGTATTTGCCGGGGCGCCACCTGAGTTATCCGTCGGATTCGCGCCTGCGGCTGGCGCTCCGCCCTGCATACTGGCGCTCATCGACTGTTGCTGGTTTTGAATATTCTGCAGCAGTTTTTCCAGATTGCCGATGCGCGCCTTGACCTCGTCGATGGAGTCGTTCATCGACTGAATCTGGCCGGAGACCTGGTCGACTTTGTTGTTCTGCGCGTTCTGCTGGTCCAGCATCTGCTTCTTCAGGTCATCCATGTTGGACGACATCTTGTTGACCGCGTCGGCGCTCTGCTGGATGAGGTCCTTCATAACGCCCATCCGCTCGTCATTGGTCTGCTGGAGCCGTGCGACGGCGTCCTGCAATTGCTGAACCTGGGTCTGGAGCTGAATCATGTCCCGGTTCGCCGCAAAGGCCGGGGAAGTAAAGGATATGGCAACGCCGAGGACGGCGACTGAGGCGAAACGGATCGATTTGGTGGCGATATTGAGCTTGCCTGGTTGATTAGCCATATGCGAGTACGCTCAGCTTTCTGGGATGCTGCCAGCCCCCGCGCAAGGACATGCGCGAGGGCTGAGTGAGGGTGAGACTGCCTGAATTAGCGGTCGAGGGAGAATTGAGCCCGGCGGTTCTGCTGCCAGCAGGCCTCGTTCTCTTCGGTGCAGAACTGCTTCTCTTTGCCGTAGCTGATGACGCGAAGGCGGCTGGCGGCTACTCCCGCATTGACCAGCGCGGTGCGGGCGGAGTTGGCGCGGTTCTCGCCAAGAGCAAGGTTGTATTCGGCGGAACCACGGTCATCGCAATAGCCGCCAATGACAACGCGGATGGCGGGATGCGCCGTGAGATAGCTGGCAGCCTGCGAGATCGAAGTCTGCGCATCAGGACGGAGCTCGTAGCTGTCGTAATCGAAGAAGAGGTCCTTGACGTTCTGATGGAAGATTTCTTCGCTGCCCATGTCGGCTTCATTGCTTGGAGCGGTCGGCGCTTCGGGAACGCGAACTGTGACCCGAACATTGGCTTCGGCTGTGCCGCCGTCGCCTTTGGCGGTGAGGTGGAAGTTCGTCGAAGTGGACGGCGAAACCGTCTGCGTGCCATTGGCGTTTACCTGGCCGATGCCGTCAATCGTGACTGTGGTGGCATTCTGCGTGCGCCAGTTCAGCACGACAGACTGGCCGACATCGATGGCAAGAGGATCGGCGCTTATCGTTGCCGTGGGCGCCTCAGAGGTTGTGGCAGGCCCAGGTCCGAGGCTGTTGGGATTGATCCCACTGTTCTTCTTGTGGCAGCCGGTGACGGCCCCTATAGCGATTACGGCAGCAGCCAGTACAATGGCCCGGTGTAGTTTCGTTTGCGTTGCGCTCATCGTATCTCCCCTGCTCAGCGGCAGTAGCTCAAACAACTCAATAGTTGACTGCGTAAATTATCTCGCAGGTATGACAAAAAGTTTACTTCCAACTCCAGTTTGGCATGTCGGCGCCATCGCCGGTAAGCGCATGCTTCTGGGTGCCGTCGGCGAGCATGGTCCAGATCTTCGTGTGGGCAGCCCTACCGTCCGCACTATTAGCGTAGACGATGTGCCTGCCGTCTGGCGACCACGAGGGAAAGTCGCACGGACCGCCATCGTGGGTGAGTTGAATCCAGCGCTTGGTGGCTATCTCCATCACATAAATGTCCTGCCCGCCGGGAGCGCCGGGGCCGTATTTGCGGTTCCACGCAAAGGCAAGGAAGTGACCATCGGGAGACCAGGATGGAGAAGAGGCGTAACCGCCGTCGGTCATACGCTGAACGCCGGAGCCATCGGTGCCCATGATATAAATCTGCGGCAATCCGGTGCGACCGCTGACCCAGGCGATCTGTGAGCCGGTCTTCGGATTGTAGACAGGCGATACGTCCGGGCCACGGAAGCTGGTGATGCGGCGGGCGAGGCTGCCGTTGGCGTCTGAGATCCAGATCTCGGGATCACCGGTCCGAGAGGAGGAATAAGCAACGTCCGTCCCATTGGGTGCCCAAGCGGGAGAGAGATTAGTCCCTCCCGTTTCGGGAAAGCTGACCATCCGGTTGAGCAGAAGTGAGTACATGCGGATCTGGAAGCCGTGTTTGCCTAAGGACGAGAACGCGAGACGGCTATTGTCCGGGGAGATGCGTGGCGAGATGGAGATGCTACCGAGATGGGTGATGGCATGTTGGTTCGCGCCATCATAGTCCATTGCCCATATCTCTTTGTTGCCGCCTCCGATTTTGACGTAATAGATCCTGGTTTCGGCGATGCCGGGAGTGCCGCCACCGAGCCGGAAGATGATCTCGTCGGCGAAACGATGGGCCACCTGGCGGGCTGAGTCATCAGAGGCGGCTTCGTTGTACTGCTTGGCAAGCACCTGGGGATACTGCGTGTTTTTGGCGTCGAAGAGAAAGCCGTTGCAGACGATTCTGCCGCCCTGCACGCTGAAGCCGCCGAAGGCCACCATGGCCGCCGAAGAGGGAGCGGCGGACCACTGCGCGAGACTAATCTCGGCGGGAGCTCCGGGTGTGGATTGCGGCTGCAGGCTTTTGGAGACGATGTCGAAGATGCCGGCGTTGGCGAGATCGTTATAGAGCGTGGTGTCGAAGGTGTGCTTGAACGGAACGGTCTGCGGATCGCTGGAGAGCGGCTTGAAGTCGGCCACGGCGATGCGAATGTTGGCGGCACCGCTCGATGTCTCGGTCTTGAACCAGTCCTGCGCGTGGAGCGCCGGGCCGCAGAGTATGAGGACAGACATGGCTGCCAGCCAGAAGGGCAGCTGTGCGGAGAAGTGAGTGGATGTGCGAACTGGGCTAAACATTCTCTCCTATGGTAGACGCAAAGCGAAGGTAAACGACAGGGAACATTATTGTCGACGGTAATCGAACGAATACTCCACCGTGATGTGGTCTCCCTGGGGAAGCGGACCGAATCCCTCAACCCTCTGTACGGCACGGACAGCAGAGGTGTCCAGACTTGGAGAGCCGCTGCGGGTTTCGATGCGGACATTTGAGGGGACCCCCTCCCGATTGATGTCAAAGACAAGCGTGACCCGTTTGCCGTTGGAAGCGACGGGGTCTGCCTCCTGCGTATACCAGTTCTGCGCCACGGTACGGTTGACGATATTGACGTAGTAGGCAAAGCGGGCTCCGAAGGTGCGGTCCTGCACGCTGACGCTGGCGGTGCCGTTCTTGAGCTGCATAGTCGCTTCAGGGATGCGTATGCCGGCGGTCTCGCCTGTAGCGGCCTTCTGCGGCTGAGGCGGCACGGGCTGAACGTGCTTGGGCGGCTGCGGCGTCTCCTTGGGCGCGACCTTTGGCGGCTTTACGGCCTTAGTAGGAATAGGGACTTCTTTGAGATCGGGTGGCGGCACGGTCTTCTCTTTCGCGATGAGCGGGGCCGGGCTCGGGGCCTCAGAGGTGAGGACGCCCGTGTCGAGTGCGCGCTGGCGGGGCGGCAGCGGAAGCGACGAGACCATGGTGGCCTGAATTGCTCCGGCGTTTGCCGCACTCTCGCCCCAGGGCGGTGTGTGCGAGCGAAAGATATACGCCCAGCCGAGGATGACCGCGACGGCGAGCGCGTGCAGGACGAGGGAACTGACGAGGTTGCCGCCCAGTTTGTCGTCGGAGCGGGTATCTCGGCTGTATTGGAGCTGGGTGGCTATGGCCGGGTCCTCACTTCGCTTTACTTGGCCTGGATCGGCTGGGTGACGATGCTGATGTTGGTGATGCCGGCCTGCTTGACCGCATCCATCACGGAAGCGAACGCACCGAAGGGCACCCGCTCGTCGGCACGCAGGTAGATGACGCGCTTTGCGGCAGGAGCGGAGCCGACGCTTTTCAGCAGGTTGGGCAGGTCGTTGACGTTGACAGGTTTGTCCTGCAGAAAGACGTTCTGATCTTTGTCGATCGTGACGACCATGCGTTCTTCGGTGAGCTGATTGACGGAGCGCGTTTTGGGAATGGCGACTACGACCCCGGACTGAAGCACGGGCGCGGTCAGCATGAAGATAAGGAGCAGGACGAGAACGACATCGACGAGCGGGGTAATGTTAATCTCGGCGAGCGCTGTCTGCGTGCGACCTTTTGCGGAGAAGGCCATTGCTAGAAGGTCCTCCGGCGCGGCTCTTCGGGCTGTTGCGGTTGTTGCGAGGGAGGGGTCAGCAGAGCGGAATTTTCGATGGCGTTCAGAAGCTCACGGCCAAAGTCGTCCATACGCGAGGCAAACTCACGCAGGCGCGCAGTGAGCTGGTTGTATCCGACTACGGCTGGGATGGCGACGACGAGGCCGGCGGCGGTGGTGATGAGGGCCTCCGAGATACCGGGCGCGACGGCACGCAGCGTTGCCGCGCCCGCGGTGCCGAGGCCGTGGAAGGCGTCGATGATGCCCATGACTGTGCCGAAGAGTCCGATGAAGGGGGCAATGGCGGCGATGGTGGCGAGCCAGGTCATGCGGCTCTCCATGGCGGTGAGCGCTTCGCTGGAGGCAGTCTGCGCTGCGCGTTCGAGGGCGACGGGGTTGCGCGGAAGGCCGCGTCCGCCGTTCTGGCGTTGGTACTCGTCGTGGATCTCGGTGAAGACGGCGACCAGCGGGCTCGGTTTGAACTGCTCTGCTACCGAGGCGATTTCGCTTAGCCGGCTGGATTTGCGAAAGGCGCGGACGAAGCGCTGGCCCTGCATCTGGGCGCGGCTGAAGCTTCTCCACTTGGACAGCATGATGGCCCAGGAGAAGATGCTGGCAATAAGCAGGATGACCAGCACCGTAAAGGCGACTGGGCCGCTGTTGTGGACCATCTCTACAAGGGCGCTGCTATTGGCTGCCACGGGAGCCGGGTTAGAGACGTCTTCCTGGAGGAGAGCAAGGGCGAAAGTCCAGAGCATAGTTGTTGATCACCAGTCGTTAGTGTAAATCGAGGTTGCGGTGAAATGCAGGTGGGGGCATCTGCTGTGATGCCCTATGGCGGTCAAATAGATGCTTCGGCATGAGGTTTGCTATCCTCGCGATACGTCCATCGTCTGAGGCCTACATGCTGCTGGAATTGCGCGCGGAAAACTATGCGGTGATCGACCGTGCGGTCGCTAACTTCGGCCTGGGTCTTAACCTGCTCACAGGAGAGACCGGGGCCGGTAAATCCATTTTGATTGATGCGCTTGCGCTACTGCTCGGTGGCAAGGCCTCGGCGGATGTGGTCCGGCATGGGGCCGATAAGGCTGTGGTGGGATGCGTCTTCGAGATGACTCCGGGTGTGATGGCGATTCTCGATGCGAATGGAATTGATGCGGAGGCTGACCACATCCTGTTGCGGCGAGAGATTGCGGCGAATGGCAAGGGGCGTGTGTTCGTCAATAACCAACCGGCAACGGTGGGCGTGTTGCGGCAGCTTGCTCCGGAGCTTGCGCTGGTGCACTCGCAGGGAGAGACGCTGGGGTCGTTCGACCAGGCGCAGCAGAGAATTTTGCTGGACCGGTTCGGCGGCATTTCGACGGATGCCGTGGCTGAGACGTTTGCTGTGTGGCGGGCGACGACGGACAAGCTCGATGAGCTGCAATCGGCCGAACAGGACCGCCTGCGGATGGCAGACCTATGGCGTTTCCAGAGCAAAGAGATTGAACAGGCGGGGCTGGCGACGGAGGACGAGGACGTTCAGTTAGAGGCTGAAAAGCGGGTGCTCGGCAACGCCGAAAAGCTTTATGCGGCAGCCATGAGCGCGCACGAGATGCTCTACGAGTCGGAGAATTCGGCGGAGACGACGCTGGGCGCTGCCTTGAAGCATCTGGAAGAACTGGCTCGCTACGATGCACGTTTTCAGGAGCCTGCGCAACAGTTGGCTGCGGCGAAGGCAGCGGTGGAAGATGTGGACGCCGGTGTACGCGATTTTGCCGACAACATACATGCGGCGCCGGGGCGGCTGGAGGAGATTGAAGACCGTCTCGCGGCTCTTGACCGCCTGAAGCGCAAATATGGGCAGACGCTGGCGGAGATTATCGCTTTTGGCGCGGAGGCGGCGCGGCAGTTGGCCGAGGTGGAGAACAGAGACGCTCTATTGCTGGAACTAAAGGCCAAAGAGGTGCAGGACGCCGCGGCGTATCAGGCGGCGGCAACGCAACTTACTGCCAGCAGGACAGACGCGGCGAAGAAGCTGGAGAAGCTTGCCGAGGCCCAGATCAACGACCTTGCGATGAGTACGCGTTTCAAGATTCAGGTGACGATGGAACAAGCCCCCAGTGCCTGGACGGCGCATGGCTGGGACCAGGTGGAGTGCCTGATCGCCACGAATGCAGGCGAGCCGCTGAAGCCGCTCCATGAGATTGCCTCGGGCGGCGAGATGTCGCGGGTGATGCTGGCCCTGAAGGTGACGGTGGAAGAAGGGGCTTCGAGTGGGGCAGGGCGGAAGAAGAAGACGCCGCTGCCGAGGACGTTAGTTTTTGATGAGATTGATATTGGTATCGGCGGACGTGCCGCCGAGGCCGTTGGGCGAAAGTTGAAGACGCTTTCGAGGGGTCAGCAAGTTCTGTGCATCACGCATCTCCCGCAGATTGCGGCGTTTGGCGACCAACATTTCCTGATCGAAAAGACCGAGAAGCGTGGGCGGACGCAAACAGATGTTCGGCGCATGGAAGATACGGAACGTACCCAGGAGATCGCCCGGATGCTCAGCGGGGCTAAGTTGACCGAGACGAGTCTGAAACACGCGGAACACCTTCTACAAAGTAGCCGGTAAAGGCGCACATCTTCTCTGAAAACGATGGCATCCCAGAGATAGGAAGACAGGCAAGTCCTGGAGGGGGTATATCAATGGCTACAGAATCGAAGAAATGCGCAATGGACGGTTGTACCTGCGTACCGGCTGAGGGTAAAAAATATTGCTCCACGTATTGTGAAAATGCCAAGGGGGTGACGACATTGAAGTGCGAGTGCGGACATCCTGACTGCGCCGGTCAGGAACTATAAGCCGGTGAATCGGAATTCCTTGAACTGGAATAGTTTAGAGAAGCTTTCTGGAGATGGACAGGAGATGTCCCCATGGTTTCGTCACTATGGGTTCTCTGCACCAAAAATGGTTCAATTTCGCCACAAATACCTCCTGAACGCGGTATACTGGTAGGCGTGACTACAACCACACTTGACCACGCTGCGATTGATCAGAGCGGCATCCCCAAAACCAAGCGAATTCTCCTTCTCAAGCCCCGCGGCTTCTGCGCCGGGGTAGTGCGTGCGATTGATATTGTTCAGATCGCGCTGGAGACCTTTGGCGCGCCAATTTATGTCCGCAAAGAGATTGTGCACAACAGCTATGTCGTAACCGACCTGGCCAAGAAGGGTGCGATCTTTGTCAATGAGTTGGACGAGGTGCCCGAAGGCGCTCGCGTTATTTATTCCGCTCATGGCGTCTCCCCTGCAGTTCGCGAGCGCGCCAAGGAGCGTGGCTTGAAAGTTGTCGATGCCACTTGTCCGCTGGTGACCAAGGTGCACGTCGAAGCCATCAAGTTTGCCAAGCAGGGCTATTCACTGGTGCTGGTCGGACATCGCGACCACGAAGAGGTTGAGGGAACACAAGGGGAAGCTCCCGATGTGACCCAGGTCGTCTCAACCGTCGAAGAGGTTGAGGCGCTGGTGGTACCCGATCCGAACAAGGTGGCTTATCTGACTCAGACGACGCTCTCTCTGGACGAGGCCCGCTATATGATCGAGGCGCTCAAAAAGAAGTTCCCGAACATCGTGGGGCCGCACGCTCAGGACATTTGCTACGCAACGGAGAACCGTCAGACGGCGGTCAAGAATGTTGCCCACGGAGCGGATGTGGTGTTGGTCGTGGGCTCTCGCAATAGCTCCAACTCAAATCGTCTTGTGGAAGTCTCACAGAATCTGGGTACAAACTCTTACCTGATCGACAAGGCAGAGGACATCCGTCCGGAGTGGCTTGATGGCGCGGATACAGTTGCTGTGACCGCCGGGGCGTCCGCTCCGGAGGTCCTGGTGAAAGATGTCGTGGAGTATTTGCAGGCTAAAGGCTATGGTTCCGTCGATGAAGTGGAAGTGATGCCGGAGAATGTGCGCTTCGGTTTGCCCCCCGAGATCGTCCAAGCTATTGCGTCCGCTCCGCAGGTTTCACACTGAACGCAAAGTACGAGTCAGAGAGTTTGTTATCCATGAGCACATCCTCAATTAATCCGAGAACCGCAAACCAGTCGGCGCAGCCGCGCTTTGGCCGAATGGACCTCGGATTGGAGCATGTGGCAGAGGGGATTGCCCGTGCGAAGGAGTGGTTGCTGGGGCAGCAGGACCCCGAAGGATACTGGTGCGGTGAGCTTGAAGCGGACAGTATGCTTGAGTCCGATTACATCTTCATGCACACGCTGCTTGGGACCGGCGATCCCGGCAAGATGGAGCGGGCGATCAACGAAATTCTCCGCCACCAGAATGAAGATGGCGGATGGAGCCTCTATCCGGGTGGACCTTCGAACATCAACTACGGAGTGAAGGCCTATCTTGCGCTAAAGCTGATGGGCTGGTCGAAAGACCATCCGGTGCTGGCGAAGGCGCGGGAGTGGGTGCTTGCCAATGGCGGCGTCGTCAAGTGCAACACATTCACTAAGATCTACCTCTGCGCCATGGGACAGTACGAATATGACGCGGTGCCGGCCATCCCGCCGGAGATTGTTCTCTTTCCCAACTGGTTTTACTTCAACATCTACGAGATCTCTTCGTGGTCCCGCGGCATTCTCGTCCCGTTGTCGATCATCTATGCGAAGAAGCCGTTCAAAAAACTGGCGCCTGGGCAGGGAATCGAAGAGCTCTTTGTTGGCGGTCGCGAGAATGCCAATCTGCATCTGCCCTGGAATAAGAAGAAGCCCATTAGCTGGGGCAACTTCTTCCTTTTCTGGGACCGTGTCGCGCATGGATTTGAACGGGTCCATATTCGCCCATTGCGCAAGATCGCTTTAAAAAAGGCGGAGAAGTGGATGCTCGAGCGTTTCGAGAAGTCCGACGGTCTTGGCGCTATCTATCCGGCCATGCTGAACTCGATCGTTGCGCTGCGCTATCTGGGCCGTTCCGTTGATGACCCTGAGATGATCCGAGCGCTCGATGAGTTCGAGAAATTGGGCATCGATTGCCCCAATGGAACAGCCGATTATCCGACACCCACCTTCCGTATGCAGCCATGCTTTCCTCCCGTGTGGGACACGGCGCAGGCAATGTACGCGCTCGGTGAGGCTGGCGTGGCCAAGGACGATCCGCGCATGTTGAAAGCCGCTGACTGGATACTCTCCAAGGAAGTTCGCCAGAAGGGTGATTGGGCTGAAAAGGTCAAAAACGTCGAACCCGGTGGGTGGTACTTCGAGTTCAATAACGAGTTTTATCCTGACATAGATGACACCGGGCAGGTCCTGCTTGCATTGAACTTCGTCGATAATCCTCGCGAGCGTTATCAGTACGAGGTCTGCCAGCGCGCGCTGAACTGGATTTGGGCGATGCAGTGCAAAAACGGCGGCTGGGCTGCGTTCGACAAGGACAACACCAAGAGCATCTTCCAGTACATCCCGTTTGCCGACCACAATGCCATGCTCGATCCGCCGACGGTCGACATCACGGGCCGAATGCTGGAGATGCTGGCACAGTATGGCTATACGCGAAAAGATCCGCGAGTTGAGAAGGCCGTGCAATTCATCCTGAAGGAACAGGAGCCGGATGGAAGCTGGTTTGGCCGCTGGGGGGTCAACTATCTTTATGGCACGTTCCTGGTGCTGCGTGGGCTGGAGGCAATGGGCTTCTGGAACCATGAGCCCGCCATCCAGCAGGCTGCCGAATGGATTCGTATGGTACAGAACGCCGACGGCGGCTGGGGTGAGACCTGCGGCACCTACGACGACCCAAACCAACGCGGCATCGGGCCCAGCACCCCATCGCAAACAGCCTGGGCGCTACTCGGCTTGTTGGCTGCCGGAGATACACGCTCGGATTCCGTCGCAAAAGGAATTCGCTGGCTGGCAGAGCAGCAACATGAGGACGGCAGTTGGAGCGAACTCGTCCCCGGCCGCAATGGCGAGAGTTATTACACCGGTACCGGTTTCCCTCGGGTCTTTTATCTTGGGTATCACCTGTATAAGCAGTATTTCCCCCTGTTGGCCCTGACGACCTATCACCGTGCCATGGGGAATGAAGCGGCAAAGTAGCCGAACGCACAAAAGATTCATCGGAGGAAAAACTGATGGCAGTACCAGTTTCGCAGGCTTGGACAGTTGCAACCTATGTTTTGAAGCAGAAGATGATGGGCCGGAAAAAGTATCCGCTCGTGCTGATGCTAGAGCCATTGTTTCGCTGCAACCTCGCGTGCGCGGGCTGCGGAAAGATTCAGTACCCTGCACACATCCTCAAGGCGGAACTTTCTCCGGAGGACTGCTTCAACGCGGTGGAAGAGTGCGGAACCCCAATGGTCGCCATTCCCGGCGGAGAGCCGCTGCTCCATCCGCAGATGCCGGAGATTGTCGCTGGTCTGGTTGCGCGGAAGAAGTATGTCTACATGTGCACCAACGCCCTGCTGCTCAAGGAGAAGCTGCATCTCTTCAAGCCCAGCAAGTATCTTTCCTTCTCCGTCCATGTAGATGGTCAGCGCGAGCACCATGATTTTTCTGTCTGCCGCGAGGGCGGGTACGACATTGCGATGGAAGGCGTGCGGGCTGCGGTGGCCGCAGGTTTCCGCGTTACGACAAATACAACTCTTTTCGACGGCGCCGATCCGAACAGCGTTCGAGCGCACTTCGATGAACTGATGACGGCGGGTGTCGAGAGCATGATGGTGTCGCCCGGCTATACCTACGACAAAGCACCCGATCAGAAGCACTTTCTCGGCCGTGCGCGTTCGAAGAAGCTCTTCCGGTCGATCCTGTCGAACCGTAAGAAGACCTGGCGCTTCAATGCATCGCCCATCTTCATGGAATTCCTGATGGGCAAGAAGGACTTGAAATGCACTCCGTGGGGAATGCCGACGTTCAGCATCTTCGGTTGGCAGAAACCTTGCTATCTTCTTCAGGATGGATACGCGGACTCGTTCAAGGAGCTGATGGAAACCGTGCAGTGGTCGAATTATGGAACCGAGAGCGGCAATCCGCAGTGCGCGAACTGCATGGTGCACTCCGGCTACGAGGCCAGCGGCGTGAACTATACTTTTGGTTCGCTCAAAGGTGTGCTGCAGACGGCGAAGGCGATGTTCTTCAATAAGTATGAAGACGAGGGCGCGATGAAGCTGTTGAACGAGTGGAAGCCCGCGCACAGTGGCCCACTTGTGCAGATTGCGTCACCAACTACCTCCGCTGAAAACGCGAGTGAACTTCAGGGAGTCTCGGGAGACTAACAATGGCAACTGAGATACAGGAATCGGCAAAGCTCGCGCAATTGGCGCATGAGAACCCCGACGAGATTGAAGTAGCTGCTGGCCGCGACCGCGAAGTGCTCGAAGGATGGGTTCCCGAACTGGCCACGGACTCCGAGATTCGGGAGGCGCTCGAAAAGGCGTTCGACTATCGCGGCGACGTCACGATCACGCGCAAGGACGGCTCCAAAGTTGAAGGGTATCTCTTTGATCGGCGCTCCGGAACTTCGTTGACCGACTCGTTTATTCGCGTCATCCCATCGACCGCGCAAACGAAGGTGAACATTGCCTACGCAGATATCGCCGCCCTTGCCTTTACGGGACGCGATACCGCCGCAGGCAAGACTTTTGAAGCCTGGGTCAAGAAGTATTGGGAGAAGAAAGTCGCTGGCGAGCAGAATATCCAGATAGAACCAGAGAAACTCGACTAGAGCAGTTTTGTAGATGCTATCGGGCCATCAAAAACGTTGTCATTCTGCTGCTTGATCTATTTGTCATTCTGAGCGCAGCGAAGAACCCGGGCATTTTGTCTTTGTCTCTGCTGTTGCCTGTTCTTTGACCTTCTACACCTGTTCCAAAACGGCTCCAATCTGCTTTTCATTCAAAACCCTGCATCGTTCCTGAGAGAGAATAGGGGAAAGAGCAAAACGTGCGCGTATTCATTACTGGGGCGACAGGCTTTGTCGGCGGCCATGTGGCACGGGCCTACGCATCTGAAGGCGCAAATCTTCGCCTGTTGACGCGACAGACCAGCCGTCTCGATTCGCTCACCGGACTCGACGCAGACACGGTAGTCGGAGATCTCCGCGAGCCGGAAAAGCTGCGATCCGCACTTGAGGGTTGTGACGCGCTGGTGCATGTCGCGGCGGACTATCGCTTGTGGGTACGCGACCCGGCGCAGATGTACGCTGCCAACGTCGATGGCACACGCGAACTTCTGAAGATCGCTCGTGAGGTGGGGGTCCAGCGCGTGGTCTACACATCCAGCGTTGCAACCATGGGCTTCAAGAGCGATGGCTCGATTGTGAATGAAGCCACTCCTGTCTCCCTCGCGGACATGATTGGCACCTACAAACGGTCGAAGTTTCTGGGAGAACAGGAGGCCATTCGCGCCGCGCAAGCAGGGCAACATATAATGATCCTCAATCCAACAACGCCAATCGGTTCCGACGATGCCAAACCCACGCCAACCGGCAGGGTCATCGTCGACTTCCTCAATAAAAAATTTCCAGCTTACGTAGATACCGGTTTGAACCTGGTCGATGTTGCAGAAGTTGCGAGGATGCATGTTGTGGCACTGGAGCGGGGAACGCCCGGCGAGCGTTACATTTTGGGTGGGGAGAACCTGACGCTGAAACAGATACTCGACCGGATGTCTTCGATCACCGGCCTGCCTTCGCCTACGATGAAGGTGCCACACGCTGTTGCAATGGCGTTCGCCTTCTTCGACGAAAACATCACCGGCAGGCTTCGCGGCAAAGAACCACGCGCTACGGTGGAAGCCGTCTGTATGGGCAAGAAGACGATGTTCGCCTCCTCAGCTAAGGCTGAGCGTGAGTTGGGCTTCAAGGTTCTTCCCGTCTACCATGCTCTTCGCTCCGCTATCGACTGGTTCATCTTGCACGGCTATGCGCCCGCGCTCGACAAGCACCTATGAGAGAGTGTCCAGCCATCATTGCTGCTTTGCCACGCGAGGTGAAGCAACTTGTTCGCGGATGGCAAGAGCATCGGCTGCCGGGCAAGGTCATCGCGTATACCAATGACTTTGCGGTCGTTGCTTGCGCGGGCATGGGAGCTGCGCGGGTTGCGCTTGCCGTGCAGGCTGCGCTCTCCTTGAAGCCGGTGACTGCGTTGCTTTCGGTTGGACTTGCCGGTGCTTGCGATTCGTCGCTTCATGTAGGCGATATCGTTCGTGCTGGCGTAGTTATCGACGCTCTTACTGGTGAGCGCTTTATCCGCGACCCATCTGGACCGATACTGGTTACCACTTCTGCCATTGCGAGCGTTGAGGAGAAGCAGCGTCTCTTTGCGTCCTACCAAGCCAGTGCAGTCGATATGGAAGCTGCTACGGTCGCACGGCTTGCGCAGGCTCGCAATCTTCCTTTCCATGCCATCAAGTCCATCTCGGATGACGCGTCGTTCGAGATGCAGGAGTTGGCACGGTTCGCCACATCCGACGGGCAGTTCCGTGAAGCAGCGTTCGCGGTGCACTCTGTCGTTCGACCTCGTCTGTGGCCTAAACTCCGTACACTTGCCGGCAACAGCAAGCGGGCGGTGCAGTTGCTGACCAGCGAACTTGAGTTCCAGCTAAACTGGTATCGACAGCAAGCATAAGGAAATCTGTGACACTACAGCAAAAACAAGTAGAGACAATTCCGGCGATGATGCGCGCCGCGGTCTATCGGGGCGTGAACGATGTGCGTGTTGAGACGGTTCCCGTTCCCGAGATCGGCGCTGGCGAGGTGCTGGTGAAGATCCATACCTGCGGCATTTGCGGCACGGATCTGAAAAAGATCCATGGCGGCTCGCATGATGCGCCTCGCATCTTCGGGCATGAGATGTCGGGCACGATTGCACGTATCGGCGAAGGCGTTCGTGACTTCGCTGTAGGCGACCGCGTCATGGCCTATCACCACATCCCCTGCGGCGAATGCTATTACTGCCGGAAGCGGACTTTTGCGCAGTGTGAGGTCTATAAAAAAGTTGGTTGCACGGCTGGATTTGCTCCTTCGGGTGGTGGATTTGCCGAGTACATCCGGGTGATGGACTGGGTTGTTCGTCGTGGGTTGGTCAAGGTTCCGGACGAGATTCCTTTCGAGCAGGCGGCTTTTCTTGAACCGGTGAATACCTGTTACAAGGCAATTCGACTGCTCGATTTGCAACCGGATGAGACGGTACTGGTGATTGGCCAGGGTTCGATTGGAATTTTGCTTGCTGCGCTGGCGAAGCAGACTGGTGCCACCGTTCTTACCAGCGATCTCTATCCCGAGCGCCATGCGGTTGCGGCGAAGTTTGGACTGAATCATCCACTGGACGCTCGTGGAGATGTTGTCGCTGCTGCCAAGGCTGCCACTGAGGGACGAGGGGCTGATGTTACGCTGCTTGCGGTTGGCGGCAATGGACTCATCAAGGTGGCTATGGATGCGATTCGTCCTGGTGGCCGGGTTGTGCTGTTTGCTCAGACCCAGCATGGTGAGGCTCCCTTCGATCCGGCTGCCGTTTGCATGGATGAAAAGACGCTGATGGGATCGTATAGCGCTTCGGTTGATCTTCAGGACGACGTTACCAAGATGGTCTTTGATGGCTATCGAAGGGGGTTCGACCTTACCAATCTCATCTCGCACAGCTTCTCGCTGGAGGATACGGTAGCTGCGATTGATCTGGCTTCGCATCCGCAGGCAGACTCGCTGAAGATTGTTATTCAGTCTGGGTTAGTTGCCTCTTCGTAGGTATTATAGCGTAAACCGCGTTGATTCAGTAGTTTGTGTCTTAATATCGCCTGTAAATCAATCATTAAAAAATGGTTTTGGCTAAACCTTCTCTCGCTATGTAACGGCGATGAGTTGAGGGAGGAGAGATAATGGAAACGTACTGGGATAATCAGTAAATTGATTGTATGAATATTTAAATTGCAAAATATTGAAGATAATTATTGACAATTATCCGTTCGGCTTTCTATGCTCCGCGTCACGATCATTGAGTTGTGTTTCAAAGAGACGAGCACGGGATACGACATGGATGCGACCGTCTCTATTTCCTTTTCCTGCATTGAACATCTGTGGCAGTTTGATCCCCCGGGTTTCGTAAGCCTGAAAGGAAATCACTGTGCTCAGAAGAATCGTTCCTTCCTATGGCGTGAACCGTATTGTCGCTTCGGCCGCCACACTCCTCCTCCTTGCCTCAGCCGGTATCGTGCACGCTCAGGTCGTGCTCGTGCCCTCTACCCCGCAGATCGGCTCTTCCAATCCCGCAACTGCCGAGCCGCTTGTCACTCGACCTCATACTCAACCCTGTATTGTTCCGCTTCTGCAGAGCCAGGAGTTCGCTGACTTCAATCCCAAACCGATCAGCTACGCTCCACCAGCCAACTGCCCCGGTCCCTGGGCCAAGGTTGTCTTTACCGCGGACTTCACGGTGACAGCAGGGCGGCAGTTCGACCGCACTGCATCCTTCTATCTGGGTCATGCCAACATCTACTACGGGACCACCGCTGAACCGCGCGCGACACTCAGTCCTTCCTGGCATGTCGAGCGCGATGTTACCGATCTTAGCGCCGTCTTTAAGTCATCGCAGACAGGCCAGGCTGATCTTGGCAACTTCGTTGGCGTATCGGGAGGCGTTACCTACAACGGCATTATCTTCGCCAATGCCGCGCTGGAGTTCTATCCGGCATCGTGGCGTGATCCTGCTCCGCGAACACCCGATATCGTTGTTCCTGTGAATGGCAGCGGAGGCGATGCGGGTACGCTCAATACCACCGCCGACAAGATTACGCAGGTGCTCAACCTGCCCAGGAACGTCGAGCGCGTCTATCTCGACGTTATCTCGCAGAGCCAGTCGAATGACGAGTTTTGGATGTTCTGTGTGCCCAACGATCAGACCAGTAATCTGGAGAGCTGCGGTAACACCGCTTTTAGGGAAACAGAGATCAGCATCGATGGCCAGCCTGCCGGGGTTGCGCCGGTATATCCATGGATTTATACCGGTGGAATCGATCCCTATCTTTGGGAGCCTATCCCTGGTGTCCAGACGCTCGACTTCAAGCCCTACCGTGTCGACCTGACACCATTCGCAGGGCTGCTCTCGGACGGCAATCCGCATACGGTTGCCATTGGGGTTTTCAATGCCAACAGCTATTTTCTCGCTACCGCCAACCTTCTTGCCTATACCGATCGCTATAAGCCGCAGGTCACCGGCGGCATCATCAGCAATACGCTTGCGGCGGCGCCGAATCCGGTTGTTACGGAAAAGATCACAACCAACCCTACTGGCCCCACTTCCACTGGCACGGTCTCGGTCGCGTCCAACCGGCGGTTCACTATCAGTGGCTACGTCAATACCTCGCATGGCCGCGTCGTGACTACGGTTGAGCAGAGCGTCGACTTTGTTAATAATCAACAGTTCAATGTCAGCCCCACTACGGACATTCAGAACGCTCAGCAGACTACTACCGTGAATTCGCGTACCAGCACACGGGATGCCTTCTTCGTCAACACTACCGAGCAGAACTTTACGTACCCGCTCACGATCGACTTCTCCTATGTGGTTAAATCGGACGGCAGCGCAAGCCAGGTCACTACGGTCAACCAGAAGGATCTCTTTAGCGAATCCAAGAGTTTGAATAGCTTTCGCTATGACGAGAGCAGCATAAACGAAACGGACAACACGACGGATACACTTGGCTTCAACTCCAGCGGCGCCTTCCTCGGGCCGTCCGGCAGTCAGGCTACGCAGAGCTATAAGGCAGAAGACTCGTCAGGCAACTGTTATAGCCGCACCATCACAGCCGCCGCGCAAAAGCTGACTGCCGTTACCGACGGACAGGACTGCAGAGGCGACCGGGACAACCACTAACAGCTAACCAGAAAGGGCTCTGCCGATGGTGGCTGAGCCCTTTTCCGGTAGCGAGATTTTTATTTAATGCTGAGGGCTGTTTTAAAAACTGTTACTTTTCCAGTCTCCGGATTTACCTCGCAGGTAAAGGCGAAATCCTGCCACCCGTGCGGAGTTCTGAATTCGCCGCTGCCTTTAAGGAGCGAGTTGCTTTCGAGCGTAAGGCTTTCGGGAGTATCTGTTCCCAGAAAGACACGGTCAATTGTTTTGTCTTGTTTTTTCAAGAAAATCAATGCAGATGGTCTGCATATCAGCTCCGCCACTTTTTTGGAGTTGCTCCAACCCTCGGCGACGTGACGATCTACGGGAGACTTTAGGGTCGCTATCTGCTTGGATACGGCCGCCGCCTGTGCGGCAGAGAGTTCCGGTTCGTGGCGGTCGGCGGCCTGGGCAATCGTTCCAAAAGCGATAAACAGTGTGATTGCGGTTCTCTTGTGGATTGCTCTGCTCATGGTGGGTTCCATCATCGCCTATGACGGTGTTGAGTACAAGCCTTTAGCGAGATTCGCAGGCGGAGCGGGTGAACATCGCTGGCCGGGCAGAGGAAGGATTCTTAGTCGCGTGTGCGCTTCTTGACCTCGACGTTGAGACGCTTGATCTTCTGATTCAGCGTGGAGAGAGGGATTCTGAAGTATTCGGCTGCCTCGGTCTGATTCCAATGACAGCGCTCAAGGCGGTCGGAGATGATACGGCGCTCGATCTCTTCCATGAGGTCGAAGAGGGAGGCGTCGGGCTTGTGGTCGAGAAGATTTGCGGAGTAGGTGCTGCCGGTTAACTGGGCCGGGAGAAGGTCGGGAGTGATGGTTCTGGAGGTTGCAAGCACTACGCCGCGCTCCATCGCATTTTCGAGCTCGCGGACGTTACCGGGCCACTCGTGCTCCATCATGATGCGCAAGGTTTCAGGCGCGAGCGAGGGCTCTTCGGTACCGTTTTCGTTGGCGTAGAACTTGAGGAAGTGCGCGGCGAGTAGAGGGATGTCCTCGCGGCGGGAACGCAGTGGCGGCAGCTCGAGCGTGATGACGTTGAGGCGATAGAAGAGGTCTTCACGGAAGCGGCCTTCGCGCACGGCCTCCTGCAGATTAACATTGGTGGCCGCGATGATGCGGACGTCCACCTGGATCTCCTGTACTCCGCCGAGATGCATGAAGCGGCGGTCCTGGAGGACGCGCAGGATCTTGGCCTGCATGTCCATGTTCATGGTGCCGATCTCGTCGAGGAAGAGCGTGCCGCCATTGGCTACTTCAAAGAGGCCTTTTTTGGCGCTGACGGCTGAGGTGAAGGCGCCTTTGACGTGGCCGAACAAGGTCGATTCGAGTAGGTCGGATGGAACGGCGCCGGTGTTGACGGGAACGAAGGGATGGTCGCGGCGCGGTGAATTTGCGTGCAGCGCCTTCGCGATCAGCTCCTTGCCGGTGCCGCTTTCGCCTTGCAGCAGGACCGTCGAACGGCTGGGCGCAACCTGGGCGATGAGGTCGAAGAGGCGGAGCATAGGTTCGCTCTTGCCGATGATGTTCTCGAAGTTGTAGCGCTGCTTCAGCGTCCGCTTGAGCTGGACGACTTCTTCCTCGGCGCGATGACGGGCGATCGCGGTACGAATGTCGGCGAGGAGTTTTTCGTTGTCCCAGGGCTTCTGGACGAAGTTTTCTGCGCCTGCGCGAATGGCATCGACTACGTTGCCGACGGTGCCGTAAGCCGTAATCATGATGACTGGCAGGTTGGGCTGCATCTCGGTGATGCGCGGCAGCAGGTCAATACCGCTCTCGCCGGGCAGGGCAAGGTCGAGCAGCAGGAGATCGTATTCGCTGCGGGCGAGGAGCTCCATTCCGCTGACGCCGTCGCGGGCGATGCTTACGGTGAAACCTTCAAGCGAAAGCAAGGTTTCAAGCGACTCGCGGATTGCGGCTTCGTCGTCGATGATGAGAATGTGGGGAATGCCTGCGGTATGGGTGGTGCGTTGTAAATGGAGAGACTCGGCGGCCATCTCGGTTGCCTCAGACATGTATCGTCTTCCTCTCGGTTTCCTGACGGTCGTTGGTATAGGTTTCGGCAGAGATGGTGGGGGAGCGGCTGCCGGATGCAGGGAACTCAAGCTGGAAGGCGGTGCCGACGCCCGGTTCGCTCTCTACGTGGATCTTGCCTGCGTGCTCCTGAATGATGCCGTAGCTGACGGCAAGACCGAGGCCAGTGCCTTTGTGCTCGCCTTCCTGCGGCTTCGTCTTGGTGGTGAAGAACGGATCGTAGATGCGATGAAGATGCTCGCGTTCGATTCCGCCGCCGGAGTCTTGAATGCGGACAAAGACCTGACCGGAGGCATTGAATGTCGCGACCTTCAACGTTGCGTTTGGCAGTCCGAACATGGCATCTTTTGCGTTGAGCATGAGATTGAGAATGACTTGTTGCAGCTTGCCCTGATTTCCGTGGATGCGCGCGAGGTGTGGATCGAGATTGGTTTCCGTGTGAATCTGCGCTGTTTTGAACTGGTGTTCGAGTAACGCCAGAGTGTCGCGGAGAAGATCGTTGAGGTCGATGCTGGTGAACTCAGCTCCACTGGTGCGGGAGAAGTTGAGCAGGCCGTTGACGATCTCCGATGCGCGGAAGGTCTGCTGGGTGATCTTTTCAAGGACGGGGGCGAGACGCTCGTCGTCGCGCATGTGTTTTGTAAGCATCTGTGTATAACTGGAGATGACTGCCAGTGGTGTGTTGACTTCGTGGGCGACGCCGGCGGCGAGCAGACCGATGGAGGAGAGTTTTTCGGACTGGGTCAACTGAGCTTCGAGCTGGATGCGGTCGGTGATGTCGTCAACCAGGATGATGCGACCAACGGCGATGAAGTCGCGGGTTACCAGGGGAGCGATGGCGATGTTGGCCGTTCGCATGTTGCCGTCGGGCAACGCGAGGCGGAATTTATAAAGCGTGTGGGTGCCTTGTTCTTCGCGGACACTGTTGAACCTTGCGACGAAGTCGGCAGGGAAGACTTCGGAGACAGGCTGACGCAATACCTCGGCCCGCGACTTCGAGTACATGACCTCCATCTGGGTGTTCCAGCTTTCAATGCGGTCCTCGAGATCGACTGCAAAGACGCCTATGTTGATCGATTCGACAATGTTCTCATGGAACTCCTTGAGTCGCTCGAATTCTCCGATCTTCTGTTCAAGCCGCTGGTAGAGCTGCGCGTTCTGAATAGCGATGCCGATATAGCCGGCGAGGGATTCGAGCAGCTCCATATCTTCGCTGGAGAGGAAGTCGCCGTCGTCGGTGCGGCCCAGGCCGATGACGGCCACCGTGCGCGTTCCTGAGCCCTCACGATTGGCGACGCGGCAGGGGAGGTAGTAATTCAGATCGAGATTGCGGGCGCTACTGCGCTGTGTATCGGGCAGACGGAGAACATGCTGCGGTGATTCGAGGAAGATGTGGCTGTTGGCTCCGGGGCGGTCGAAGTCAAGGAAGCGAACATCGAGGGCCTGGAGATCGGCATCCTGAAGGTTGGTCAGGCCATGCGATGCGGCCAGCTCGAAGTGCGGGCCAGACGGAGACCGGTTGCTTCCTGTCGCGAGAAAGACGGCGACTCGAGTGACAAGCAAGGTTTGGGGCAGCCGCTCGACGATGGAATCGAGCAGAGCGCGGAGGTCCGTCTGCGAGTTCAGGCCGCGTCCGAACTCGACCAGGGTTTCGCGGTAATCGAAACGCTTCTGGTCGAAGAGGCGGTCCACTCGGGCTTGAATTGCTTTCTTGAGAGGCTCGAAGAGGATTCCCGTGACGACGATGGCAGCGATTAATCCCCATACACGCAGGCTCGGCAGGCGGACGCGGACCATCTCGGCTGTTACCGCGACGATGACGAAGTAGAGGCCGACCAGCGAGGCGGTTGCGAGGGTGTAGGTTACGCCGCGCTTAAAGATCAGATCGACGTCCATCAGCCGGTAGCGCACAATGGCCCAACTGAAGGTCAGGGGCAGAAAGATCAGTGAGAGGCCGGCGATCTTCGTCAGCAACGACGGGACGGACGCGCCGGAGAAGTAGAGGTACGGAATGACGTAAAGCAGGGTGAATGGCGTGATCGTCAACAGGGTGCCACGGGTAAGCCATTTGAGCTGTTGCCGCTCCAGACCGGATGCGGCGCGGTTATACCGGAAACGAAAGACGAAAGCCGCGATGATGTAGTAAATGGCGAGATAGGCTACCGCGATCTGATCGAGGCGATAGCGCAGAACTTCGGTTGCCGACCACATATGGATGGCTGAATATTGCAGTCCGATAAGAACGGCTGCGGGAGCGTAGATGGCCGCGCTCAGCAGACGGCGTCGCACACGGTTGGGGCGGTTTAATGCGAAGACATCGGAGAAGCTGACCGCGAAGTGAAGGAAGAGCGCGGGCTGGAGAGCTTCCGCGACAATGTTGCCCCAGTAGATAATCCAGTCAAAATTATCCAGTCTGGTGGTGTATTTGAAAGAATAGAGGACGAAAGAGACCAGGCAGAAGACGTAGAAATGCGTCGATTTAGGCGCGGTCCATCGTCGGAACAATACATAAATGCCAATCGCCAGATAGACCAGCGCGATGAACCGCAGCCACTGGTTGCTGGAGCGATCGGTCGGAATGAGGATGACCTGAATGTCCAGCCTGGTTGCCCCCTGGAGATCAGTGGCATGGGGAAGGGGGCGCAGGATGGAATATGTGGCGTGGGCCCAGATACCACTGTGAAACATCTCCCGAACGAGGGGCGCTAACCGCGGAGTCTGTTGCTCGTTGATTGCTACGAGAACGTCTCCGGTACGAATTCCTGCGCGATAGCCGGGTGACTCCGTTGGAACGCGCTTGGCCTGCAGTCCGCCAGCAGCCTCAACCCACCAGATACCGTCCGTTGGAACGTCAAACTGGCTTTCTCGCTGGAAGTTCATCACGGCAAGCACACACGCAACTAACGTCGCCAAAGCAAGCGCGATTGCCAGAATGCGTGTTTGGAAGCCGTTTTTCATAAGGCTACGACAACTTCATTAAGCACATTGTGTACCAAATGAGTATATGTGCATAAAGCGGGATTATTGAATGAGTTGAGTCCAGCTATCTACAGAAAATCATAACTCATTCCGTAATGTCAGCAGTTTAGGAGCGACGGGAATTTGAGTGTTTGAATGCATATTTTTTGCGGTAGCGGGTTGGAGGATTCCAAGCACTGTGAGCTTTCCTTCGTCATTTGTCCAATTGTTAATTTTTCGATGAGAAAGGCTGAGCTTAATTAATATTCTTGTAACATTTACAGAACAGAGGGAGAGCAGTGGGTCGTCAAGGAGAGATCAACGAGGCGTTTGTTCTGGTAGAGGGCGTGAATGTCCATTATCAGCACGCTGGCGCTGGCCATCCGCTCCTGCTGCTGCATGGCCTGGTCGGTTCAGCGAGAAACTGGCAGCGGAATATCAGTTTTCTCTCGCGGGATGCGAGTGTCTACGCGGTTGACCTATTCAATATGGGTGAGTCGGAGCGCGTTCCGGGTCTGGATGCAGGCCTTGAAGCGACTGCGGACCGCATCGCGGCATTTATGGATGCGATTGGCCTCGATGTGGTTGATATAGGTGCTCATTCCCATGGAGGAGCGGTAGCCATGATGCTGGCCGCACGCCATCCTGACCGGGTACGCAGTCTTATCCTCTTTGCGCCGGCAAATCCGTTCTGTGACCTTGGAAAGCAGCTCATCGATTTCTATCAGACGAGGTTGGGGTGCTGGTTTGCCCGACAGATTCCTCATTTACCCAGGATGCTGAAGGCCACTGCGCTTAGCCGGATGTATGGAGATCCCTCGCGGGTCGTCGATGGTGCGCTGGAGGGCTACATTGCCGGTCTGCACGTTCCGGGCACGATGGACCATCTATTGCAGATAGTTCGGCGATGGTCTGCCGACATGAGACTTTTGCGCTCGGTTCTGTCCAAGCTGGCAGGGAAGCCGACATTGCTGGTATGGGGTGACCGTGATCGTGCTGTCGGCCTTTCGTCGGGTCGTCAACTGGAGCGGATGTTGCCGCAGTCGAGTCTTGTTGTGATCCCCGGAGCGGGACACATCGCTTTTGAAGAGATGCCGGATGTTTGCAATCAGACGATGCGGGAGTGGCTTACGAAGACACTGCCTGCGGTGAGAAGCGCGGCCTGATTGAGGTTCTGGTTGCGTCGGGCTATTCGAGACTGAACTCTTCACGCAGCCATCGCCTGATCTCCTGCTGCATTAAGTTCAACTTTGGTGTGGGCGACTCTGCTATTCCCTGAAAAAAATGTTCCGCTCCTTCGATCAAGGCCAGGCGCTTTGGCTCTGGAGCGGAGGCGAAGACCTCTTCCAACTGAAGACGAGGGCCGTATTGGTCGTGGTCTCCACTGATGAAGAATTTGGGCTGAGTGCAGTGGGACAGGAAGCCGTAGGTGTAGTTGCGGCCTTCGGCGTGGGCGGGTAAGCCTAATGCCAGCAGGCCTTTGACGCGAGTATCGCCGCAGCAGGCGCGGAGACCGACATAGGAGCCGAAAGAAAAGCCGGCGAAGAGGATGGGGAGTTTGAGGTTGGCTTCCAGCCAGTTGAGGGCGGCGCGAACATCATCCTGCTCTCCGCGGCCTTCGTCGAAGGCGCCTTCGCTCAGGCCTACGCTGCGGAAGTTGAAGCGAAGTGCTGGTAAGCCGAAGGAAGTAAAGGCTTTCATGGCGTGGTAGACGACCTTGTTGTGCATAGTGCCGCCCCCTTTGGGATGAGGATGGCAGATGAGCGTGGCGTAAAGGGCATCAGGCTGGCCGGTATTCAGCACGGCTTCGAGGCGGCCGCCAGGGCCGCGAAGGTCGTCGATGGAGATAATTTGGGGCAGTTTTTTTTGAGTCATTCTTTATGATTTTATGCGCGGTTGGCGCGGTTTTTGTTGGGCATGACCTGGTGAATTGAATGGAAGACGTGGTTTGAAAACAGTCGCTATTTTGAGATATCAGAGGGGAATATCGGGCTTGTTGAGGTTTTGCGTCATGAATCCTTATCGTATGCTGGAACAATGGCGATTGATCCCATTCAACTTACAAGACAGCTTGTCGATATTGACTCCACCACTTACCACGAAGGCCTTGCGGGGGTCTTTTTGTACGAATTTCTGTCGTCGCAGCGGTATGCCGTTGAAATGATGCCGGTTGAACAGCCGGAGCTGAACCTGACTCCGGGGGGAGGGACTGCGGAGCGGTTCAACGTCTATGCAGCACTGCCGGGAGTGACGCCGGATGTCGTTCTCTCGACGCATATGGATACAGTTCCTCCGTACTTTGGTTGCAAAGAGGACGATGAGTTCCTCTATGGACGCGGAACCTGCGATGCCAAGGGCATTATTGCTGCCCAGATTGCGGCGGCGGAACGGTTGCGGGATTCGGGTGTGAAGGTTGGTCTGTTATTCGTTGTAGGCGAGGAGCGTGATTCGGCGGGAGCCAAGATGGCTAATAAGTCTCCCAAGGGGTCAAAATTTCTTATCAATGGCGAGCCTACGGACAATCGGCTGGCGCTTGCTACCAAGGGAGCGTTGAGGGCTGAGCTTCGCTGCAGCGGCAAGATGGCGCACTCGGCTTATCCTGAGCTGGGCGAGTCGGCTATCGATAAGCTGCTGGAGGCCTTGAACGATGTGCGAGCACTGCCGCTGCCGATTGAGCCGGAGATTGGGCCTTCTACGCTGAATATCGGGCTGATTGAGGGGGGACGTGCTCCGAATGTGATTGCGGACAAGGCTGAGGCTCACCTGCTGATCCGCACGGTAGGACCATCGCAGGAGATCAAGGACCTCATTGTGAAGACGGTGGGCGACCGAGCCAAGGTTACTTTTTCGCTTGATCTGAGCTATATCCGTATGCGCAAGGTTGGAAATTTGCCGACGATGGTGGCTAAGTTTGCGACGGATATTCCGACGCTTACCAATTGGGGCGAGCCGTTTCTGCTGGGGCCGGGGAGCATCCACGTGGCGCATACACCGGATGAAAAGATCTCCAAGAAAGAGTTGTTGGAGTGCGTGGATTTGTATGTGGATCTTGCTACGTATCTTACAAGGTAAAGGCCTGCGAGATGAGAAGGAGTTCAGGGCCGGTGACTATGTCACCGGCCTTTATTTGTGTGCACTGAATTAACTGGAAAAAACCTGGAAGGGGAGATTGCCTGTGTTGTCTTCTGCCAGGACGGCGACGGAATCTGGGTTGGCAGGGTTATAGCGAACGTTGACGGTTGGGCTGTCCTTTGCCAATCTCTCCGCATTGCCTCCTGCCAGGGCTACGCTGCGAAAGTAGCCGCCGTAGTATTCGCCATTGAGCGTGAAGTGGAAGCCTGCCTCGATCTGAAAGGGAACTCCGAAGGCGTTTGCTTCTTGGTCCGCTGGGACTACTGCCCAGTGGTTGACCTCGGCTGCGATGATGGGCCATGTGGCCGCTTGCTGCAGCTTCTTCTGGCGGCTTCTGCGGCGTAGCCATAAGCGAACCGAGTCGATGAGGAAGATTCCGCCCATTTGGCCACGATTTTAAGGGGTATTGGTTTGTAAGACAACAGGCAACTGCGGCGGCAAAAGCGCCGCCTTCGGTCGAGATGATGAAATTTGATAGCGGACGCGGTGTGGAGTCCGGTAATTAAGCCGCGTTTTCCTCTGTTGCTGACAGTTCTAAACTAGAGTCATGGCCGCAGAGTTTACCCACCTCCATCTTCACTCCGATTATTCGCTCCTCGATGGGGCGTGCGACGTTGATAAGCTGGCCGCGCATGTCAGCAAGATTGGGCAGACTGCCGCTGCCATTACCGACCACGGCAACATCTACGGGGCGGTGCACTTCTTCGATGCGATGCAGAAGAAGGGCGTCAAGCCCATTCTGGGGTGTGAGCTCTATCTCTCGAAGACAGCCGACCATCGCGAAATGGCTGACGGGTATAACCACTTTCTGGTGCTGGCTGAAAATGAAGCGGGTTACCGCAACCTTGTTCGCCTGACCAGCGAGGCCGCTCTGCATGGGTTTTATCGCAAGCCGCGTGTGTCGAAGGAGTTTTTGTCGAAGCACACCGAAGGCTTGATTGGATTCTCCGGCTGCCTTGCCGGTGAGATCAATCAACATCTGATGGCAGGAAAGTACGAAGAAGCGAAACAGAGCGCGGGCTATTTTCAGGACATCTTCGGCAAGGACAATTTCTTTCTTGAGATTCAGGACCACGGGCTTGCGCCGGACAAGGGCGTCTGCGATGCGCTCTTCAAGATGGAGCAGGAGCTGGGCATTCCGCTAATTGCCACCAACGACAGTCACTATGTCGCCAGTGACGACAGCCGCGCCCACGAGATTCTGCTGTGCGTGCAGACTGCGGGCAGTATGAATGATCCGAACCGCTTTAAGTTCGACACGCAGGAGTTCTACATCAAGACTGCGGAGGAGATGCATCGCACCTTTGCGCAGAATCCCGAGGTCTGCCACCGCACCATGCAGTTTGTGGACCGGTGCAACCTCAAGATGACGAAGGTGAAAAACCCCTTCCCTGTCTTCGATGTTCCTGAAGGTCATACGCTGGATAGCTACTTTGAACAGGTTTGCCGCGAGGGTTTGAAGAAACGATTGGATACAGCGGTGGCGCATCTGCGTGAGCGCGGCTTGCTGCGCAAGTCGATCGCGGATTATGAGGCTCGGCTGAACCGCGAGATTGATTGCATCAAGCAGATGCAGTTTCCGGGTTACTTCATGATCGTGTGGGACTTCATTCGCTATGCGAAGGAGCATGACATTCCGGTGGGGCCGGGGCGCGGTTCGGCGGCGGGCTCTCTGGTTGCCTATGTGATGGAAATTACCGACGTCGATCCGCTGCAGAACGAGTTGCTGTTTGAGCGGTTCCTCAATCCTGAGCGCATCTCCATGCCCGATATCGATATCGACTTCTGCATGAACAGGCGCGGCGAGGTTATCGAGTACGTCAAGCGCAAGTATGGCAATGATCAGGTCGCGCAGATCATCACGTTCAACACGATGGCAGCGAAGGCAGCCATCAAGGACGTTGGACGCGCGCTCGATATGCCCTATGGCGAGGTCGACCGCATTGCGAAGATGATCCCGACGACGATCGGCATCACGATTGAGCAGGCGATGAAGGATTCGCCGATGCTGGCTACGGCTTATGAGGGTGATGCGCGGATCAAGGAGGTCATCGATGCCGCCATTCGACTTGAGGGACTGATTCGCGGGGCTGGCGTTCATGCGGCTGGCGTTGTAATTGCGCCGCAACCGTTGACGGAGCTGGTGCCAGTTACGCTTACCAAGGACGAGTCGCTGGTTACGGCCTATGACATGAAGGCCGTCGAGAAGATGGGTCTGCTCAAGATGGACTTTCTTGGGCTGACGACTCTCACGGTTATTGACGATTGCCTCAAGCTCATCAAGTTGAATCGCGGTGAGACGGTCGAGATGGCCATGGTGCCGCTCGACGATGCGAAGACCTATGAGCAGGTCTTTCACCGGGCGCTGACTTCGGGCGTGTTTCAGTTTGAATCGGGCGGGATGCGCGATGTTCTGCGGCGCTATAAACCCACTACCGTTGAAGACCTTACCGCTTTGAATGCGCTCTATCGTCCAGGGCCGATTCAGGGTGGAATGATTGATGACTTCATCGAACGAAAGTGGGGACGTCGGGCTGTTGAGTATCTGCTGCCTGAACTTGAATCGCTGCTGCGCGAGACTCTGGGCGTCATTGTGTATCAGGAACAGGTAATGCAGATCTCGAATGTTGTCGCCGGCTACTCGCTGGGCGATGCCGACCTGCTGCGCCGCGCGATGGGCAAGAAGGACGCTGCCGAGATGGACAAGCAGCGCGAGCGCTTCATGGCCGGTGCCGCCGCGAATAAACATCCCAAGGACACGGCTGGAAAGCTCTTCGATTTGATGGCGCAGTTTGCGGGGTATGGCTTCAATAAGTCGCACTCGGCTGCTTATGCATTGCTTGCTTACCATACGGCATGGCTGAAGACGCACTATCCGGTTGAGTTCATGGCTGCGCTGCTGACGAGCGAAACTTCAAAGCCTGAGAACGTCGTGAAGTACATCGGCGAATGCCGAGAGATTAATATCTCCGTCGTTCCGCCAAACGTGCAGGCTTCTTATGCGAACTTTACTCCGGTGGGAGATGCGATTGGCTTTGGCCTGGCTGCGATTAAGAACGTTGGGCACAATGCTATTGAGTCCATCATTAAAGCCCGTGAGGAATTGAAGGAGACGGGAAAGGCGGGCTTCAGCAGCCTGTGGGAGTTTTGCGAGAAAGTGGATCTTCGGTTGCTGAATAAGCGGGTGCTGGAGTCGCTGATCAAGGCTGGGGCGATGGATACCTTCGGCGGGCGGGCGCAAGTGATGGCCGCTCTGGATAAAGCAATGGAACGGGCGCAGAAGTCGCAGCGCGATGAGGCGGCGGGGCAGCATGGGTTGTTTGGCATCTTCGATTCGGATGGGCCGACAGCCAGCGGGAATGGCGAAGATGCGTTGCCGAATGTGGCCGAGTGGGACGAGCATACGCGGCTGCAGTATGAGAAGGAGGTCCTGGGATTTTTTGTCTCTGGGCATCCGATGGACAAGTACCGCGAGAAGCTGCGCAATATGAAAGTGGTGGATACGGCTACCGCCATCGAGATGAAGCCGGAGCCGCAGACCTTCCGCAGAGGACGGAATGAAGAACCGCAGAATGAGATTGCGATTGCGGGCGTCATTACCGGGCTGAAGGTGGCCAAGTCGAAACGATCGGGTGAGTTGTACGCGCAGGCGGCGCTCGAAGATACGGTAGGGAAGATTGAGCTGATTGCGTTTCCGCAGTCGTATGAGAAGCTGGCGGAGAAGTTGAAGATCGATGTGCCGGTGCTGGTGCGCGGAGTTCTGCGTGGCGAGGAAGACTCTGCGCCCAAGCTGGCGATTTCGAGTATTCAGGCGCTGGAGGATGTGAAGCTGAAGCTGCCGGAGTCGTTGCGCATTAAGGTTCCGCTTCACAATCCGGACACTGCGCTGCTGGAAAAACTTTATGCTGTTTTTCTGGGTGCTCCGGGGAAGGGCAAGCTGCTGCTGGATCTCGAGGAACCGGGAGAGTTCTGCGCTGTGCTGGAGCCGCACAATGTGATGGTGGCGGCGGACCGCCTGTTTATCGACCAGGTGGAAGAGTTGGTGGGACGGGGTGGGGTTCGCGTGATTGATTAGCCGTGATGCCATACAATCAAAGGGCAGCATTGAAGCATCAAGATACTTATGGCTGAACACGAAGCAAGCAGAGCAACGCACGCTCACCCTGTAGCCGCACCGGTTCCTGAGGCGTGGATTAAAACGGAGCTGGCCCGACACGCTCAGCGCCCCTATCCGATGGACTTCATCGAAGCACTTTTTACCGACTTCAGCGAGATCCACGGCGACCGCGCCTTTGGCGATGACGCGGCAATGACTTGTGGCATGGCGTTCTTTCATGATGAGCCGGTACTGGTTATCGGCAATCTGAAAGGCCGCACACTCAAAGAACGGGTTGCGCGTAAGTTTGGCAGTCCCGATCCAGAAGGCTATCGCAAGGCGCTTCGCGCGATGAAGATTGCCGAGAAGTTCGGGCGGCCTGTCTTTACCTTTATTGATCTTGCCGGAGCGAACCCCGGTATCGGCGCTGAGGAGCGCGGCCAAGGTGAGGCCATCGCGCGTAATTTGCTGGAGATGTCGCGGCTGCGCGTGCCTACGATTGCCACCATTACCGGGGAAGGTGGTTCGGGCGGCGCACTTGCGCTTGCGGTGGCTGACCGGGTGCTGATGCTGGAGAACTCGATTTACTCTGTCATCTCGCCTGAGGGCTGCGCGTCGATCATGTGGAAGGATGCGAACAAGAAACAGCAGGCTGCGGATGCTCTCAAATACACGGCTACCGACGTCCAACTGCTAGGCTGCGTGGACGATGTGCTGCCGGAGCCTGAGGGTGGTACGCAGAACGATCCTGCCGCAGCTATGGCGATGGTCGATGAAAAGCTGCAGTATCATCTTGCGGCCCTTCGCGGGTTGCCGGTGGACGAGTTACTGGAGCAGCGCTATCGTAAGTTCCGCAATATTGCACAGTTCTATACCACCGCTTAGCGGTCGCGCACTATATGGAGTAGGTATCGTTGAAGGCGTTTGACTCGACACCATCAACCCGTTCGGACCGTCCGCTGCAGATCGCGCTTTTTCTTCTGTCCGCAGTCTGGTTTTTTGCTTCTCAGGCGCTGGCGGGGCGTGCCGCAGCAGGTCTGTCGATACGGTTTAATCTCAGCGATGAGCGTTCGCTGCTTGGCGCGGGCTTTCTGCTATTTTTGTTAGCCATAGGCTTCAGTTTTTTGCAGACGCTCGCGCATAAAAGTACGTCTTTCCGCGAGGCGCTGGGGCTGCCCAGACGAGCGACGGCGGGTCAGGAATGGTGTCTTGGCGCGGCTATCGGGTGGGGACTGGTTGTGCTTGCAATGCTGCCGATGTTGCTGGGCAGGACGCTGCATGTCGAATTCTGGACTGGACTGCGCGCCTTCTGGCTGGTGGTTCTCAGCCTCGTGACGCTGGCGATGAGTGCGCTTGCCGAAGAGGTTGCGTTTAGGGGATATCCGTATCGGCGTCTGATTGAGGCAATTGGATCGGTGAAGGCAACCGTGGTGATGTCGTTGATCTTTGGGGTGCTCCATGCTTTCAATCCCGATGCAACGTGGATCAGCATTCTGATTACGATGTTCGCGGGTGTTCTGCTCTCAATCGCCTGGCTGCGCATGCATGGGCTATGGCTGCCGTGGGGGCTGCACTTTGCCTGGAACGCCAGCATGGGAATTCTGTTTGGCTTGCCGGTGAGCGGCGTTACCGAGTTTTCCAGTGTTGTCCAGACACGCGCCATCGGATCGACCTGGTTGACCGGCGGCGACTATGGTCCAGAGGCTGCTTTCTTTACGCTGCTGGTCCTCGCGGTTGGCATTGTGGTGCTGGTTCGCTTGACCCGCGACTATGCGTGGGACTACACCTATAAACCAATCGTTGCTGCGGGATACCCCATGGATGTGCCTCCGCCGGAGGCACATACCGCCATGGAACAGGAAACTAAGCCGGTGTCGCTAGTTCAGATTATGCCTTCTACACCGCAGAGCCGGTCGGTGGAGGAGCCTCCCCAATAGGGAGTTTTTCCCCTGGATGGGCATGCTGAAATATTTTTCAACTGGATGCAAATATCTGTGGCATCCACTTGCCAAAAGAGAAGAGAAGGCGCAAGCTGTTATGCATCTGAGGTGCTGCCATGGCACTGCTCAAGCACAGATGGGCTCTTCTTATTGGCTGCCTGCTTTTATTGGCGGCAACAGTGCAGAGCCAGGTTTTTGTTGTTGGCGAAAAGACTGCCACGGATGGTCTCGCCACTCATTTCACGCCTACAAATCTCCCTCTTCCGACTTCGCCGATGAACGAGCGCGGGCGGCGGGAGCTTGTTCGGATGCTGGTGGCGGAGCAGGGATTTGCTCATTGCGCTTTGCCGATGGGCGCAGGGCTTACGCTTCATGCCAACGGGCCACTTGGGTCAAATGATGCTGCTTACAGGGAGATGATTTACAAGAAGGGACAGTCTGCTGCCGCGGGAGACCGCATTATTGTTACTGCGCTGACGTTCAAAGATGACCGCATCGTCGTGGATCTTAATGGCGGACCCTACGCGAAGCATCGTTTTCTGAGTCACGTTCAATTGAATGACAATCCGGTGGTCGCGAATTATGCCGATGAGGCTACGGGGTCACGGGTCACCCTGATTTTTAACGGACCGGTTCCTGAAATATCTGCCCCGGAGGTGAAAGCTCTATTGGCTCCGGTGCTTGATTTTGGCGTCAAAACTTCGGAGCAAGCCTATGCGGACACGCTTCCTCCGCTGCTGAGAGATGCTATCGCGGCACATGAAGCTCTTGTGGGCATGAATCACCGGATGGTGCTTGCGGCGATGGGACAGCCGGAGAGCAAGATCCGCGAGCAGGAGAGTGGCGATCCAAATGGTGGCCGGTATGAGGAATGGATCTACGGCCATGAGCCGCAGACGATCCATTTCGTTCGCTTTGTCGGGGATCGGGTTACCGTGGTCGAGGTCGCTGAGTTGGGTAAATCCCTCGATATCCATAACAAGGATGAGGTGGGTGATTACAACCCGGCGCAGGAGACGCGGGAGATTGCGATGGGAGACCAGCAGCCCGGCAGCGCGAACAGCGGGCAGGCGCCGCCGCCAACCTTGCGCAAGCCGGGAGAGGCAGCGCCTCCGGGAGCGTCCGGGAAAGTACAGTTTCCCAACGCCAAGCCTCCGGTTGCGCCCATCCCCCCGGTTCCCGTTGCGGATTCCCCGGCGGCCCCGCATTTTTTTTGAGACCCCAGTCGTGTAAACTCTTGATAGAGCCTCAATCGCAGTTCTTCTCCTCCGATTCCCGCCGCGGCCTGTCCCGGACAATCTTTACGAGAAGTTTCGGATGATTTCGATGTTGCCTGCCATAAGAATGGCGGCCTGTCAGGTCATCCAGCGCGCGAGCCGAAACATTCGTACCAGGGAGAGCGAGAATTATGGCGAAGATTGCCAAGACCGGCGACCGTAAGAAGGTCATGGACACCAACAAGAGCACGGATTGCCCCAAGTGTTCTAAACCAACTCGCATTGTGAAGCGCGTCAAGGACCGCGAGCGCGGCATTCCGGGCGGCGTGTATATCTCCTGCTCTGCGTGTGAGTTCTTCGAAAAACTCTAACCTGAAGTTTAATCAGCAATGACAAAGAGCCCGGTTTGGGCTCTTTGTTGTGTGCGTCGTATTGGGCTTACTTCGTTCGCGATTTATGCAAGGCAATTTTTCTGCGAAGCGCGTCGCCTGCGTGGTTCGCCCAGGCTTCGGTGCAGACTTTTCGCCCGATAAGAAACCTCTTCATGTGAAGAACAGGATCGTCTGCTCCGTCCTCTTGAGTTGTCGGCAGGCCGGCGATGCAATCGATCAGGACCGCTCCATCGCCTCCGCGCGCGCGCCCAATCGATTCCTGAGCGACACGGTACAAGGCCACAGCATCGCTTGCGTCCACGGGAATTCCCGGCAATCCTGCGGAACGTGCCTTCGCGCAAAGATTGACTACTTTCTTTTTTTTGTCCGTCTCCGGTAGAACCACAAAAATAATAGGGAGAGCCAGTTTTGCGGCGAGCGTAAGCACTTGCCGCCATACTCCTTTGGAGACCTCTGCCCGAGGAACATAAGCGACCACAAGGTTAGGTTGCTTCAATGTTTTGAAGGTGAGAGCCGAACCCAGCGCCATCTTCAAGCGGTCGCTGACATCGTCAATCCATGGCAACTGCCGATCTGAAATTTCGACAAACTTTGCAGGCTGCCCCTTCGTGTCTGAAGCCACGGCGGCCAGATGCCGAAATAAGGCATCAGGCTTAGCTCCAAGCAGGAGGCCCATCGTCAGGCCCGCCTGAGCATCGCTTATCAGATCGCCCTGCTGCAATTCGATAGCGGTACTGACGCGGCAGGCTTCCTGTCCACGTGTCGATTTCATGCGGTTGCGTGGCGTCGCCTTGCGCTGAAGATCGGCGATATGCTCATCCAACAATCTCGCTTCGACGATTGCTGTGTACATCTGTCGAAGTTTCTTGTTGGGCACTAACGGATTTTCGTGCGGTTCTGTCTTGTTCAAACCAAACTCCCATGGACTCAGTGTTCGTGCAAAAAACGAGGGTCCCATACGGAACCCTCAACCTGATGATGCTCACAAACTGTCGCTTAAGCCTTTGACGGATCGTCAGCCTCGACGTTCAAACCAAGCTCCGCCAGTGCTTTCTGCGCCTGCTTCGGTTTGAACTTGCCTTCGCGGGAGAGCTTCGACAACGTTGCCCCGACGATTGACTCTGCGTTGACCTCAAAGTGGCTGCGCAGATGCTCGCGGTTGTCGCTGCGCCCGAAGCCGTCGGTCCCAAGCGACACCAGTCGCGTGGTCAGCCACGGAGAGAGTTGATCGGGCACGGCCTTCATGTAATCGCTGGCTGCGATGATCGGGCCTTGCGTTCCTGCGAGCGTCTTCTGCAGATAGCTCTGCCGTTCCTTTTCCGCCGGATGCAGCCGGTTCCATCGCTCTACGGCAAGCGCATCGCGGCGCAGCTCGGTGTAGCTGGGGACGCTCCAGACATCGGCGTGTACACCATATTTCGTGGCCAGAATCTCCTGCGCCTTCAGCACTTCGTTCAGGATGGTTCCGCTTCCAAAGAGCTGCGCTACCGCCTCACCTCCGGTTGCCGGTTTCAGCTTGTAGAGGCCGCGCAAAATGCCTTCGGCCGCGCCTTCCGGTATCGCGGGCATGGCGTAGTCTTCGTTGTACATGGTGATGTAGTAGAAGATGTCTTCACTCTTCTCATACATCCGGCGGATGCCATCCTGCACTACGACGGCGAGCTCATAGACGAACGCGGGGTCGTACGTGACGCAGGTTGGTACCGTGCTTGCCAACACGATGCTGTGTCCATCCTGGTGCTGTAGGCCCTCGCCAAGCATGGTCGTGCGTCCAGCCGTGCCGCCCATCAGGAAGCCTTTGCCGCGCGCATCTGCAAATGCCCAGACCATGTCGCCGATGCGCTGAAATCCGAACATCGAGTAGTACATATAGAAGGGGATCGTCGGAATCTTATAGTTCGCGTATGCCGTACCGGCTGCGGTAAACGATGCCATCGAACCGGCTTCCGTAATGCCTTCTTCGAGAATCTGCCCGTCCTGCGCCTCGCGGTAGTAGAGCAGCATGTCGGCATCGTGCGGGCTATACTTCTGGCCTTCGGGAGCATAGATGCCTACCTGCCGGATAGCCGATTCCATGCCAAAGGTACGACCTTCGTCGGGCAGGATCGGCACGATCAGCTTGCCGATCTTCGGGTCCTTCAACAGGTGACGCAGGATGCTTACGAACCCCATGGTCGTCGAGACGGCGCGGTTGTTTGAGCCGCCCGTCCACTCGGCAAAATAATCCAGTGCCGGTGCTGTGAAATCCGACCTCGGCACCTCCCGTTTCGGCATGTGGCCACCCAACTCCTGCCGGCGTGCCTGCATGTAGATAATCTCAGGCGCGTCCTGCGCGGGACGGTATGGTGTGCCGTGGGTTGCCGCCTTTTCGGGAATCGGAATGTCGAACCGCTTCACAAATGCCGCCAACTCTGCATCGGCCAATTTCTTCTCATTGTGCGTGGCATTGCGTGCCTGCGATGAGCCCAGACCGTAGCCTTTCACCGTTTTGGCCAGGATTACTGTTGGGCCGCCCTTATGCTCCATCGCCCGCTTATATGCGTTGTAAATTTTTACTGCATCGTGGCCGCCGCGGTGCAGATGCTGAAGCTGGTCGTCCGTCATGTCTTTGACCAACTCCAACAGTTCGGGATACTTTCCGAAGAAATGTTCGCGGATGTAGGCGCCGTCCTTGGCCTTGAATGTCTGGAAGTCGCCATCGACGCACTCTTCCATTCTGCGCAACAGCAGTCCAGTGTGGTCGCGCTCGAAGAGGGCGTCCCAATCCGAACCCCAGATCACCTTGATAACGTTCCATCCAGCGCCTCGGAACATGCCCTCAAGCTCGTCGATGATTCGCTTGTTGCCGCGTACCGGACCGTCAAGCCGCTGCAGGTTGCAGTTCACCACGAAGATCAGGTTGTCCAACTTTTCCCGCGAAGCTACCGAAATCGCACCCAGCGAATCGACCTCGTCGGTTTCGCCGTCACCCACAAATGCCCAGACCTTGCGGTCGGTCGGCTTGATGAGTCCACGATGCTCGAGATAGCGCATGAACCGTGCCTGGTAGATGGCATTCAGCGGCCCAATGCCCATGGACACGGTGGGGAAGTTCCAGAAGTTTGGCATCAACCATGGATGCGGATAGGAGCTTAGCCCTGGGGTCTCGCGGAGTTCATGGCGGAAGTTTTTGAGGTGGGCATCGTCGAACCGTCCTTCAAGGTAGGCGCGAGCATATACGCCCGGAGAGGCGTGGCCCTGGAAGTAGATGAAATCTCCCGGTTCCTCTCCGTACTTTGCGCGGAAGAAATGATTGAAGCCGACTTCAAGCAGGGTTGCGAGAGACGAATAGGTGGAGATGTGTCCGCCAATGCCGGCGTCTTTTTTATTCTGCCCATGCACCATCGCCATCGCATTCCAGCGAATCAGCGCCTCGACGCGGCGCTCCAGCGTCCGGTCGCCAGGGTAGGGAACCTCATCGTGCTTCGGAATCGTATTCAGATAACGCGTTGTCACTTCACTGGACGTTGGCACTCCGGCTTGCTGCGCTCGCTGCCGCAGGGTTTCCAGCAGTTCCGCGCCGTGCTCCCAGTCATTGGCAACGACATCGTCGAACGCCTCAATCCACTCGGACAGTTCTTCGGAAAAATCAGTCTGGGCCGGAGTTTCAAGTTTCATCGTCATAAGCAGTCCTTATATCCCCAGTCGCTGGGGTTGTAGATCAGCGCTCCAAAATGCACTACCTCTAAGATAGCCGTCTTGGGGCATACACGTCACTAGCCGCCTGTTTTCAGGGGGAATTTGCGAAGGTGAAGCTGATAATCGACCGGAAAATCTAAGTAGAGTAATCGGCATTGATTCTCACATATTCTGCGGTGAGATCGCAGGTGAGAAACCGGCACTCTGCGTCGCCCCGGCCCAGATCCAGAGTGATGGTGTATTCGCGTTCCTGCATCGTGGCATGTGCCGCTGTTTCATCGAACAGCGGCGACCTGACTCCAAGTTCAAATACCGGCTGGGCCCCAATCGAGATATTAACCTTCGCCGGATCGAACTCCACGCCGCTGTATCCTGCGGCGGCCAGTAGACGCCCCCAGTTCGGGTCGGCGTTCGACCAGGCAGTTTTGCAAAGGGGGGAGTGGGCGATTGCCTTTGCCACCTGCCTTGCATCCGCTTCTGTGCGGGCTCCGGTGATGTGCAGCGTGACGACGTGGCTCACGCCTTCGCCGTCATCGACGATCTGGTGGGCAAGCGAGCCGCACACCAGCTTCAGCGCATTGGCAAAGGGTTCACTTGTTCGCTCATTGAGCGTGACTCCGCTGTCTCCGCTGGCCAGCAGCAGGACCGTGTCGTTTGTCGAGGTATCGCCGTCGATGGAGATGCAATTGAAACTTCGCTCCACGGCTGGAGCCAGCAGATTGTTTAATTCTTCGGTCTCGGCTGCCAGATCGGTAAAAAGATAGACCAGCATCGTGGCGTGGGGCGGTCCAACGGGCGCTCCGAGTTGGGGGTGGATCATTCCGGCACCCTTGGCTGTGCCGAAGATTCTTACCTCGCTTCCATCGATATCGATGACGGCGCGGGCCGTCTTCATTCGCGTGTCAGTCGTCATGATGGCCTGGGCAAATAACTCCGCGTGGTCCGAAGTGCTGCCCAGCGCGGCCTGAACGGATGGCAAAGCCGCGATCACCTTTTCTGCGGGAAAGGGCACTCCAATAATGCCGGTTGAGGAAGGAAAGACCTCATCGAAGATGCAGTGAAATCTCTCGGCTGCAGCCACACAGGTTTGAATGCAGGAATCTATGCCGGTC
Source organism: Acidobacteria subdivision 2 bacterium RH1 MAG20 (assembly GCA_002197545.1). The sequence goes on along the minus strand of NFUO01000007.1, from coordinate 8,568 downwards.
TGCCCGGTGGCACAGTTTGCATTTCCCGCGTTGACAAGGACTGCTCCCACTCTTCCGCCCGTGGCCAGGAGATGTTTCCGTCCGACGATTACCGGAGCAGCAACAACCTGATTTTTTGTGAACATGACGGCTGCATTCGCAGTCTTTGGGGCAACGGCGACCGCGACGTCCAGCTTTCCGCTGGCCTTGATGCCAGCCTTGACTGCACCCCATTGAAAACCGAGCGGCAGGGACTGGACGCTTGTTTTTAACTCATTACTCATGCCCTTACTTTATCAAGCGTCCGTCATCAGAACTTTACAGAGAGGGTACGACCTTCGGATGAGCTTTCGCGGGCCATCTCGAGGAGACGGATGACGCGGTAGGCATCTTCCGGCTTAACCTCCAGTGGAGCGGTGCCGTTGATTGCGTCGCGGACGTTGGCGTAGAAGCCGCGATAGTCACCGGGTTCGGTCTTAATAGGACTCCGGGTCAGGGTAGTAGGATCGGCAGGATCGGGAGCCACGGTGAGCGTCCCCCATGCGGATTCGGTTTCGTTGAGCCATGGCCTGGGATCGCCGATGGGGGGGACCTTGGCTCCGGCTACGAGGGCTGGCTCCTGTGGGTCGAGGCCATACTTTTTGAAGCTGCCGTGGGTTCCATGGAGCAGGAAACGCGGTGCGGCATCGCAGGCCAGCAGGGTGGCGCGGCAGTGGGCGAGCAGCTTTGGATAGTGCAGCGTGATGTCAAAGGCGTCTTCAATCTGGGTGGCGTCGCGGTCTTTGCGGACGCTGGCTGTAATTGCCTGGGGTGCGCCGAAGAGCGCGAGCACCTGATCGACCAGATGAGGGCCGAGATCGAAGAGCATTCCGTTTGCGGGGTCGCTGGCCTCCTTCCATGTGGCCTCACGAGGAAACGGGCGAAACCGGTCAAAGTGACTTTCAAAGGTTACAAGCCGCCCTACGGCCTTCTGGTCGATGAGTTTGCGGACGGTGAGGAAGTCTCCGTCCCAGCGGCGGTTGTGGTATGGGGCAAGGATCGAGCCGCGAGCTTTGGCGAGGTCGATCAGTTCTTTTGCCTGGGTGCTGGTGGCAGCAAATGGCTTGTCGATGACGACGTGCTTGCCTGCTTCGAGAGCCTGTTTTGCCAGGGCGAAGTGGGTTTCGTTGGGCGTGCCTACGACGATGAGCTGAATGGCTGGGTCAGCGAGTGCTTCTTCGACGGAGCGGAGAATGCGAACTTCGGGATAGGCTTTGGCGGCCTCGTCGCCGCGGCGCTGCACGATGGCTTCGAGCTTTAGGCCGGGGACTGCGCTAACGAAGGGGGCGTGGAAGACGCGTCCCGCAAGACCGAATCCAATGACCGCTACACCAATCTCTGCCATTCTGATGCTCCTTTTCTTCTGGATTATTTTGTCATGGTTAGTGATTCGATGGCTCGCAACGGAACTTTGACTAGCTGTATGGTGTTTGCAGCTAATAAGTTCGAGGTTTTCCGTGAAATATTCGATCTTACGTTTGCTGGCACTCTTTGGTCTCGCCGTCCTCACGCAGCGCTGCCTGTTCGCTCAACTGGGAGGGACCAGCCAGTCGGAGCAGACGCAACCGGCAGCGTCGAAGTCACCCTCGCAGGCCCCGGTGCAGCCGTCTGCTACACGCCCAAATCCCCCGGCGCAAGCAATGAATGGCACCCAGGCGACCAAGGACAGCAACGGAACCTACACAATTCGCCGCACGGCACGGCTGGTTGTGTTGGACATGGTGGTGACCGATGCCAAGGGTAACGTCGTCAGAGACCTGCGCCGGGAAAGTTTCCACGTAACAGAGGCTGGCGAGCCGCAGGCCATCCTGAACTTTGAAGAAGCGGGTGCCCATACCCCAGGCCCGGACCTCTCCATTAACTCCACCGCCGATTTGGACCGTCTGGCACCGCGCGCGCCAGTCAACATCATTCTGCTCGACGAGTTCAATACGCGGTTCGAAGACATGGCATTTGCGCGCTACTCCCTAAAGAAGTATCTGGAGAAGCAGCCTGACAAATTGACAACCCCCACGATGCTGATCGCAGTCGACCTGCAGCACTTTACCGTACTTCGCGACTATACCCAGAATAAAGGTGAGATCCTCTCCGCGCTCGATCACCACTTTGTGCAGTATCCATGGCAGGCACACCAAGGCGCCTGGATTGCGGAACGGTATGCGACAGCTTTTATGACTCTGAGGCGCGTTGCCCAGGCCGTTGTAGGTCATCCCGGCCATAAAAATATGATCTGGATCGGCCGGGGTTTTCCGGCGTTAGACTTTGCAGATGTGCCTGTGGATACGCAGAACCGTGTCGACAATGCCGTTCAGGATTGCGTGAACGTGCTGCGCGATGCGCGGGTTACGCTCTACACGATTGATCCTGCCGGACTGCTTGTTGATCCAGGCGTGTATGGTTCGGCAGCGGCGTTTAATGATCCCTTCGGCGGGAACTACCAGTTCTCCCGGCTGGCGACGGCAACCGGAGGCCGCACCCTTTACGGACGCAACGATGTGGATGCGGAGATCGGCACTGCTATCCGCGACGGCTCCAATTTTTACACGCTTACCTACCGGCCGACTAATGAGTCGCCCAATGTGCAGAAGTTTCGCAAGATCAATGTGACACTCGACCGGCCCGGACTTAGTGTTACGACGCGGAAGGGATATTACCTGCAATATGGGCTAGGGCGGGTGAATCCACAGAATCCTTCACGCCGCCTCATCGCTGATTTGGTCTCTGCGAATAACAGCACAATGGTCTACGACGGTGTTCCGATCACGCTTCAAGCGTCGCCGACCGATCCGAACTCTTTCACGGTGCATGTGGACGCACGCGGGTTGTTCTGGACCTATGCGACCGATACCGAACCCCGGCACACCGAAGTGATTCTGGTGGCGTCCACCTTTGATCGCAAAGGCAAGGAACTCAAACACGACGCAAAGATTATCAAGGCTAGCGCTCCATCCACCGATCCACCTGCCGGGAGGTTGGATCGCGGCCTCGATATCAACTACAAGCTGGATCGCAACCCGAAGGCAGTTCGTGCCCGGTTTGTCATTCGAGTTGCCGGATCGGGCCGCATTGGAACAGCAGACACGGTTCTGGGGCAGGCGTCTGCAGGTTCGCCGATGCCATAAGACTAGTTGAATGCGGCAGCAAGAATTGGCTGGGTGCCCTCTGCTGTGGCTGATTGAGAAGGACTGCTTCAATTGGGAGACGTTTGGAGGCGAAGTTTTTAGGCTTTGCCTATCTCTTGCAATGCGGGGTAGAGCTTTCGGTAGCGGGCGTAGGCGCTTTTCATTGCGGCTGCGTCATGGGGTTCTACGGTGGAGGCTACACGGATGGTTGCCGCACAGGCTGCTTCTACCGAGGGCCATGCGTTGACTCCGGTGCCGGCGAGCAGCGCGGCTCCGAAGGCTCCGCCTTCTTCGGCTTCGAGGAGTTCGACAGGCTGGCCGTAGACGTCAGCCTGAATCTGACGCCAAAGCGGCCCGCGTGCGCCGCCGCCGCCGAGGCGGATGTTGTCGACGGGAATGTGGAGTTCGTTGAAGAGAGTGAGGGTGTCGCGGAGGCTCATGGCGACGCCTTCGAGTACGGCACGGACGAAGTGGGCGCGAGTGTGGCTGGCGGTGACGCCGACGAAGGCGGCGCGGGCTTCAGGATCGAGGTGCGGGGTGCGTTCGCCGAAGAGGTAGGGCGCCCAGAGCAGGCCGTCGCTGGCGGCGGGAACCTGGGCGGCCAGGCCGCTGAGTTGATCGTAGGAGAGATCCGGGGAGAAGGTATCGCGGAAGTAGCGGAGGCTAAGGCCCGCGCCGTTGGTGACTCCCATGACGTGCCAGCGGCCGGGAGCGGCGTGGCAGAAGGTGTGGAGGCGCCCGAGGCGGTCTTTGGTGGGGGCGTCGGTAGCGGCGAAGACGACTCCGCTGGTGCCGATGGTGGCGGAGACGGAGCCGGGCGCGAGGATGCCCATGCCGATAGCTCCGGCTCCCTGATCGCCTGCTCCGGCAGCAACGGGAGTCCCTGCGGCAAGGCCAGTTGCTCCGGCTCCGGCGTCACTGATCCGAGCGCAGATCTCGGGGCCTTCAAAGAGACGGGGGAGCCACTGCATAGGGATTCCGGCGGCTTCGGCTACTTCGCTCGACCAGCGGCGGTGCGCGACGTCGAGCAGGAGGGTTCCGCTGGCCTCCTGCATGTCCATGGCGAACTCGCCGGTGAGGCGATAGCGGACGTAGTCCTTGGGGCAGAGAACGTGGGCGATGCGGGCGAAGATCTCTGGCTGGTGCTCGCGGACCCAGAGGAGTTTGGTCAGGGTGAAGTTGGGCAGGGCTGGGTTGCAGATGAGTTCGATGAGGCGCTCGAAGCCGATTTTTTCCGTCAGCCAGTCGCATTGGAGCTGCGTGCGCTGGTCGCACCAGATGAGGGCGGGGCGGAGGACAACGCCCGCGGCGTCGAGCATGACGCAACCGTGCATCTGGCCGGTGAGGCCGACGGCTTCGATCTCGCTGCCGGCGAGTTCGCTTTGGGCCATGGCTCCGGCGATGGCTTCGCGGGCGGCGCGCCACCAGTCCTGGGGGTCTTGCTCGGCCCAGCCGATGTGCTCGGAGTGGATGCCCGCGTGTTCGCTGCTGGATGAGGCGATAACTTTGCCGCTGCGATTGACCAGGATTGCCCTGGTGCCGCCTGTTCCGACGTCGATTCCAAGAAACATGTTGGACCCTTTGGGTGGATAAGAGCTGTGGAAGAAGTGTAGCTGGTGGGGACAGATCAGATGGGAATGCAGGCTTAATTCCTGGGATGGACGGTGAGGAGTTGCACTTTTTTTGAACATTCTCTGCGAGTTAGCGCATCTTAATATACGAAGAGAGACATAATCAGGACTACGGCAGAGAATCAGGCATTTCCGTGTCATCAAAACCCCGGGATTACTTGAAGAGATGCAGGTAACATTCAAAGGTATGAGCCAAAGCAAAAGAGCGCGTTACGCCCTGAGTATGTTTGCAATGCTTGGAATTGGACTGCTGTGCCTGTCGAGTCAGGCACGGTCTGCCGCAGCGCAGACTGGCGGATCGAGCACGGGTGCAAGCGGTAGCCCTACCACCGGGCCGAACACAGGGCCAACCAGTTCGCCTGTCGCCTCGGCACAGCAGCAATTGTATGGGGCATCTGGCACGAATGGCGCACAGGCTACGCCGGACTCCTTTCAGGGGAGCGTAGTCGAAGGGAAGTCGACCGGCACTGTCATGGATCTTTCGCTCGACGATGCCATTCAGCGAGGTCTTCGACAGAATCTTGGCATTATTTTGCAATCGTCGGCGCAGAAAAATGCTGGTGGTCAGCGTTTGGAGGAGTTGCAGGCACTGCTTCCGACTGTGACTGCAGCGGCCAGCGTTGAGGTACAGCAGGTAAATCTTGCGGCGTATGGCTTGAAGTTTCCAGGGCTAAATCCGATTATCGGACCGTTTCAGGTGGTCGATTTCAGGGCTTACCTTACACAGAATCTGGTGAATGTTTCGGCCCTACAAAATTACATTGCTGCAAAACATAATTTTCAGAGTGCGAAGCTGACGGCGGAAGATGCCCGCAATCTTGTTGTGCTGACAGTCGGAAATGCTTACCTGCTTTGCATCGCCGATGCTGCGCGCATCGAGGCGGTCAATGCGGAGATGGCTACCTCGAAGGTGTCGTTCGATCAGGCCACGGCGGCGCATGATGCGGGCACCAGCCCGAAGCTCGACGTTTTGCGCGCGCAGGTGGACTACCAGAATGAGCAGCAGAGACTAATCTCGACGCAAAATGAGTTGGCGAAGGACAAGCTGGCGCTGGCGCGAACGATCGGGTTGCCGCTGGACCAGGAGTTTCGGTTGACTGACCAGGTCCCTTATGCCGCGCTGGATCAGGTGAATCCTGACACGGCTTTTGAGCAGGCCCTGAAGGCCCGGAAGGACCTTGCGGCGTCGGCCGAGCAGGTGAAGTCTGCCCGTGCGGAGAAGACCTCGGCGTGGGCGGGTCAGCTTCCGGTGGCGAGCTTCTCGGGGGACTATGGCGATCTGGGGACGACGCCGGGGCACTCGCATGGCACCTACACCGCGACCGGGAAGGTAAGCGCTCCGATTTTGCAGATCGCCAGGACGCGCGGCGAGGAGCAGGTCGCTGATGCGCAGTATGAACAGGCCAGGGCGAAGCTGGCCGACCAGGTGCAGCAGGTGAATGCAGATGTTCGCGACAGTTTGCTGGATATTCAGGCTGCGGCAAAGCTGGTGGAGGCGACGCACTCGAATGTCGAGTTGGCCAACGAGGCGCTCAGCGACGCGCAACAGCGGTTCCATGCCGGAGTTTCGGACAACCTGCCGGTTTCGCAGGCACAGGCCCAGACGGAACAGGCCAATGACCAATACATCAGCGCGCTGTATCAGCACAACGTCGCCAAGCTTTCGCTGGCGCGAGCAATAGGTATAGCGCAGACGAATTACAAAGATTATCTCGGAGGGAAGTAGCTTGCCAGACCAAGAGAACCAAAATCGCGACGGACAGACCGCGGAGATCAGCGGAACGGTTCACATTAAACCGCATGACGATGCAGATCATGGGAGCGCGGACAGGAGCGGCCGGAGTGGCGACGAGGAGCCGCAGCAGCCGGAGAAGCAATCGCGGCGCAAGTTTATCATCATCGCCGTTTTGATTTTTCTTGTTGTCGGCGCGTGCCTGTTTTACTGGCACTCCACCTTCACGGAAGATACGGACGACGCCCAGATCGATGGCAACTTGTATCAGGTCAGTTCGCGCGTTACCGGCCAGGTCATCAAGGTATATGTTGACGACAACCAGAAGGTGCGGGCGGGGCAGTTGCTCGCCGAGATCGATCCCAAGGACTATCAGGTGGCCCTGGAGCAGGCGCAGGCGAACCTTGCCAGCGCAGAGGCTGCGGCTATCCAGGCGAATGTCAATGTGCCAATTACCAGTACGAGTGTCAGCACGAATCTGAGCACGACGAGTTCCGACGTTCAAGGCGCCATCGCCGCTGTCGCGCAAGCGCAGAAGCAGGAGCAGGCGGCGGCGGCGCGTGTCGACCAGGCAAAAGCCAATGCGGTAAAGGCGAGGCTGGATGTGGAGCGCTATACGCCGCTGGTGGAGAAGGACGTCATTTCGAAGCAACAGTTCGACGCAGCGGTAGCACAGGCTGACGGAACATCCGCCGCCGTGATAGAAGCTCAATCGCAGGTGATTGGGCAACGGGAGGCGGTACGCGAGGCGCAGCAGCGACTGGCGCAGGCGCGCTTTTCGGCGAACGAGTCGGTGAAGAATGGTCCTCAGCAGGTGAAGGTACAGGAGGCCAAGGCCAACGCCGCTCTTGCAGAGGTGCAGCAGGCGCAGGCCAAGGTCGATCAGGCGCGGCTGAACCTGAGCTATACGCACATTACTGCTCCCACGACCGGGATCGTCAATAAGAAGAACGTGCAGGTGGGCGCCAACCTTTCCATCGGTCAGGACCTGCTGACGATTATTCCTCTGACTGATCTGTGGGTGACCGCGAACTTCAAAGAGACGCAGATTCAGCATATGCATCCGGGGCAGGATGTCACGATTGAGGTCGATGCCCTGGGTGGCCGCAAGTTCCATGGCAAGGTGACGCAGATTGGCGGGGCCACCGGCTCGCGGCTGTCCCTGTTTCCTCCGGAGAACGCTACCGGCAACTATGTCAAGGTCGTGCAGCGGATTCCGGTGCGTATCGATTTCAATGACTTACAAAAGGAAAACGGGGATTACTCATTGCGGCCAGGGTTCTCGGTGACTCCTTACGTGTCCGTCAAGTAATGGGGAAACCGGCTCATTCGCCTGAGCATCATATTCATGGAAAGCCACTCGTCGAGGTGAATGATGGCAATTGCAATGAAGAAAGCGCAGACAGGTAATGCTTCGGTAGCGCCACATTGGCATGCTCATGCGAAGGAAATTCAAAAGTTCGGCACCGTGATCGAGGACTTACCGCATCCGCTGGATGCCAGGGTCCGTGCCGAGATGGTTGGCAAGCTGAACCAGCTTCTGGCCGATTCCAGCGCGCTGCGCGACATGTATAAAAAGCACCACTGGCAGGTGTCGGGACCGACATTTTACCAGCTTCACCAGCTGTTCGATAAACACTATGGCGAGCAGGTCGAAATCGTCGACACCATCGCCGAGCGTATCCAGCTTTTGGGCGGAGTCAGCGTGGCCATGGGCGACCATGTCGCCGAGATGACGAAGATCCAGGGGCCGCCAAAGGGCAGGGAAGCGGTGCCGATCCAGATTTCACGGCTACTGGAGGCGCACAAAGTCATCATGAAGGAGTGCTCCGAGATCGCGCAGGCTGCGAGCAAGGCAGGCGACGACGGCACCAACGACATGGTCGTCAGTGACGTGCTGCGGCCAAATGAACTTCAGGCGTGGTTTATTGGAGAACACCTGGTGGATACACCGTTGGTTTTGGATAAAGCCTAGGGTAAGTCTGTTTTGTTAAGGGCACGGCTTCAGCCGTGCCATAAGTGTCCTGTCTGTAGTGCGGCTTTAGCTGTGGTGTCTCAACAGGTT
>NFUO01000699.1 GCA_002197545.1 Acidobacteria subdivision 2 bacterium RH1 MAG20 | reverse complement strand
CCTGATTTGCGGAATCACGGGGCACAAGCAGTTCGCCTCGGATTGCGGTTTGCTTCTGCATCCGGAACAAACAGTGGCCGTCGCTGCTGCCATGATTCGTTTGTTCGCGGAAAACGGAGATCGCACAGATCGTAAAAAGGCACGGCTCAAGTATCTGATCGATCGCTGGGGTGTCGACCGATTTATCGCGGAGACCGAAAAGCGGTTGGCGTTTCCCTTGATTCGATTTCCTCTCGAAGACTGCGAAGCACGTAATCCGATCGATCGCGCTGGCCACATCGGAGTCCACGACCAGCGCCAGCCTGATCTGCATTACATCGGCATTTCAGTGCCGGTTGGGCGCCTTCCGGCCGATCAGATGCGCGCGTTAGCCGACGTCGCCAGCCAGTTCGGCACCGGCGAGATACGGCTTACCGTCTGGCAGAATTTGTTGATCCCTAATATTCCGACCCACCATTTGGAGATTGCGCTGGCGGCCATCCGTGCTGCGGGTCTGGATTGTTCGGCAGGTGCAGTGCTGCGCGGTACGGTCGCTTGCACCGGCAATCGCGGTTGCCGATATGCCGCAACAGATACCAAGTCTCACGCTGTCGAACTCGCGGGTCGTCTGGATGCGCGGTTCAAGAGCGACCAGCCTGTCAATCTGCACGTGACCGGCTGTCCGCACTCGTGCGCACAGCACTACATCGGCGACATCGGCCTTCTCGGCACAAGAGTGGCTGGCGTCGAAGGTTATCAGGTGGTCATAGGCGGGGGCTCGGATCGGGACCAGGGTTTGGCCCGGGAACTGATCCCTGCCATTCCGTTCAGTGAATTGCCGCCTGTGATGGAGCGACTATTCTCCGCGTACACCGAGTGCCAAAAATCAAATGAATCCTTCCTCGAATTTAGCCGCAGACACAGCATTGCAGAACTGCAATCGCTCTGCGCAGCCAAGGAACAGGTGTCGCTATGACCGCAAATGTTCCCTTCATCCCAGACGATGCACCATTTACCGCTGAACAGAGAGCGTGGCTCAACGGGATGCTGGCGGGAATGTTTGCCACGGTCGCGATGTCCGTCGATGCGCCGCAAAAGCCATCGCACCGCGTCGCTGTGCT
>NFUO01000698.1 GCA_002197545.1 Acidobacteria subdivision 2 bacterium RH1 MAG20 | reverse complement strand
TCGTCCTTGTGCTCTTCCGATCTGGGGTGCACCTCAAAACCCCGCCGTTACCGGCGGGGCTGGGCGATAATTGACACGGGCGCTCCGGCTGGCTAATCATAGTACGCATGAAACTGCGCCTTAGTCTACTCACCTTGACCGTATTCGCCTGCGCGCCGGTGTTCGCTCAGGAACCCGTCGTCGGCGTGGCCGATCCGGAAGCTCTGTTCCACGATAAAAATCCCAAGCTGAACCGCAACAAGCAGGCCGCCTACCATATCATGCTGGATCTGTTGGAGTGCAACCATTGGAATGAGGCCGATAAATGGCTCACCGCCGATTATCATCAACATAATCCGCTGGCCGCCTCGGGCCGCGATGGAGTGGTCAAGTTTTTCTCGGCACGCAAGCCCACGCCCTTGCCGGATAAGATGAAAACCAAGATCGTCGCCGTGCTCGCCGAAGGAGATTACGTAGTGGTGGTGACTCCGCGGAATCCGAACGATCCCAGACACCCCGGCGAGAAATACTACACCACCTGGTTTGACATGTGGCGATTCAAGGACGGCAAGGCGGACGAGCACTGGGACCCGCAGACAGTCCCGGCGCCGAATCCGAATGCCAAAGGTAAGCAGTAGCGCGAGATCGATGCCGATCTTCGAATATCTCTGCGGCGATTGCGGAGCGAAATTCGAGAAGCTGGTGCTCCCTCGGAGTAGCGGCGCGGTCGTCTGTCCGTCGTGCGGGAAAGATCGCGTGAGCCAGCAAATTTCCGCGTTCATCGCACCCGTCCCCGGCAAATTCAAGGCCGCCCCCGAGCCGCACCCGGAGTATCGGGAGGGCGTCCTGGGGCATCATGACGACGATTGAGTTCGCGATCGAATACAATACTTCCAGATTCCACTTTTCGAGGATCTCAACCATGTTCACAAAGCTCGCAGTTCTTACGGCCGCAGCCGCGGTCTTTTCGGGCAGCGCGTTGGCGCAGTTGCCGGAATCGAGGGTACTCACAGTTGACGTGGCTCAGACCATCGCCCACGAAGCGATGGCCAAATGCCGGGCCGACGGTTATAAGGTCACGGTCCTGGTGGTGGACGGTCTCAACGCCCCCAAGGCCCTCCTGCGCGACGACGGCGCGACCGCATCCACCACTGAAGTGGCGAAAATGAAGGCCACCGCCACGATGCTCTACAATCGGCCCTCGGGTCCCGCCCGGCCTCTTCCGCCCGGCACGGCGGCGCCGCCCGCGACCATACCGGGCACCATCAACGCTCAGGGCGGAGTGCCGATCAAGGTGAGCGGCGTCACTATCGGC
>NFUO01000697.1 GCA_002197545.1 Acidobacteria subdivision 2 bacterium RH1 MAG20 | reverse complement strand
TGATGCCCGCTTCCTTCAGAAGTTTCATGAACGGATCGCACTCTTGGCAGTCCGGGCATCGACCCGTGAAGATCGGCGTCTCGCCGTCCTCTTCGCACGCGGCGACCATCGTTTCGTAGAAGGGCATCGGAATCCGCACTTCAAATTCCTTGCCGCATTCCTTGCACGCCGCGATCATCACCTTGTAGTCTTCGTCGTTCGCCATCTTGTTTCTCCTTTTGTTCTGACTGTCCTCGTCGGGCACCGTTTGACGGTGCGACGCACGCTTAGCCGTGCGTTTCGGACTTACCGCTCGTCAGCTGTACGCAGGTATGCGTAGCACTCTTCGCGTGTCCATCCGGTTGTGACGACGAAGTTGCGCCGAACTTCGATCACACCGAAGCCTTGACCTGCGCCCATCGAGCGCACGACATACAGCTTGTGCTTGCGCCCGTTGGTGTCTTCCCACTTCTCGTCGATCATTTTCATCAGTTTTGCCAGCTTGTCGGTCAATTGAAGTCTCCTGACCTGCCCGTGGAGCTTGCGCTCTCATCAGCGTTGGGAGGTCATCCCCAACGGACGCCTTTTCCGAAAGGCGTTTCGGCTTTTCTTCCTGATACCAATCCTTCAGCGTGCTGACGCGCTCCTCGATCTACTCACCGACCTTGTCCTCGTTTAGGCACGGGGCACCTCGCCGTCCGCTATCGCCTTTTCTGCCGATCTCTTCCCCTCTTCGGTCAGGACAAGCGTGCCATCCTCTTCTATCCGTATCAGGCCCTCTTTAGCGCATGCCAAAATTTCCGCGTGAACTTCATCGCCCAGTTCGCCTTCCGGCATCAGCAGCCGTAGTGCATCCTCAAGCGTCATCTCACACCCCCATTGCGGGATGCGAGCGCCGCACGATGCTCGCTGACTGCCGTGTCGTACAGCTTCTTGTGCGCCGCTCTGGTCTTGCTGTAGGTCGGCTTGTCGTGCCACGAGGCGACCGTCTGCGGCGGCGTGACGAGGCGGAAGACGAGGCTGACGCAGTCGCCTGCCGCCGGATCGGGGAACATC
>NFUO01000696.1 GCA_002197545.1 Acidobacteria subdivision 2 bacterium RH1 MAG20 | reverse complement strand
TCGCCGACTGCAGCCAACTCCGGCGCGATGGATCGTGCGTCTCGTTCAGGTTCATCCGCGAACTCTGTCCGTTCGGGTCTTACGCTCATTGTGATAGCGCGCCATGCCGCCGAAGAGTGCGGGAACCGGCAGACGATCCGCTTTGCCGCTGAACTCCCGATAGCAGGCATAGACGTTGACGACAATTCGCTCGGGATCAGTCCAATCGGCGAAGGCGTCGAGCACAATGTCGCGGGCGGGGTCCTCGTAGCCCATTCCGGCGTCGAAGCGCTTTCGCGATTCGTCACGCACGAATTCGAGGTAGCGCTTTAGCGCGCGGACGCCGCTTTTGTCGGTGATAGGACCATGACCCGGCACGACAGTCTCCACATCCCATTCGAGGATCGTGTCGCACGCTCGAATCCAGTTGCCGACGGGGCCCGCCCAGATCACGGGATGGCCCCCGGCGAAAAGAATGTCTCCGGTAAATACTGTTTTGTCTGCGGGGACGTGAATGACGATGTCGCCGCGGGTGTGCGCGGGGCCCATCTCCAGAAGGCGCACTTCTTTGCTTCCAACGCGCAGCGTCAGCTCGCGATCAAACGTGCGGGACGGAAGCACGGCGCGGATGTCACTGAAGTCGAACCGGCTACCGAGCACCTCCCGAAAGAAAGCGCCTGCCTCTCCGGTCATCGGATAGCGGGGAGCCGAGCTTTGTTCTTTCATTTCGTCGAGGCAGGCCGTCGAAGAAACAATTTGCGCGCCCGCGACCAGCTGGTTTCCATTCGTGTGGTCGGGATTGGAATGCGTATTCACCAGTGTGCCGATGCTTGCCGCGGCCGGGACGACGGCCCGCATGCGGTCCAGCATCTCTTGTGTCAACTCGAGATCCATCAGCGTGTCGACAAGAAGAGCCTCGCCGCAGTCGACAATCAATCCTGAATTGCTGTACCCCCAAGTGCCATCCGGCTGAAGATAGGCATAGCAACCGTTGCCGAGATCGTGCAGTCCCTTGGTGTACGGCCATGTTTTCATGACGACTTGCCTTTCGGATCCGAACCTACCCAGCCTAACTCATCGAACGACGGACATGTTTCAGATCGACTGCACGACGGTCTGACCGACCCGGGCGATCAGGCTCCCTACATCAGCGTTCGGATTAGGATGCAT
>NFUO01000695.1 GCA_002197545.1 Acidobacteria subdivision 2 bacterium RH1 MAG20 | reverse complement strand
GGAAGGCGCAGCCAGCAAGGGCGCCGGCCATGCATTGAGCCCAAACGGCAACCTGGCGCAACCCTGCTTTGCGGCTTATGACTTCGATAGTCATGCACGCTTCATGTACTGCTTTTCGAGAACGATCCGCACCAGCTGGCTGCGGGTTCGAACTCCTGTTTTCTCAAAGAGCTGCTGCAGAACGGCCTTGACCGAGCTCTCTGAGACGGCGAGCCGCGCGCCAATCTCCTTGTTCGTCAGCCCGTCAAAGACGCCGTTCAGCACGGCCTGCTCGCGCTCCGTCAACTCCCGTGCGCTGCGCTTCGGCGCGCTGGTCCCGGTAGCGGCCGCGAGGACGGACCGCGCAACGCCGGGATCCAGCCACATCTCCCCGATCACCACCTTGCGGATCGCGTCTACCAGAGTGCCCGGCGGGCTATGCTTCAGAAAAATCCCCGAGCCGCCGCTCTGCACGGCGCGCAGCATCACGGTGTCGGGCATCCCGGCCGTCACCAGAAGAATGCGTCCGGAAAATCCGTGGCCCGGCGCCCGCTCCAGAAACGGGGTGCCCTCCGCTTCCCCAAGGTCATAATCGAGCAGGACAACATCCACGTCCTTCAGGCTGGGAAGGGCGAGCGCCGCCGCCAAACTGGCGCAGTCCCCGGCGATGTAGAAGTCAGGTTCGGCTTGTAGGAGCCGGCTCAGGCTTTCCCGGAAAAGACTATGGTCGTCCACCAGCAGGATCCGGATCTTTGCGCTCATCGTCATCATCATCCTCGCTCTCGCGCAGTGCCGGCGATAACTCCACCACAAAGGTCGAACCTTCGATTGCCGGCTCATACCGAAGGTCTCCGCGGAAGCTGCGCATCAAGGCGCGGGAGAGATCGAGACCGAGCCCCGTCGATTGCGCCTCTCGCTGGAACAGCCTGAACAGGCGCTCGGGATGAGTAACTCCGCCTCCGGTATCTCTAAACCAGATGCACACCTGCAATCCATACTGCCAGGCGCGGATCGCCAATCGCTCTTTCCGCCCGCTCGCTATTTTTCGTCAGGTTCAGGAAGACCTGCATCAGGCT
>NFUO01000694.1 GCA_002197545.1 Acidobacteria subdivision 2 bacterium RH1 MAG20 | reverse complement strand
TTGGGTTGGAAGATATCTCTTCAAGGGAAAGAAGAAGATCATTGTCATCATCGACGGCAACTCCGGCTCTCCAATCCACACTGTCGGACTCGATGATTGAGAGGTCATTGAGTTCTTGTGCGAACCAGATCAATAGGCCTGGGGCAACTCAGGGGTGAGAGGGGTCGGGACGAAAGCTCTGGATTGTGATAGTCGCGCTCCTACTGGGCGGCGCCTACCTGGCGAGCCGACCTGGCCAATCCTCAAGCGAGCTGATGACGGGAAGCATGTTCGTCAGCGATGCCGGCAGGTCCCACGGCGGCTTTGAATACACCGCCACCTGGAACGCCACCCTCGAGCTATCGGGCAGCACGGGGACACTGCGACTTGTCTTGAATGTTGGGCTCGGCGATGCTCTCACTGACCATCAATTTGCAGTAACAGATTTTGCAAGGAACTCTACCAACGTCTCGATGAAGATAGACGGCCGACCCGTGGCGCTCGTCTGGATTAGCGACGACCAGGTTTGGAACGGGACCTTCGATCGCTACTATTTGGCCTCTTGGGGAGGTGACGCGCCCCAGAACGAACTGAGGGGAGCTATCTCCCCGACAATCTTCCCGGGGCTGAATAGCGCCTGGTATGTCGAGCTCAGGTTGCGATGACGCTCCGCATTCCACACCGCTCAGGAGCGCGAGAATCAAATACCGAAGAACACTCTGAAGAGACTGCCGATGCCAAAGGTGATGGTTGCCGCAGCGAGCCCGAAGACAATCTGCCTGATTCCGGTGCGCAGGACAGGCCGCCCTGTGAAGACGGTGATCATAGCCCCTATCGCGAAGAGCATCGCCGAGCTCGCGATGACGCTGAGAGCCACCGCGGTGATTCCTGAAAAGACCACAAACGGGACCACCGGCACGATTGCGCCTATGGTGAAGAGGGAAAACGACGTCAGGGCCGCCTGCCAAGGCGACCCGCCCAATGATTCTGGGTCGATTCCCAGTTCCTCTCGCGCCAACGTGTCGAGCGCGTTTGCCCCGTTGGCGATTATTTGGTTCGACAGCCGCGTTGCGCTCGCTTCGTCGAGACCCTTGGCTTCGTAGATGAGCGCAAGTTCCTCTGCCTCCTCTTCCGGCATCGATTCGAGTTCGGTCTTTTCGATGCTGATTTGATGCTGGTAGAGCTCACGCGAGCTGTTCACCGACAGCCACTCGCCCAGAGCCATCGAGATTCCCCCGGCAAAGAGGCCGGCGAGGCCTGTCAGGATGATTGTTGAGCCCGCTAGTGCGGCCCCGGCCACCCCCATCACGAGGCTGAGGTTCGAAACGAGGCCGTCGTTCGCGCCAAGCACCGCGGCTCGGAGGGCGTTACCGCCCATGGATCGGTGCCTCCCTTCGAACCTCGCCAGGACACCTCCCTCGACTCCTCCCGTGGAACCGGTGATCTGCCGGAGCAGCCTGGAATGCGACCTCTCATCCACGGCGAGTTTCGCGGATTCCGGATTCTTTTGCTGTTCGTAGTCCTTCTGGTCTGACGCTTCAAGCGCCTGGACGCTGGGCAGGACGAAGTTCGTGCCGAACCGCCGCGCAAGCATAATCAGCACTCTGGTCCGCCATGAAGGCTTGAAAGGAGGCGGGATGACTTTCAGGCTGCCGAGCTTCTCCATCCATCCCTGCGCGTGTCGGCCTTCCGTCTGAGCGAACCGTGAGTAAATCTCTGCCAGCTTCGGGTTGCGCTCTATCTTCGCGAGCGCCTCGTAGAGTGCCCTCCCGTTCATTTCGTTGTTAAGGCTCGCCAGGT
>NFUO01000693.1 GCA_002197545.1 Acidobacteria subdivision 2 bacterium RH1 MAG20 | reverse complement strand
TTCCGGGTTCGTTTCTTGAAAATAGCCGCTGCCAATTTCACTGCTGGGGATCTGAGCTGCGGCTGCGATGGCAATCATAAAGACCGTTGATCAAATGCAGATTGCCTGGGCCGCAACTCCCTGCGCATACCGCCAGTCTTCCAGTCAGATGTGCCTCCGCGCCGGCCGCGAAGGCGGCTGCCTCTTCGTGGCGCAGGTGAATCCATTGAATCTGCCTCTGCCGTCGAATCGAGTCGGTGATTCCGTTGAGGGAATCGCCGGAAACCCCGTAGACCCTTTCCACGCCGGCTGCCGCAAGAGTTTGCACAAGCAGATCGGCCACTGTTTTTGTTGCCACCGTATTCCCTCCTTCTTCATCCGGCAAAACGGGTCATTCACTTAGATCGCCATTGATACGACTTCATTGCGCTTGCCCTTTGAGTTTCAAGCTTGCAGGAAATCAAGCAACGCGGCTGTCACTAGTTCGGGCTGCTCTTCGTGTGGCAGATGGCCTGACAGCGGGATGGGTGCAACCTTAAGATCGGAAGCCATGTCATCCCAGAGTTTCGCCATGTCCATAACCTTCGCTCCAGCGAATTCGGCTCCCCACAGCGCCATCGTGGGGCATGCGATCCTCTTGTCCGCATCGGCATAATCCTGCTCGAGATCCTGACGCCAGGCACTATAGTCGGCAAAAGCGCCATGCAGACCGCCCGGCTGGGCATAAGCCTGCGTGTATACGGCGATGTCCGCGTCGCTCAACGCTTCCGGATTGTAGGTCCAGTCTCCGAAGAGGTAGCGCAGCCACATCTCTTCGCGCCCCTGTACCAGCGCCTGAGGAAGATGGGGCACGCCTTGGAACAGGAAAAACCAACCGAACTGAGCGAATGCCGCATTCTTAGTGTCAAAGATAACTTTGGTAGGGATATTGTCCAGCGCCACAAACCGCTCCACCACTTCGGGATGATCTTTTACAAACCTCGTTCCTACTCGAGCGCCTCGATCATGACCGATAATAGCGGCCTTCTCAATGTCCAAGTGTTGGATCAGCCTTCGAATGTCGTTAGCCATCGTGCGCTTATCATAGCCGCTCGCCGGCTTATCAGTGGCACCGTAGCCGCGCAGATCCGGCACGATGAGTCGATAATGTTGCGCGAGTGGGGCGATCTGGTACCGCCAGGCATACCAGGTCTCCGGGAAGCCGTGGAGCAAGACCACAGCGGGGCCTTTCCCCGCTTCTACGAAGTGCATGCGTAAACCGTCTAAGTCTGCACGATGGTGCTGGATCATCGATAAATTGGCGTTCAATATGGACCCTCCTGACGAAAATGATGCAATATCTCTTGGTGCTAAAAGGCGTTGACCCTCTAACGATCCTCTTGCAGCTATCCTGCTGCGCCGTCGGGACGAGTCGTCTCCTCGAGCGTGAAGATGAAAGACTCGTACGGCTTACCGGTCGCTTGCTGCAGGCCCATCTCACAAGTCCGGTTTGCTGAAAGGTAGACGTCGGCGGGATGCGCATCTAGATAAGCCTTCTCCTCGCGTGTAGCCGAGACAACGAGCTCAGGGTGCAGTAAGCCGCGATCGCCGGCGGTTCCGCAGCACGTTGTTCCGATTGGAACGATAACGTCGTCGGCAACAGCCCTCGCGATCTCGATGAATTTCTCCTCGAGACCGAGATGAATCATGGAGCACGTCGGATGCACCGCCGCACTAGCCAGCTTTCGTTTGATCGGAAGGTTTGGGAGCAACCGATGGACCCAAACGATTGCGTCGACGAGCTCGATCTTGTCGAATCGCTTTTGTCGCTCGCGGTCTATGTGAGTTCGCACATCGTCCAATAGGCCGTGAGTGCATGAAACAGCGTCGATCACGACGGGCAGGGCGCCCGCGTTGCTCCAGTCCCACATTGCGTCCGCGATCGCCGTGGCCATCCATTCATGACCAAGCCGGTAGCCTTTGGAACTCCAAGGTGTTGAACAGCAGAGGCCACGCACGTTATCCGGGATCCAGAGCGGTTGCCCGGCGCGAGCAGATAGAGCGACAAGCGCCTCGGGAAGGCTCGGACGCCGCACCGCGCCTTGCGCACGACCAAATATGCGGTTGATGCAGGCCGGAAAATAAACCGCCGCGGCACCCTGACGCGAAGTCTGCGGAAGCCTGCCAGGGGCCTTCTGCGGCATTGGTCCAGGGACTGAAGGAATGAGGTCTTTGCTGAGCGCCGCTCTCGCCACCGCAGTCAGACCCGTCAAGGCTCTCACACCAACGGTTCTCGATATGAAATCGGTTACGCCTATTCCGATACGGGCGATGGTTTCGACGCTCCTCCAGCGCTTGGCGATAGCAAGCGCAATTTTTTCGCGCCCATCTGTGTTTTCGCGCTGCCGGAATGACTTGATAAGCGTCCCAGTGTTGATTGATACCGGGCAAGGCTCCGCGCATGATCCGTCCGCCGCACATGTCTGTATACCGTTGTATTCGTAGTCCTTGAGCAGTTGCGCATACATCTGCGAGTCACTCGGCTGGCGAGCCATTTCGCGCCGGACGACGATGCGTTGGCGAGGTGTCATGGTAACGTTGCGCGATGGGCAAACCGGCTCACACATGCCGCACTCGATACAGCGGGTGGCTTCGGAGCCATCGATCGCAGGGGACGACTTAAATCGTTGCAAATGGATTCCGTCATCGCGACTGAGAACGCAGTCCGGAGCGAGCACTCCGTATGGGTCTGCCAATCTCTTGATCCGCCACATCATCTCTGTCGCTTTATCGCCCCATTCACGCCGTACAAACGGGGCCATATTACGCCCCGTCCCGTGCTCGGCCTTGAGCG
>NFUO01000692.1 GCA_002197545.1 Acidobacteria subdivision 2 bacterium RH1 MAG20 | reverse complement strand
TCTCCGCCCCTGAAAGCCCCGAGGCGCGGGCAACAACCTGCTGACAAAACCACCAGATGGGAAATCGATAGGAAAGGAAAGGGAAATTGATAGAAAGGATCATCACGAAATGTTACAAATGAAAGTGGACGAACGAAATATGTGGATGACTGTTGGCACAAATCACCAAGACCTGCGCTTCCTAAATTCCACATCGCAAAACCCATCAGGACTGTCCCGCGCTCATTGAGCGACTGAAAAGGAATAACCGATGAACGTCCGACCATCTCTCGATCAAGCGACCCTCAAGTCGCTCCTGCATTACGACCCGGACACGGGCATCTTCACTTGGCTGTGGAGAGCGGATGCCCGGCCGCAGTGGAACGGGCGGTATGCAGGCAAGGTGGCCGGCACCACCCGAGAGGTGACGAGTGGTTGTGTGTATCGGTACATCTGCATCAACGGCCTGAACTTCGCCGCCCATCGTCTCGCCTTCCTCTACATGGAAGGGAGGCGGCCAACTGAACTCATCGATCATGAGGACACGGACGGCCTCAACAACCGCTGGATCAACCTGCGGGAGGCTAACGAGTCGCAGAACGGCGCGAACGCTGAGATGTCCAGGGCCAACACGTCCGGCTTCAAGGGCGCCAGCTTTCATAAGGGGCTTGGGAAATTTCGCGCGATGATAAAAGTGCATGGCCACGACCATCATCTCGGTTATCACGACACCGCGGAAGCCGCCCACGCAGCCTACATGCAAGCCGCGACCGCGATGCAGGGCGAGTTCGCGAGGGCCGCATGATGGAAATAAAGCACTCGTCGATAATGGTTGAAGGCAAGCCCGTCCGCGGCGTCATCGCGACGTGTCGATGCGGCGTGCTCACGTCCGCACCGATCAACGTCGTCAACAACTGCAAGCCGGAAGATCAGGAGCGCATCCGCGATCAAGAACCACCCGCCGAACTCACCCGCGAGAACCGCCGCATCATCCTCGCCAAGCTGGAGGAAGTCTACGTCGACGAGAAGACCGGATACTCGCCCGGCTGGACCGACGCGAAGCTGGCGCTCGACCTCGGCGTACCGCGCGCGTGGGTTAAGTAAGACGCTGCGATCGGACAACTTCGGCCCCGAGGGCAACGAGGACATCAGGGTCGCACTGGAG
>NFUO01000691.1 GCA_002197545.1 Acidobacteria subdivision 2 bacterium RH1 MAG20 | reverse complement strand
CGTGAGCGAGGAACATCCATCTGCATCGGAATACCTCTCGTCCACAACTAGGGCATTTTTACCTTTGCTAGAGGTTGCCCGGAGTTCCGTTGAAAGTTAGCGACTCTCGGCAGTCATAGACTACGCAACTGCGGCTTCTTTCGCAATCGGTGTTTTGGAAACCGCATTGGCGATGGAGGCCAGCAACAGCGGAATCTGTCGATGGCCGATGACCCTTCGAAACTGGCGCTCGGCAACGAGCAGTCCGGAACCGACCCACCGCTCGATCTGATCGCCGTCCCTCCAGCGCTTCACATTTCGACAGACCGTCTCCACAATCGAGAACGCCGACTCGATCACGTTGGTGCTGGACAACGTCCGGCGCAGTTGGTCCGGGACGCGCAGTCGGTGAACGGTCAGCGTCTCCTCCATGCCTTCCTCCAAACTGCGGGCCGCACTCGGATTCAGATCCATCAACTCCCGATGCAGCCGCTCCAATGCGCGCTTCGCATCTGGATAGTTCGCCATCGCGTAGGCGTTCTGCATCTTCCTGTTCACCTCCGCCTTATGCTCGTCCGGCAAGTGGTCCACGACGTTCCGCTTCTTGTGAACCTGGCAGCGCTGGATGAATGCCGCTTCCCCGGCGTGACGGCGCACCGCCGCTGCCAGCGCCTTGCTGCCGTCGAGAATGTAGAGCCGCGGCGTGCGGAAGTCCAGCCCGCGCTCCGCCAGTTCGCTCAGCAACGCGCTCACCACCGTGGCGTTCTCGGTCGCACCCTCCCGAATGCCCAGCACCGTTTTGCGTCCGTCGCAGCCAATTCCGAGGGCTACGATCATCTGCCGGTCCTTGAACGGAGTGCCATCGATCAGCACCGCACAGAGCTGGAACTCTCCCAGGGACCGCTCCATGAGCTGCTTCACCTTCTCCCGGCTCGCCTCGATGAAGTTCTCGCTCACCGCGGACTTCTCGATCCCGTAGGCGTCGCTGAATTCCTTCACCACCGCCCCGTAGTTTCGCGTCGAAAGCCCGCGCATCATCTTGTCCCAGACCCCGTGCTGCAAAGGTCCGCTGCGCTGAAACATCTCATAGCTCCCCAGCCGCTGTTCGCGCTTGTCTTTGCCGCGAAGTCGCGTCCTCCGGATCGGCACCTTCTGGCCATCCACTACGCAGTAGCCCGCTTCCTTCCCCCAACGATGCGCCCGGCGCCCCTCGTGCTGTTCATGACGCTCCCCGGCCAAGTGCCGCACTTCCTCCTCCATCACCAGGCTCATCAGCGCCAACCCCGCTTCCCGCAGCAAATGCCCTACTCCTTGCTGCAACAGGCCCACGACGTCGGCCATCGGAAGGATCATCTGAATGTCGGGGTTTTCTTCGTTCGCTAACCGGCGGAACTGCTGTATCGCTCTTTGCTGTTCCATCTGGTATCGTCTCTTCATAGCGACTCTCTCCTTTTTCTGGGCAGAAAAATCAGCCCTCGGCCTATTATGGCCGCGAGTTTGAGAGTCGCTACTTTCTACGATCTATCGGGCAATCTCAAGCCGGCAACCGTTCCCTTTTGCCCGCGGCTCCGCTTTCCGGCAGCACCATGCTTCCAGTGAAAAACAGACGAGAGCAGCCACTTTGCGGGGCAGTGGATGAAGGTTCATGGCATGCCGGCGGAGATGGCCCACAGGCCATTGAACCTTTGCCACTTACGGGTGCTAATTTGGTGGGAGCTCTTCGATAGCTGGATAGAACCGGCCTTCCAGCCAGTCCG
>NFUO01000690.1 GCA_002197545.1 Acidobacteria subdivision 2 bacterium RH1 MAG20 | reverse complement strand
TCAATTGCTGCACTGGCGAGTGTGTTTCTCGGCTCGGAAAGCTTCCTCGTCTATTCTGCGGGGCAGTTGGCCACCACGTTTGCGGCGCCAATCTATTTAAATGCCCTCCCCTTTCTCTTTGAATGGGTTCGTCGCGGCAAGTGGCGATCGTTTCTGAAAGCGAGCGTGCTTTTCACCGCCGCGGCTGCTGCGCACCATGCCACGTTGCTCTTTGGATCCTTCTTCTTTGCAGTGCCGGTCCTGGCGCTGGTGCTGATGGATCGCGAGGATGGTGAGCGCACTTCGGTCCCCTCGTTTATGGGACGATCCCTCGCAATCATTGTGGTGGTGGGTGCAGCGATTGCCATCGTGCTCCTTCCCTTCTGGATTGCGTTGATTCATTATCCCGTGACCCAGACTCCCATCCCGCACCCTAGCCGGGCGAACTACATACTTAGCCCGCAGTGGGGCTTGAACTATTTCATCGTTCCCTATGGAGCCTTGATTCTTGCTCTTCCGTTCATCTTTCTGCGAGGTTGCACCGTCGTTCGCCTGCGCCCCTTGCTGCTTGGCTTCTGGGTGGCGTTTATGGTGGGCCTCGGAGGAACAACCCCTGTGGGCCATCTCTTGCTCGGGCGCGCCTTTTACGTGCTCACGATGGAACGTTTCAGCTACTGGGCATCCTTGCTCGCTCTGCCCTTTGTTGGACTGCTGGCGGCGGAACTCTACGATCGGTATCGCATGCGAGCCGTTATTGGCTTGACCATTGCCGCAGCCTTTACTTGCGCGCTGGCAGTAGGGTGGGCGACTTATAGGCCGGCGGATGCGGAGAATTTCAAGGTGAATACGGTTGCATCCTGGCTCAATCGTGACGGCCACGATCAATATCGCTATATCACCCTGGGATTCGGAAACAAGATTGCGCGCCTGGCCATGATGACGAATGCCAGCAGTGTGGATGGCGAATGGAATTCAGGCCGTATGCTGCCGGAGCTGACTCACTACGGTGCAGGCGCTCTCACCAGCTCAAAATATTTCGGTAAGCCGGGCCTGGATGCACTCAGTGCGATGCTGGCTCACGCAGACCACTACGGACTGAAATGGGTATTCGTGCGGGATCACTTTTATGATCCGCTTCTGGCTTTTGCCGGCTGGCGTCCCGTGGACAGTCTTGACGACAACATAATCACAGTCTGGAGCAAGGACGGGGTACCGCCGGCAACGCCTTTGAACGCGCCACAAATTCCACCCCACTGGCAAGGCGTGATGTGGGGCATTTTCCCGTTCGGCAGTAGTCTCCTGGCAATCCTGGTGGTCTTTATTCCCGCAAAGAAGCGCCACGGTCTGGGAAGTGACGAAGTCAACTCCACCGGCGAGAGTCGTGTGCATGCGAGGTTGGTCTCGTGAACCATGGACGCATATTCGCAGCGCTCTTAGGAGCTTCGACCGTAGCGCTCGTGGTGATTGGTACCGTGTGGCCTGTGCAATCTGCAGTTGCCTATGCCGGCGGGCAGGGCCTGCGGCCCTCGTCTTCAACTCCGGAAGCGGCCGTTAGAAATCTTGGTGACGACATCCGCGAGCAAGCGTGGGAAAAGGCCTATGCCAGTCTCGCCAACAAGGCGCAGTTTACCGAGCCTGACTTTGTCCGCGATCTGAAGGGATATTACCCCGGCCTTCTTACCTACGCGACTCTGAACAGCTTTGAAGTGTTGCCGCGACATGCTTCCGCGAATGAAGCGGATGTTGAGCTTAAATTGCATTGGTCTACCGTGGTGGGCGCGTCGGTAACCACACGCGACCTGCGAGTCGTGAGAGACGGCGACCACTGGAAACCAGAGTGGCCTATAGTTAAAGCGCCCACTGTTCCGCCGCAGGTTATTCCGGTCAATTATCTGCGCTGGGACGTGATCTACCGCGGCGCCACCGATGACTGGGGCACGCAGGATGTGGAATCGCCGCAGGTCCGCATTGTGGATATGCATCCTGTGGAGCGAGCAGATGGAGTGGTGATCCTGGGCGAGTTGCTGAACGAAGACGTCGTTCCGGCTTACGTGTCGGTCACCGCAACTTTGCTGTCAAAAAGCAAATCAGTGCTCGCGACCGAGGGCAGCTTTGACAAGATATCTCATCTGCTGCTGCCGAAGCAGGTGACTCCATTTTTTATCCGGTTCCCGGGCGTACAGTTGTCCGATGTCGGCAGCATCCGCATGACGCCAGTGTCGTCTCTGATTGCAGCCTCTGCGGACCCGGTGATCGAGATCGAGAATGAGCAGTTGCATCCGGCTCCGGACGCCTCAGTGACTGGTCAACTGGCGAATCAAAGCGGACAGATCGTAAATATCGCGCATGTGCTTGTGTCGTTCTACAACAAGAGCGGTCAAGTAGTCTGGGTTGCGGATCAGTACGTGAATCAAGCTCTCTTGCCGCAGACGCCGGTCCCGTTTCACATCCACGTCCCCGAGGACCTTGCCAAAAACATCAGCAGCCAGCGAACAATTGTTGCTACGTACAGCTTTGGTGGTTCCCAATGAACTCCAGACTTTGGTTGCTGATCAGCGGATTGGCCCTTGCCACCCTGCAGCAGGTGGCTTTTGCCCAAGGGATGAGCATGACCTTGCCCAAAGCTATTGAGGCTGGCAGCTCCTTTGCGATCCAGAGCCATGGAAGCGGCAATGCAACCCTGTACATCGTCTGTCCAGAGCAGGTGTTGAAGCGCGATGTGCAGCTGGGAGAGACTGCGGTCTTTGCTGCCGGCTCGCTCACCAGCGCCGGGCACTACCTGGTTGTTCTTACTTCATCGACCGCCGCAACCAATGGGACACTCGATGTGACGCCGGGAAAAGCGCCCGCGGAACTGAGTTTCCTCGCGGAGCCTTCCCGCCTTCCCGTCGACCTGAAGAGCGGCATTACCGGCGCTGTGTATGTGTTTGACGCTTATCGCAACCTGATCGTGACGCCGGCAACCATCTCGTTCGAGCTTGCGAGCCCGGGCGGCAGCATGCAGAAGCATTTGGTAGTGACCAAGGATGGCGCTGGCTGGACCGGCATGGACTCCACGGCCCTGCAAGGCACCGATACATTTGTGGCGCGCATCGGTCAGGTGTCCACCACGCGCGTGATAGCGCAAGTGCCGGGCGACCCGTGCGGGCTAAAGATGACGGCCCGGCAGGTAGGCCAGCGGCTTCAGTTGGTCACTGCACCTGTCCGCGACTGCAGAGGCAATGCTGTGCCGGATGGGACGATCGTCACTTTCACGGAGAGCTATCACGGCATTCAGTCGACCGTCGATGTCCCTCTCAAGCGCGGCATTGCGGAAGTGCAAATGCCTGTCGAAAGCGGAGCCACAATCTCCGTTGCGAGCGGAGTCGTGCTGGGGAACCAGATTGGCTGGACAAAATGATCAGTGTGAAGCCACTTCTCCTGCTTTGTGCGGTCTTCAGCACAGCCTCCTGCATGGGCGCAGCGCAGGCAACGGTTCGCGTGGAACCTGCCAATTTGCAGGGGCCAAGAGCACTTGAAAAGCAAACCGCCGCAGCGGCCATCCGCGATTACCTGCAATCCTGGCAAAGCCTCAGTGCCGCACTCGAACAGAATCGTGCGGATCTGCTCAATGCCGATTTTGTTGGAACCGCGAAAGAGAAGCTGACGGACACAATCAAGGAGCAAAAGTCATTTGGGATACACACCCGCTACGTGGATCGCGCTCATGACCTTCAAATTGTCTTCTACTCGCCGGAGGGACTCTCGATTGAGCTCATCGACGAGGTTAAGTACGACGTGGAGGTTCTCCACAAGAACAAATTGACAACAAGGCAGCACATGAGTGCGCGCTATGTCGTCGTCCTTACGCCTGCTGAAGTCCGATGGCGAGTACGGGTATTTCAGGCAGTGCCGGAATGAGGTCCTGGTCACGACTCGGAAGTAAAGGAACCTGCTGAACCGGCAACGGCGCAGGTATGAGATGTCCAGGATCGCAACATACGCAGCAAGTCAGGAGCGGACTATGATCTCAGTGGTCGTACCAATTTATAACGAAGAGGAGCTGATTACGCGGTTCCATGAAGCCGTGGCAATCGCCATGGATGGCGTTGGCTCACCTTGGGAAGTAGTGTATGTCAATGATGGCTCCACTGACTCCTCTCTCCAAATGCTCAGAGACCTGCAGCGCCTTGACCCACATATCGTGGTGGTAGAGCTGTCCCGCAACTGGGGCCACATGGGCGCGATTTCCGCGGGTCTGAAGACAGCACACGGCGCCGCGGTAATCCTGATGGACGGCGATTTCCAGGATCCGCCGGAAGTTTTGCCTGAGCTCATCGATGCGTGGCAAAACGGCGCGGATGTTGTTGTCGCGGTGAGAAGAAGTCGACAGGAGCGGCGCAGAATGCTTGCCTGGCTCTTCCCTCTGTTTTATCGCGTGTTGGGAACTCTCTCCGACTATCCGATCCCGCTCAATGCCGGCATATTCAGCCTCATGAGCCGCAAGACCGTTGATTCAGTGAATGAGATGGAAGAGAAGAACCGCTACCTTCCGGGGTTGCGGGCGTGGGTCGGTTATCGCAACACGGTTATCTTTTATGATCGGCAGGATCGGTTGGCGGGAGACGGAAAGCTCTCGTTCTTGAGTCGGATAAAGTACGCCATGGACGCGATCACCAGCTTCAGCTACAAGCCGCTGCGGCTCAGCTTCGCGCTGTTTGCTTTCGCAAGCCTTATGGCCGCGTTCCTGGGGATCTGCATGTTGCTCTCAAGGGACCCGGTGTTGGCAGTGGGGTGTGGTGTGGCGGCTACTGTGTTTTTCGTTGGAGGTTTACTGCTGCTGTGCCTTGGCGTGCTGGGAGAGTATGTTGGGCGAGTGTACGACGAAGTTCGTGGCAGGCCACTTTCCATCATTAGTACAGTCCACCGCTCCCCGGCCATGATTGTGCCTCAATTCGGAAGGATGACAATGCAAGTTGAAGCTCATCAGGGCCGAGAAACAATTGACGCTGCGTAAGTGATTGGGGCATCTCCGGCGGGTGCCTCGGATGTCTGTTGCGCGCTCTTGCCGGCAATTTGGAAAGTGCGAAAAGCAAGGGCGCAGGATGAGAAAGGCCTCGTCCAGGCTGCCGATGTACAAGCTGAACCCGTTCTTTGAGTCATCAGGTTGTCTACTCAGCGGGACTTCGCATTCACCTTCTATGGCACTGGCCGTGATGCCGCGGACTTCCCCGCTGAAGGGGGCAGAGAGTGCTCCTTCACGCCAGAGGCACAGGAGGGAATACCATCCTCAATCGCAGTGCCTTCCTCGTAGTCGTTCCATGTTTCGATCATTACGAAGGGCAGAAGATTGTCCGGAGAAAACTTCGTACGCCACAAGTTGGAAGTATCAGCAAAGGTCTGGCCGCACCTCGCTGACATGTGCCGGTTAAGGCCCCATGAGGCTTTGCTGTCGTCGAAGCTGGACCATTCTCCTCCAACAATGATTTTGTCGGGAAATTTCGATTGCATCGTCTGATAGAACTCATTCAGATATTGCTCACCCCAGTTGCTTCCATCCGCCATCCATCCCTTTTCTCCGGGGTTGATCCATGCGTAGTAGCCATCGAACGCGTTTGGATAGGGGCCGGGAAGGTTCTCATAGATGAGCCAGGGTGGGTTGCTCCATTTGTTCACCTGAGTACGCACTTTGTTCCAATCTGTGTGCCGCCCTTTCGGAAATATAAAGATCACAGGCCTGCCTTCATAAGTAAGATAGGCCTGATGCCCCGGCGCTTTCGCAGAGAGGTAGGTGTCATGGAACATCTGAAAATCCGCAAGGGCTTCGTCAGTGGCTCCATCCTCGGCGTCGGTTTCGTCATACATCATCGCAATCTTGAACTTCTGTTTGGCTGCCGCCTTCTGCATCAAGGCGTAGTTCTGATCGATGAAGGGCTCGCGGTCTCCATACCAGTCCACCACGAACGCGGAGATGCCCATGGCTTTTGCGCGGCGAATCTGACTGCGGATGACTGCGGGGTCCTGCGACGAGTAGCCGACGGAGATGTGATTGGGAAGCCCAAACCATGCCTCGTACAACGCGATGATTTCTGGTGAATTGCCCACTGCCCTGTGCTTGAGCGGCAGCGCGCGAGCTGTTCCCGGACTGGAGCATCCGTGGGAAAGGACGAGAAGAAGAAGCAGGGTAGTACTTAAACGGCTAATCATAAGCGTATCTATTAGAGTCCATTCGCATGCTCGCGGTTGTCACCATTTCGTCATGAAGCTCAATTCCACGTCGATTGTGAGCAGCCGGAGCGTGAATTCTCGCATCGTATGTTCTGCCGCCAAGTGTCCAGCTGTTTCCGCATCTGGTTGCCGATCCATTCCTGCATCGTGAACCAGGAACTTGAGAGTGTGGTGAATGGTTTGACAAGAAGGACGAAGACGCTGCAGTCGCGCATTGTCTCGGGAAGCCTTATATTGCTTTCGGGCTCGAGCCTTACCACTGCAATCAGCCTCGCCTACAACATTGTCGTGGCGCGATTCATCGGCCCCAAGGGATATGGGCAGGCGACTGCCGTCTACACCATTCTCACCCTGATATCTGCGGTCACGCTCTCGTTTCAAATTGTTTCCGCCAAAGTTGTGGCGCGACAGAAGAGTCCTGAGCAGGGCTCCGGGGCCTATCGAATTCTTCATCGAGGCACTTGGGCTGTCGGCATCCTGATTGCGCTCCTCTTGTTGATATTTCAGAGGTCGATCACCGATTATCTGAACCTGCCCAGTCCTGTACTGATCGCGCTCCTAGCCTTAGGCGCAGCCTTCTACATCCCTCTTGGATGCCGGCGAGGATACATCCAGGGCACCTACGGATTTCGTCGCCTTGCAGGCAATCTTGTTCTTGAGGGCGTGGTTCGCCTCGGCGGGTCGCTCATCCTTATCCTGGCCGGCCTGGGCGTCGAAGGCGTGATTGCAGCCAACGCCGCAGCTGTTGCGGTGGCCTATCTTGCGATTGCACCCAAACTGGCGGGCCGGGTTGCGAGCCCGCATCGCCTCTCTTATTTCTTCCGCGAGACAATCCAGGCCCTGATTTTCTTCTCCGGCCAAGTCCTTATCAATAACTGCGACATCGTTCTTGTGAAGCACTTTTTTGCTGCCGAGCAGGCTGGTCTTTACGCGGCGGTGGCCATGGTGGGCCGCGTGATATTTGCCTTTTCTTCGGCGGTCGTGAACAGCATGTTTCCGCTGGTTGCGGGTACTCGCGATGAGGAGAGAAAGGATCTCAAGGTCATCGCAACGTGTCTCATGTTGGTATTGGGTATAGGATCCGTCTTAGCTTTCGGTTTGAGCATCGCACCTGCACGTCTCTGGACAACGCTCTTCGGCTCTGGATTCGAAATAGCTGGAAAGTACAACCTTCCGTACCTTCTCGCGCTGTATGCCATTACTACAGTTGTCTACTCGCTCAGTGTGGTCATCATTACCTTCGAAATGTCCTACAAGATTGCCAATGCGAGCTGGGTGCAGCTGGTTTTCAGCGGAATTGTGATTGCCGGCATTGCCCGTTACCACTCGTCGCTACGTGAGGTCATCCTGGTGCAGCTGATCCTGATGACTATTCTGCTCATCTATGTCGCAATTCCGTTTCTGGTTGAACTGCTCGGCAATCAGGAGCCACCGCGAGAGGCTGGAATTGTACGCCCTTTCAGACTCATCCGGCGCGTATCAGAAGATGAAGTGATTGCGGAGTTCTTGAAGTCCGACTTCCACGCGCCCGCATTCGAGGAGTATCGGGAGAGTTTGGGCGAAGTTGTCAGCAATCCTCATCTGGACAATGCGCAGGAGAATGCAAAGCGGCGCGCCCTGCTGTTCATTCGGCATCTTTCGTTGTGGAAGGAGATTCCGCCCGAAACGGAATGGTATGAGGTGGAGATCACGCCAGCGGACGTCAGCCAGATAAGGGTATTTCCACGGGCCCAGTGGAGAAAACTCGCGCGAGGCAACTTTTCACTCACTAAAGTTGCTGAAGGCATTCGCATGCAGCCACACCTGGTCGACACACCGTTCTTGTCTAAAATTTCCGATATTCGGAATCAACTTCTTCTGGAAGAGTCACAATTCGGCGCCGTTATTCTGATTGGACTGAACGATAGTGAGCCAATGACGGTTCTGGATGGGAATCATCGCCTGGCAGCCGCAATGAGCGCATCGCCAAACAGGTTGGAGAAACTGCGCTTCTTGTGTGGACTCTCGCCACGAATGAGCGAGTGCTGCTGGTACAACACAAACCTTGTCACATTGTTCCGCTATGCGCGGAACATGTTTGTACTCGCAAGGCGAGATCCTGAAGATGAGCTTGCACGGCTTTTATAGGCCGGGAAAACCGAGACGCAGAGGAAGATGCCGAACGGAGAGAACTCATGGCTCCAGCGCTGTGATGGAGGATGGTCTCTTTTGGACAGTATGCGGCTACGACGCTCAGGCAGAATGGGGGTATGACATTCCAAGGTTGTGGCGTAGTGGTGAAGCAGGTGCCGGAAACGGTGAACAAAAAGTGCGGACGCCGCTTTTTCAACGAACTGGAAAGCTGCATGAATATTGACCACCCCTCCATCGTCTTCGATTGCTCCAGAGTGCGGCAGATGGACAAGGCCGCAGTCTACTTGCTTCTGTGCTGCCTGGAAGAAGCCATGAAGCGCAATGGCGATGTCAAACTCGCAGGAATTCCCTCCGGGGCGCGAACGCAACTGGAACTGACTGGGGCGCATCGTCTCTTTGAGATGTTTGACACCGATGCAGAGGCGGTAAGTAGCTTCCGCCAACTACCGCCTCGTGCGGTCTCGAACCGATTTGAGACGGGTAGCTTGCTTCGAAGCTCTGTGAATGCAGCTTGACCGCACTGCAATGCGGGCTGGGCGCGCACGCTATGACAAGGATCGCGAATTGATGAGAAGATCGCGTTACCGGTTGAAGATAGAGATCGCATGCTGCCTTGTGCTGTTGCTCGTGTTGCCCACTGTAGATGCGGCCCAGGCCCCGTCTCAGCAAGCGAATGGCGGACAGGCTGCGCCGGCCGCCACCTCCGCGCAAAGCCGGACGCAAGACCCGGTTGGCCAGGCCCCGAAGCCAGTCGCAGCCACCAGCCAGCCTGAAGTGAATTACCCGGACAATCCGGAGCCTGCGCTTTCGCAGCCAGCCGGTCAGAGTGGACAGTCCAGCGGCACGCAAACAGAATCGGGGCCGCCTCAACAAGAGTCTGTCCAGAAGCCTGTTGGCACGGCCGCGGCGCCTTATGAGAAGGCTACGGGCGTTGCAGCATCCAGGCCGGCCGGAGCTGTGATTGCGCCCGCAAAACAGAGGCGAGTTCGATCCATCCTGATCAGGGTTGGAATCGTGGTGGGTGCGGCCGTCGCCGTGGGAACGGTTGTGGCACTCTCCCACGGAAGCCCCAGCCGGTCAAACTGACATGAATACAAAGGCATTCAAGGCCCCCTGGAGCATCGTGATGACCGCTCGGCCTGTGAACGTCGACACTCAGTTTGTAAGCTTCTCCGGAATGGATGGCGCAGGAAAGAGCACACAGATCGAAGCCCTTCGCGCGCAGATCGAGCGGGACGGCCTGCGCGTGTTGCTGATCAGGTTCTGGGATGACGTTGCGCCGCTGACGAAGTTTAGGGAATTGACCGGGCACGCTCTTTTCAAGGGAGACAAGGGAGTTGGAACTCCATCCGCCCCGGTCAATCGGCGAGACAAGAATGTAAGGTCATCCCCGATGACAGTTGTGCGGCTGTTCCTGTACGGCATCGACGCCTGCTCACTTCGCGCAGCGGTGAAAAGAGCATTGCGCTCAAATGCGGATCTGGTTATTTTTGACCGCTATATATATGACGAGCTTGCCAATCTTCCGCTGGCCAACATAGCGATTCGAGCCTATGTCTGGCTGATCATGAAAGTGGTTCCCAGGCCGGACATCAGCTATCTGCTCGACGCGGACCCGGTGAATGCGCGTGAGAGAAAGCCTGAGTACCCTCTTGAGTTCCTGCATGCCAACCGCTGCTCGTATCAGACTCTGGTTGAACTGATTGGCGGCATCACCATCATTGACGCCATGCCAATCCGGGAAGTTGAGCAATCCATCTTGAGCTGCGCACGCCAGAGGCTTTCATTCAGAGACGGTCGACAGATCATTGGCGTTGGGCATTTGCTGGATGAGGAAGCAAAATCGCCCAGCGCCTCCTGATGTGCCACGCGGCCAGCCGGGCCCAATGAATATTAAAGCCAGTCATTGCCGGTCAGATTGTCGCCCGGTTGCTCTCTACCAGTACGTGAACTTCAGATTGTCCACATAGGTGGTGTTGGACGACATCTTGGAGTTCCCGTCCATCTGATAGTTCAGCGTGATTCCCCACCAATTCGTCGGAACCGTGAACGGGGCATAGGTCCTGTCGATCACGGATGTGACGCCATTGAGCGTGATCGAATGATAGAGGAGCGTGTTGTTCGATTGGCGCTGGGCCTGGACCGTGACATGATTCCAGCCGTTGTTGATGAGGTTACAGGGAACGCCGGATGAAACCCAATGTGCGCTGACGTTGTCCCATATATCCCATACCTTGCCACCGAGATAGTTGCATTGGGTACCCCATATCATGCCTGCGCCATTCATATACATGCTGATGTCAAATTCCAGTACCTGAGTGACAGATGCATTGGTCACGAAGAAGTCGGCGTCGTAGGTAAAGTAGTGCAGCGAGGGAAGCAGCGTGTGGCCTGTATCGGGAATGCCCTGGGTTGAGAATTGGCCGATTACGGGATTGGACCATAGAACATCGGCGTAGGGCGTGCTTCCACCGATATTGAATCGGCTCGCGTTGCCGCTCAACGACGGCGAGCTCTGATGCTGCCACATGGACCAGTTGACCCCGCTGCAATTCGAGGTACAGATGTCGTAATTCGGTGCGAATTCTCCCCAATTTTTCCAACCGCCGCTGGCCTGGATGTTGTTGAGAACCTTTCCGGAGCCTTGGACTGTGACGGTGACAGGCGTGTAGGAGGCCCCGCCACAGTAGTCCCATTCTTCCACAACGGCATGCTGCGTTCCCGAGCCTAGATTCAATTGCGTGTTTAAGCTGGCTCCGTTTTTGACTACCTCGAGCTGGTTGTTCACATAGACGCCCATCGACGCTATACCTTTTGAACACGCGCTCGTGGCTGTCGCGACGAAATTGGCTGGACTGCTCACCGTACTGTTATTGGCCGGCGAAGTCACGAAGACGCCTGACTGGCCACTTACCGTGATCGTCATTGGTACGAAGGTAGCCCCGCCGCAATAATCCCACTCTTCGACGACTGTATTGTGCTTACCCGCATCCACTGAGAGTGTCGTGTTTAGCTTGGTTCCGTTCACGACATAGAGCAATTTGTAGTCGACGTAAACACCCATGGATGCCACGCCCTTTGAGCAGGTACTGGTTGTTGCGCTAGCGGAGTAGGCAACACTTGAGCTAAGTGTCGCGCCATTCTGCGGACTGCTCACAGACACCGTTGCGAAGGCGGGTGCAGCGAACAGAAAGACCAAAGCTATCGTGGGGAAGAGTGTTTTCACGAATCCGCCTTTTCATGAATTCAGATCCCAAGAAACTGAAAATTGCCGCAAAGTCTCTTTCGCTGCGTAGTGGCAGCACGGAGACAAGATGAATCACTTGTCCAGGACCTGTTCTGGGCGCAACAAGGCAGCACGCATCGCGCCTTGATTGGACTCAGCAACGTCTATGTTGTTCGGATTCTCGGCGGCTGCGGAGGCCGTGCCTCTCTAGAATGCCCAACCGATATTCGGATCGATTCGGAGTTCGCTGAATGCTTCCATGATTCGGTCTCTCAAAAAATACCGCCCCATTCAGGAATCTCAGCACCGCTCTCGGAATCTCACCGCATAGGCAACGAAAATTTAGGTGTTCAAATTTGACCTATATCTGAGGTCAGGATACACGCTCTTGGGAGGAAGTCAAGCCACTTTCGTGCACACAGGCAGATAAATTGCAGTTGCCCAAAGGACTATTCCGGCATTTTCGTCTCATTGGCCGCAGACCTCTGCTTCCCCCTGAATGTCAGCGCACTCTCCGGCGCAGGGTAGCCGCGTCACTTATGTCACGCGTGGGCCGCTTTGGAACTCATGCGCGCAAAGGACGCCTTGGAAGACTTCACTCTGAGACGGCAGCGGGGATAGTCATCGTGTATCGTGCCAACAACATCCATGTCACGGGCCAGAAGGTTTGCTGCACGCACACGCAGCATCGAATGCTCCGAGAACAGTGCGCGCTGCGCCGCGACTGATTCGCCGGGAACGGCGAATTGCGTACTTCAAATCATGCTTCCGACAGGTGAAAACCTGCCGCCGGTCGAGCAAAATCGCCCGGTACGCAAGCAGCTCTCATGACAATGTTGCCTGGGATGATTCGAATGACACTCCGCGGCTAATGCTGCGGATTTTCCTGCTGCTGCTGCTGGTCCTGTATGTGTTGGAGCCGGTCCAAAGTGTTTTGTGCGCGTGTAGCGTCGTCCTTGTCGTCTAAAGAGGGAACGGGAGCGATGGCGCCTGGACCTAAGGCATTTGGATCGGATGGATCTGCCTCGGACTCTGACTGTTCCCCGGCGCCGCGTCCAGCGGTGGGAGCCGAAGTTGGATAAACGGCGGTGATTCCAGGAGCATTAGGGGCCATTCCAGGAGCATTAGGGACCGGAGGAGGATTGGCGTCCCTCGCCGTGAGAATCAGCGCGCGAGGCGGGGCTCCGTCGGCACCGCCCACGATGATGAAGTTGTAATCGGAGCCGGTAAGAAGATCAGTAAGGACGTCACGCGCATTGCCTGGGCCATAAACGCCAAAGATATGCAGTCCCTTGTCCAGCCCATGGATGCTCATTCCGCTGATGTTAGAAACTTGCTGAAGGATTTGGCTGAGGTTTGAATTATTCGCCACTATCGCCAGCTTTCCATCTCTTAGGGTCACAGTAGCGGGCTGTATGGCGTGACTGTATGGAAGCGGCAATGTTTTCGTTGATTTGCCCGCGGTCGCTGCCGGGTGTTGGCGAGCAGACCCGGATGCTTGAGGCGTCGCATGAGATTCGCCCATGGCCACAGGCGGATGAGCTGCATTTGCCGTGGGGCGAGGCAGCTGCGCCTGCTGCGCTGAAGCGGAATTTGCGAAACAGAGCAAAAGTGCACAGCAACTGAAGATCATTGCCGGGTTCCTGAACAGCGTCTTTTCACCCACGACGAAATACATAAGTAATTCCTCTTCGGGTGCTATAAGTGACCGCCCTATTTGCATCATATATCAGTAAGCGTGCAAAGTTTGCTCATCGCAGGCTGAATGCACCTTAGAGGCTGCAGCCATGGTACTTAGACCTATCAATGTGCAACATACCGTGACCCTGTGCCTGGCAATTGCAATCTGCATGATGACGAGGGACGCAGGAGCGGCTACCTGCAAGACGCAGTCGCAAATGACGACTGCGCAGCGCGATGAATTGTCGACGGCTGCCCGCGCCATTCTCGGCCAGGTGCAAAGCGGGGATGTGCAGGCTCTTCGGTCGAATACAATTCCGGCGGTTGCCGCGGATTTTGGCGGCATTGCCAGTTCGGTCGACAGTTTGAAACCGCTGGTGCGACAAGCATCCATTACGGTCGATGCCCTGTTTGCGCTGGACGCCACGCCGGACTCGTTGGGCGCTGCGCGAACGGATTTCTTCTGCGGTTCACCCCTGGTGGTGTTGAACTTTACCAACCTTCCCCCTGGAAGCTATGCATTGATCATCGTTCACGCCACGGGCGTGCCGCTTCCGCAGCAGATTTCGCTGATTCTGTCTGAGACTGCCCCGCATCACTGGATGCTGGCTGGTTTCTTCAACAGACCTATGTTGGAGGCAGGTCACGACGGCCTCTGGTACTGGGTGCGGGCGCGCACGTATACCCAGCGGAGCATGAATTGGAATGCGTGGCTCTACTACCGCGTGGCTGCCTATGTACTGGACCCGGTGGATTTCCTGTCCAGTCCGAACCTCGAGAAACTGCAGCATGAAGAGAACCGTATCCGTCCCGAAGGTCTTCCCGGCGTCAAGCCCGTGGTGCTCGTTGCGCACGGGTCTTCCTTTCAAGTGACGGCGATAGAACCTACAGCAGTCTTTGGCACGCTGGACCTGGAGGTCCATTACACTCCTGACGCCGCGCAGGCAGCCCAGCTGCGCGATGCATCCACTGCGCGCATGCAGGTGACGGAAGTGATGGCAGCGCTGCTTGCGCTGCATCCTGAGCTGCATGACGCCTTCCATGGCATCTGGGTGCGGGCCGATGGGGCCTCTGCCTCTCTCTTTTCATTGGAATTGCCAATGGACCAGATTGCTTCCGGAATTGAGCCGATGGCGTCAGGTTCGCACGACGTGACGCCATAGGGGCCAGGCGCCCAAGGAGAATGCCGACCGCTCAAGCATTACGAATCACGCGCATCATCCTCTGTGGCGCGCATTCGCATTCCATTCACGCAGCGAAAGCTGCCCGATCAGGATCCAGGTCAATTCTCATGCATTTCACCGGCCTCTCCATAGCGCGCACCATCCGGCTCTCTTCTGTGGCGGCCGTGGTTCTGTTTGGCTGCCACAGTTCAACATTGCTTTGCCAGACCGAGCCTTCTGCGCCGTTGCAGGCAGAACCCGTTTCGCCCGCCGCCTTGCAAAACAACCCCACACATCCTGAGGTTCAGCCGCGCCTGGATATAGACCGCGACCCGATTCCGTCGCCCGACCCTGAAGGCAATGCATCCACCGGCACAGCATCGCCGCTGACGCCAGGCGGCCCTGGCGAAATTATAAAAAGGAAGGACGGAATGTACACCATGCACCAGGACGTGGATGAGGTTCTGTTGTCCTGTGTGGTGGTAGACGAGAAAGGCCGATTGATGCTCGATTTGAAGCGCGGCGACTTCCACGTATGGGAAGATGGCGTACCGCAAACC
>NFUO01000069.1 GCA_002197545.1 Acidobacteria subdivision 2 bacterium RH1 MAG20 | reverse complement strand
CTTTACATGGCCGCCGACCGCAGTATCTGGATCGCGGACGGCACCACGGCCAAGATCATCAAATTCGATCTCGACGGACACTATCTCTATTCCTGGGGCAGCCAGGGCGATTTTCCCGGCGCGTTGTGGAACGTGCACGGGATGAGCGTGGACCCGGATGGCAATCTCTATCTCGCTGAGGTGAATAACGGCCGCGCCGAGAAATTCCGCCCGCGACCCGGTGCGAATCCGGCGCTCCTGGTGGGCCAGCGGATGCGCGCCACGCAGTGAGAGCTGTCAGAGAGAACTGGTCTTCGGGTGCTGCCAGAATCGTCAGGCGGAAAGTCGATCCCCAGAACAGCCTCACCGAAGTTGATCGGCTACCTTGGCAATGCCGGCCTTGGCACAGGCCTCCTCCTGCGCCCCTCCCATCGGAGCGCCGCTCAGACCAACACCGCCAATTGTTTCCTCACCGAGTTTGATCGGAGCGCCGCCGGCGAGCGGAATAACATCGGTAAGCATCCGCTGCCCTTGGAGTGTTGTTTCGGTGCGCTGCGCCCACTCGGCGGACGTGCGTCGGAAGGTCAGCGCGGTATAGGCCTTGCGGCGGGCCAGTTCGGGATTGTGCGGTGACGCCCCGTCGCCCTGTAGGAGAACTCGGAGCCGGCCTGTGCGATCGACGACCGCAACCGATGTCTTGACGCCGCACGCCGCCATGGCCGTTTCAGCGATCGTCAAGGCCATACGAACCGAAACGTCGTGCTCCGTCAGCACCTGGGCGTGCCCAGGAGAAGGAAACATAAAGAGCACGGCGACCGTAAGTGCAGTAGCCAATAGAAAGCGCATGAGGATCTCCCTTGCTGCATGTGCAGCCATTTCGTCGGCGCAAGTGCCTGGTGCGGCTTGCGGCCGCGCGCGAACTCTACCATATCCATCGCCGTCGGCGAACCAGCAGGAAGGCGTCATACTTCTAGCGAGCTAAGCAAGGGGACATTTCTAATGTGGTTTGACAAACAAGCGAACGACGATTGACCGTACGCGGCTCCTGTGTTAGCTTGCGCTCGCATTTGGAGCGATACATGCCCAAAATTAAATCGTCAACGCTGATGTTATCTTGCGCCTTTTTGCTGGCGTCCTGCCTGTTACTGGCGCAGGTCCCCAAGCCCGGCGAGTACCCGTTTGGCGCGAAGCCTTCTCCGATGATGAATTTTTTCGTGACTAGCGAGCCTATTGGCGACGGCGGCAATCTCGGCGGACTCGCCGGCGCTG
>NFUO01000689.1 GCA_002197545.1 Acidobacteria subdivision 2 bacterium RH1 MAG20 | reverse complement strand
GTCTGCTGACGATTCCACCCCTCGGGCAGATACACCACATACTTGCGCAGGACGTTGTTGACCTCGATGCTCCGGTTCAGGAAGCCGGTGTCCTGCGGATGCGGAGCAGCCCAGGCGGGCAGGAAAAAGACCAGGAGAAAAGAGAAAGCCGTAGCGGAGCGTCGAACCATCGTGGGTTGAGGACAGGGTACAGCGTGCGGCGCGCAGGGTACAGGCGATTCACCTCTGGCGACGACCCGCCGTCCGAGCAAGGCTCGCAGGCTGTCCGGGAATGGACGGCCCCGCTGGATTTCGGACAACCCCGGGTTCTTCGAGGTCAAAGCCGCTGGGGTAAGCCTCGTGTTTCCTTCGCATCAACTTCCGGTGCACGATGGAGGAGCGAGTGCACTCCGATCCTGGGGTTTCCTGCGTAAAACGGGAGGGCAGAATGCACGATTTCATGGGTGATCTGCGAGTGGCGGCGCGACGGCTGCGCCATTCGCCGGGATTTGTGCTGGTGGCGGTTTTGTCGCTCACCATGGCCATCGCCGCCAATCTTGTCGTCTTCGGCGTTCTCAATGCCGCGATCCTGCGGCCGCTCAATGTCGCCGGGGCGGATCGGCTTTGGCAAATCGAGCATCAGGAACATGGGTACATCAGCCACTCCTACCCGGACTTTCAGGATATCCGTGCCCACAATTCCACCTTCAGCGACGTGATCACGTTTCGCATCGGTGAAGCTGCTGTCAGCAGTGATGGGCTGGCGAGGAAGAGCTGGATTTACGAGGTGTCGGGCAGCTACTTCGACATGCTGGGCGTGCAGCCCGAACTCGGCCGGCTGTTCCACTCCAGCGATGAGCATGGCGAAAACTCAGCGCCGTACATCGTGCTGAGTGACGCTTTCTGGCGGGCGCGCTACGCCGCCGATCCTCGCATCGTCGGAACGACGATTGACCTGAACAAGCATCCCTTCACCGTGATCGGAGTGGCCGCACCGGAATTCCACGGAACCGAGATGTTCCTGTGGCCGGACTTTTGGGTTCCGATGGTCAATGAGGATCAGATTGAGGGCT
>NFUO01000688.1 GCA_002197545.1 Acidobacteria subdivision 2 bacterium RH1 MAG20 | reverse complement strand
GGGGGGCCACTCTCATAGATCGCGGCGATCTTCGCCTGCCCGACACATTGACCGCTATTGGTAATGTCTGCGTATCCGCCGACCGCGAGCACCTGTTGCCCACCGAGCGCCTTGCCGGCCGGCAACGTGACACTGTCGACGCTGCTCTGCGTCAGCCAGGGATTGAGCGCGACGTTTCCCTCAAGCAGGCTGTCGAGCTCTTCAGTCGAGATGCCAAGTTCGTCGGACATGGCACCCTTGACGCCGTGCTGCTCAATCGCCACGCCAATCAGCACGATATTGACCCATGGGGCAATCTTGCCTCCGATCTTCGCGCCGCTTAAGAGTGTCTTTGCGAGCGATTTACCGACCGCGGTCGAGTTGAGGGTCTTCCAGAGCGATTTGATTTGTCCGGCGTATTTGCTGTCGACGCCGTACTTGCTCGTGAGCTCAAGGAATTTCCCAATGGCTTCGGAGTTGTTCGCCGCGTTGAAGACCCTGTTGAAGCCATTCATCTTGGTGATATCGATGTTGAACTTCTTCGAGAGCTCGAGCATCTTGCTCAGGACTTTCTCGGCGCGCTGCTCGGAGGTCAAACTCTTGTCTTGCTTGAGCTGCTCAAGGAAAAGCTTCCATTCGCTATTCCATTTGCCGGCATTTGACGCTGTCGCGCCAGCTTCGCCAAGAGCTTTCTTGAGCTCCGCGCCGGCTTGGCCATGCACCACGCGCCTATCAACATCGCGGACCGTAAAGTCGTGGACGTCAAGTCCCTTGACGGTTTTCTCAAACTCTTTCGCGAACTCTTGCGGGAACTGGTGGTTCTGGTGCGGCAAGGGAGCCTTGTTTCCCATAACTGCCACGACGGCCGCGGCTCCGCCAAACTCAATAATGTTCGCTAGCGTCCCAAGAAGCGATGCGCCTGAACTCGGCGTTGTGGCATCGCCGCCCAGACCGCGGTGAGTGTTTCCTCGAAGCAGGTTGCCGTTCAGGGGAACCGCGTGGGCGGGATTGCCGGTGTCGGTGGGGGCGCCGGCGGAGGCGCTGGCGCCGCCCTCGGGCGGTGTGGGAGCGCCGC
>NFUO01000687.1 GCA_002197545.1 Acidobacteria subdivision 2 bacterium RH1 MAG20 | reverse complement strand
GCCGTAAAGGCGCGCCGCTTCGCCATCGCGTAACAGCAGCGCCACCGACAGCAATTTTGGCCCATAAAGCAGCATCGCGGTTGCCGCAATTAGGCTCAAAAAGGCTTCAACGTGCGACACCGGCCAGCTCAGAATCGGATAGCGCCCAATGAAAGTCACTTGAGGCGTGTTCTGGATCTGCACCGCATCGGCTGAAAACAGCACAATCAGCAGTAGCCAAAGCGGCGACGATAAATAGCTGAGCGCGCCGAATGCCATATGCAGCCGGTTCTGCAAACGGAAACCACGGGCAAACAAGAGGCGGATGTGCTGAAGGTTGCCCTGGCACCAACGCTGATCGCGCTTGAGGTGGTCGATCAGATTAGGCGGCGTCCCTTCGTAACTGCCGTCCAGGCTTGGGAGCATCCAAACGTCCCAGCCGGCGCGGCGCAACAAAGCTGCCTCGACGAAGTCATGGCTAAGGATTTCTCCCCCAAACGGGGGCCGGCCGGGCAATCGCGGCAGACCGCAATGCTGCATAAAAGCCTGAACGCGAATGATGGCGTTGTGACCCCAATAATTGCCGTCCGCGCCTTGCAGCTTGGCGAGACCGTTGACGTAAATCGGGCCATATACCCAGGACGCAAACTGCTGCATCCGGGCGAACAGGGAATCGCCGCCGATCAAGAATGGCGCGACCTGAATGAGTCCGGCCCGGGGGTTGTCGTCCATCAACGCAACAAGCTGCGCGAGCGTGCGCCCGCTCATCAGGCTGTCGGCATCGAGCACTACCATGTACTCGTACAACGCTCCCCAGTTCACGCAGAAGTCAGCAATATTACCACTCTTGCGGCCGACGTTGCGGCTGCGATTTCTATAATAGATGCGAGCATCGGGGTTGGCCCGACGCAGGCTGCGCCAAGCGCTCTCCTCATCGGCGCGGCAATCGGGGTCCTGAGTATCGCTCAGCACGAAGAAATCGAAGTGATGAAGCGCACCAACCTCGCGCAGCGACTCTTTCATTGTCTCGATAGCGGCAAAAACGGCAGTGCAATCTTCGTTGTAAATTGGAACAGCGAGCGCTGTCCGCGAGTGCACGATGCCGGCTTGTGAAACGCTGTTGGCAAGGGGTTTGCCTCCGGACCCCTTCCACAGTTCGTAGGCGCCCACGCAGGCGACCCAAAACGATGCCGCGATCCAGGAGAACAGGACCGCGAATACGCCCAGCACTAGCCATTCCAAAGCCGATAGGCCATCGATCCGGAAGATCGCGAATAGCTTAAACGTGGCGGCCGCCGT
>NFUO01000686.1 GCA_002197545.1 Acidobacteria subdivision 2 bacterium RH1 MAG20 | reverse complement strand
GGCTGGATATTGAGGAACTGGACGGTTGTGTCGCCGGCGACGACGAGATGGAGGTGCAGGTCGGTGTCAAAGCAATACGTGGGGAAGAGGAAGTTAGGATCGGTTTTGGGCGCGTAACGTGCGGGATCGACGACGGAGACGCAGGCGAGGTTGAGTCCGGCGGTGACGACTTTCTGAATCGTCATCTGATAATCGGGCATGATGTTGGCAGCCTGATAGAGGGGATCGAGCACGGGACGCGCGACGCGCAGGACGAGAGTGCGAGGGGCATAGTCGCCATGGTCGGCCTTGCTTTGAAATCGCGAGGTTCTAGAAGTGCTCCAAATGGAGCCGTTGAATGAGGCTTCCTTGCTGGTCGAGATGCGCTTCCAGCGGTAAGGGCCTGTGCTCCACTCTTCGACGGTTCCGGAGACGGGCTTGGTATTGGGAAGATAGCGGAGCTGGTAGTCGATTTTGAGGTGCCAGGGCTGGAGGCCGGGGCCGGCGAGGGCGTTGAGTTTGAGGCCGGCGTCGAGGACCTTGTGGGCCAGCTCGCTGATTTTGACCTCGGGCGGCGTGGCGTGGGAGTGCGCGGGCTGGGCCGGAGCCTGCTGCGCCAACAGTGTGGGAGCACTTGCAACGATTCCACCGAGCAGGGAAACAACAAGCCCGAAACGCATGGAGAAGCGGAGAGTGGGATGCATGGGAAATGGCCTCTGGTTTTTTGCGGTCCCATCTTACACAAAAAAGCGGCGGCTCCGCGAATGGAGAGTGTGATGGAGGAAGGGCCGGGGGCGCGGGCTGCCTCTCGGTCGTGGCAAGTTGGTACCGGACAGCAGGGTTGCGGCCGCGCACGGTGCTATTCTGAAGTAGTTGCCGGTGCTTGTGTTGACACGCATTCCGAAGCCAGCTTTCCCTGCCGCCAGGCGTCTTGGGAACGGGGTTGCCTGCCTGTTGCTCCTGTGTTTTGTGGGGTTTGCGGGCGGGTGCAGGCGATTCCATAAACGAAAACCTGAGATGGTCTACCTGTGGACGCGGGACGTGTATCTGCGCGACCGGGTGGCTGCGGTGTCAAACCGCACAGGCGAAGTGAAAAACGGCGAGGCCATGGAAGTGGTGGCGCACGGGCGGCGTTTCCTGCAGGTGAAGACCGCCAGCGGCCAGGTGGGCTGGCTGCCGGAGCGCGCGGTGATTGACGCCAAGACCTATGGAGAGTTCCAGAAGCTGGCCGAGGACAACGCGAAGGACTGGGTGGTGGCC
>NFUO01000685.1 GCA_002197545.1 Acidobacteria subdivision 2 bacterium RH1 MAG20 | reverse complement strand
TTGGCCTTGGCGAGAGTCATCAAATGCAGGTTGTCTGGGAACCACCCCAGGCCAGTTCCGAATAACACATCCTTTTCATCCGCGGCGCGGCGCCGAGTACGAGTTGGTGACCCGAAAGCTCACCTGGGGGGAGGATCGGGTCTTCTATTACGACCAGGCCGGCGCGCTTAAGTCTTTCCTGAGCAACGTGACGGATCTGGCGCCGAAGGATGCCTTCGGACACGTTTCGGCTGGCCGATCAGCGTTTCGCGCTGACGATCTTCTGGAGCTTCGTCGTCTCATCGATCGACGTGGGCGACGCGACGACCCGGGCAAGGAGGTGTAATGATAATATCGCCGCATTTGGAAAGAGAACTTCGCCGCATGGCTCTGGCTCGTAATCCAAGCAATGGCGACATAACTGCTATAATATGGCTAAATGATTGCCTATTCCCAAGTAGATCCCGCGCACGATGGCTCTTGACAAACGTGCATATGAGGTGTAATTATACTTACATACAATTCGATCGAAGATCGCATGGCCAAACTCAAAAAGCCCGATCAAAAACTCCGGGAACTCAAACGCACCGGCACCCTCAACCCTCACCCCACCGCTGTCTCCGACACTTTGTTCCGCGAGAATCCGTTCTTCGACTCCAAAGACCTGCTGCAAGTGCGCTACGAGATGCTCCGGCGCCACCGCGTGGAAGGCGCTTCTGTCGTCGATGTCTCCTCGACATTCGGAGTCTCTCGCCCAACCTTCTATCAGGCACAAACCGCATTCGGACGCGGTGGCCTGACGGGCCTGCTGCCCAAGCAGCGCGGCCCCAAGCAAGGGCACAAGCTGTCCGACGAGGTAATCGAGCACGTCCGGAACTTGAAGACTTCCTCTCCCGGCTTGACCACCGTCGAATGCATCAAGGCCGTAGAGAAGAAGTTCGGTATCACCGTTCACCGCCGCAGCCTGGAACGGGCGATGGCGGGCAAAAAAAAACTCCGCAAGCCGACTTGAGATTCCCGGTGCCGGCTGGCACCACCGAGGCATACGAAGCACTGCGCCAGCGAGTGGTTCAGCCCGGCGGACGAATCGAGCATGCCGAAGGCAGAGGCGTCCTCATGCGCTGTGGATTGGCGCGATGGGCGCAAGTGCAAGTCTGCTCCACCACCGAACGGTTGCCGCCCGATTCTCCTCCCCGGTCTGCCAGTTCCGAACCAGAGGTCCCGTCGGCACTGGAAGCGGAACTCGTCAATCTCGTCACCGGTCTGATTCTCAGTATTCGAAAGGAGGGCATGCGTGCCTGAATTGAAAGTGACCAGTCAGCATCTCCAGAGTGATGCCTACCTTTATATTCGCCAGTCCACACCGCGTCAGGTGCTGGAGAACACCGAGAGCACGCAACGCCAGTATGCCTTGCGTGATCGCGCCGTGGCGCTGGGCTGGCCGCTCGAACGTATCCACGTTCTCGACTGCGACCTCGGCAAGTCTGGCTCACACTCGGCCGGCCGGGACGGGTTTCAGAAGCTTGTCAGTGAGGTCGCCCTCGGCAAGGCGGGCTTGGTAATGGGGCTGGAGGTATCGCGACTGGCCCGGAACTCCGCCGACTGGC
Source organism: Acidobacteria subdivision 2 bacterium RH1 MAG20 (assembly GCA_002197545.1). The sequence goes on along the minus strand of NFUO01000685.1, from coordinate 1,678 downwards.
ATCGCTTGATCGAACTATGTTCTTTGGCCGGCGCACTCATTCTTGACGAAGATGGGATCTACGACCCAGCAAACTTCAATGACAGGCTCCTGCTCGGTTTGAAAGGGACTATGTCGGAAGCAGAACTTCACTTCCTCAAGGCGAGAATGAGAGGTGGCCTGCTCAACAAAGCTCGACGCGCCGAGCTTGAGATGCGGCCGCCGGTCGGTCTTGTTTACCGGGACGACGGCGTTCTGATTCTCGATCCAGACGCCGAGATACAAGCTGCTATGCACCTGGTCTTTGAGACCTTCGACCGGACCGGATCAGCAATGCAAACGGTGAAGCTGTTCCACGAGCAAGGTCTCCGGTTCCCCCGCTGCATTCGCAAGGGCTTGAACAAGGGTGAACTGCATTGGGTGCAGGCGCAGCATTCTCGGATTATCCAGGTGCTGCATAATCCTCGCTACGCCGGCGCATTCGTCTACGGTCGCGTGCGCACGCGCCTTCTGCCCGACGGCAAGCACCGCACTACGAAGGTTCCGCGGTCAGACTGGCAGTTTTTGATTCCCGGTGTTCATGCCGGCTACATCACCTGGGAGCAGTTTGAGGCTAATCAAAAGCGCCTTGCCGACAACGCTCTGGGGTTTGGAAGAGCACGGAAGGCTGGTCCCGCACGCGAAGGCCCCGCGCTTCTGCAAGGTCGCGTGATCTGCGGCATTTGCGGAGAACGGATGGGCATACATTACAACATCGCCTATAACCAGACGGCCCCCACTTACGTCTGCCAGGAAGCTTCCATCCGGAGGGCGGAGAAGGTCTGCCAGCGCGTGCCCGGCAGTGTCGTCGACAGGGCGATCAGCGACCTCTTGCTGGAACTGATGCAGCCAATTACCCTGGAGGTCGCCCTCGCGGTTCAGCAGGAAGTCGAGGCACGGGTTACCGAAACCGACGCGTTGCAGCGGAAACACGTTGAGCGGGCACAATACGAGGCTGAACTCGCCCGCCGACGTTACATGAAGGTCGACCCGGATCACCGTCATGTCGCCGACAGCCTGGAAGCGGAGTGGAACAACAAGCTACGTTCCCTGACCGAAGCGCAAGAACACTACGATCAACAGACGCAGAAGCAGCGCCTGTTGATTGACTCGCAGACGCGGGAGCAACTGCTCTCCTTGACCGCCGACTTCCCACGAGTATGGAATGATCCGTCCGTCGAACCTCGCGAGCGGAAGCAAATTCTCCGCCTGCTCGTCGAGGATGTGACGTTGATCAACGGAGAGATGATCCAGGTCCATGTGCGTCTCCGCGGTGGCGCCACCCGAAGTCTCACTCTGGCCAAGCCATCGCCGATCGCTCAGATTCGGAAGACAAAGCCGAAGGTAGTCGCCGAGATCGACGGCCTACTCGATCAATATTGTGATCGCGAGATCGCTGAGATTCTGAATCGACAAGGCCGGCGGACTTGGGAGAACGAACCGTTCAACCTCAAGAAGATTGCCCATATCCGGGCGGCATTCAAGCTGAAGAGCCGCTACAGTCGGCTGCGAGCGAGGGGGCTACTCACCGCAAAAGAAATGAGCGTGCGCCACGCTGTGACGTTCACTACAATCAATAATTGGGGAAGAGAGGGGCGGCTGCAAAAGCACGGCTACGACAATCTCCGGCGCTGCCTATACGAACCGCTGGATGAGAATGC
>NFUO01000684.1 GCA_002197545.1 Acidobacteria subdivision 2 bacterium RH1 MAG20 | reverse complement strand
TGGATGATGGCTTCTTGAAGAGTCTTAGGGGCTTTCATGAGTTTTATACTAAGACAATCAAGTTGATTTGTCAACTATATAATTACCGGTCTAACTCTTGCACGGCTAACTCTTTTAGAAAGAAGATTTTGATACCTAAAGTCTCTGGAATGAAGACTTTGCGTTGAGGCCCCCGACGTAAACCATGTACTATCAGGACTTTACGAATTACACCCAGGGGGGTACCTTCTCCAGCCGCCTTGCAGTACCCTGAAAACTGGCCTATGTCCCTGATCGACTCCCACGCCCATCTCGACTTCTACACCGAAGACAGAGATGAAGTCCTCCGCCGCGCGCAAGCCGCGGGTGTCAACGCTATCCTCGCCATCGGCATCGGTGAAGGCCCCGACACCATGCACCAGGCGCTCGAAATTGCCCATACCGGCACTGGCGAGCCAAAGATCTACGCCAGCGTCGGCATCCATCCTCAGGAAGCCGCCCAGGCCAACGAAGAAGCTCTCGCCAAACTGGCCAGCCTGGTCGCCGACCCCAAATGCATCGGCCTAGGCGAGATCGGCCTCGACTACTACCACGTCGAAAATCCCGAACCACCGATCCAGAAGCAAGCCTTCATCGCCCAGATGGAAGTCGCTGCCGCCGCGAAGAAGCCCATCCTCATCCACTGCCGCACCAGCGAACTGGCCACCCCCCAGGCCAAACAAAAATTCGGCGAAGCCGATGCCTGGGAAGACCTCCTCGCCCTCATCGCCGAACACTGGATACCTCACAATCTCGGCGGCATCATGCACTGCTTCTCCGGCACGGGCGAACAGGCCCAGCGCTCGCTCGACGCCGGCTTCTATCTCTCCTTCGCCGGCAACCTCACCTATCCCAAGTCCCAATCCATCCGCGAAGCTGCCACCAAAGCTCCCGCCAACCGCCTTCTGGTCGAGACAGACGCCCCCTTCCTCGCGCCTATCCCCCACCGCGGCGAGCGCAACGAACCCGCCCTCATCACCCACACCGCCGGAACCCTGGCCACCCTTCACGGCATCTCATCACAAGAACTCGCAGCGATCACCACTAAAAACTTCCACCGCCTCTTCCCCACAACGGCCTGACATAATAAAGAGAAGCGAGCAGAACAAAGAGAGAAAGAAGCAAAGGAAAAATATGGCATCCGACAACAGCTTCGACGTAGTCAGCAAAGTAGAGCTTCAGGAAGTAAAAAACGCCATTGATCAGGCCTCCAAAGAGGTCCACGCCCGCTTTGACCTCAAGGACTCCAAGTCCATGATCGAACTCGAAGGCACCGACGCCATCCAATTAGCCTCGCAGAGCGAATACACCTTGAAGGCCGTCATCGAAATCCTCTCGCAGAAGCTGGTCAAACGCGGCGTCTCTCTCAAGAACCTCGAATACGAAAAGATCGAACCAGCCGCCAACTCCAGCGTCCGCCAGAAGATCAAGCTCGTTCAGGGCATTCCTTCCGAAAAAGCCAAACAGATCGTAGCTCTCATCAAGGAGTCGAAGAAAAAGGCACAGGCCAGCATTCAGGGCGATACCGTCCGCGTGGTGAGTAAAGACCGCGATGTTCTGCAGGATGTTATGGGACTTCTTCGGGGCAAAGACCTCGGCGTCGACCTGCAGTTCACCAACTTCCGTTCGAACTAGACCGGCATCCTGATACTCTGACATACGAGTGAGCACACTCTCCATCGCGACCGCAGCCGAGGTCTTCGACCTCCTCCGTGACGATCTCGCCGCCATCGAGCGCGAGTTCACCACCCAGTCAGCCTCCAACGTCGCCGTCATTACCGACATCGCCCAATACCTCATCGCGGGCGGCGGTAAACGCATCCGCCCGTTGCTCCTTCTGCTCTCGGCCAAAGCCCTCGGCTGCACCAGCCACAGCCGCATCCGCCTTGGCGCCGTCGTCGAGATGCTGCATACCGCCACCCTCGTCCACGACGACATCATCGATGAGGCCGATACCCGCCGCGGCCGCCCCTCCTCCAACACCACCTGGGGCAATTCAAAATGCGTTCTCGCCGGCGACTGGCTCTACATGCAGTCCTTCAGCACTGCGCTTGAAGAGCGTAACTTTCGTGTGCTCGACCTGCTCATCTCACTGACTCAGCAGATGGTCGAAGGCGAACTCCTCCAGATCGAGAAGCTGGGTCATCTCATCAACGAAGAAGAGTACTTCGATCTCATCTTCCGCAAGACCGCCTGCCTCTTCAAGGTCTCCATGCAACTCGGCGCAGCCATCACCCGCGCGGGCGACGAAGTCGAGTCCCAACTCGGCGAATATGGCCGCAACCTTGGCCTCGCCTTCCAGATTGTCGACGACGTCCTCGACCTCACCGCGGCCGAAGACGTCCTCGGCAAGCCGGTAGCTTCAGACCTCCGCGAAGGCAAAGCGACGCTCGCCGTCATCCACGCCCTCGAACGCGGCACAGGGGCCGATCGCGAAGCCATCCGCACTGTCCTGGCCGACCGCAGCTTTGAAAACGCCTCTCATCCACAGATCCTCGAAATCCTGCACCGTCACGGTTCCATTGAGTACGCCATGGACACCGCCTGCGCCTACGCCGAAGCCGCCCGCCTCAGCATCGCCGACCTGCCCGAGTCCGAAGCCAAACGCGCCCTCCTGTGGGTACCCGGCTTTGTCACCACCCGCGACCGATAGGTCAACCAGATTTCAGCGTCGCGCTTAGTTAGCTGGGGTGCTCGCATAAAACTGATAAATACATATTGGGAAGGCCTATGAAGAAAGTTTCGCTCACGCTGCTCGGTGGTCTGACATTAATTTGTTTCATGAGCGTAGTACCGTTGGGGGCCCAGCTTCAACTTCCTCCTGCAGCGGCTGCGGCTACAGGGTCTGTTGCAGATCGCAGCAAGGCTTTGAATGCGCTATTTGACGAGATATGGCAGGACAAGCTGAAGCACTCGCCGGAGTACGCTTCCTACCTTGGGGATAAGCGATACAACGATCAGCTTACGGACTACTCTGTGCAGGCAGTGAATGCTTCGCTGGCTCGGGGACGCGGATATATTCAGCAACTTGGAGCGATTGATACGACCGGTTTGCCGGACCAGGAGAAGCTGTCGGCTGACCTGATGATGCGGTCGCTGATCGATGACCAGGAGGCGGCGAAGTTCAAAGAGTGGGAGATGCCGGTCAACCAGTTCAGCGGCTTCCACACCGACCTGGCGCAGATGCCGATCGACCTTCAGTTCGATTCGGTGAAGGACTACGACGACTACATCTCGCGGCTGCAGAAGGTACCGACTGCGTTTTCGCAGATTACGACGAACATGCAGATGGGCATCGACGACGGGCGGATGCCGCCTGAGTATCTGCTGGAGAAAGTGCTGGTGCAGGTACAGACTCTGGCAGATCAGAAGCCGGAGGACAGCGCATTCGCGCTGCCGTTGAAGAAGTTTCCCAAGGCAGTGAGCGCGGCGGAGCAGAAACGCATCTCCGGCGAGTTGCTGAATGTGATTGCGACGGACGTGGTGCCCTCTTATCAGCAGTTCGCAAAGTTTTTGAAGGTGGACTACGTACCGAAAGGACGCAAGGAACCCGGGGTATGGGCGTTGCCGGACGGCGATGCGTATTATGCGTTTCGCATACGCCAGAGCACGACGCTGAACAAGACGGCAGCGGAGATTCACCAGATCGGGCTCGATGAGGTGAAGCGGGACGAGGCCGAGATGCTGGCGATTGTGCATAAGCTGGGCTTCGCCGATCTGAAGAGTTTCAATGAGGCGCTGAAGACGAATCCGAAGGAACATCCTACCTCGAAGGAACAGTTGATCGATGCTTTCCGGGAATACATCGCACAGATGCAGCCCAAGTTGCCGGAGCTTTTCGGCACGCTTCCGAAGGCCAAATTAGAGGTCGTGGAGATGCCTTCGTACATAGCGAAGGACCAGGCAGAGGCCTTCTATGATCAGGGCAGCGCGGATGGAAAGCGTCCGGGCAAGGTCGATGTGAATACGTACAACTTCGCGGAGCGGTCGCTGGCTGGGGTGGAGGCTGTTGCGTATCACGAAGGGATTCCCGGGCATCATTTACAGATCTCGATCGCGCAAGAGTTGACGGGACTGCCGGAGTTCCGCAAGCAGTCCTATTACACGGCATACACCGAAGGCTGGGCGCTCTACAGCGAGCGGCTGGGCAAAGAGATCGGGTTCTATCAGGACCCTTACAGCGACTATGGACGGCTGGAGGCGGACATCTGGCGGGCGATCCGGCTGGTGGTCGATACCGGGGTCCACTCGCAACACTGGACGCGGCAGCAGATGATCGATTACTTCCACGCACACACGGCGATGGACGATACCAATATTCAGGCAGAGGTCGACCGCTACATCGCGTGGCCTGGGCAGGCGCTGGGATACAAGATGGGGCAGTTGAAGATTCTTGAACTCAGGGAACGCGCCAAGACTGCACTGGGGCCGAAGTTCGACATCAAGGCCTTCCATGATGAGGTGCTGGATTCCGGCGCCTTGCCGATGGACGTGCTGGACCAACGAGTCAATGACTGGATTGCGGCGCAGAAAAGGTAGCGTCTCTGATAGCCTTTTAGGATGAGCGACGAAACGTATGAGGTTGTGGCACCGGCCCCGGTGATGCCTGGGCTGCGGGTAGCGATTCTTGGCACGGGCAAGATGGGCGGCATTCTGTTGCAGGCCTTTCTGAAGAACAATCTAGTGTCTCCAGAGCAGATCTTTGCCACGGTGCATCATCCCGAGCGGGCGCAGGCGCTGTCCGCGCAGTTTGGCGTGGAAGTCACCACGGACAATCTGGCTGCGGCGCAGCAGGCGGATGTGATTCTGCTGGGCGTAAAGCCGACTCAAGTGCCGGGCGTCATTCAGCAGATCAAACCAGCACTCTCTCCAGACAAGCTGATGCTTTCGTTCGCAGCTTCGGTAACGACACGCAGCATTGAGGATAGCGCTGGCCACGATCTAGGCGTGATTCGTGCGATGCCAAACACACCGGCAATGCTGGCCGCGGGGATTACAGCGCTTTGCGGTGGACGGTTCGTCACGGAAGAACAGATGGCCATAGCTCAGCGAATCTTTCAGACCGTCGGGCGCACGGTCGTCGTCGATGAGAAGCATATGGACGCAGTGACCGGGCTGTCGGGCTCGGGACCGGCGTTTTTGTACATCATCATCGAAGCACTGGCTGAGGCGGGCGTGAATGTCGGCCTGCCGCGCGATGTGGCCACACTGCTGGCGGCGCAGACTACGCTTGGCTCGGCAAGGATGGTGCTGGAGACGGGATACCATCCGGCGCTGCTGAAGGATGCGGTGACGACGCCAGCAGGATGCACGGTCGATGGCATTCTGGAGTTGGAAGAGGGCGGATTGCGCGTGACGCTGATCAAAGCGGTGAAGCGAGCCACGCAACGCGCCAAGGAACTCGCGAACGGTTGACGAATATCGCCCATCGATTCGCGCTGCGTAGAATGAGGATATGGCAACGGTTGCGGCTGAGACGGTGAAGCGAATCCCCAAGGCGCTGGTGCGTTATGCGTGGGGAGTGGTTGCGTATAACGTGCTGACAATCCTTTGGGGAGCGGTAGTGCGGACCACCGGGTCGGGAGCGGGATGCGGGGACAACTGGCCGCTCTGTAATGGCGACTTCTTTCCGCACCATCCGCGACTGACTACAGTCATCGAGTTTGCTCACCGTTCGATGGCGGGTATCAGCACTGTTCTGGTAGTCGGACTGTTGGTGTGGACGTTCTATGCTGCCCGGCGAGGACACCGGGCACGGCGAGCAGTCGTAGTTTCCGCGATCCTGCTAGTGACAGAGGCATTGCTGGGAGCAGTGCTAGTGCTGGGTAAGTTTGTCGGGAAGAATATCTCGACCGCACGCGTGATGATGCAGTCGATTCACTTCACCAATACTCTTTTGTTGCTTGGATCGCTGGCGCTGACAGCGTGGTGGCTGGGTGATAATATCGCCAACTCGGCGGAAGAGCTGCCTTCTCAGAAACTTGCCGCCCGCGTAGGTGATCGATCCTTAACTTGGCCAGCTTGGATAGCGGTCGTCGCAACGATTGTGGTTGGGGCGACCGGTTCGGTGGCTGCCCTGGCAGATACGCTGTTTCCTTCTCCTAGCCTCCTCGCAGGTTTTGCTTCAGATTTCGCAGCAAGTTCCCCGCTATTGGTACGAATGCGATGGATTCATCCGGCATCGGCCATCGTGGGGTTCTGCTGTGTGCTTTGGCTGGTGATGAAGATACGGTCGCAGCTGGGCTTGATCGTGGCTGCCCTACTCGGCTTACAGTTCATTCTCGGAATTGCCGATATCCTGCTCCTAGCTCCAACCTGGATACAGATTCTGCATCTACTGGGCGCAGACTTGTATTGGATAGCATTGGTCTGCCTCGCCGCCGAAGCGCTTTGGGGAACAGCGCGTCCGACGGCGATTGCAGAATAGATTTTGCCCGCAATTAATAAAGAATCGTCTATTGCGGGCTATCTGTGGTTGGTTTGCCTTCTACTTTGTGAGTGGCATGTTTCGTTGCGCTGGCGGTTTTATGATATGCCTTTTTAGTTCCCCGTTTGGTCTTGTGATAAGCCTTCTGCGTTCCAGTGGATATTCCGTGACCAGTATCCTTGGCAGCGTTTTTGGTCTCTGTGCCGGCATTCTTCATATCCTGCTTGACGCCATCCTGTGCCAATGCGAAGGCTGACGACATACTCAAGGTAAGAACAGCCGCGAGAAAGAAAGTGCCCGCTTTGCGAATCTGCATTGATCGTTCTCCATGACTGCGACGCGCAGCCCTAGTCAATAGATTCATCCTCACAGCAATAAGTTGTAGTGGAGGGAAATTTTATCTCATCCAAACGAAACTATCTCACAAAAAACGATTTACCTTTAGACTGCAGTAGGGGTCCGCTTCGCTAAAAATACGGGGCAGCCGTACCGCAAGGCTTTGTCAGACACCAAATAGCTTTGACTGAGAGGGTGTGGACGTTTCCTCTGCTATAAGCAGCAGACCGTCCACCTGGGAATTTGATCGATGCAGGTTTTTGCTGCGCTGTTGATGGTCAAGGGGCAACTGACGAAGCTGGCCCCCGTGGACATACTGATTCTGGCGCTCTATTTCGCGCTGGTGGTGTTCATTGGTTTCTACGCGAAGGGCAAGGCGAATACCAGCGAAGACTTTTTTCTCGCCGGCCGGGAGATGACGGCATGGATAGCAGGGCTCAGCTTCGTGTCGGCGAACCTGGGATCGCTGGAGTTGATGGGCTGGGCGGGCGCGGCCTATCAGTATGGCATTCTGGCGACGCACTGGTATTGGATCGGCGCGATTCCGGCGATGCTATTCCTCGGCATCGTGATGATGCCGTTCTATTACATCTCGAAGACACATTCCGTCCCGGGATATCTGCAACTGCGATTTGGCGAGCCTGCACGCGGTTTGTCTGCAATCTCGTTTGGCGTGATGACGATCCTGATGAGCGGCGTCAACATGTACGCCATGGCCGTCGTTATGCAGACCGTGCTGGGATGGAACATCAGCTTCAGCATCTGGGTGGGCGCGGCGACTGTGGCGCTATACGTGATGCTGGGCGGCTTGCGGTCGGCCATCATCAATGAGGTCTTGCAGTTCGTGCTGATCTGGGCAGGAGCGGCGATGATTCCGATTCTTGGGCTTATTGAGGCGGGCGGATGGACCAACCTGAAGGCGCAGATCGCGGTGAATGTGGGTCGCCGCGACTACACGCATCTGTGGAGCACACTGGGACACTTCAGAAACAATCCCATGGGCGTGCACTGGACTGGGATCGTCTTCGGGCTCGGCTTCGTCATCAGCTTTGGATATTGGACGACCGACTTTCTGGTCGTCCAGCGGGTTCTGAGCGCGAATAACCTGCGCTCGGCGAAGATGGCTCCGATCATCGGCGCGGCCTTCAAGATGGCGGTTCCATTCATCGTGATCGTGCCTGGCTTGTTGGCGCTGGCGGTGCTGAAAAACCCCGATGGCAGCCTCATGCATCTGGTTCCGGCGAGTCTGGCGAAGGTGACGGGCCACCACAGCTACGATGACGTGCTTCCCTTGATGCTCATCCGCTACTGCGGACCGGGACTGCTTGGCCTCGGCATCACGGCACTTGTTGCGGGCTTTATGAGCGGCATGGCCGGGAACGTCAGTGCATTCTCTACGGTGTGGACTTACGATATCTATGGAGCATTCATCAACAAGAAGGCCAGCGACAAACACTACGTTGCGATGGGCCGATGGTCAACCGTAATCGGAATGTTGGTGAGCGTCGGCACAGCTTATCTCGTCATGAACGCAGCCAGCATCATGGACTACGTTCAGGCGCTGTTCAGCTTCTTCATCGCGCCATTATTCGGAACGGTGATTCTGGGCATGTTGTGGAAGCGCGCTACACATGCGGGCGGGTTCTGGGGACTGCTCGCGGGAACGGTATCTTCCGTTGGCATGTTTCTCTGGGTGCGGAGCGATGCCGGCGCTTTGCGTTACATTGCTCTCAGCGCGGATGCGAAGCCGATGGCGGAGAACCTCTACCGCGGACTTTGGAGCTGGCTGATCTGCGTTGGCGTTACGGTCATCGTGAGTTTGATGACGAAGCCGGTTCCTGCTGAGCAGCTTGGCGGGCTGGTCTATGGCGTAACGCCGATTCCGGATGATGGATCGAAGACGCTTTGGCAGAAGCCGATGTTCTGGGCGATTGTGGTCATCACCGTCTTCTTTATTCTGAATTTGATCTTGTGGTAGGAGCTGGATGATGAAGGAAAAACGCGATGTGAAAACAGCAGAATTATCGATCTGGTTCTTCTGCGGCATCCTGATGCTGGTGTACGGCGTGGTGCTGGTGATTACGGGGATCGTGGAGTTTCACCATCTTCCACCGACTGTGCTGGCGACGCTGCACCCTACGCTGTGGTGGGGCTTGCTGATGGCGGTCTTCGGCGGATTTTATACGGGGCGGTTCTGGCCGAAGCACAAGTTGTTTTAACCAATAGGAGACGTAATGGCAAAGCAGATGACGATGGGCGTAATTGTAGGCAATCGTGGCTTTTTTCCGAGCCACCTGGCGACCAGCGGACGGCTGGAGATGATTGCAGCGCTGGAGGAGGCGGGCATCAAGTCGATCGTGCTGACGCCGGAAGAGACGGCGCATGGCGCGGTCGAAACCTACGAGGATGCCAAAAAGTGTGCGGCGCTGTTCAAGAAGCATGCAGCCGAGATCGACGGCATCATTATCACCTTGCCCAACTTCGGCGAGGAGCGCGGTCTGGCGGACGCGCTGCGGCTGGCCAATCTGCAGGTCCCGGTGCTCATTCAGGCAACACCCGATCATGCGGGCAAGATGACTATCGCCTTTCGGCGCGACAGCTTCTGCGGCAAGATGTCGATCTGCAACAACCTGAGACAGTATGGCATCCCTTACTCTCTGACACGGCTGCATACTGAAGCACCGGACTCGGTTGAGTTCAAGGCCGATCTTGCGTGGTTCTCGAGTATCTGTCGCGTTGTCGGCGGCATGAAGAACCTGCGCATCGGCGCCATTGGAGCGAGGCCGACGGCGTTCAACACGGTTCGCTACTCGGAGAAGCTGCTCGAAAAGAGCGGCATCACTGTCGAGACGCTCGACCTGAGCGAGGTCTTTGGTCGCATCGAGCGATTAAAAGACAACGATGACGATGTGCAGGCCAAGCTTGCCACGATTCGTAAGTACATCTCCACCAGCAATGTTCCTGAGGCAGCGCTGGTAAAGATGTCGAAGCTCGGCACGGTCATCGACGGCTGGATGAAGGCGAGTGAGCTGACCATCAGTTCAGTACAGTGCTGGACCTCGATGGAGGAGTACTTCGGCGTGGTTCCCTGCACGGTGATGAGCATGATGAGCGAGAACCTGCTGCCCAGCGCCTGCGAGACTGACACCATGGGCACGTTGAGTATGTATGCGCTGACGCTGGCCAGTGAGACTCCTTCGGCGCTGCTCGATTGGAACAACAACTATGGCGACAACCCGGACAAGGCGGTCTGCTTCCACTGCTCCAACCTGCCGAAGCACTTCTTCAAAGAGGTGAAGATGGACTTTCAGCAGATCATCGCGGGAACGGTCGGCAAGGAAAACACCTATGGCACGCTCGACGGCACGGTGAAAGCGGGAGCGATGAGCTTCGCTCGCTTCTCTACCGATGAGTTCGAGGGCACGATCAAGGGCTACGTGGGCGAGGGTAAGTTTACCGACGATCCTCTCAACACCTTTGGGGGGGCAGGTGTGGTCGAGATTCCGAAGATGCAGGAGTTGTTGCGCTATATCTGCGAGAACGGCTTCGAGCACCACGTCGCTGCCAATTTTGCTACCGTCGCCGCATCGGTGGATGAAGCTGCCTCTAAATATCTTGGCTGGCCCATGCATTGGCATAAATAAAGATAACTGGAGAGATCTTTACCCACTGAGGTGCTCCGGTTCAACAGCTTAGTTGAACCGCACTCCGCCGGTGACGATTCGCGGGGCACCTAATGTAAGCAGAGGAGTGCGGCCCGCCTGAACTTCGCTGTTGAAGAGGTTTTGTACCGAACTATAGATATGCCATCTGCGCCGGAAGGTGTGTTCGGCGTATAAGTCCACCTGCGCATAGCTATCCAGTTTGAACTGATTTGCCGAGTCATCATACGACCGACCACTGGTTCGCAGATCGACACTTAAAACACCGATCCGCTCCTTATGAAACCGAGCTTGAAGGGTGGCACTGTTCCGAGGCACTTCGGGAGTCCACTTGCCTACCAGGGTCGGATCGACCTGATATTTAGTCACTGTTGAGACTGCATATTGATAGCCGCCGGTCAGCATGAGGAATGAAAGCGGCTTTATCTCGTATTCGGCGGTAAGGCCGCGGCTTTCCAACTGGCCCAGATTCTGGCGCTGCAATAACTGACTTGTAGGAGTAGAACTCAACGCGACGGAAGCGACTGGACGGTTTACCTGAGTCCAGAAGTAGCTGCCGCGCACCGATCCCCAGCGCGAAAGGTCCATCAGGGCTCCGGTCTCGAATCCGGTGGCGCGCTCTAACCGGAGATTTCCGTTGGCGAGCGTAATCTGTTGTCCGACCTGAAATTTGCGGTATAGCTCATTCAAGGACGGGCCGCGAAATGCCCTGAAGCCTGAGGCCGTTAGCGACAGGCCACCAGCTACTTTTTTCACAATGCCTAATCTAGGATCGAAGACCGTCTCCTGAACGACGGGGAGCACTGCCGGCGGGCCTCCGCCTGTTTGCCTGGCATCGTAATTTCCAAAGCGATCTAAGCGAGAGGAGAAGGCGATCGACCAGGTGGATGGTTGCCACAGGACCTCGCCATAGACACCTGCGTCGCGCTGTCGAGCGCTGGTGCTTACGGTTGGCTGATTGACACCGCTCTTCACGGAGGTCTCGTTGTCGGTGGCGCGGGTGTCGAGCACATCGCTGCCTGCTACCAGAGTGAACTTGCCATAGCCGCGCGCCCATTGCACGGTTCCACCGAGTTGCTGCGTCGGGACACCTTGCAGGTTCGTCAACTTTTCGGAAGCCCGATCGGCAGCAATCGAAGAGAAACTCTGCCGGTAGTTTTGATCGGATCTATAGAGCCGCAGCAGAAACCTTCCGGCATCGGCTGGAGACCAGTTCGCTCCGGCGGCGTATCTCCATAGCCGTGTGGCGTTGGTCTGCAAAGGCGTTCCATTGCCACGCGCTTCATTGAGGAGGTTGCCGCGCAGAAACACTCCGCCATCGTTGGCGAGATCGCGACGCGCCTCGATGCGGCCGCTTTGGTAGTGGACGTTGGAGGCTACATCGATTGGTCCGCGTACGGCGGGGGCCGTGAGGATATATCCGTCTGTCTGAAAGATAGTGGCTGCGCCAAGCCCGTTCCATCCATGGCTGCCGCCGGTAAGCAAACTGTTTACGGACGAGGTGCCTTCACTGGCGCCGGAGACGTCGGCCGCGTAACCGAAGCGCTGCGGGATGACCGGGATGACGTCGATGACTCCGCCGATGGCGCTGGAGCCGTAGAGGTCGGATGCGCCGCCACGCATGAGCTCGACATCGCGCACGGCTAACTGAGGGATTTCATTCCAGTGAATCCAGCCGCCGAAGGCATCATTCAACGGAACCTGATCGCTCAGGACGAGAGTTCGGCTTACGGCTGTGGAACCCAGGCCGCGCAGCGATGTTCCCTGTGTCGTTGGATTCGAGACCCATGAGCTGGTTCTGCGAAAGAGTTGGAATCCGGCGACCTGTCGAAGCTGGTCATCCAGGGTAAAGCCGGGCGCTTCCTGAAGCTGCTGGCCGGTCATAGTTCGCACACTGCTTGCACTGGCATCGAAAGCCAGGGAGGTTCGTGCTGCGGTTACCTCTACTCTTTCGGAAGCTCCCGCTACGCGCATGACGACGGTCAATTGCGATTGGTTCCCGATGAGTTCAACTACGGTGGCAAAACCTGCGTGGGTGATCTGTACTCGCGTGCCAGGTTCCACCGTTACCGACGCACATCCGCCTGCATCGCTTAATGCCTGCTGCACAGGATGGGTCTGCACCTGTACCTGCGCGCCAGCAATCGCATCTGCGCGCTCATCCTGTACGCAGACCTGCACTTTGCGCCCGGCAGCAAAGGACAGTGAACAAAAAGAAGAAACACAAAGTACACCAAAAAAAGCAGCTCGAATAGACATTAGTTCCCCACCCAATCCTATCGTTTAAAACGCGCACGCTCCAAGCGGCGACCGCACGATCTCTCGTATTCACTGCTTCGTGATACCCTTCCGCAAAAGAGGCTGCGCCATGCCTACAAGCCGCAGAGCATTCTGTTCACAAGCCGGTGCACTCCTCTTTACGCCACGTCTTCTGCTGGCCCAATCGCAGCATCCGCCGACATCTACTGCTCGACCCAACGTCGCTGCCATCGACCATGACCGTATTCTTCAGGCGGCGCAAAGTTATCTGGGCAGTGCTCCGGCTCCGATCACTGCGTTGCCCTGTAACCGCAGCCCTGGCGGTGCGCACGATTTTTACTCTGAGGCCGATGATTACTGGCCCGATCCTGCCAAGCCGGACGGCCCATATCTTCAACGCAGTGGAGCGCCCAATCCGGCTACTTTCACGGGTCATCGCGATGCTTTGCTCAACTTTTGCATTCAGGTTCCTGCGCTTGTGGCGGCTTTCGTGCTGACCAAGGAGGGGCGATATGCGGAACATGCCGTTCAGCATCTGCGTGCGTGGTTTGTCGATTCCGCCACTAGCATGACGCCTAGTCTTCGCTATGCGCAGACGATTCCTCCAGTAAAAGAGGGTCGCTTTGAGGGTGTTTTGGAGACTGTTCATCTGGCTGAGGTGACGCAGACTATCCCTTTTCTGGCGAGTTCTGAGGCGCTTACCAAGGCTGATGTCGATGCGTTGCAGAGCTGGTTTGCAGCCTACCTTCAATGGCTCACGGATTCGCGGCTTGCTGGACTTGCGCGAGATCATAAGAGCCATCATGGGAGCTCGTGGCTGTTGCAGGCGGCGGCTTTCGCTCGGCTGCCTCTTGCGCTCTCGCCTGCTGCCGATGACGCGCCGCTTAGTGAGCTGC
>NFUO01000683.1 GCA_002197545.1 Acidobacteria subdivision 2 bacterium RH1 MAG20 | reverse complement strand
GACCACGGAAACACGGGCGGCCCGCTTTCCGTTCTTGAGGGTCTCTTGCCACCCCACGACGCAGCCGCTTTCGTCCTCGATTTCGACCGGGTTCCTTGCCTTCGAGGTTTCTCTCTCCAGCGTGTCGAGAGCAGAGAGAAGTCTTGCCTGCGCCTCGCGGGAGTCTCGCCAGAGAGGTCGAACGGATTCCCGGAAGGCAGCGGAGGTGTAGGTCTCGGCGGCAGCCACCACGTCGCGGATGCGCTGCAACGCGACGTTCCAATCGTCGAGAGCGACGAGAGATTCCAACTGACCGTCCATGAAGGCTCCTCCTCTCTGGCTGCCAGCCCCCTTTGCAAAACGCACGGGCTTACCGGGTTGTCTTGATGAACGTCTGGGTCTTGACGGACCCGTCCTTGAGGCTGCGTTCGCTATACATGGAAATCGGGCCGTTGGTTTGCAGGGTGACGATTTTCCCGTCGCCAATCCAAATCTGAGCCGCAGGCGTGTGTTCGTTTCGCTTGCCGCCGCCCATTCCCGACCTGTCGCTTTCATTGCTCATGGAAATTCCTCCTTAGTGTTTTTGGGTTTTCGTCGCCTGCTCGCGCGCTTTCCGCAGCTCGGCGTCGAAGCACGGCTCGCACATGCCGCCTGTCTCGCCGCCGTCGCCTTGGTTGAAATGATGGCCGCAGGCGGGACAATCGAACTCAGTTCCAGCGATTGCGTGGCCGTTTGAGTTGGCTTTCAGCGGGGTTGCCTCCGCCCCGCAGCGGACGCACTTCTCGCCGATGATTTGGTGGCAACGAGTGCAGAAGCGGGTCATCGGTGCCTCCGCACCGAACGGATGAACAGGATGACGCCGACGACTACTGTTGAGATTGCAAGAACGAACAGAACCTTGAATGCGAGGGGACGGACCGCTGATAGAATCCGTGTAGCCATGCAGCCTCCTTCTTAGGTTGCTTGGTCAGGGGCGTCGCGGTGTTGATAGCACCGTGGCGTCCCGCTTACTTCAGTTCCTTTGCTCTCTCCTGAAGATACTTGTCGATGGCACGCCGGATGAGTTCCGCGACCGGAGCGCCCGTCTTTTCGGACAGCGTCCGTAGCTTCTTGAGTTGTTCTTCCTTCAACCAGAGGGCTGTCCGTTCCATACCCCTATAGTATACCACCAGCACATCAATATGTTCGTGGTACGACAGCATCGAGCCTTGCCAGCCACAGGTGGTGGCGGGCGGCGGGAGGAACCCAGGTTTGCCGCGGCGATGGAGTAGAATCGCAAGGACCATGCCTCCAGGAATGCACCTCGGCACGTCCGCTTTCACCGCTGCCGGATGGCCGGGCACGTTCTATCCCGATGGCCTCAAGTCTGCCGATTATCTGAGCTACTACGCCCAGCATTTCGATACCGTCGAGGTGGACAGCACGTTCTACCGCATCCCGTCGTCGTCCACTGTGCGTGGCTGGAACGCGAAGACGCCCAAGGGATTCATCTTCGCCGCCAAAGTGCCGCAGGTCATCACGCACGAAAAGGTGCTCGTGGACTGCGGTGACGAGTTGAAGCAGTTCGTGGAAACGATGGACTTGCTTGGCGAGAAGCTCGGGCCAATGGTGTTTCAGTTCCCGTATTTCAACCGCAGCGTGTTCACCAGCGGCGCACAGTTTCTTGTCCGCCTGAAAGCGTTCCTCAACAGGCTTCCCAAGGACCGCAAGTTCGCCATCGAGATTCGGAATAAGAACTGGCTGGACGCCCGGCTCGCCGATTTGCTGCGCGAGCACCGCGTCGCGCTGGTCCTCCAAGACCAAAGCTGGATGCCGCACCCAAGCGAGTTCAAGTTCGACCCAATCACCGCCGACTGGACATACATCCGCTGGCTCGGCGACCGCAAGGGAATCGAGGAGGTCACAAAGACTTGGGACAACGTCGTCGTTGACCGCAGCAGTCAACTCGCGACTTGGGTTGACTACTGCCGCCAGATTAGGAAGCGCGGCGTGACCATCTTCGCCTACGCCAACAATCATTACGCCGGGCACGGTCCGGCGACGGTCAGGATGTTCCAAGAGCTTTGGGAGCGAAAGTGATGTCGGCTCGCTGGGGCTGCATGGTTTGTCCAAAACGAAGTCCATAGCGGCGGTTGACTGTTCGGAAGTCATGCAGTTTGAAAGCGGGAGCGGGAAGAGTGGAACGGAACGGGCTGTGTCGCATAGTCGTGGTCTAAAAAAACGCTGGTTGTAGTGCATGTCTAGCTTTTCGGTAGTGACTCAGATTGATTTGGGGGGCGTAGTTTCCGATAACGCGACTTGAACGAAGCCGCCGTGCGGCGGACGCTTCGCGTGGGGTGTCTGCGAACGCTGGAGATGTTGGTTAGGTAGCGCCTTGCGATAGGTTGTCGGGTCATAAGGAGGTCTCCCCATGACCCGACTTCGCAAAATGATGCTGGAAGAACTCCAGCGTCGTAATTATTCTGAGGCTACCACACGCTGTTACATTCGCACAGTCGAAGATTTCTCAAGACGATTCAAGCGTTCTCCAGATTGTTTGGGCCCGGAACACATTCGTGAATATCAGGCCGAGCTGTTCAAGAAGCGCAAGTTGTCGGCGGGCACGGTTACGCAACGATTGGCAGCTCTGCGATTCTTCTACATCAAAACTCTCAAGAAAACCTGGAGCATCGCCGAGACGCCTTATCCGAAAAGAGCATTTCACCTTCCTTCGATCCTCAGCCGGGAAGAAGTCGCGCGACTCATCGACGCAGCTCTGACTCCCTATCATCGCAATCTATTGATGACGCTCTACGCCACCGGAGTGCGACGCGCTGAATTGACACACCTGAAAGTCAGCGACATCGATAGCCAACGCATGGTAATTCACGTCCGGGGCGGCAAGGGACGCAAAGACCGGGATGTGATGCTCAGCCCAAAACTGCTCGAGGCACTGCGTGAGCACTGGCGCGGATTAGAGCACAAGCCAAGCACATGGCTGTTTCCAGGCAACCGCTGGCATACCGGTGCTACGCCGATCGACACCAAGGTGGTCTGGAACGCTTGCAAGAAAGCCGCCCAGCGAGCGGGCCTCCAGAAAGACGTGCACCCACATACGCTGAGGCACTGCTTCGCCACACACCTACTTGAAACAGGCGCCGATCTGCGAACCATCCAGATGTTGCTAGGGCATCGCGATCTGGAAGAAACCACCATCTACCTCCATCTCTCTGAGCGTCACCTCAGTGCGACTGCGAGTCCTCTGGACTCACTGGAGCTAAAAGACCGGCCACCACAGGACGGGTAGATGGACCGGCCACCCCTCGAGGTGGCCGATCTGGTCCGCGCTGCGGGAGACGCATTCATCGAACGAAGCCGTAAGTGGATCACCTGGAAGCATGTCAAAGTGCTGCTGGCCATTGCGCAGTGTCGTACCGCCGCGCTCGGCGGCCATCTCGATCAATGCACCCGCTGCGGACATCGCGCCATCTCCTACAACTCCTGTAGAAATCGGCACTGCCCGAAGTGTCAGGCGGGCGCTCGCGAACGTTGGCTCGAGAAGCGCCGCAGGGAACTTCTTCCGACGCAGTACGTGCATGTGGTCTTCACGCTATATGGACGGACATAAATAAAGGGACATAAGTCTTGACTATGGTTGCTCTTCGCGGCAGTGTTGAGGCATGCAAGCACGTTTATT
>NFUO01000682.1 GCA_002197545.1 Acidobacteria subdivision 2 bacterium RH1 MAG20 | reverse complement strand
GCAGCTCATCCAGGCCGGCCTCATGCTCAAACCACAGCCCACGGTCGCTGAGGCGAGGGCGGCCGTCAAACTCGCGAAGGCAGCGGCGAAAGCCGAAAAGACCCCGCAGAATAACCCAGGCCCCGCCGCGATCAAGTTGAGTCAGGCCGAAGCAGCGCTTTACATCACGGAGCAGGCCGCGAAAGAAGTAGAGGCGCAGCAGAAGGAACAGCAGCGGGCATCAATAGCTGCCATCAAGGCAAGCTCGTTGATTCTGCCGCATCAACAGCGCGAACTATTCGCCGGCTGTTATTACGTCGAGGACCTCTACGCCATCGTTGTGCCGGGCCGAACCGAGGCGTTGGATCAAAAGCGCTTCGACGTGCGCTTCAGCGGCCTTTACGTGTTGGACTCTAGTGGCCAAAAGACTACGGAGTCAGCGTGGGAAGCCTTCATCGAATCGCAGCTCGTCAAATTTCCCCGTGTCGAAGCAACCTACTTCAGCCCGAGTGACCCGCCGGGCCACGTGCGCACCGATGAGCAAGGTAGAACCGCGGTCAACACGTTCGTGGCGCTGACGATCAAACAGACCGCGGGCGACGCCTCGCGGTTCGTCGATCATATCCGCAAGATACTGCCGAACGGCAATGATGCGGATATCCTCCTCGCTTATCTTGCGGCCTGTATCCAGTATCCCGGAGTCAAATCCAGGTGGGCGCCGTTGCTGCAAGGCGTGGAAGGCAACGGCAAAAACGTGATCGTCGATGTCATGGCCCAGGCCATCGGTCGCCCTTACACCCATAGCGCGCGGGCCAGCCAAATCGATGGCCGATTCAATTCCTACCTGTACGGGAAGCTGTTCATCGCGTTCAACGAGGTCAAAGTCACGCAGGACAAGGCGAGTGTGTGGGAAACGCTCAAAAGCTACATCACGGACCCATGGCAGCCGATTGAATACAAAGGTGGCGCCGTCGTGCAGCGAGAGCTGACGTTCAACATCCTTTTCTGCACGAACCACAAGAACGCTCTGCCAAAGACCAAGGGT
>NFUO01000681.1 GCA_002197545.1 Acidobacteria subdivision 2 bacterium RH1 MAG20 | reverse complement strand
CTGGCCATCAGGCGAACCTGGGGAGGGTGGCGTTCAACATGGAAATCAATAAGCGATGGCTGCAAGGGTCGCGCGCATCCTCATTCCGGAAATCGCATGCGCTGTCCCACTCTCATATGATGTTTTTTCAAGCCATTTTCCGAGCTGTAAGAACCGGCATAAAGCCATTAATCATTGCGTTTACATTCTTCATGACCGCCGCTTGGGGGCAGGTTCCTGGGTTGGACACTTCAGACATGCCGAACATTGCGCGCCAGCAAAACTACTCCGCCTATCGCGTCTCGAGTAACAACCGTTTTTCCGGCAGCAATGATGACAGCAAACGTATCATGCCAGGGGAAACTCTTGTTATGGCTGACGTCAACGGGCCTGGCATGGTGACGCACATCTGGATCACGGTGGCCGACAACGAATACGCTTGGCCACGTCTCCTTCGGCTCCGCGCCTACTATGACGGGCACAAAACTCCCAGTGTTGACACGCCTCTGGGCGATTTCTTCGCCGTGGGCCATGGTTATGAGCGGAATGTCAATTCGTTGATGGTGCGCAACAGCTCTTTTGGTCGCGCTCGTAACAGCTACTGGCCGATGCCGTTCCACCACTCATGTCGAATCACGGTGACTAACGAAGGCAATCGGTTCGTCACCAGCTTTTATTATCATGTCGATTGGCGGAAGTATGCATCGCTGCCTCCAAGCACCGAATATTTCCACGCCTACTACAGACAAGAGCGCCCAGCCGTACACGGGAGGAACTACGAATTCCTGGACATCCGGGGAGCGGGCCACTACGTGGGTACAGTGCTGAATGTCATCCAGACACAAGTTGGCTGGTTTGGCGAGGGTGACGATCTGTTTTATGTTGATGGAGAAAAAAAGACCCGGATCGAAGGTACAGGCACCGAGGATTATTTCAACGACGCCTGGGATATGCGTGTCTCAGACGGAGCTTGGACAGGCATCTCTGTCGCCGAAGGTGAAGGTGTGGGCGCGCGGCTCACCGGCTACCGCTGGCACGTCCCGGACCCTATTCCCTTCACCACATCGCTTCGAGCCGAGATTGAGCACTATGGTTGGACCTACAATGCCGACGGCACTGTTCGCTCCGGCTTTGAAGAACGTCCGGATTTCTTCTCGAGCGTCGCATATTGGTATCAGAAGGGCGTGAATGAAGGTTTGTCCGAACCGCCCTATGGGGAAGCTCGACTCCCTTTAGGCAACGCCGAACAGATCGAAGTCGAGAACTCGATCGGAAGCGTCACGACAGAAAAGGGTACAGCGTCAGTCCAAAGAGAAGTCTTCTGGTCGAAGGACCTGCTCTTCTTTGAAGCGCAAAGCGCGGGAGCTCGAATGACCGTACCCATTGACGTGCCTGAGGACGGCCGTTATGAAGTGCTCGCTCAGGTCGCCGAAGCCCCCGACTACGGAGACTACATCGTCACTCTCGATGGCAAACTTACCAACTCAACCAAGCAAACCTGGGCGTCTTCTGATGTGGCTCCTCCAGAAGCGGAAATTATACACAACTACGCAGCGGAGGTTTATGTTGCTGAAGACCGACGCTTCGGTTGGTTCGACCTCAGCAAGGGACGCCACACGCTCACGTTTACCTGCGTTGGAAAAGATCAACTCTCGACCGGATACAATTTGGGAATCGACGACGTTGTCTTGGAGAGGCTTCTCAACTTTAAGGAACAATCTCGAAATGCAGCGGAGAGTGCCAATTCTTCCCGGATGGCGAATGGGGATGTTGGCATCCTTTATCGCGGTAGACCGCTATCGTTCTACCTGGCGAGATTAGCGACTGCACCGGCGCCGGCGCGCCCGGATGCGATTCGAGCTATCGGTGATTTCGGGGCTGAGGCGACCCTCGCGGTCCCGCAGCTTATCGTCGCCCTTTCAGACCCCGACCCGGAGTCGCGCGCTGCTGCTTGGGCTCTTTCGCAAGTGGGGCCGCGCGGGGTGGCCGCCGTTGCCGCGTTGGCACAGACTCTCTCCGATGCGAACCCGCGCGTGCGTTGCCTGGCCGCCGTGGCGCTGCGCGAGATAGGGCCAGGCGCTGCGCCGGCTGTTGCGGATCTGGTCCGTGCCCTGAACGATTCTGCTGATTACGTACGTGCCCCGGCCGCCGACGCCCTGGGGAGTGTTGGCCCCGCAGCACGGGCGGCAGTCCAGCCCCTTGCGAATCGCCTGCTAGCCCATGGGGAGCAGGTTTTTGTCCTGCGTAGTGTCGCGGCCGCGCTTGGAGATATTGGTCCGAACGCCAAGGAAGCTCTGCCCGCGCTCCAGCAGGCAAGCAGGATGCTTCGAGTTGGCTATACCGCCCAGGAATCGATTCTCAAAATCGAGGGGAAGCCAGTGCCTAGCTATCGCTGATACCTTTTTCAAGACGGGATCTTGATGGTGGCTGAGGCGCAGATTAAGACTGGGCACTTGCATATCTTCGGAGGACAGAGCGGCGAACGGGCCACATGGCTAACAGCGAACGGAGCTGAGATTTGCCATCGTCTGGCATCCGGCTCAGGAGGGATTCTGATGATCAAAGGCAAGGCGGGCTCCATAGACCCGATGCGGAGGCAGTTTCTCAAGACCGGTGTGGGCGGGGGTCTGGGCCTATTGGCAACGCCGTTAAAGACGCTCGCCTCGGGTGCCCCCAAAGCTGAAGCCATTCCGGGAACGACGGCCAACGACCAGCCTCCTTCCCCGTGCTGGACGAAAGACCTCATCATGTACGAATTCGGGACGACGCAAGGGTTCACGTCGCCCAACGGTCCTGGGAGCGGTACATTCGGAAGTATGACGGCCAAGCTGCCCTACCTTCAGGAATTGGGCATTACGGGCATATGGATGGATCCGCCTTCGTTGCAGGACTGCCAGCGCTTCTTTTATAACATGTGGTGCCGTTATGCGGTTATCGAACCGGACAAGTTCGATCCCACACTGGGTACCGAGGAACAGTTCAAGACGCTGATTGATGAAGCCCATCGGCGCGGCATCAAGATCTTTCTGGACATCAAGACGCACGGTGTTATGAATTACAGTCCACTAGTCAAGAAGCATCCGAGCTGGTTTCGAGGCAGCCACTGGCGCATGGCGGACTATGACTGGTTCGGAGGGCACACCGATCTTGACGACTGGTGGGTGAAGATCTGGAGCGATTGCGTGAGAAAGTACAACGTAGATGGTTTCCGCCTGGACGTGGACCTCTACCGACCGGACCTGTGGGAGAGGATTCGACAGAACGCCCCCGCCGGGCATCCCATCCTAATCTTTGAGGAATGGAATTCAGCTATTCCGGGTGTTACTGATTTCAACCAGCGGGACAGCGTAATGCTCGACGACTCCGGGGTTCTGAACGAAGTCATGGCTCAAGACATACCCGGGTTCTACGACCGAAGATACGGCCGGGCGGGACACTATCGAGTCGTGATCACCTACGCTGATGATGGGAGCAGGGTCGAGGGCAGCACCGACGGGCAAGGGCCCTTACGGGTTCACCTTGATGGCCTGACCTCTGACAAGGCATCCCGCAGGAGAAATGACCGGTCCTGGTACGCCCAGGCTATTCCCGACGGGATCCCCGACCTTCAGCTCACGGTCGAGAACGTGGCCTCGCGACCCATCGAAAACATCACCGTTCACGACGACATTTCTGGGTTCTGGCAACTTTACATCGTCGGGGAGGGGTCGCCCTTGTTGGCCGTTGAAGGAGAACCGCCGTCTCTCAAGCTTTACCTTGCGACGCTCGGGCACGGCTGGCCGGAGATCCAACTGAGTTGTCACGACCAGGGGTGGGAAGGGTTTCCACTGGACAAGAGTCCATACACTGCCCAGGGAAGCCGCTCTCTATTCGGTTACTCTTGTCTATTCGCACCTGCGATCCCCATCTTTTTTTCCGGAGAAGAATTTAACGCTACGTTCAGACCGCTGCCTTGGCAGTCCCCGCACCTGTACGGCGGCAAGGACCCCGGCAAGGGACGTTGGCTTTACGGATGCATGCTCAACTGGGACGAACTTAATGAGCCTGAACACCGTGCAATGCTCGAAGACGTAAAGAAAATGATCACCATCCGTAAGCGGGAAACAGGTGTCTTTTCGATGCGCCCTGAAAAGGAAAAACCGAATTTATTGGCAGTGGCGTTCGAAGGGGGCATGAAGGTGCCGGTCCCCTACGTTCGGTGGGACAACGAGAGTGCAATAGTCATTGCTGCGAACCTCAACACGAGCCAAGACGCCGACCTTAAGCTGCGAATCCCCCTTCAGGAGATTGGCTTGGCAGGTCGGGGACGTTACCGAGTGACCGATCTGTGGCCTGGCAGCGAGGCCCAAACTTACGACGAAAAAGACTTGGCGGCCTTGCGTTGCAGCGTGCGGCGGGACAAGACGCCGGGTGGCGGGCTTCACGTGCTGAAGATTGAGCCCAATCACTGAGGGTTGCGAGGGCAGAGAAGCCCACAGCTTGAAGAGCGGTGTGACCTGCGTGTTCTGCTCAGGGCTGGCCATCAGGCGAACCTGGGGAGGGTGGCGTTCAACATGGAAATCAATAAGCGATGGATAGGGATGCAGTCCGTCACCGCCTGGCCGGAAGGTCGTGAGCGCAGATGATCAGGCCCGTTGATCCCCGAATACAAGTTGCTGTTCCCGTCACCCACCACTATGCGGCACGATATGGGCTGCTGATTGCCATGGCCGCTGCAGTGGGCGGCCTGCTGTTTGGATATGACACCGCAGTGATTTCGGGTGCAATTCTGTTTGTGCGACCACAGTTCCGCTTGACACCCTTTGAAACCGAGGTTGCCGTCGCTTCGGTGTTGGCGGGCGCTGCGCTCGGGGCGGCGGTTGCCGGCTACT
>NFUO01000680.1 GCA_002197545.1 Acidobacteria subdivision 2 bacterium RH1 MAG20 | reverse complement strand
TGGCTCACGCCGACGAAAATCGGGATGGGGTACACGATAGCGATCCCGAGGTGTAACAGAATGCCGGCGCTAGGGAAGGTCATGGGAGCGGAGACGCCGAAGCCCCCGGCCCGCCGTGGCTTCAAGTCTCGGCAGAACCAGCAACAGAAATGCGATTCCGATGGCCACGGAGTCACCGGCGGCCTGCTGAAACCCTTCATTGGGAGCGACGATCCCGAGCATGACTGCGCAGCAGATCCAGTTCAAAACCACTGCGGTTCGAAAACCAAATATCAGGCCACCCAGAGCGGCAAGCCAGATCAGGCACACCGGGCCCACGGGGAACCACGGCCAAAGCGCGGTCGGAAGAAAGAGGTCCCAGTGCGCATAGAGATGGCTAACGTCGGCTAGCATGACCAGGCCGAAGGCGATACGTAAAACCCCGTAGCGGGCGTCGCCGTCTCTGCCGGCCAGAAGGTTGCGAATGGTCGAGCTGCTATGTGGGTTGGATAAAGCCCGGGAAGCGATGGTTGACTGGGGATTTCGGTGCATCTGACAAAACCAGTCCGCCGGGCGTCCGGGGGCTCAAAATTGCGCATTCTCCTGGCGGAGGATAAGCTGGTGAACCAGCGCGTCGCGCTCGGCATTGTGGAGAAAGACGGACACGCTGTCGTTGTGGCCGGCAATGGCAAGGAGGCGCGTCGCTATGACGGCGCATGCCATGAACACCGACCGGGAGAGGTGTCTCGCCGCCGGCATGGACGACTATATGTCTAAACCGATTCGCGCTCGAGAGCTGCTGGATCTGGTGGCCAGGTACGGTCCTCATGTCTCCGTTGGCGGAGTTCCGTCACCCGGAGACGCCAGGAATCGATAGCCTACGCCGCGAACGGTGATCAGGTGCCGCGGCCGCGTGGGGTCGTCTTCGATGTAGCGGCGCAGGCGCACGATGAAATTATCGATGGCGCGCGTGTCGGTGTCTTCGTGAAGGCCCCACACCTCCTCCAGCATCTTCTTGCGCGATACCGGCTTGCCCTCGTGCCGGATCAGGTAGCGGAGAACATTGGCTTCCATCAGCGTTAGCGGAAACACCTGGCCGCGCACTCGCAGCTCCAGGAGGTCGAATTCGACGGATTTGTCGCCAAAGGTGAATCTGTCTTT
>NFUO01000068.1 GCA_002197545.1 Acidobacteria subdivision 2 bacterium RH1 MAG20 | reverse complement strand
TCTTCCGATCTCGCGCTTCTTCTTGCCTAAGTCGGGCGCTAGCCACGCTCCCGAACTGGGCCGGGAGTTTTCGAACGAGGGTGAAGCTCGGGTTGAGGCCTTAAAACTGGGCGTGACCTATTACAGCCTGCATGAGTGGCGCCCTGTGGCAGATTTTGCCGGCAAGAATCCTGAACTGAAGCGGGAACCGGTCACAAGGAAAGGGGCCGGGTGAGGGATCGGGAGTAGTTCTTGGCATTCATAGCACACGGTTTCATCACAGACGTTGGTCTGTAGTGAGCGATCCACAAGCTGATTGTGGATGAGTGCTGGTCCGGTTCTTTCGCGAACCTGGCCGGGAACCTGAAACGTTTTCGACCAGGACAGCGAAGAGAGCCGCGCAAGCGCCCTCCTGTCTGTGCTGGTTCCAGACAGAAAAGGAGGAAAAGAAATGGTGAAGCAACGGTTCCTGACACACTTCAAGCCGTGGCTCTTCGCCGTAGCTAAAGTCGTCGGGCTCATTGTCGCGTATCAACTCTTCGATGAGATTCGCACGTACCTTCAATATGCGCCCCTCAACAGCGTTGATGTTGTGGTGGCGGCAACAGTTGCCCTCCTCGCGATCGGCCTGCTCTGTGGGCTGTGGGCATGGGGAGAGTGGTGCTGGTTCAAACTGCGCAGTCTTCGGCGGCTTTGTAGCGAGCTGAAACAAGCTTTCAACAATCGCCGGCGTCCGCGAACAGTCAGAACCTCGCGTTCCGTAGCGGGAACGATGGTCTAACAACAAACAACTCGTGCAGGCCTGGCGCTTCGCTGCTTGGCCGAAACCTTTTTTCACCGTTTTCGGCAATAGGCAGCGAGGAGATGAGCGCGAGCCGCTCCTTCTTCTGTCTTTTGCCCGACAAATACAGATAAGGAGATCAGAGATGCCAAACGTTATGGAGTACAGCACGATGCCGATCTTCGCGCTCGAACTTGATCGCGACGGTCATTTGTCGAGGAAAACCATGAAACTAGCCCGAGAAGAGCAGCTCACGAACACTCTGCTGCAGGGATTCTATCCAGGTATCCGCGTGGCCACGGTGGACGTGCCCACGGAGCCCCTGGATGCCTGTGAGCAAGCGATCGTGGAGCAGGCTCTCACCCGGGTGGAATTCGATGGGGTTCGTTACAGCCTGGTTGGAGCTAGCGGCAGTGCGAAGAAAGGAAAGTTCTACGCCGTTGAGTCCAGATACGAGAAACGGCTGGCGGAGAGGTTTCGCTTTTCGCCGCAGGCGGCCATGACCTACTTCGGGATTCTGGTGTCCTCGTGCAAGGTGATGATCGAGGTGCCGGACTGCCGATTGCTGGTCGTGGAGGATCGTCAGCTTGGCACCAACGACTGTCGGGGATGGATCTCGCAGTCATTGTTCAAGAGGCTCCAAGCAAAGCACCGGGACGACCTTGTCGCTCAGGAGATGCAGAAGCTCTTGGCGAACCGGAAACATTGTCCTGGTGAGCACGAGGATCGCCAACTGAACCGAGAAGAACAAGCGACACTCGCTGAGCGCGCACGTTCGAAAATCGACCACAAGGTTCTGCGTGGCCATCGCTTCTATCAGTTTCGCTTAGCGTTCGACAAAGCACAGGCGAAAGGCTCCTTCAAGATCATGGCAGATGAGCTCGCCGAGAAACTCGAGGCCGACATCATCCTGCCGAAATCGTCAGTCAAACCCAAATACCAAGGAGGAGTGGTACGGACGATCAGGTCAATCCTCGGAGATCGGCAGGCTCACGCTTTCCGTGGGCCCGTGTTGATCGGCATTCGTGATGTTTCTCGTGATCTCGAATTCCAATCGAGCTATACCTTGGTCGAACACGCACCCGACGACTCCATTGAGCTTGAGATCAAGCCACACGCTCTCAGGCAGATCGAGAGGCTGCGGAAGGCCTGGGAGGAAAACAACTTCACGGAGCTATTCGAACTGCTCGGCACGCAGGAAGCTCAGAGTGTGCTCGATGTCGGCGAAGACGCTGATCCCGAATACACCAGCAGCGAATACACCGTCGCCGATGGTGCACTTGTTGCCGATGGAACGGGTTACATGCTCAAGCATCCGTTCGTGAACCATCACCTGCAGAAAGTACTGGCTCGATGGGCGTACCGCCTCTGCACGAGCGGCGGCTTTCGTCTTCCCGGCTTTGCGCTGGCAGACGATGGCTACCTCGTGCTCGACCGCGGACAGGTGTTCTGTAGTTCGGACTGGATTCCGAAGGACCGCGGCATTGCTTCTGTTCCATCCCGCCACGGTCTGATCGTTCGCTATCCAATCCGCATGAAGGAGGATCTGCTGCCCTTCGAAAACCTCTCCGTCGACGAGGTCCTCAGCCTGCTTGCTGCGGATCTCGAGAAGCGCGGCTGCCGGATGTCAGACGAGCAAGCCGCGGTGGTGGTGGATCAGCAACTGCGACTGAAAGGCACATTGACCTTGCATTCAGAAGCGGCTGCACGCAACGGCGGCGACTTCGACTTCGACCAAGTATGCGTGGTGGAAGGAGACAAGTTTCCGCGATTTGTCCGAGACCGGATCCTGTACCGGGACCAGCACTCGGCCCAAAAGAACAAAGCTCCGAAGCCGCCAAGTCCCTGGTGGAATCTGCCACAGGTTGCGATGCAGGCACGAGGGAATCAGATCGGCTCTATTACCGATCTGAAGACATCATGCCTGGCAAACGGAAGGGACGACTTGGCGCGGCAACTGGTGGACCAACTTCAGAACGCGCTTGACCAGTTGAAGCATGGCACCCAGCCCGACCAGGACGTCATTCGCAACGTCCGAAATGAAGTTAGCAAAGCGCCCTGGCTGAAGCTCAAGCAGAAGCAGCGCATCGCAGATATGGACGAGCATCTGCCCGTCACCGAACGCGACAAGATCGGAAAGTTGTACAACTTTCTGCGCAAAGAGCTGGGCCGGTACTTCTCAGACGCCGCGGTGGCACCTCTCAGCGACTTCCGCGGCCTCATCGGAGGTGGAGAGTTCACTCCGGAAATCTTCGCGGAGTGCTCCACCATCAACAAGTATTACGCCAACGTGGTGACTCAGATCCTGAGTCGGCGGAGGGAACTCTGGAACGAACTGGAAAAAGCGACTGCCGCTGTCGAGGCAAAGAAGGATGATGCCGAGGCGCGGAAGGAACTGTTGTTCCGGCGCAACCAGGCTTCTGCCGCCTACTCGGCTTTTGAGCAACGCTCAAAGGAAGAGCTGAGGGCCTTGATTGATCAAGTGCGAGTCTGGGCCCAAGGCAAGAATGGAACGCGGTTGGCCTATCTGTCTGCCTTGCACGCAATCGTGTGTCGAGACAGACGGCCAGACCCGGAACACGAGTTTGTACCCGGAACAGGGTCGATCGTGTTCTACGCGTTCCCGCAAGAAGTCGTGGACCAAATAGCCGCACGAACTGGAGGTCGTCCCGTCAGCGTGGAGATTCCCACTCTCCACGAGGGCGAAGTGGAAATCGATCGTGAGGGGCGAATCTTCCTGGTTAGCCACTTCACCAACGGCGATGCTCAAGTGCACGAACGCCTGATCTTTCTGGCCCAAGTGACCAGGCAAGGTGAGGTCTTTCGTGAGCGGGACGCGCAGGGCTCGCCCATTATTGCTGAGCGAGTTCGTCCGTTTCCAATCGAGGCTGGAAGGAGCGAAGTACGGGGCGGGATGGTCACATTTCCCGGAACCCAGCGGCGACCCGAAGTCCCAAAGGGGAGAGTCGCGCTGCCGGGATCACCCAACTAACACAACGGTCCAGGAGGTTACCTCGAAACCTCCCTGGGCCACAACCGCAAGAGGAGCAACCTTATGAAACGCCTCTGGAGCATCCTTATTATTACGGCGCTGGTCACAGCAACGATACCGGTATTCGGACAAAAGATTGAGCGTGAAACGAATGACGGCAGTCAAATCGTGCACCTCAAGACGGCTCTCAATCACCTGACTGTGATCGAGCTCCGCGAGCCCATCATTCAAGTCGCGACGGGCAGTCAATCCTTCAAAGTTGATTGGAGAGAGAACAAGGTCTTTGTTCAGCCAACCGAGCCCGACGTCTCCACAAATCTATTCATCTGGACGACATCGCAACGCCTGAACTATGAGTTGGAGCCAGCCGGTGCGGTGGTCTCGATGGACTTCGCGGTTGATCAGATGTTCGTCCCAATCACGACACCAAAACCCGCCAGCGTTGCGCCCGTACAACCCTCGCCCTCAGAAGTGTTGCTGGCAGGAAAACCTGTGAGGCTGGAGTCAGCCAAGCCCACGAAAAAACCAGTCGAAGTTGTCATTCGCGATCTCTACGAGGCGGACGGCCGAGTCCTGGTCCGGTACGCAGTTCGCAACCGGGGTAGCCGCGACTACGACGTCACCACCCCCAGGGTGTACTTGTTGCCTGGAGCGCGCTACCCGCAATCCCTCTACAGCTTAGTGCTCTCGCAATTGGGGGACCAGGAAGCAGCACGATTGACGATCAAGCAAGAAACTCCCGTGCCAGTTCTCGAAGGCCAGGTGCAGTCCTCTCATCTTGCACCGGGACAGGAATCTGTGGGTGTCGTGGCCGTGCACTTACCAGCGAGCACGGAGCCAACGGTGTTGCGTTTTCAATTTGCGGACGACGACCGAGAGCGGATCGCCGCCTTCCTGGTGCGTTAAGCGGTGGCGGAGCAGCTTACAGCCAAGGAGGTTTACGTGATGCTCCGGGATGACCTCCGGAAACGGCCCGACATCGGGTTTCGCACGACCGTAGCGGATCACCTTCTGGAGCCGCTAAGCCCTTTCGATGCGAATGCGGTCCGGAGAGCACAGCGATGGTTCGTGCTCTCCGCGATCGTCTCGTTGGCGGCTGTCGGAGCCGTTGTCTATTTCAACTTTTGGAACTAGCGCTTAGGAAATACAACCGTGCTGCGCAGACTTGAAGCTTTCGTTTTTTTCTTTGCCATGATGCTCGCCGTCACGCTGGAAGGCGCATGTGTGTACTGGATGTGCGGACACCCACGCCTGCTCGCCACAACTGAGGGTTCACTCAACTTCGTGGGTCAGTGGACTGGCCTCGCCCTGCCGCAGGGCTGGTTGCTGGGAGCGTTGCTCGTTCTCATCTACCGTGTGACTGTCATGTTCGTTCCGCCGAGGCGCTGGACGGACAACGAGTTCCTGCAGAACCGGCGAGCCTTCCTGCGTTTGTGGCGCTGGGCAATGGCCCTGGTTGCGATGCAAGGACTCACGCTCTTCCTGGGGCGGGCGGCGGCCGCGTTATGATGCGAGATTCCTACGCCGACCGCCACCGCCATCCCCCTCTTCTGGAGAGCGCTGAGATCGTAGTAGCCGTCGTCCTGATGTCGGCGTGCTGGTTTGTTTGGTACGTCGCGCGTGAGCGTTATCACCTCACGAGCCGCCAACTGGCAGAATTGGCCACCTACCTTATTATTATGGTCTCCGCCCTCACAAGTACGGCCGTTCTGTGGTTTACGCGGCGCTCCCGGCGGCAAGGAGAATGGCCCCATCCTCCCGTTGTCATATCCCGGAGACGTGACAACCGAATCGTCAAAGAAGCCTGGCAACAGAATGCGGTTGTTCTAGGTTATGACATTCACGGTCAGCCCTGGTCCTGGCCTGACCGCGTGCGCGTCATGCAAGCGATCGTGCTGGGCATGACCGGCACTGGCAAGACAACGCTATTGCGGAACATCATCTCGCAGGATCTCGCACGCGTTATTGGTTCCCCAGATGAGCCGCATCGGCTGCCGATGGTGATTTTCGACGGTAAAGGGGACCTTGAGTTCTTCCAGGACCTGTTGCCGCACGTGCACCGGGCGGGTCGGCTGCATCAGTTGAGATTGCTGAACCCCGCTCGCCCGGATCTCTCCGTTCGCTACAACCCGTTCCAGTGCGGCGACGACGAGTACATGCCGATAGTCAGCATGATTTTTGGGTCATTCAATTTGCGGAAGGAGTTCTTCGCCAAGCACCAGTTGAACTACCTGGCGGACATCGTGCGGGTGCTGTTCTACACCGGCCTGAAATTCAACTTCTACGACGTACTGGTCATGGCGATGGACGAACGGGTCATGAAGGAGCAGGTCGAGAAGGCGCGCAAGCGCATCGCCCAGGACTCGTCGCTTCCCACACAGCGTCGGCTGAATTTCGAGATGTCGGTCAGGAACCTCTTCACGTCGCTCGGGGATCGGGAGCGCGTGCAGAAGATCCAGGGACTGCTCAACGAATGCATGACATTTCTCGACGACCAGCTCAGCGTCCTGACCGGTCCGTACGAGCGGTTGTTGTCGCTGGACGATGTGATCGATCAGGAACTCATCCTGCTTGTCTCCTTGAACATCAATAAGAACCCCGAGCCCATGCGGTCACTGGGAAAGATGCTCCTGCAAAACCTGCAACTGGTCATAGGGAAAAGGTACGAGAGCGAGCAGCACCGGCGGCACATCAACCGCCCAATGTTCAGCGTGGTGCTGGACGAGTTTGCGCCGTTCGGATATCGCAACTTTGCTCAAATCCTGCAGACCGCGCGGGGAACGAACACGGCCTTCCTGTTCTCCATGCAAAGCCTGCCGCAACTCATGCAAGTCGACAGAGGGTTCAAGGAGGATGTCTCGTCTGCGCCCAACACGACGATGATCCTGCGGACTCGGGACGAAGAGACCACACGCTATTTCCTCCGCGCTTCGGCGGAGCACCGCGTCGCCCGGCGCAGCGTGTCGATGCATCGTTGGAGACTCTTCGGCTTCGAGACATACACGCAAACAGAAAGTGCGGTCGAGCACGAGGACAAGGAGACCCGAGCGCTCGATGAGCACATTAAGAATCTTCCCAAGGCCCAAATGGAGATTCTGATGACGGACGACGCACGCGGCACGCTGCATGGGCTGTTGCATGTGCGCGCACCGGAAGACGTCAGGGTGCCACGGTTCACACCGCAGATCTACCCGACTCTGAGGCAGTCACGTGAGGATTCTGCTGGCGCGAATCTCAGATTCAAGACGCCGGAACTTGCTGCGGTTGGCCGTCGTCGCCGGGCTGGAGGGTGGTTGTGAACTGGAGGCTAACAACACTCTGGACTCTGATACTAGGACTGGCAATTGGAAGCACAGTTGGTCTCCCTGGTACGGCACAATCTCAAACGCGGTCATCACCTCACCCGTCTGCCGCCCCGTCTGCTCCCGCTCCATCTCAACATCAGGAAACCTGGTACGAGTTCGTGTTAAGGCAGTTCAATCCGGACGATGTCGACTACGGTCGGTGGATCGAACGCGAGCGCCAGGCATTCATTGAAGCTCGACTCAAGAACCCGTACTTCTTGTACAGCCTGTGCACCACCCTGGTGTTGCTATCAATGGGAGTGGTCTGCGCCAAGCTGCGGATCGATCATCGCCGGGCGATGTGGATCACGGCGGAGATGATGGCCGACATCTACAACCAGGATGCCTATTCGCGGCGGATCGCTCAAGAAGCAATCGAAAAGTACAACACCCACATTGAACGCTGCAACCGTGTAATTGAGGCGGCGGAACATGGTGAGGCCGCCTCTGCCACAGGCTCTGAGGTGGAACAGTTACGAGGCGAGTTGATTTGTGTGACCGGTGAGCGGGACACGGCGACAAGGGAGAGGGACCTGGCACGGGAAGAGTTGCGGAAGAAGGCGGAAATCCTCGCCGAGATGTCGATTCGGCTGGAGACTCTCACGAACAAATCCGGCGCAGCGGGTGATGCCAAGCGGCCCTCTGATTTGCGGGGTGCGGATCCTAAGGTGGTGACGCACATCAACAATCTGCAAGAGCAATTGTACGCGGAGCGGAACAACAACCGAAGACTGAAGGGCGCGTAGACGTATGTTGGTGGCGGTTACAGGCTTCGGTAGTGTGTGGCGGCATAGGCTGGGAAAGCAGACGCACGACCGCGGCAACTTCGCTCAACCTGTGTACTACAACACTACGGGCGTTGTAGTGAATAGCAACGTCCGCCAGCGACCCCAGATTTGTGGTTATGCACGGTTCAACGCGGCTGGCGGGTTCAATCCAGACTTTCCCTCTCGGATGATCAATCGTGTATTCGAATGTGCGGAACCGTCCGTGTGGACGGGATACAACAAACTGCTGTTCAACCGCATGTTGACGGCCGGTGAGCGGCCCGACTGCTTCTTTGTGGTCGTACGTCCGGAACTGACAGGGGTATTGGCGGTGGGAACGGCCGGATGGAGATCGCCAGACACATGGCTTCTCTCCTTCAGTGAATGTGCGCAACAGCAAGAAGCCATGCTGTTGATGCCCGCATACGGCTGGGTTGTAGGTCAGTTCGGTCGATTCGTGCTCGAACCTTCAGAGCGGTGTTCCTGGAGAGCCCGCCTTGTGCTTAGTTGCAGTAAGTGATGGAGTCTCAGACCATGCGGTATTGGAAAGGGTCAATTGCGCTCAGCACCACAAGAGATTACCCCATTCTGCGCGAGGTGCTGCATTCCGGTTTTGTTACGCACGGCCAACTACTAGAGTTCATGAGACTGGATTATTGCATTTCATCGCGCAATGCCTTCAGCAACCGCGTGCTCCGACTGGTAAAGCATGGTCTGCTCATCCGCCACGAACTGCCTTTCATCAACCGCGAAGCTGTCTACACACTATCGGAAGCGGGAGCATCAGAGTTGGCTGGCAAAGGGGAATGCTACACCCGCCCGGCAGACCACCTCAAGGCTGGCAACGGACAATGCCATCTTCACCACTCCCTGGACTTGAACGAAATTCATCTGGCACTGAAGCGTACTGGCACGCTGGTTTACTGGACAGCAGAGACGGAAATCCGGTCTCGAAATGACCTGACCGCAGCTGGGTATTGGAAGTATTACGACGCGGTTGTGGTGGTCCGTCTCGCGGGACAAGACTATAGGTTCGCACTGGAATATGAGCGCACACCCAAAGCAGCACGTCAGTACTTGAATGTCCGGCAACGGATTGAACAGGAAACGTCAATCACGCATTTTCTGTACTTGATGCCGAACTCCGATCTCCTTTGGT
Source organism: Acidobacteria subdivision 2 bacterium RH1 MAG20 (assembly GCA_002197545.1). Next base: position 5,045 of record NFUO01000068.1, on the reverse strand, counting down.
TCGTTGCTGACAAGCTGTCAGGGTGTAGGCGCGCCGTTCACTTTGGGCTGCTCAAGGATTTTCTTCAGCTAACGTTGGCACTGCCAGTGAGAAGAAACGGATCCCCCGTCTCCATGACGCTCGCTTCCGTTCTGACTCAGGGGCGGGCAGTGCAAACGACCGGCACTCTCTGGGAGAAGATTGGAGTGTGATTGCGGTGTCATTGGCGTGTTTTTGCGGTGTCGCAAAATGCCGAATCCCTTTAGAAATAATGACCTAACGGCTGACTATATCTTCCTGATGGAGCGATTAGACTCACGCCACGTTTGTGGCTCCCGCGGAGTTAACTTCCCCATTGCCGACCATCCACGCGGTGCCTCGTCAGGCATACATGGTATAAGCATCTGAAGCGATTTGAGCATTAGGGAAGGTTTGGTTTCCTGCCTTGAACGCTTGGGGAATTCAGATGAAACTCCTCGCGCAGGTAGTTGTGTTGCTCGGGCTAGTCTGTCCCTTGTTCGCCCAGTCAAAGCCGCCAGTCCTGATGTCGGGCTTAGGCGAACATCACCACACGATCTCCACAAAGAGCCTTGAGGCGCAACGGTTCTTCGATCAAGGCCTCACGTTGGTCTTCGGTTTCAACCACGAGGAAGCCGCTCGATCTTTCCGGCGGGCGTCGGAACTGGAACCGCACTCAGCGATGGCGTTTTGGGGCGTCGCATTAGCGCTGGGTCCATGCATCAATCTTGATGTCGATCCGCCCCATGAAAAGGCGGCGTACGAAGCCGTGCAGAAGGCGTTGTCACTCGCGCCGGGTGCGACGGAACGGGAGCGCGCTTATATTCAAGCTCTCGCCAAGCGCTACTCGTCTGATCCGAAGGTCGACCTGAGAAAGCTCGATGCGGACTACGCCAACGCCATGCGGGAACTGTCGACGCATTACCCGGACGACCTCGATGCAGCGACGCTCTACGCAGAGAGTCTGATGGACCTCCACCCTTGGAAGCAATGGACCCTAGACGGGCGCCCAACCGAGGGCACCGAAGAGATCATCGCGGTGTTGGAATCGGTGTTGCGTCGCGATCCGAATCACCTTGGGGCGAATCATTATTATGTTCACGCCTCGGAATCGTCCCCTCATCCCGAGTGGGCCTTAGCCAGCGCAAAGCGTTTGGAAACGCTCGCGCCCGCTGCCGGGCATCTGGTGCACATGCCCGCGCACACCTATATGCGTGTGGGAGATTACGCTGCAGCGGCCCGCAGCAATGCGCTGGCGGCCGACGCTGACCGCGCCTATTTCCGGGAGAGCAACACCTCGGGCAGCATGTACGACATGATGTATTACTGTCACAATCTTCACTTCCTCGCGGCCAGCTACAGCATGGCCGGCGATTTCGCACACGCCAAACAAGCCGCCGACGAAGTGGCTACGCACGCCGCTTCGATGCTCCATGACATGCCTATGGCGGAGACCTATGTGCCCTACCCAATCTTCATGCTCGTTCGCTTCCATCGTTGGGATGACGTCCTTACGCTTCCGGCACCGAACCCTGGTATGGCTATGACCAATGCATTCTGGCATTTCGCACGCGGCTCCGCATTTGCCGCCAAGGGCCAAATTGCCAACGCAGAAGCGGAACGGCAGATTCTTGCTACAGCGCGCAAGGAAACGCCCGCCGATGTGGAGTTCAGCTTCTATTTCAACAAAGCCCAAAGCTTTCTTGATCTCGCGGAGAATATCCTGGACGCTCGGATTGCCGCGGCTAAGGGCGAGCATACGCCGGCAATCAGGTATTGGGAGAAGGCAGTAGAAGTCGAAGATAAGCTGTACTATGGCGAACCGCCCGAGTGGTTTTATCCTGTGCGGGAGTCGTTAGGCAGTGCCTTGCTGCTGAGCGGACGACCGGAGCGGGCCGAAGCTGTGTTTCGCGCTGATTTAGAACATTGTCCCCGGAATCCCCGCTCGCTGTTTGGCCTTATGAATGCTTTGGAAGCCCAAAAGAAGCACGATGCCGCTGAGGATGTTCGAAGAGAATTTGAGGCAGCCTGGAAAAATGCGGACATGCCACTCACGCTCAAAGATCTGTAAAGTTCGCTCCTGATTGCTCCTCAGTAACGGTCCACCCTGAAGTAATCTGCTTACACAAAACCACCTTTAGCCACGTGCGAAACCGGCAATGCCGCTAGAAGTCCGCTGCCGTGAATGATCTGAGGACACTCTCGCTTGTTATTGAGGACTCAGGTTTCATGAGACTTTTTTCCGCCTCGGTCAAGATCTAATCCTCTAACTCCTCCCACATGCCACCGATGTCAGACAAGTGAGTAATGAGCCCGTGAAGGCGAGCCGTACGCGGCTTGGTCTAGCAACGGAGCGGAAATCGCTCCAGAAAGGAAGCCCAGTTATGTTCGGTCACATGAAAGCGGAACCAATTCTCAACGTCAGCCCTACATGTTCGGTAGAAGAGGCCGTAAGGAGTCTGATCGAAGCTACCGAGGGTGCGCAAGCTGCCCGATGGGTGGAGTTCCCGACGGCAGTCCTGCTGCTCTTAACCATCCCCGGCGACTCACAGTCCGGAGCGTTCTACGTCTTGGACCGCAGAAGGAAAACTTGGCTCTGGCTTGATTTCGAAGACGACCAATACGGCGGGTACAGCACGAGCGACTTTGACCTGCTGGTACATGAGTACGACTTCCTCAGTCTCGTGGAACGTCCCGCTCTATTGAGAGCCGATGCGGGCTGGCTATTGGAACCGCACAAACCGGCCGAGATGGCGGGCGGAGTTTGCAGATGAGAGGCTTCTGACGGCCGTTTGACAGAAATTCAATCCCGAATTATCTAGCACACAGCACCCAAGCGGAAGGTACCGGAAAGGAGGTGGATCGTGGAGCGACGAACGGTAGCAGCCCACGCTTTAGTGAACGAGTATGTCAATCTGTTCGTCAATCGCCGCGCCTACACGGTCCAGTCCGTCCGGCCGCATCCGCAGAGCGGCCGTCATTATTATTACCGCCCTACGGAACGCGGCTCGGGAGCCGCCCTCCAACTGAACGAGAAAACCATCTCCGATCACATGGAGGGAAAGATCACGATTGGCCTGTACGCCATTAACCCAGCCAACCAACGCTGCAAGTGGGTCGCAATCGATGCGGATTACAGGAACGCCATGGAAGATCTGATCAAGCTTCAATATCACCTAAGCGGCGACCACGTGGATTCCGCCTTGGAGATGAGCAAGCGAGGTGGGCACCTTTGGATATTCCTCGCAGCACCTCTGCTGGCGAGAAAATGCCGGCTCTATATCCACGACCTGGCCTCGCGGCTGGGCGTTCCGGTGAAGGGCTCAGGTTTGGTCGACGGAATCGAGATCTTCCCCAAACACGATGTGATCGCGGCAGGAGCATTCGGCAACGCCATCCGTGGCCCGCTAGGAATTCACCGCGGAGCGAAGCGGCGTTTCTGGTTCTATGGCGCCGACTACACACTGGAAGCTCAGATGCAATTCCTCACCCGGCTCCGCAGGGTCACTGAAGATGAACTCGACCGGTTTACTGCCGGCAAAGAACTGCCTGCCAATATCGTGAAGCCTCGACACGAAGCAGCGCCAATGAGCGACAAGCCTAGGGGAAGTCGGACGAGGTTTTGCATTCTCGACCACGTGGGCAAGACAAGAATCCTGGGAAAGAACCACTTCACTCGATGCCCGTCGTGTGAAAAGGCAGGGCGCGACCGTGGCGGCGACAACCTCGCAATTTTGGTGGCAGATCCCCGGTTCTATCTGTGCTGGGCGGGCTGCACCAAAGAAATGATTCGGGCGGCGGTTGGGGAGCCGATACCTGTCCGGAGGATTGCATAAATAAAGGAGGGGACGACCGTCATGGCTAAAGAGAAGTTTACGGGCACGGTGGGACTGCCCCTGGCGAGGAGCGCAGTCAGGACTCTGAGAGATCGCGGCATCTATGCTCACTCTCTAGTGAGCGTGGAACACCAGCAACTGGCGCGACGCTATGTAATACGTGGCCTCGAGTCGGGGGGCTCGGCAGGCGATGCAGGTCGGTATGTGACTTTTGCAGCTGAAGACGGCCAGCCGCTCGAGTATCTGCATCCGGTCGAGGCCATCGGAGTGAATGGCCTGCACGCAGTCGTCATATCTACTGCCATCCTGCGCGCGGACATGCTTCGGAAGGGCCGAACGTACGAACTCCTGATCACGCGCCACTCGCTGAATTCGGTGACCGACGGACAGAGGCCGCAACTGGAGACCGGGATTCTTTTCCGGGGTATTCATGGGCGTCTGGAACTGGACCTGAGCGGGAAGGATAAGGCCCAAGCCGGCAATGTGGTGCCCACATTCTATTCGCTGGCCGGGGAGGTGATCGCGATTCCTGACAAGTTCATGGCGCTGGTTCGCGCCACTACAAAAGCTGTCAATTGCAACGGCTGTACTCACGCGCACTATTTGCGAAAGCCCCGTCCGGTCGGTCAGCCGAAGCTAAATGAGGCGGCACAGCAAAGCGCAGTCCGCGCTGACACAACGGAGACTTTCGCCAGTAGGTGATAGACGACAAGTGCAACTGAAAACAATCTAAATCCCTGCCGCATGGGAGGGTTACGGTGCTCACAAAGACTAAACAAGGCGCGTTGGTGGTTTGCCTGTTTCTGTTCCTTTTCGTTGTGATTGGTGGTGGTCTTCACCTCAATCCTGGCGGAGCGTTCCTCGCGGCTGCGACCGGCACGCCATTGGCAATCCACGTCTTCAATCGACGGTGGGCAGGCAGGGCAATCGAACACTGTCCGCCCCTGTCATCAGGTAGTCCTGGCTTTGTGCGTTCCGTTGCCGAGCCGCCTCATAGCCATCCTGCCGCCTTCAAGACTGAGACCGCAGTCCGACAGTGAGTGGTTCAAATGAGTGTCCTGGGGCAACACGCAGAGATGGCCGAAGGTCGCTCGCTGCCCCTCGGAGCGTGGATTTCTTTAATACCATCGCTATCGGATCTAGGTTTCGTAACACCAATTCTTGTTCTGTTCTGGTGCACTCCGGGTGTGGAATGGCTGCTCGCAGATTCCG
>NFUO01000679.1 GCA_002197545.1 Acidobacteria subdivision 2 bacterium RH1 MAG20 | reverse complement strand
GGGCCAAATAGGGCAACCAAAAGGCGCGCTTCTTTTTGTACCTGGACCTCATCGAGCTCACCATCCCGAAGATCTAGAGGCATATCGGCAACTGTTGCGATGGCTGAGGCCAGCCTTTCCGCCACCGCAGCAGTCGTCCCGTGGGCCTCAAGAACCTTGGAGAATAATGCCAGCAGGCGTCTCTCCCGTTGTTCATTGGTCTTTTTCTGGTCTTCGCGTGACTCTATTATGTGACCACTTGATTGTTCATCCTGCCTGGAGCGGCCGATGCGCCGGTCAGGAGTAGGGTAATCCGTGATCCGGCCGATCTCCAGCATCTCGTCGGCCGAGAGCTTCCTCGTACCGAGAACCACCTTGTTGACGGCGCTACGATCGATCGTGCTCAGGCCGGACTTAATTAGCGCCCGAGATAAATCGGCCTGCTTCATATCCGCGTGTTTGAGGGCCGCTTGCACCCACTCGGAAAGCTGGGTGCTCGCTGCGCTTCGATTATCTGCCACAACGGCACTCCTTTGTATCTCATTTTAGCAAACCATCAACGGAGAGCCTGTCGTTCATCAGGTTTTCCAAGCAATCTTAGTTTCGTATTTCGATACGATAGAGTCGAGAGTCGCCGCAGTCAAGCAAAAAAATCGCACCTAAACTAAAAAATTCCTACAGGACGGTGAGTGGCGGACCCGCGTCAGAACAGGCTGAGTTGCCCGCTGGTCGCGCTTGGGACGACAGCCGGCCTACGAAACAAGTCCGTGCGCAGCGCCCGCGACGTCTCGCGGTAGCCGAGCCTGCGCGCGGCCATCTCGAACCGGCGCCCGATCATCCAGGCGTAGGGGCCTGACCCGGCCATGCGCCGGCCCCATTGGGCCTCATAATCCTTGCCCTCGCGCATCGACTGCATGAGCGACACCGCGCGCTTGAGGCGGTCGGGGTAGTGGACTTGCAGCCATTCGCGGAACATGTCGCGCAATTCGCCCGGCAGCCGCAGCACGACATAACTCCCTTCGCGCGCTCCCGCGGAATAGGCGCGGGTCAGGATTTTCTCCAGTTCCTCGTCGTTGATCGCGGGAATGATTGGCGCGGCCATCACGCCTGCCGGCACGCCGGCGTCGTTGAGCGCCTCGATCGCCTCGAGCCTTTTCTGCGGCGTC
>NFUO01000678.1 GCA_002197545.1 Acidobacteria subdivision 2 bacterium RH1 MAG20 | reverse complement strand
TTAAGCGCCCGACCACCAACGTTTGAACCGTTCAAGGCGGTAATCGCACGGTCGGCTTCCTCGGAGTCCGTCATTTCAACAAAAGCAAAACCCCGCGAACGCCCCGTGTCGCGGTCGGTCATCAGACTCACCCGTTCCACGGTGCCATATGCTTCAAACAGCGAGCGGATCGTATCTTCGGTCGCGCCGAAATCGAGGTTACCAACAAAAATGTTCTTCAAGTTTCTCTCCTTACTATTTGAAAGCAGCGGTTCCAGGCAGGAGCATAATGAGCCAAGTTAGCGGGGCAATCAAACGGCAATTTCAGTGTAGCAAGTTTTCGGGCGTGATGCAGGAGAACGCCTGAGCGGGGTGAGCCGGGGGTGCGTTTGCGGCTACTTATCCGTGCATTTGCCTTTGCAAACCGTCTCGGAGAGTTTCTGCAAACTTCCCAGGAGCGCCGGATCGGATATAGTCGGCCGGCGGATGCTCACGGTTTCAACCACGGTATCGCCGGGGCCTTTGGCGCGCTTGATAAGCTGCTGCTCCTGAAGCTGTTCCGGCGCGCCGCCGCTCTGCACGACGCCAGGGATGGAGCGCGCGTACAGATTCACTTCGGTCACCTCGGATCCGTCGGGACGCTTGGTAACGGCGCTAACGGTCTGCCGGGCAAGTTGCAAGTCCCCGCTCAGGCCCGGCTCATAGAAAGCGGCGTGAGTGGAGGTCTTGTCGCCCTCCTGCTTTTCCTCCGTGACCTGACGCAGTGCCGGGTAGTAATCGCCATTGTCGGATCGCCGGTACACGGTTTCATCCGAGTGGGTAGCGCCATTAGAGCTTTCGGAAACGAGGCTGCGCTTCTCGGTGGCTTGAAAAGATCCGTTGACCGTCGGCGTTTCGATCACGGTTTCGGTTTGCGTCTGCGCTCCCTGCACGCGCGTCTCGGCGGTGCTGCGCTGGGCTTCCTGCATCTGCCCGTTGAGGTCGCTGCGATAGGTGGTAGCGTGAACTTCGGAGCCGCCCCCGGCGAGTTTGTGCTCGTCTGTCAGCACGCGCTCGGTCGAAATGATCTCACCTTGCGGATTGTACTTGCGGACCGTCGTTTCGACAACCTTTCTGTTGGCGTCCTGGCTCAGAACGCGCTCTTCGGTTTGTTGGAGCGGAACCTGGCGGCCGTTGATCGAGCTGCTGATCTCGGTGCGCTCGGTCTTGCCCGGC
>NFUO01000677.1 GCA_002197545.1 Acidobacteria subdivision 2 bacterium RH1 MAG20 | reverse complement strand
TCAGGCCTGATCAAAAAATCAAAAAGCACTCTCATCTCCATGCCTTCAAACCTTGAAGCCCAGCGGGGGAGTGCTGCGTTATTTTGCGATATTTCGCGGTTGGATTTGCTCTTTTCCAGTATTTCCCCACCTCAATCCAAATTGGATTAGCGCAGTTTTGTAGATGCTGTAGAGTCGTCAAAAGCGTTGTCATTCTGAGCACAGCGAAGAACTTCGGTATTTCGCCTTTGTCTTTTGCCGCTGCCTGTTCTTTGATCCTCTACACCTACTCCAAAACTGCTAAGAGTGCCCACCAGGAAAGTCCACCTCTTCCTTTATTTGTCTTCGTCTTGATAGATGAATCCTAAGAGCAGCGCCCAAACCTCCGAACCCAGATTCACAAGCCCATTTTGAGCGAACAAAAAACAAAACCGAGAGTAATTACTCTCGGTTGAATCTCTTCTGACCCACCCATACTAAATTTCCCAACTCGGGGGAATTTACCTCCTCAAATCCTAAAAAGAGAACTTTATTTCCATTTATTTGAAATGGAAAGTGCAACAACCTGCACAGGGAAATACCCCATTGTTACGTCAGTCACTTTTTGTGATTGATATTTCAGTATGTAATTGATTCTATTGGACTTAGTTCCTAACTCATCCTAAGCTCAATCCATCGAATCTGTCCAGCAAAATCGACGGATAGAAATACAACTTTTGGGGTATCCTGCCATGAAAAACATCATCCGTGCCTTCGTTGTCGTCCTCGCCCTCACCGGCGCCGCTGCTTCCACCCAGATCTCCTCGGCCTCCGCCAAGACCACCATCACCGCTTCCAAGATCAGCGCCATGCCTACTCCCACCTGCCCCCCCGATTCTCCGAATGGTTGCAACATCCGCGGTGGTTGGTAGTTCTAGAACCTACTGCCCGTTTGGCATTATGCAAAATGCTGCGATTTAAGTGTTGTGTGCCCCCGTGGAATAGGCTACGCTTCTTAATAGTCTCACGGGGACGGCAAGATGATCAGTACGTGGTTGGTATCGCTTTTCACTTATCTCGAACCTCTGCTCTGCGCAGCGGCTGTTGTATTTCTTTTGCGCAGCAAAGTTTCGCGTAGCTATATGTATCTCGCAGCGCTCCTGTCGGTGAGGTTGGTCTCCGACTTGATTCTGCTGAGTGTGATTCATGTATCTGCTCTCAGTGTTCAGCTCTGCTATCGCATTTATTTCTATACCTACTGGAGTTCTTACGCTGTAGAGGCGATCCTCTCGCTTCTTGTCGTCTATAGCATTTTTAAGCTATCCATGGCTCCCCTTAAAGGACTTCAGACATTAGGGATGCTGATATTCCGCTGGGTGGCGGCAATATCTGTGGCAGTGTCCATTGGCGTCTCCATTGCACCCAATCATTCAGGTATGAGGTTCGTCGTTGGGTTAGTCTCGCAGATTCAGCAGACTTCGAGCGTTCTTACGCTCTGCCTGCTTCTCTTCGTGTGCTTCGCCATTCGCCCCATGGGCCTCTCTCACCGCAGCCGGATCTTTGGCATCAGCCTGGGACTCGGTATTTTGGCGACCACAGATCTGGCAAGAGCTGCATGGGTTTCACAGAACGTTGATATGTATTCGGCTCTGAATTTGGTGAGTGGCCTAGCTATGTGTTCCACCCTTTGCATCTGGGCAGCTTATTTCGCCATGCCTGAGCCCAAGCGCCGCCTCATTGTTCTGCCTACAACGTCACCCTTCCTCCGCTGGAACCAGATCTCTTTGGCTCTTGGCGACGAGCCGGGCTATGTTGCAGTTGGCGGTATTGCCCCGGAGCTCTTTGCCCCGGCTGAGATCGAGATCATGAAGCGAGCGTCCGCAATGATGCCTGCAAAGGTCGAAGCGCCATCCAACCTGCGCTCCATCTCCGCATAGATCGAGTAGGTGATTGCTGGTAATCAGAACGGCAACAGCTAAATGCTGTTGCCGTTTCTTTTTATGCTTGTCGAAACAGTCTTGCCACGCTTCAACGCTATAGCAATCCCTCAACAACTGCGGCAGCCTTCGCCAAAGCCCCATCCAGAGCGGAGACATCACTGCCACCCGCCTCTGCCAGATCAGGACGTCCGCCGCCCTTGCCGCCCACCATCCCAGCCAGCAGGCCGACGATCCTTCCTGCCTGTACCTTCGAGGTGAGGTCCTTGGTGACGCCGACGATTAACGAGACTTTGCCGTCTGAACCAGCACCGAGAACCACGACGCCGCTGCCGAGCTTGTTGCGTAGACTGTCCACCAGCGTCCGCATCTGGCCTTTGTCTAATGCATCCACTCGCTGCGCCAACACCTTGACACCCTTCACTTCTACCGCAGAGGCGGCAGCGTCCGAGACCGATGCTGAGGCTGACTTCATGCGAACCTGGTCCAGTTCGCGCCGCAGCTTCTTCATCTCTTCTTCCTGCGCGGCGATCCTGTGGCGCAAAGCGTCTGCCGGGGCCGCATCGCCACCGCCGGAACCAGACCCAACCATCTGACTGACGACCTTAGCAACGTCGAATCCACGCCGGAACTCTGTCAGCGCGCCCGTTCCGCTTACCGCTTCGACACGGCGCACGCCTGACGAGACCGACCCTTCGCCGACCAGCTTAATCAATCCGATCTCTCCGGTCGCACCCGTATGAGTTCCGCCGCAAAGCTCGGTCGAGAAGTCGCCGATCTTGACGACGCGCACGCGCTCGCCGTATTTCTCGCCAAACAGCGCCATCGCGCCCAGCTCATTCACCGCGACGTCGATAGGCACATCCACCAGGGTCTGCACGGTCGCGTTCCCCAGCACCTGCCGATTGACGATGTTCTCAATCTCCTGCAACTCCTCCTCGGCGACGCCGGTAAAATGCGAGAAATCGAACCGCAGCCGCGTCGCATTCACCAGCGACCCCGCCTGCTTCACATGCTTGCCCAGGACCTCGCGCAACGCCGCGTGGAGCAGATGCGTTCCGGTATGGTTGCGCTCCGTGGCCCGCCGGTTCTCCACATCGACGACCGTATCGACCACATCGCCCACGGCCAGCGTCTGCCGAGCCACGACCTTATGCGCGAAGACTCCCTGCACCGGCTTGGTAGCTCCGCTGACCTCGGCAACCACAGTATTGTGATCGTCCGAATAGAGCCAGCCAATATCGCCCACCTGCCCGCCCGAATCCGCATAGAAGCTGGTCGCATCGAGTACCACCTCGCCATGCTCCCCGGCCTTCAACTCCGGCACGCCCACGCCATCCTTCACCAGCGCAAGGATGCGAGTGCCTTCCACGCGCAGCGCCGAGTAGCCCTCAAATTCCGTCTTCGCCAACTCGCGATAAACAGGCGCCGCCGACTTCTGCGAGCCACCCTTCCACGAGGCACGAGCCCGCTGCTGCTCCTCTTCCTTGGCAGCGTCGAAACCCGTCATATCAAACTCAATACCTGCATCGCGCGCTGCATCCACCATAAAATCGAGCGGTAGCCCAAACGTCTCATAAAGATGGAATGCATCTCGTCCCGAAACGGTAGGACGAGCAGCGGTCAGTTGCCTCCACTTAGATAGGAGCGCTTCAGCTACGGAAGGTGGAAATCCATGCTTAATGGCGTCTTCTGTTTCAAGTAGAGATTCTCCCATTAGGACACTCAGCATCGCAGAAGTCGACAATGAAGCGCTGTCAGCATCTAGTCGATGCGCCCTCAATTTTTCGGCTATTTCCGGAGATGCCGACAGCGAAATTTCCTTTTCAAACTCGCCTTGAGCAACATAAATTTCGCTTATTTTCTTGATGATTAGGTGATCCCATTCAGAAGAGCCTTTGGAGAGAACTCGATCAAACTGCTCCTCTTCGGCCAGCACCACCCTCGCCACTCGCTCCGCCGTCTCCTTCAACTCCGGATAAGCCACACCCATCTCATCGCGAACGGCGAAGACCATCTCGTGCATGAAGGGTTTCTCCTGACCCAGTAGCCGTCCATGCCGAATACCGCGCCGCAGAATCTTCCGCAGCACGTAGCCACGTCCTTCATTCTGCGGATGAACTCCATCCGAGATCAGAAACGTTGCCGCCCGAGCGTGGTCGGCAATGATCCGCAAGGAAGCTCGCGAACGGTCATCAACCTCGTGCTCGGGTTCAACCTTATGCCCGGTCAATTGCTCCGCCCGCTTAATCAGCGGAGTAAACAAGTCCGTCTCAAAGTTCGACAACACTCCCTGCAACACCGCCGAAACGCGCTCTAGCCCCATGCCTGTATCAATCGAGGGTTTGGGCAGCGGAGTCAGCACACCATCGCTCGAGCGATCGAACTGCATGAAGACCAGGTTCCATATCTCGACATAGCGCTGCTCATCCTTCGGGAACGGAACGTCCTCGCCAGTCTCCGAAGCCGCCACGCCGAGGTCGTAATAAATCTCCGAGCACGGCCCGCACGGGCCGGTATCGCCCATCGCCCAGAAGTTGTCCGCCGCGCCCATCTCGAAGATGCGCTCCGCCGGAACGCCCACATCGAGCCAGAACTGATAGGCCTCGGCATCGCGCGGAACCCCTGCGTCGCCCTCAAAGATCGTCACATACAGCTTCGCCTTATCGATGCCGAACCACTCCGGCGAGGTCAGCAGCTCCCACGCATAGGCGATGGCGTCCTTCTTGAAGTAGTCGCCAAAGCTGAAGTTGCCCAGCATCTCAAAGAAGGTATGGTGGCGCCGCGTGAAGCCGACGTTCTCCAGATCGTTATGCTTGCCGCCCGCGCGCACGCACTTCTGCGAGCTGGCCGCGCGCGAATACTCGCGCTTCTCCGCGCCCAGGAAGACGTCTTTAAACTGATTCATCCCCGCGTTGGTAAACAACAGCGTAGGATCGTTCGCCGGCACCAGCGAAGAAGAGTGCACCCGCCGATGCCCCTTACCCTCGAAAAACCGCAGAAAATCTTCCCGAATCTGGTTCCCAGAACGATTGATCATAAGAATTCAAGTTTAGCAGTCAAGCCAAAGCGTATCCCGTCGCAGCGCAAGGCCTTTTTGCTTCCTATAGTAAGCTGAAGCCCATGGAAACTCCCCAGCTCCATGCCGAAGAAGCGACCAGTGACCTTTCACAAAGCCGGCTAAAGAAATTCCTGCGCAAAGGCCCCGCCGAAATGCTTACGTCGTTGCGATGGAACCTCCGCAACACGACGATGCACTGGATGTGCAAAGCGCGTTTCGGCACAATTGACTGGGGGCCGAGAGGCAAGAGGCCAGCCTTCCTCGCATACTATCCAGATGGCCTGCCTTCGTTTCCCGATCTATCAGACCTCTATGGCCGCTGGATACGCGGCAACAAGATCAACAACAACGGAGACGTATCGCGCTTCATGGCGCTGATGCTCAACCTGCGTCAACTCCAGGAAGAGGGCATTGAGGGCGACTTCGCGGAGCTTGGAGTATGGAAAGGCAACTCCGCTGCCCTCCTCGCCGATTACGCCGCCCGTTCAGGGAAACGGCTCTTTCTCTTCGATACCTTCTCCGGGTTCGACCAACGCGATATCGTGGGTGTCGATCAAGGCCATAAGTTCGAATTCGCCGACACCTCCATCGACTTCGTGCGCCAGACAGTTGGTCACCCTGAGATCACGACCTATCTCCCCGGTTTCTTCCCCGACACCGTCACCGACGAGGTGCGTCAGCGCACCTTCGCCCTTGTGCACATCGACTGCGATCTCTACGAGCCGATGAAGGCCGCGCTCGAGTTCTTCTACCCGCGCATGCCTCGCGGCGGTATGCTCATCCTCCATGACTACTCCTCCGGAACCTGGCTCGGCGCCACCCAGGCTGTCGACGAGTTCTACAAAGCTACCGGCGAATTCATCTCGCTCTGGCCTGACAAATCCGGCACCGCCATGATTCGCAAATCGCGCTAAGGATTACTCCCTCGGTAGCAGGTTCGAATTCACTTCACCCCCGGCCGCCACGTAACCCCCTCCAACTGCAAAACCGCATCCCGAGTAGCCCGCAATCCCCAGAACTCCCCGCGAAACCGCGCCATCTCCATTACACAGACCAGCGCATCGAAGGCATCCTCCGACCCCAGCGCCTTCGCTATCACTCCAGGCGAAAGCCCGGCATACGCATCATCCGTCTTACGCTTCGCCGCCAGATAAGCTTTTCGCGCCGTAGGATTACTCTTCGCCACCGCTCCCGTCAACAGCCGCGTATACATCTCGACCAGCAACGGCTGCGGTTTCTTCCTCTCAAGAGCAGCACCCTCAAACGGCCAAACCCGAAACCCCGCCTTCCGCAGCTTCAACAAAAAAGGCATCGCCCGCAGCGACCCTGTTCCCACGCTGCCTGAGCCGCCAATCTGGAACGGCGACTTCGGCGTAATGCCGCGCACCTTGGCTGCGCGCTCTGGATCGCCCTCCAGCATCTTCGGCGTGATCTTATTGTCCATATCCGTCAGCCGCATCGATCGGTGCAATCCCTCTCCGCAGAACTGCGCTGGCCGCTTATGCGGCTTGCCCCAGAAACGCTCGTCGCGGCGAACATTCTCGCACTCCCGAGCCAGCCAGCGTTCGCCATGCCCCGCCGCGACGTGTTGCCAGAAGTCGAAGATCGTCGCACATCCATGCTCGGCCAGAAACCACGCGGGAAAGCTGAAACAGCAGTCGATGCCTACCACCATTCGCGGAGTTTCCTGCGCCAGCGCAATCAGCCACTCGATGAGCTCTTCCCGTGTTCGTCCAGCTTCCAGCGTCACTTTGCCATTTGTCCATACGCCAGCCCAGATGTGTCGCCGCTGGCCCGCCGCATCTATCCTGCCCGACCAATCTATGGCGACTATGCGCTCAATCATCGTTGCCGTTGTTCTGCCGAGCGTATGAGTCAGAGTCGGCGGCAGCATCGCTCTGCTCCGCATACGAGTCAGAATCTCCTCCACCTTCTTCGATGCCAAGCATGGCCTCTTCAGGCAGATGCCAGTCTCGCAGCACCTTGAAGATGGCCGAAGATGAAAAGCCAGCTCGCATCAGTCTGCCCATCACGCGCACCGTCTGCTTCCGAGCATCAGCACCGCTCGGTTGCTTCATTCGTTTGCGCGCAATGTACTCCCGCGCCAGCGCCACTTCATCCACATCGTCGTAGGCCGTCGCCAGCGTCGTCGCAACCAACTCCTTGTGGACGCCCTTCTGCATCAAATCCTGCTGCACACGGCGTCGTCCGTGTTTCTCGTTCTCCTTGCGCAGACGGGTGTAGTCCGCCGCAAAGCGCGTGTCACTCAAATAATTCAAGTCCTTCAAGCGTGCAATGACTGCATCCATCGCCCGCTCGCCGGCTTCGCCCTCTTCGGCGCGGTTCTTCATCAGGCGGCGTAGATCCCGCACTGTCCGCATCTTCCGCGCCAGCACACCCACCGCATACTCAAACAGGCTAGCCTCACCCACTGGCTCGCGCTTTTTTGGCCTTGCAAAGGCCATATGTCCGTTCCTCTCATTCCATGCCGACGGTATCCCTACCCCCGGTCAAAAAGTCCTAAAGTCTTCAAATCAAAAGACTTGACGGTGGACTTCGATGCCAAAGTCTTGATTCTAAAGAGCCACTTGTTGCAAAGTATTCATTGTAAAAGAGATATCTCTATCACGGCACGTACTCGTTTTCTGCCCCTCACTTGCCGTGGAGATCTTCTGGATCGCTCTGAAAGTGAAGGGGGGTTACCCGATCTTTTGACCATCGGCCATGCCGAATTATGGCCGCTGATCGAGGGGAAGTGTGCTCGCATACTTCCCGCTCTGTGTCCATTGATCGCACCAGTCATTCACGGTCTCATACCAGAGCTGTGAGTTTTGCGGCTTCAGTACCCAGTGTCCCTCGTCGGGGAAATAGAGCATCTTGCTGGGCACGCCAAGCCGCTGCAAAGCAGTGAAAAGCTGAAAGCCCTCCGAGACATCCAGCCGGTAGTCCTTCTGCGAATGAATAATCAATGTAGGCGTCTTCGCATTCTGAATCGACAACATCGGCGACCACTTCCTGAACGGATCTTCGGCCACCGGCCCCGCAGCGTACTTCCAAGGCTGCCCCGGCCCGGTAGTTCCTGGGCGCTTGAACTCCCATTCATTGAACCAAAGTTCCTCGGTTGTGCCATAGGCGCTCTGCGGGTTGTACATGCCGTCATGCGTCACGATGCACTTGAAGCGGTTGGTATGCGTCAGCACCCAATCGGCCATGTACCCGCCATAGCTCGCGCCCAGCGCGCACTCCCGCGTCTTGTCGATGAAGGGATAATTCTTCTCCGCATAGTCCAGGCCCTTCATCAGGTCGACGTAGGCTTTGCCACCCCAGTCCCCGCTCACCTCATCGACAAACTTCTGCCCATAGCCCGTCGACCCGCGCCGATTAATCATCACGACAACGTAGCCATCCGCTGCAAACAACTCCCCATTCCAGCGATAGCTCCATGCATCTCCCCACGCCGTCTGCGGTCCGCCGTGCATCAGGAACTTCAGCGGGTACTTCTTGGCGGGATCAAAGTTCGGCGGGCGAATGATGAATCCCTGCACCGAAGTATTTCCCGCACCGGGAAAGATAAAGCTCTCCATCCTCGGCAGGTCGAGCAGTCTGAGCAGATCATCATTGAGATGCGACAGCCGAACTACGGGCGCGCCACCGCCGCCGGAACCGTTCAAGGCAATCGAGGCAACTGCTGCCGGATACCTCACCGTCATCACTGAGGCAACAATCGTCCTTCCATCAGGAGAAACCTGCAGCCCACTATATTCCGCCTTGTTTGCCACGGCAGTCGCTTCCGGAAGATCGACCTGCGTGGAAAAGATGTTCTCCTCCCCCATTTCGCCACCGGCAAAATAAATCGTCTTCGAATTCGGCGCCCACACAAACTCATCCACCCAGTTATCGAACTTTGGCAACATCTCCTTGATCGTCTTTGCCTGCCGGTCAAACAACATTAACCGGAATCGGTCGCTCTCAAATCCAGACCGAGCCTGCGATCGGAACGCGATGTACTTCCCGTCCGGCGAATAAGCCGGAGCATCGTCGCTCCCCGGCGAGGTCGAAATCTTCACCGCCCGCGCCCCCGGATCATCCAGCCGCAGGGTAATCACATCATTATTGGTACTCGCCGCCGGAACTGCGTCCAGATTCGTGACATACGCAATCTCCTTCGAGTCAGGAGCCCACGCATAATCCACGGGACCGCCCAGCGAAAACACGGGAGCTTCCGCATCGCCAATCTCCCGCCGCGGCGTCAGATCGCGCACGGCATTTCCATCAGTAGCCGAAACCACCATGATGTGGCTGCGCTTATCGCCGATGTAATGGTCCCAGTGCCGGTACAGCAGATGCGTAAAGATCATCGCTTTCACCGGACTCTTCGCAGCCGCATCGTCTTTGCGCTTATCGCAGGTGTCTTCCTCTACCCACGACTCCTCATCGCTGCACTCCGGATACACTCGCGACACAAACAGTATCCGCTGCGAGTCCGGCGACCAAATCGCCCCATCTGCCTCTGTGCTTACATTGGTGAGCCGTTTCGGCGTTCCCAAAATCCCCGTCGACTCGTCCCACGGAGCCAGAAATATCTGCGACAACCCCGTCGCGCTGTCCGTTGCCACAAACAATACCTGCTTGCCGTCCGGCGAAAACCGCCCGCCCGACTCGCCCTCCTTCCAGAAGGTCACCTGTTTTTCTGAAGCTCGCGAGGCAGAGCCACGGCTCCCAAGCGGCACTACCCAAAGATGACTCACCTTGGTATTCGCAGCCAGATCGACATCCACTGCCGAAAACATCACCCACTTGCCGCCCGGCGAAATCTGCGGATCGCTAATCCGCTTCATCCGCTGCAAATCTTCAAACGTCATTGGACGCCTGCCTGAAGGCAATGCGGAATCCAGCGCAACCGTCCCCGCGGAAATCCCTGTCCCCTGCCCAAAAGCCACCCCACCCAACACCACTCCCACAAGCAACCCGGCAAGCATCTTCATCGCGCCAGTCTACTCCCACCTAAAAATATTTCTTCAAAAAAAGTGGAATGCGTCGCCCTCAGGCTACCTCCTGCGCCATGCCGGAAAATTCCTGTCCCACACACTTCCCCAATGGCAGTTCCACCATGACTGCAGCTCCATACGGATGCAGATTGAATGCGCTGATCTCGCCGCCGTGCTCTCGCACAATCCCATAGCAGATGCTCAATCCCACCCCTGCGCCCTCGCTCGGTTGCCGCGCCGGATGGAACGGGTCGAACACGCGCTCCGGCTCCCGGAAGCCCGGTCCTGTATCGTTCACAATTACCTGCACCGAGGCCCCATCCCGGCTTACCGAAACGCGTATTTCATGCTTCCTCTTTATATCTTCCCTGATGTCTTCCCCGATCGAAGCGATTGCCTGCGCAGCATTGTTCAGCAAATGCTCCAGGACTTGCCGCAACCGGTCTCCATTTCCTGGCACTGCGGGCACTTCTTCCATCTCCACCGTCAGCTCAATGTCTCTGCTTTCCAGCTTTTCCTCACACTCCGCTGCCAGCTCCTGCACTAATGCTGAGATCTCCACCGGCTCATCGATCCGCGGCCCGGACCGTCCGAAGTTCACCAGATCCTGCATCGTCTGGCGCATCCGGCGCGCCTCCTGCACAATCATCTCAGCGTTCCTCCGCACGCGTGTTTCCTTCGCCGTCTCCTCAATCAATTCCGCAAGCCCCACCACCGCCGTCAGCGGATTGCTCAGTGCCTGGGCAACTCCGCTTGCCAACAACCCAAGTCCTGCCAGTTTTTCCGCCCGCAGCAATCGTTTGGCCAGCGCAGCATTCTCCAACGCTCGAGCCAGCTTCACCGCCAGCGCCTCCAGCGGCGGAATCGTCTCCTCCACCGTCTGCCGCCGCAAAGTCATTAATCTGTCCGCGCATACTGCCAAAGCGCCTGCCATCTGTCCGCTGGCCGTCCACAGCGGAACGATGATCGCTCGCCCACATCCCACCTCGGCGGACTCCTTTCCCAGTACCACCGCAAAACTCTTCTCCCCTACTCGAATCTCCGCGTGGTCATTTTCTGGTGTGGCCTCATCGGTGCCCTCCTCCACCGCACGCTCTCCCCATGCATGAAGCGCGCCAATCACCATCTCCTCCATCCCGACGCTTCCCGCGACGTAGAGCCGTCCGTCCGCATCCTGTGCCAACATGGCTACTCGCTGAAATGCGCTCTTCTTCGCTACCAGCCGACACACCCGCTTGGCCAACTCAAGCACATTGTCATCCCCGTGCAGCCTGGCATCGAGGCGCGCATAAGCTTCAAATTCCTCACGAATGCGTTTATCCCGCCGACGCTCACCCGCATGAATCCGCTGCTGGTGCAACGTCAGCGACACCGCACCAACGAGCCCAAATATCCCAATCATGCAACCCCAGTGCAGGGCCCATATATTACTCAGCCAGCCCAACATCACCAACCCTCGGTTTTTGCGTCTATTCTTTAGATAGGTGAGGGGGATATATCGTTGCCCCCCGTTTTACTGGAGCCCTCGCAAAATGACGCTGTTCTCCCGCCTCCGCGCCTCAGTCAGCCTTTTCGCGGTATTCCTCCTGCCGCTGTCGGTCGTGCCCTGCCTTACCCTGGCCACTGTTGCGGCTCCATGCGCGGTCATGGGGCAGGAGCCTGCCGGGTTCGGACCGCTCGACCCGACCCTACCCAAAGACCTCACTCCGCAGCAGATCATCACCAAATTTGCGGCCCGCGAGTCGGTCTTCAACGTCGCCCGCCAGAACTACACCTTCCGGCAGACCGTCAAAGTCGACACCATTTCAGATGACACCGACAAACCTGACGGCGAGTACCTCCAGGTCACCGATATCCTCTTTGATTCCACTGGAAAACGCGACGAGCACGTCGTCTTTGCCCCTCAGAACACTCTCGAACGAGTCATGATGTCCCCCTCGGACTTCCAGGACATCGAGCACCGTCTCCCCTTCGTCCTCACCACCGAAGACCTGCCCCAATACGACATCACCTACCTTGGTCGCCAGCATATCGATGAAATCGACACCTACGTCTTCGACGCCAAGCCCAAAGTCCTCGAAAAAGGGAAGCGATACTTCCAGGGCAAGGTCTGGGTCGATGAGCAGGACTTCCAGATCGTCCTCATCAACGGCAGATCGGTGCCGGACGACAAGCGCAAAGGGCACGAAGACCTATCCCCGCCCTATACCACCTATTATCAACAGGTTGACGGAAAATACTGGTTCCCGGTCTACACCAAAGCCGAGGGCAACCTGCACTTCTCCGGCGGTGACGGCTACCTATCCCAGGATGTCCACCTGCGCACGGTAGTCAAATACACCGACTACAAGCAGTTCCGCGCCACCAGCCGCATCATCTACAACGGCCAGGACATCACCGACAACAAAGCACCTGAAGACAACAAACAGCAGCAACCGACACCCTCACCAAAGCAGAAGTAATCGGAGAACACAAGACAAGCCGGTTACTCGCTCTTCGTATGGGTGAGGGCTTTCATCTCAATCGGCAGCGGTGCTCTCGCCACGGCGGGAGAGAAACCCACTGCCTTGCGCGAGATGTCTTTGACCGGCTCCGGCATGTGATGCACGGAAACAGGATCGCAATGCACTTCGGGATTCTCATGTTGTTCCGACATCCAGCGGTCCATCATGGTGCCTGCGCACAACGCTCCGCACAGATGCTTGACCCCCGCCGAATGGGCATATTGTGACTGCCATCTCGTCAGCTTAATCAGCGGCTGGTCTTCTTCAGGGGACTGTCCCTGAAAACAATCCACCCAGGCCAGCCACCAGCTCTCGCTGCCCGCCTTCTGTTTGCCGCACACATCGCACGTGTAACTTTCGCTGTAAGCCATCGAAGGTCTCCTGCCGCTGAAAGTATCATACCGGCGCTACCTCGTCGACGACGCCTTTCATCCATACAGAGTTGAGAATCGAAGCGGTATTTTCAACCCTCCGAAGATCGAGATAGGGCTGGTTAGCAATAGTTACCGGCTGTCCGGAAGATTTTGCTTGAGGTGGTTCTAATTCGTCTGGTTAGGCCATGGATGGAAATTACGGATAAATGTCATGTTATGAATGAGTTATTTCATATTTCGAGTTTGGCATGGCGGTTGCTTTAGTGACAATGTCGACGTTTGATTAACAGACGCAAGACTGTACACAAAAGGAGCAAAACGATGATGAAATCTGGCAGCACTTTTGGCCTCTCAGTTCTCATCTTAGGTGGCGCGATGGGTATTACAGCGCTCGCGCAGTCGAATGCACCAACAATCCAGACATCAACAAGCAATACGGCGACAAGCTCAAGCACGGCCAGCATGAACCCGGCAGATAGCAGCACGTATGCCACCGGGAAGCCGTTGGAAACGCAGTCCAAAGAAGGCTTCTGGGGTCATTTGAACCCGCTTGCCCGCAAGAAGTGGGTAAAGAGGCAGGTCGATCCGATCAAGGATCGCGATAACGAACTGGATCAGTTGCAGGCGAAGAATGCGAATGATATTCGCGATGTAGATTCGCGGTCGCAGGCGGGAATTCACCGCGCCATGGATGCAGCCAATACTGCCGATCAGCACGCGCAGGATGCTTCAAACAAAGCCAACTCCGCGCAGACTCTGGCAGGCACGGCAAGCACTCGTACCGATGCTCTGAATACGACGGTCAGCAACCTTGACCAGTATTCGAAGGTGACAGAGGCAGCGGTTCCTTTTGCCAAGGGCCGGACAGCATTGGGACCCAAGGGTAAAGCCGATCTGGATGATCTCGCCACGAAGCTGGCAGGCGAGAAGGGCTACATCGTCGAAGTGCAGGGCTACAGCCACAGCGGTGTACAGGCTTCGCAAGCAATGGCTGACTCTGTCGTCCGGTATTTGGTGGAAGAACATCAGGTGCCTGTCTATCGCATCTATCGCACCGGAATGGGGAGAAACACCGCCAAATCCGAGGACAGCGAAAAGGCAATTGTGAATGGTGTTCAGGTCACGCTGCTGCATAACAGCCTGGCCACGATGAACTCCAACTCGGCGACCAATGTTGTGCCGAGCACACCCGGATCCTCCCAGCCAACATCGGGAGTGAGTGCACCACCAGAGCAGTAGTAGCTCTCCCCCTAAGGGTGGCACGGTTCGCGCTGTGCCGCCCGCAAGTTTGCCGAGACAGCGACATAGAGCGCGCTCGCAAAAACCTCTCCTAACCAGAGAGAACCAAGGCAGATTGGCCCCTCTTATGAGGGGCCGTTTTTTTGGTGAGACTGCCAAAATTGGAAAAAATGAAGGCTTAACACCGATTTGCACCGATGACCACCGATCAAGAACAGGCAACGGCAACTACGAAATGTGGAGATCCCTCCGCTCCGGCGGCAAAAGCACCGCCTTCGGTCGAGATGACGGTGTGGTGAGGTTGTAGCGCAGAAAGATCAGATTTGGGTTGTGTTGACAGCTTGATGGACGGCGAGAAGCTGTTCGAGGACTGCCCTGAGCTTGTCGAGGTGAAGGGCGTTGGCTCCGTCGGATTTGGCCTCGGCGGGGTTGTCGTGGACTTCGAGGAAGACGCCATCGACTCCGGCGGCCACGGCGGCGCGGGCGAGGACGGGGATGAACTCGGGCTGGCCTCCTGAGACTCCATTAGCCGCCGAGGGGGTTTGGACGGAGTGGGTGCCGTCGAAGACGACCGGGGCGAAGGCCCGCATGGTGGGCAGGGCGCGCATATCGACGACGAGGTTGTTGTAGCCGAAGCTGGCTCCGCGCTCGGTGAGCGAGACGCGCTGGCAGCCGCTCTCGCGGATCTTCTCGACGGCGTGGCGCATGTCCCAGGGGGCAACGAACTGGCCCTTTTTGACGTTGATGGCACGGCCGGGCTGGATAGAAGATTGAGCAGCGGCGATGAGAAGGTCAGTCTGGCGGCAGAGGAAGGCGGGGATCTGCAGCACGGCCTCGACGTCGCCGAGGGATTCACTGACGGCCTTGCAGTCCTGGGGGGTGTGGACGTCGGTGAGGACGGGCAGCCCGGTGTCTTTGGCAATAGCGCGGAGGATGCGGCAGCCTTCGGTGAGGCCGGGGCCGCGAAAGCTCTTGATCGAGGTGCGGTTGGCCTTGTCGTAGCTGGCCTTGAAGATGTAGGGGACGCCGAGATCGGAGGTGATGCGCTGGATGGCATCGGCCATCTTGCGTGCGTGGGTTTCGGACTCGATGACGCAGGGGCCGGCGATGAGGAAGAGCTGGCCGCGGCCTACGGGGACGCTGCCGATATTGAATGGATTGGTCACAGAGTTTATTTCATCACAACGGCGAAAACCATGTTGATGCGCGGCACGCTGATAACTTTGCGATTGTGAAAGAAGAGGAGTGCTACTAGACTCGCTGCATGGAAGATCATGGAGATGGCTGCAAGCGCAAAGAGAGGATTTTTACTGTAGTACCAGCCGTTTGCGCTGTCCTGATTGCAGTCTTGCCTCTGATCATGCAGAAGGGGCCTTTCGCTGCGCATCGCGATGCTGTTCTGGGGTTTGGGTGCGGGGTGCTCCTGGGCATTTCCATTGTGTGCCTGGCGAAGCTGGCCCGGATCAAGAGACGTGCCCGGGCTTCGCTGAAGATGCAGCCATAAGCTGATCGAGCTGGAGTTGCTGAGACGGACATATGCGCTGACTGATGCGAAGCTACCGAGGAAGACGCGGACGTTGCTGGCCTCTTCGGATAAATAGTTAAACAGTGCTGGCACGGACTGCGTAGTGCATGGCAACCGGTTCGATTCGCCGTAAGAGCATTCTTGCTTCGGGCTCGAAGACTGGAATACTGTAGTCCGCACCCGCAAACTGCTTCACAGATTCAAGCGAATCGAAGAAGTTCATTACAACGAACTCAACCTCCAACTGCCCGTCGTTGCGAAGAATATATCCGCCTCGATAGCCTTCGATATCTTTGAGGCCTGGCAGCACTTTGTCTTTCAACAGGCTCTCGTATGCATCTGCGTCTTGCACTTCGGTCCAACCCCGCCAATGCCGTGCGATCACAATTGCCTCCCATTGCAACTATTGCGAAAAACTCTAAACAGCAGTATTTTTCTATAATTTCAGATCCCAGGTCTGGCCTATCAAATCGACCCCGAAGCTGTGATGCGGAGCCTCGTGGGCCAATTTGAATCCAGCTTGCCGGTAAATGTGGTGAGCGCTGGTGAGGATGCTTTGCGTCCATAGCGTTACTTTCTTATAGCCCGCTGTACGGGCGAAGCTAACACACTCGTTCACCAGGGCTTTACCGAGACCGAGGCCTCGCGCGCTTGGTTCGACCAACAGCAGGCGGAGT
The DNA here is from genome assembly GCA_002197545.1 of Acidobacteria subdivision 2 bacterium RH1 MAG20. The sequence goes on along the minus strand of NFUO01000677.1, from coordinate 29,603 downwards.
TTTGCGACGTCTGCCTGTTCGGGATGCTTGACCAGAAAGATGCAGCCGAGGCGTTCGCCATCGCGCTCGGCGATCCAGCAGCGCTCACGCTTTGGGTTGTAGCCGGTGATGAAGTCGGCGACGATGCGGGCGACCAGCGCTTCAAAGTGCTCGTTCCATCCATATTCCCGTGCGTAGAGAGCACCGTGGCGCTCGGTAACCCAACCCATGTCTCCGGGGCGATGCGAACGCAGAACGTAGGGTTGGGGGGATGCTGCAGCGGCCGTTGGGTTGAGCAGGGACTCAATGGATGCCATGGAACGGACGAGCTGGTTCTGCTGTTCAGCGTTAAGATGCAGGATCATCTGCTGAACCTGCTGGTTGGAGTTGCGGTCGAGGGCGGCGAACTCTTTTCGGCCAGCCGGGGTGAGGGAAAGAAGAGTCTGGCGGCCATCGGCAACGGAGGTTTTTCGGCTGACCAGTTTGCGAGCGGTAAATGTACGCAGGATACGGCTTAGATAGCCCATGTCGAGATTGAGTTCGTTGGCGATCTCTGAGGCGGTCGGTTGATTGCGAGAGGCGATCTCGTAGAGTACCCGGGCCTCGGCAAGCGAGAGAGTGCTTTGGAGGAGGCGCTCTTCCAGCGTTCCAATGGTGCTTGTATAAAAACGGTTGAAGCGGCGGATGGCAGCTATCTGCTGAGGGGTGGGGGCAGACTGGGGTTGCATAGCAGCACCTCTATATAGTTGACATCATCAAATAATATAGTTGACTTTGTCAAACATTGAGATGCGGCGTGCGAAGCGCGCCTGTTAGCTGTCTTTACGGTAGAGGAGATTGCGCATCGCCTGTCGGCGGGCTTCATTGGCTTCTGCGGCGGACTTGCGCTCGTCCGCGTCCATACGGTGCATCGTGGTGGAGTCGGTTGACTCTTCGGAGGTGCTGCACTCTGGGCAACGGTTAGCGAAACCGGGCTTATCGGGTTTCAGCTCGAACTCTTCTTTACAAACGACGCAGACTTTGATCGGAAACGCCATACAGTCTCTATGATACGACGCTTGTGCCAAGCGGCTCCAGCTTGCTGAATATGCGCTGTATGGGTTGTTATTGTCTCTTGAGCGATTTGCCGAGGCTGGAGAGCAGAAGGGTGAGGAAGGAGAGGCCGCGACGGCTGTCTTCGGTGTTGGTGCGCTTGAGGAGCTGCCATAGGCTAGGCAGCTTTTGCTCCTGCTTGTGCTGCTCGGAGGCGGTGACGACGGATCTTGAGAGCTGATCGAGGATTTCAGGATCGAGGACGGCGACGATTTTAGCGGTGGCGAGCAGGTTGCGAAGTGCGGTCTCGCCCTCGGGAGTTTTGGCGTACTCGGCGAGCTTGCCGATAATGGTGTCGCGAGCGCTGATCAGGCCGTGAGCGGTGTCGAGCAGGCCGTTGTCGTGCGCGGCCTGAAGGATGTCGTAGACGACCAGGAGGGCCTCGGCGTGTTCGCGGGGCGCGGCGTGGAGGCGGCGCTCGAGTTCGAGGTGCGGGTCGACGGGATGGGGTTTGAAGGTGATTGGGTTGGCCATAAGGAACTCCTGCGCTGTAGCCGTTTATACCGTGGTGGATTTGATCTGGACGAGCTTGTCGCCGGGCGAGGTTCCGGGGAGACGATAGTCGGAGCGCGCCCACTTGCGTTCGACCTCGACGCCGTTCTGCGGAGTGCGGGTGCCGTATCGGAAGTTGCGGCGCGGCAGCGGATTGTCGCCCTGTTCGGGGAGGACGGTCATACTGACTGCCGTCTCCTTGAAGGCGGGTGTGTGCGTCTGGCGGTCGGTGAAGCTGCTGGTGACCTTGTTGACCGGCTCCGTGACGGAGTTGAGCGTCATGTAGAGTTGCTTGCCCTGCACGCGGCTGGAGACGAGGACCTGCGTGCGCACCTTGCCGTGTTTCGAGGCGATCTGAACGTAGCGGCCGCTGGTGATGCCGCGCTCGGCGGCGAGTTCGGGGGAGACTTCGATGAAGCCGTTGGGCGTGATCTCCTTGATGCCATGGGTACGGTAGGTCATGCTGCCTTGCTCGAAGTGCTCGAGCAGTCGGCCGTTGTTGAGGTGAAGATCGAACTCGCTGCTGGACTCTTCGCAGGGCTCGAGGTACTCGACTGGAAAGAAGCGGGCCTTGCCGTCGGGGAAGGGGAACTTTTCGGTGAAGAGGAGAGGCGAATCTTTACCGTCTTCGTCGACCGGCCACTGCAGGCTCTTGAAGCCTTCAAGGCGCTCGTAGTTGACGCCGGCGAACATGGGGGTGAGGCGGGCAACCTCGTCCATGATCTCGGAGGGATGCTTGTACTTCCAGTTGCCGCCGAGGCGGTTGGCGATGAGTTGAATGATCTCCCAGTCGGCCTTCGATTCGCCGAGTGGTTCGAGAGCTTTGTAGATGCGCTGAATGCGGCGCTCGGTGCTGGTGAAGGTGCCGTCCTTCTCGAGCGAAGCAGCAGCGGGGAGGACGAGGTCGGCGTAGCGGCAGGTCTCGGAGAAATTGATGTCCTGCATGATGAGGAACTCGAGCTTGCTGAGCGCGGTGGCAACGTAGTTGGCGTTGGAGTCGGAGGTAATGGTGTCCTCGCCCTTGATGTACATCGCCTTGATGGTCCCATCGAGGATGGCGTCGATCATCTGGTGGTTGTCTTTGCCGGTGGTGGTGGGCAGGGCGACTCCCCAGTCGGCTGCGAACTTGGCGCGGATTTCCGCGTCGTCGACGTGCTGATAGCCGGAGAAGACGTTGGGCATGGAGCCGAAGTCGCTGGCTCCCTGGACGTTGTTGTGGCCGCGGAGAGGGTAGGCTCCGGCGCCGGGCCGCATGTAGTTGCCGGTGAGGAGAAGGAGATTCGAGAGGGATGTCGCGGTGTCGGAGCCGCCGCAGTGTTGGGTGACACCCATGGCGAAGAGGATGCAGACACCGTCGGCTGCGGCGATCTCGTTGGCGACGGTGATGAGGGTGGCCTGCGGGATGCCGGTGATGCGCTCGGTGTATTCGAGCGTGTAAGGCTCAAGGGACTTCGCATATTCGTCGAAGTGATTCACCCATTGGTCGATGAACTCAGGCTTGTGCAGGTTGTGATCGAGGATGTAGCGGGCGACGCCGTTCATCCAGACAGCATCGGTGGAGGGATTGGGGCGGAAGAAGATGTCGGCGCGCTCGGCCATCTCATGCTTGCGCAGGTCGGCGACGATGAGCCGCTGGCCACGGAATTTGTGCGAGCGCTTGATGCGGGTGGCGAGGACGGGATGGTTCTCGGCGGGGTTGGCTCCGACGATGACGACGAGGGCCGCCTTTTCGATATCGGCGATGGAGCCGGAGTCTCCGCCGTAGCCGACCGTGCGCTGGAGGCCCATGGTGGCGGGGTTCTGGCAGTAGCGGGCGCAGTTATCGACGTTGTTGGTGCCGATGACGGAGCGGGCGAGCTTCTGCATGAGATAGCTCTCCTCGTTGGTGCATTTGGAGGAGGCGATGAAGGCGAGGGCGTCGGGGCCGTGATCTTGTTTAACCTGATTGAATTTCTTCTCGATGATGTCGAGCGCCTCATCCCAGGTGATCTCGCGGAAGCTGTCGCCATCGCGGAGGAGAGGCTTGGTGAGGCGGTCGTCGGAGTTGATGTGGCCCCAGGCGAACTTGCCCTTGATGCAGGTGGAGATGCCATTGGCGGGGCCATGGGTGGGTTCGATCTTGAGGATGTGGCGGTCGCGGGTCCAGACCTCGAAGCTGCAGCCGACAGCGCAGTAGGTACAGACGGTCTTGGTGCGCTTGACGCGGGCGTGGCGCATCTCGGATTCGATTTCGGAGAGCGCGAGGATAGGGCCGTAGCAGATGGGAGGCTCGATGGCCTTGACGACATCGATCATGTCGTCGAGGACTTTGCCGGGCAGGTTTGTGAGATAGCCCGCGTGGCCAAGCATGGATTTCTCCATGAGCGCGTTGCAAGGGCAGACGGTGACGCAATGGCCGCAGGAGACGCAGCTGGAGCCGTCGATCTTTTCGCCGCCGTCCCAGAGGACGCGAGGATGGTCGCTCTCCCAGTTGATGGAGAGCGTCTCGTTGACCTGAACACTCTGACAGGATTCGACGCAGCGGCCGCAGAGGATGCACTGGTCGGGATCGTAGCGGTAGAAGGGGTTGGAGTGGTCCTGTGGGTAGGGTTTGTGGGTGAAGGGGCGCGACTGGTGCTTTACGTCGAGCTGCGCGGTGGCGTTGTGCACGGTGCAGTTCTGGTTGTTGTTGTCGCAGACCGTGCAGTAGAGCATGTGGTTCTGCAGGATTCGGTCGAAGGCCTCGCGCTGGGCGATGTCTACGGCTTCGCCTGTGGTTTCGACGACCATACCGGCAGCGGCGCGGGTGCCGCAGGCGCGGACTAATTCTCCATTAACCTTGACCATGCAGGTGTCGCAGGTCTCGATGGGCCCCATCTGCGGCAGATAGCAGACCTGCGGCACAGGTTTACGGTCGCGAGTTTTGGCGTGGAGATTGAGGACATCGATGAGAAGCTCGCCGGAGCAAATGGGGACGGGCAGACCGTCGATAGTGAGGTGCGTATTCGGAGTATTGTCGGCAGGAGTATTGAGTAACCGTTTCATCGTGTCCTCTGAAACTTCAGATGCCTGCGAGCATAGTAGGCGTTTTCCGGTTATGGCGCGAACGGGGGCATGCCGAACCGGTCACTCACAATTGCCAGTGCCTCTTCTAGCGTTGTGGCGAGACCTTCGAGTTGAGCGTCCTCGGCGGCTTCGAGCATCGCTTTGAACTGGGGTCCGGGACGATAGCCCGCGGCGATCAGGTCGCGTCCTGTGAGCAGAAGCTTCGGCTGAATCTGCTCTGCGGGCGCAGTCTCGTACTGCTGTCTGGCAAAGTTATAGAGCGTGACGTCGCCGTGGCACGAGGTGCAGTCGAGCCAGTGCAGAGCAAGGTGCTCGTCGAAGCGCGGCAGGCGGAGGAAGCGTTTCAGCGTTGATTGACGCATCTGGAGAATATCGCCGAAGCGCATGTGGTTCTTTACCAGAGCGACGATCTGCGCCGTGTCTTCCTTAGAGAAGCGGAGACGGGCGAGGACCTCTTCGGCGATGCGGACGCCGACCTCGACGTGGCCGTTGAAGCGAATGCGGTCGTTGGGATCGTTGGGGTTTGGCGCGCGATAAGTTGCGGGTTTGCCGATGTCGTGAAGCAGCGCTCCCCATGTGAGCGTGGGAGAAGCGCCAGGTTGAAGCTTTTCGAGCAGCAGCATCGTGTGCGTCCAGACATCGCCCTCGGGGTGGAATTGCGGAGGTTGAGCTACGCCGTGCATTCGGATTGCCTCGGGCAGGACTTGCTGCAACAGCCCGGTTGTATCCAGCAGCTCAAAGGCGCGTTGCGCGTGGCCTTCGGTCAACATGAGCGTCAGTTCGTCGCGGATACGCTCGCAGCTTACCTGGTGAATCTGCGAGGCGGCATTGCGAATCGCGGCCAGGGTTTGTGGCTCGATCTCAAAGCTAAGGCGCGCGGCAAAACGGATTGCGCGCAACATCCGCAACTTGTCCTCAGCGAACCGCAACGACGGTTCGCCGATGGCGCGCAGGATTTTTGCCGCAAGATCATTGCGGCCTCCGACGTAGTCAAGAGTTGCAGCGGGGGCGTCACCCGTTTCTTCAAAGACGACGGGATCGAGCAGCATTCCATTGATAGTGAAGTCGCGCCGTAGAACGTCTTCTCGGGCGTCCATGGAAAATTGGACAGCATCAGGCCGGCGGCCATCGCTGTAGGCTCCGTCGTGGCGAAAGGTGGCGACCTCAGTTGTGATGCCGCCTTCATCGCACACAAGAATGACGCCGAAGTGTGCGCCTACTGCGAGAGTCCTCAAGAACAATTTCTGCACGACATCCGGTGTCGCGCTGGTTGCCACGTCGAAGTCTTTCGGCTCATGGCCGAGCAGAAGGTCGCGCACGCATCCACCGGCGAAGTAGGCCTGATGACCCGTATCTCGCAGGGCAAGCACGATGTTTCGAGCCGCGACGTAGTTCGGATTGGCATTGTGCGACGTAGCCATGACTGTCCCCTATGATAAAGAGATGCGTGAAAGCAGTAGAACAGAGGACAGCGGCACGGGCCTGATCCTTGGCATCGAAAGCTCCTGCGATGAGACGGCGGCGGCAGTCGTTCGTGCGGGCAGCACTGCACTATCGAATGTAGTGGCGTCGCAGATGTCGCTTCATGCCAACTACGGAGGCGTCGTGCCAGAGCTTGCTTCGCGCGAACACCTCCGCAACATTGTTCCAGTGGTGCGCGAGGCGATGGCGCAGGCTGGCCTGGGCTTTGACGATCTGGATGCGGTGGCTGTGACGGAGGGACCGGGGCTGGCGGGAGCGCTGTTGGTGGGAATCACCTATGCCAAGGCGCTTGCGTTCGGGCTGGGTAAGCCGCTGATAGGGGTGAACCACCTTGAAGGGCATATCCATGCAGTGTTGATGGAGGCGCGCCAACGTTCCGAGGTAGCGATGGAATTGCCATTGCTGGCCCTGGTCGTCTCTGGGGGACACACGCATCTCTATCTCGCGCGGCAGAACGGCGAAGGCGCGTGGAGCTACCGCAACGTTGGCCGCACCGTCGATGACGCCGCAGGGGAGGCCTACGACAAGGTGGCGAAGCTGCTGGGCCTTGGGTATCCGGGCGGTCCATGGATCGACGCTCTTGCGGTGCGTGGAAACCCACGAGCCGTCGCTTTCAATTTTTCGCAGATCAAGTCCAGGCCCCATCGCGAGGGTGTGTCAATGCCCAATAAGAAGGCGCCTGCATTGGTGGACGGCCCAACCTTCGACTTTTCCTTCAGCGGGATTAAAACCGCGGTGCTGCGTTACGTTGAGACGCACGATATGCGGAAGGGCATTGAAGACCGTCGCGAAGCTCTTGCCGTTATGCGCGATACAAATCCAGGTTCGGACGCCGTTGCCGCGCTTTGCGATGCGCAGATGCTCGATCTGATCGCGTCCTTTCAGTACGCTGTCGTGGGCAATCTTCTTCGCCAGACGTTCGCCGCGGCTGAGACTTTTGGAGCGCGAGGCGTGGTCGTATCGGGCGGCGTGGCGGCAAACAGCGAGCTTCGCCGCAGCTTCCAGGCAGAGGCAGACCGTCGCGGATTGCCCATCGCCTTCCCATCGCTGGCGCTTTCGACGGACAACGCCGCCATGATCGCCGCCGCCGCGTGGCCGAAGTTTCTTGCTGGCGATTTTGCGACGGAGGAGCTTGCCGCGACGCCGCAGCTCCGTCTGGGGCAGGCATAAAGGTCGGCTTGGCCCGGAAGCACCCATCCATCAGCTAAAATCGACAGGGATTCCAAGAGAGAAGTCTGCACCGCGCCACGCGCTCGGCTGCGGCGGGATAAAAGCGTAAGTGGCAACGATAGAACTCTTTAATACTCTGAGCGGAAAAATCGAAGCTCTGGCCCCGGTCGGCGCACCTGCGCTGCGAATGTACTGCTGTGGCCCCACCGTCTACGACTACGGCCACATCGGCAACTTCCGCACCTTTCTACACGTCGATGTGCTGCGGCGCTTCGTCCGTCAGCAAGGCATCGAGACCAAGCACGTCATGAACATCACTGACGTCGATGACAAGATCATCCGCAACGCCGCCGCGGCTGGTGTTCCAATTACCGAATACACGGCCAAGTACGAGCGCGCATTTTTTGAAGACCTCGATGCGCTTGGCATTCAACGGACGGAGCTTGTGGCCCACGCCACCAGTTGCATTCCGGACATGGTTGGCCTGATCGAGCAACTCGCCGCCAAGGACATTGCGTACCAGACGGAGGACGGAAGCTGGTACTTCCGCATCGCCCGCTTCCCGGAGTACGGCAAGCTTTCGAAGAAAGATTTTGAAGGAATCGAAGACGGTGCACGCGTCGATGTCGATGAGTACGAGAAAGATGCTGCGCGCGACTTCGCCTTGTGGAAGGCGGTCAAACCCGGTGAACAGTATTGGGAGACGCCGTTAGGCTCTGGGCGGCCGGGCTGGCACATTGAGTGCTCCGCCATGGCGACGAAGTTTCTGGGCGACACCTTCGACCTTCACGCCGGCGGCGAAGACCTCATGTTTCCGCACCACGAGAATGAGATAGCACAGTCCGAATCAGCCAGCGGAAAGACCTTCGCTCGCCACTGGATGCACGTCCGCTTCCTGCTCGTCGAGGGCAAGAAGATGTCGAAGTCGGAGGGCAACTTCTATACGCTCCGCGATCTTCTGCTCAAGGGCTATCGCGCTTCCGCCATCCGTTTCCTGCTCATCTCCGTGCCCTACCGGCACCAGATGAACTTCACCTTCGAGAGCCTTGCGGAATCGACCAACGCCATCGACCGTCTGCGCACGTTCCATCAGCGCATGTTGAAAGGTGGCTTCGCGGATGGGCTTGACGCGGATATTGCCGCCGCAACCGCGAAGGCAGAGCATGACTATACCTCATCGCTGGCGAATGACCTGAACACTGCTGAAGCACGCGCAGCGATCTTCGATCTGGTACGAGCGGCGAATTCTGCTGCTGATTCGGGTACGCTTCGTGCTGGAAACGTCACTGAGATTCTTCGCGTTCTCGATCTTTTCGATGGCGTATTCGCCGTGCTCGAAGATCGTGATGCAGCCCTGACGCGCGCTGCGCTTGCGTGGGCAGAGGCGGAGGGGCGGCTCGGAGAAGCTGCTCCGGAGCTCCTCAACAATCTATCGCTCGGCGACGCGGAGATCGACGCGCTGGTCGCTGAACGGACGCAGGCCAAGAAGACCCGCAACTTCGCCCGCGCCGACGCTATTCGCAACGATCTGCTGGCCAGGGGAATCCTCATCGAGGACTCCAAAGATGGCGTTCGCTGGAAGCGCAAGTAGAACCAGTCTGCTGGGCTTATCTATGCTGCAGGATGGTTGAAATCAGCGTGTTAGCGCCGTTCCATGCGATCTGAACGCCGATGCAGAGCAGGATGAAGGCCACCACTCTGAGAATGCCGTGCGCAGTTGACGGGGAGATTTTGCTCGTAATCTGCGGCGCATAGGCATAGCACACATAGATCAGCGCACTCAGCACGATCACGGCGAGCAGCAATCCTGCATGCGCAAACACCGTATCGCTGATACTTCTTTTAGAGGCATGCGCGCTCAACGTCAGCATGACGACGATGCAGCCGGGACCTGCGGTGACGGGGAAGGTAAGTGGATAGAACGCTCCCTGTTCCAGGCTCATGCTTTTACTAGGTTCATCGCTTTCCACCTCTGCGGTGGCTTCATTAACGGTCGTGTGCGGGTCCTTCTCGTTCAGGAGAGACCATCCCATTGCAGCCAGCACAAATCCTCCTGACACCTGCACGATGGGAAGCGAGATGCCGAAGAAGCTAAGGATGGCCGATCCAATCAACTCGATGACGGCAAAGAAGAGAATGGTGTTGATGGCGATGCGACGCGCCAGCGAACGGTAGACCTTAGGAGGAACGACGCCCACCAGCCCGAGAAACACCAGCGAAGATCCCAGTGGATTGACGACCGGAAGCAGCGCGCTGAATCCAAAGGCAAAGTACTTCCAAAGCAGGAACATGGACATCACTCCTTGAACGGACAATCGATGCTCTCTTCGAACGCTAGTCTATAAGGTTGAGCGAAATTTCTGTTGCACCATTTTGCAAAAGTACGGGATACCACTCATAAAGGATATTATGGGTGGTTCGCACGGATATCGAGCGTATTGCCGCCAACGTTGTCAGGTATTTGTGCGAGACACAGACTATGAAAACTCTTCGCTTTCTCCTTGCGCTAACGATAGTTCTTCTATTGATTCCGTCTAGCTGGAGTCAAAATCAGGTTGTGCCAGGGGTAGGTGCTGACACAGAAGATGCCAAGGTTGTCTTGAGCCGCGCTTCAGAGGCTCTCCAACAGGTGCATACGATACGGTATTTTGCAGAGAGGGACATGGTTGGAGCGAGTGCTACGCGGTATCCATCTGCACGGGGAACAGTAGAAATCCAAAAGCTAAAGATCGAAGATGGATCCTTCCGGCTTGCCTCCGAAGGGACGACAATAGCTGCCGGAAGTGCGGATGCGAAAGCTTTCCATTCCGCGTTCGACGATGAAGCGACCTACAAGGTGAGTCCCGGCACCAGCAGCGTCCAGAAGAAAGAAGTTAGAGGGGTTGCGTCGAAGGATCGACTTGGAGTCGTGACAGGTTCTCTTGGGCGTGCCAATTACGACCTATTGATGTTGGAAGTGCTGAGTGAAGACCCATTGCAGCGTCAGCGAAGCGCCCCAAAGATCGATTACGAAGGCCGTGCTGCTGTTTCGGATGTACTCTGCGATGTGGTGTACGTGGAGTACCCGTATGTGGTTGGCGGAGGAATCGCGCATGAGCGTTGGTATATCGGGCGCAAGGACCACCTCCCCCGCCGACTGGAAACCATCTCCATCGATGATGATGGCAAGTTTGGAGCGGATCGGATTACATACTCCAATCTGCACGTGAACGTACCCATACCGCTTTCGGCTTTTCGCATTAGGGGAGGCGTGGAGAGTGTTGTACCGAATGAATTGAAAAGCGCAAGTGTATTGCTGCCAATAGGAAGCGATGCACCGGCATGGTCGCTGAGGGACACGGCTGGCAAGACTGTTTCATCAAGAGAATTACGAGGGAGGTATGTGGTTTTGGACTTCTGGGCTACGTGGTGCGCGCCATGCGTTAGGGCTTTACCCGAACTGGAAAAGCTCCACAATGCTCATAGAAACGACGACGTCCGTGTCTTTTCAGTAAGTAGTTGGGAGAAAAGTAATGCAGCAGCATATGTGCAGAAGAAGGGGTACACATTTTCGACACTTCTTGCGGGCGACAAAGTTGCACAGACATACGGGGCTACCACCCTTCCTACAACCTATGTCCTCGGCCCAGACGGCAAGGTGCTCTATCGCGGAGACTCTCTTTCAGACGCCATAAAAATGCTTGATATGAAACATGGTCTAGCCAAGTAGGGCAACTTAGAGCGCGCAGTTGGGGAGTTTTGTGTGCTTTGGGAGCCGCACTCTATCCTAATGGTGTGGTCATAAATGGATGGCTGGGTCTATACTTACTGGCAAAGGCCACGCATGGAAACGCAAACAATCATCGTTAGCGCAAAGCGCATCGAGACCACGATGCCGCGTACCTTTCTGCGCGTACTTCCCAGCGGCGCACGACCTAGTCTCTTCTCCGGCGACTAGTTCACGATCCTCCAGCCGGAGAAGTCCCCGCTCCAGCGCCTGCCGTTCCACTCTGCATCTACGAGTCGTCGTCCCTGCGGACGACCTGAATGGCCATCCCCGTAACGCTGCTAACCAAGGAGAATCCCATGAGCGCCACCCTAGAGACAGTGAACCAGACGCGCACCGCCAACGACGAGACCTATGCCAAGTTTGGCCCCAAGCTGAAGACCGCCCTTCCCGGCCCCCTCGCAAAGAAGGTTGTCGCCGATGACGACCGCCTCATCTCTCCCAGCTATACCCGCAGCTACCCGATGGTCGCAAAGCGTGGCCGCGGGGTCCGCGTTGAAGATGTGGACGGCAACGAGTTCCTCGACTTTGCCGCAGGCATCGCCGTCAATTCGACCGGCCATTGTCATCCCGAAGTCGTCAAAGCCATTCAGGACCAGGCCGCCGAACTCATCCACATGTCCGGCACCGACTTCTACTACGAACATATGATCAAGCTGGCGGAGCGCCTGAGCGCCGTCGCACCCATGCCCGGCCCGCACCGCTTCTACTATGGCAACTCCGGCGCCGAAGCTGTCGAGTGCGCCATGAAGCTCGCCCGCTATCACACTGGACGGCAGAACATCATCAGCTTCTTCGGAGCCTTCCACGGCCGCACCATGGGCGCGCTCTCGCTGACCGGATCGAAGCCGCAGCAGAAGCGCCGCTTCGCCCCCTTTGTCCCCGGCGTCCATCACGTCCGCTACCCCTACGCGTATCGTGGCTGCAGTGGTGGCCCGCAGGAAGAAGAGGCCTTCGCCCTCGGCTGCGCACGCTACATCGAAGAGAAGCTCTTCAAGACCATCCTGCCGCCGGAAGAGGTAGCCGCCATCATCCTCGAACCCATTCAGGGAGAGGGTGGATACGTCGTTGCGCCGGATAACTTCCTGCAGGAGATCCGCCGCATCTGCGACCGTCACGGCATCATGCTCATCTCTGACGAGGTGCAGGCAGGCGCGGGACGAAGCGGCAAGTGGTGGTCGATCGAGCACTCCGGCGTTCAGCCCGACATGGTCTGCATCGCCAAAGGCATCGCATCAGGAATGCCTCTCGGCATCTGCATGACCAGGGCCGAGGTGATGGACTGGGTCCCCGGCTCGCACGCCAGCACCTTCGGTGGCAACCCGGTCTGCATCGCTGCCGCGCTTGCCACCATGGACATCATCGAGCGCGAAGGCCTGCAGAACGCCGCAACCGTTGGCGCAAAGATACTCGAGCGTCTGCGTCCCTGGGTCGCGAAGTATCCTACCGTCGGCGACGTCCGCGGTCGCGGCCTGATGATCGGCATCGAGATCGTCAAGGACCAGAAGTCGCGCACCCCGGTCGGTCCCATGCGTGACCGTATCGTGGAGCTTGCCTTCGAGCGCGGCCTGCTCATCCTGGGCTGCGGCGAGACCAGTGTTCGTCTTTGTCCGCCGCTCATCGTCAACCAGCACGAGGCCGACATTGCACTCGACATTCTCGAAGAGTGCATCCAACTCGCGGCGCAGTAAACTTGTATCGACAAAAAGAGCGGGGCACCGGTAGTCTTACCGGTGCCCCGCTTTATTCCAGCCCTTAGAAGTTGAGCGTTACCTGCGCATTCACCGTCCTCGGCGAAACAAAGTGCGTCCCGCTGAACGTTGAAAGGAAGTTATAAAGCGCATATTTGTTGGTTACATTCACAGCCGTCACGCTCAGGTTCGTCTTCACGCGATCGCGGCGCAGGATGTTGTCCCATCCGGCAGCCATGTCGAACATCGTGCGTGGAGCCACTCGCGGAGGATTGCGGTCATCGTTCTCCGTCCCCGGCTTCGGCAGCGAGAGTAGCGAAGACGAAAGTTGCCCGGTCGGGCAGCTTGTCAGCGGCGCGTTCAGTGTCGCCTGTACGCCGCCGCAACGCAGCAGAATCTGCGACTGCTGGTCCGCCGTCAGGTAAGTGAGGCCGGTTGGATTCTGACCGTCATCGATCGGCGCATTGCCGGCCACTAGACCACTCTCATACCGCCACGTCATGCCATACCAAGGCCCTTTCGGTTTTGGCTGGTACTGCAAGTGAGTGGACTGCTGGAACGCCTGATCGTGGTCGATCCGGAACGGCACTCCCGCCGGTACAGACGATTGGTTGAACAGGATACCGCCAACCTCCGGCCCGAAGAAGCGTGAGCGCGTATGGCCAAGCACGGAGTAGGCTGAAATCCCATGTGTGGTGGGAACCGTGATCTTGATGCCGAACCCATCGATCTTCGACTTCGCCCACTGAATAGGAAACGCCAGCGGCGTATTCAGCAGAACATCGAAGTCGTAATCGCGGTCCGTGTACTTCCAGAAGTATTCTCCATTCACGACAAGGTGTTTCCCAAAGCCCTGCTCGAACCCGGCGTCGTACTGGTTACGGGCTGCTGGTTTCAGTGCAACTGCGGCGCCTGCTCCTTCCAGTCCGCCGATGCCGGTGGAGCTGGAGACAATCAGGTTCTCGTTATATGGGGTCAGGAAGAGCTTGCCATAGCCAAGCCGCAGCACGGTATTGGTAGCCTGCACATTGTAGGTTGCGCCCAGGCGCGGCTCCATCATTGAGCGGCTGCTGAGGCCGTTATAGTTGTCTACGCGGCCACCCACCAGGAACGACCAGCTCTTCCACGCGATATTGTCCTGCAGATAAACCGCCTCCTGCTTGATGTCGGTGTGGCCGTTGAAGTGGTACAGCGATCCGCCGCGCGTCAGGTCGTAAGGGCCGGTTCCGGGGTTGTAGCTCGGGTTGGGTGTATCCGCAACCGGACAGTTGTTCGGATCGTTCGCATCCGGATTCGTATCCGGAGCTCCATTGGCATTGAGGCAGGGCGCATTGAACGTCGGATCGGTAATCCCCAGCGAGAAGCCTTCGTTCAGGAACGTATGGTAGAACATCGCTCCGGCCTTGAAGCTGTTGATCCCGTGCGAGTAGCTGTAATCCACCTTGAGGCCGGCGTTTTGCAGCCGCCGCGACTGTGCCAATGTCGCAGGCGTATCGCTGAACGGGTCCTTGCTGGGGTAGTAGTGAAAGTTGTCCTGCCGCAGGTAGGGGTTGATGTCGATCAGGCTGTTTGCGTTGAAGATATGCGTCCACGAAGGCGCGAGGTTGTAGCTGAAGATCTCGCCGCGCTGGTCCTGTCCTGCAGCCGCTTGATCGTACTGGTTCGGATTCTGAAACCAGCTTCGCGATGCGCCAAGGTTTAGTTGCAGAGAATCTACCGCCGTGGGATGGTAGTCGATGCGGTCGAAGAAGTTCTCATTGTTGCCATGCGCGTGCAGCGGTTGCTGTTCCGGCGTGTCGAGATATCGTCCGCTGTCCACCGCATCGAAGCTGCCGAAGTTGCCAAACCGGTCCGTCCCGAAGCCGAGCGCGACGCTTCCGTTCGATGTTCCGAAAGAGCCATAGTTCAGTGAAATCGAACCCGTTGGATGCGGCAGCCCAAGGCCCGAGCGCGTCGTGGTCTGCACCACCAGCGATGCCTTGTCGCCATACTCCGGCGGCGCAATGCCATCGATGACATTGATCGACTGGATCGCATTCAACGAGAGCTGGTTCCCGAACACGCGGCTCTGCTGGTCGCTCACCGGCTGGCCGTCGATCGAGTAAGTCGTGTCCGCGTGCTCGCCCATGGGGTGAAACAGGCCGTTTGAGTCCGATGCAATTCCCGGCGTACTCAGTGTCACCAGCGAGCTCAGCGGAGAACTCGTGCTCTCGGTAGGCAGTTTCGCAAACAGCGAGCGGTCCACCGCGGTCGCGGAGGTCGGGTCCTTGTTCACCATATCCAATGCCTCCGCGTCCACCGTGACTGACTGTGAGCTGGAGGCGACGGCCAATTGAAAGTCGACGGACGTGCTGGACGCCGAGCGGATGACAGCATCTTTCGTCGTTGACTGAAAACCCGCGATGACGACCGCCATGTGATAGCGGTTGAAGGGAAGATTGGCGAAGTGGTACTGCCCACTCGCGTCCGTCTGCGTCGTCTGTTGGTACCCACTGATGGGATTCTGAATAGTGACGGCCGCGTTTGATAGCACCGCGCCCGTGGAGTCAGTGACTGTTCCTTGGATATTGCCGCTTGTTCCCTGCGCCAGCGCGCCGGTGACCAGCAGAATGAGAGAAAGAGCTACGAAAGAAATTCGAGATGGAATGTATCTGTGCATAAAGAGTGGCCAATTCCGGGGCTCTCGAAGAGCGCCATTTTTAAAAAGAACGATCACGCGCGAACGCGTTATGTTGCGGACAGGAGACCGGAACGAATGCGAAGCTCGTCTGTCGCTTATTAAATGGGGGGTATCGTTCTAAGCCGTGGGGGGACCGCGGCTGGCCATCTCGAACCGCCACCGGAAGGTTGGCAGGGTATCGGATGCGATGTGGCTGAAGGGCTGCACTTCCAGCGTTGGCGCTGGCGCCAGATGCAGAGGCGCAGGCAATGCCGAATGCATTGCCATGCAAACCGGGCAATGGTCTTCCGGAGCAGGCAGGTTATGGTGCGAACTCTGCCTGAGCGAAGTGGCTTCAGAATGAGTGTGGCAAGCCTGCGCCGCACTCATAAAGGTCACCATCAAAATGCAGATCGACGCGACCAGCCGCAGCCAGAGTGTTGGCTGCTGGCTGTTCTTTCCGCGTTGTAAGTAGCTCTGCATGGCTAAGTTGCCCTTTTATCTGTGTAGCACATCCCTCGCTGCAAGCCAAACTTTGCAGCAAATCCTCATGCACACAGCCGCGTCTAACATGGTGGTACTAAACTGTCGAAATTGACCTTATGACTAAGACGAAGCACCGGTTCGCAAAGTTTTACCTCCTCCAGCTTCTATTTGCCGCCGGATTGGCCATCTTTGCCGTCATGCCCAGCCCCGCCGCCCAACCGGGGCAGAAGACCCTGCCTGCTGCCGACTCCGCGAACGCTGCTAACCCTCCTCACCGCCCCCGCCTCTTTCTCAAAGACGGTAGCTATCAGGTGGTGATGAGCTACCGCATCGTCGGCAGCAATGTTCATTACATCAGTGCGGAGCGCGACGGCGCGGAGGAAGAGATTCCGCTCTCCCTCGTGGATTTGGACGCCACCCACCGCTGGGAACAGCAACACTCTCCCACTCAGGCAAACGGCAACTCGGATAACGCACAACCCCCGGCTATCGACCCCGAACTCCTCAAAGAGGAGGCCGACCGAGCCTCTCTCACTCCTGAAGTTGCAAAAGACCTTCGCCTTCCCGAGCAGGACAGCGTTCTTGCTCTCGACACCTTTCACGCTATACCCGAGCTCGTTCCCCTGGCACAGAACGACAGCGATCTCAATCGCAACACCGGGCACAATATCCTTCGTGGCCTCGTCAACCCCATGTCCAGCCCGCACCAGATCGCTCAGCTCAAAGGCGAGCGCTCCTATGTGCAGCTACACGTGGACAAGCCCGTCTTCTACATCCGCATCGGCGACGACAACCTTCCGCCCACCGGCGGCGCGCCGCTCACGGTGGACACCCATGGAGCCTCCGCCGCCATGAAGGCCGGCTCCAGCAGCGGCTCCGCAAACAGCCACTACGTTATCGTTCGAGCCGATGTCCGCACCGGCGTCCGCGACATCGCCAGCTTCCAGATCGGTCTCCTGGGCGGCGTCCAGCAGCAGGAGGACGTGGTCGAAACTACCTCCGAGGTCCTCCCCGGAGGTCATTGGATAAAGCTCACCCCCCTGAAATCGCTCGACTTCGGCGAGTACGCGCTCATGGAGGTCATCTCGGACAAGGTAGTGAACCTCAGCGTCTGGGACTTCGGCGTTCACCCCGTCGCCCCCGAAAACCGCGACGTCATCAAACCCGAACCCAAACGCCCACTCATTCTGGAACATCGCAGACCCGAATAGTGGTCTTCAGCGAGCTCCTTGAATTCCGATGTGATATTCCTATGCCGGAATCAATTTCCTCTTGAGCACTGGAACCGCATTGACCACCCGCATGGCAGTTTTAGCCATGCTGAATCCCGGATTCTTCTTCTGCCCGACGGCCTGTCGCATCGTCTTCAGCGAAGCTTCCACGGCGGCAAACCCATATTTGCGCATGCTCGCCTCGTACTCTGCAATGGCTTGCATGAGCGGCTTCTCGTTTCGCTGGGCTTCGACGAGCTTCGAACACAGGAGGGCAGCGTCTCTCAGTGCAGTATTGGCACCGATGCCACGGTACGGCGTCATGCTGTGAATCGCGTCTCCCAGCAGCGTAACCCGTGTCGTCTTCCACGGCGCTGGCCGCTCGGAGGTGCGCAGCCGGGTCACAGAGGTATCTCTCTCGTCGAGCAGTTCCACCAGCTTGCGAAGATTGGGATGCCAGCCATCGGCGGCGCGGCGCATCGCGTCTCTTAAGACAGATCCGGTCATTGCATCCTCTTCTTCAGGAAGCCCAAGTGCACGCGGTCGTCCGCCCAATCCCAGAATCAAATAGTTCTCGTCCTCTGGTGCTGTCTCGTTTATTCCCAACGCGCGCAGCGACTCCAGCGCCTCCGCCGAACGCCTCCACATGGCCATAAACAGGCTGCAGGGCGTCGGCGGCATCACCATCACAGGACCATCCAGCAACCGGTGCGGCGCCAGTGCCATTACTCCATCGGTAAGAGGAATCCTGCCCCCCACCGCCAGCACGCCCGTATCGATCGGTTCAGCCTTCGGCAGGTACTGTTTGCGCACGCCGGAGTTGACTCCATCTGCCGCTACAAGAACATCGGCCATTACCGCATTTCCATCTTCAAAATGGACCTTGAACCGCCCATGCGGCATCTCTTCATAGCGCGTGAAACGCTTGTTGAAGTGGACCGTACCCTCAAGCCCAGCCAGCAAGATTTGTCGCAGCGTAATGCGGCTGATCGAACGATGCCGCGCGATCGGGTCGATGGGTCCGCCTCCGTCGCGCATGCTGAGCAGCTCTTGCAACTGCTCGGTCACGAAGGTAAAGCCCTTCGAGAAGTCCCCGCCGGTTGCATCGAAGATCTTCCATAGCCGCTCCGGCAGGCACTCCTGCAACGCCATGCTCCCCTGCGGGTTGATATGAACGCGGAATCCCTGCTGCCGCGAAGACGGCGTCTCATCGCGTTCATAGACCGCCACGTTGATGCCGGCTTTCTTCAACCCCTGCGCCAGGCAGAGACCGCCGATACCGCCGCCAATGATGCCAACATGAATCTTTTCCATCGTCATCGCTCCACTCCTTTTTCGCTCTTCAGTCCCTCTTTGGTCTTCTCCGAAAGAATCCATGACTCTACATTTCGTTCGATCATGTCGATCTGGTTCCCGCTGGCTATGACCATGCCGGACAAAATCGTCATCAACATGGAGAGCATCTCCTCCAGCCCCGTGTCGGCACGGAAGGTTCCATCCTCTATGCCCTCCCGCAACATCTGCTCCAGTCCCTGCCGCCAGTGCGAGTTCATGCGCTCGACGATCTGCTGCACCTGGGGATCGCGCCTGCCGCGCAGGCCGAACTCCTGCAACACCAGAAGCATGTCGGGCTGGTGCAGCAGGTAGTACCGTCCATCGGAGAACTCCTGCCGCAGGCGGTCCAGCGTAGGAAAGCCTGAGGGGGCTGGCGACGACCCATGCAACGTAATAAACTTCGCGCCGATCAGTTGGGCGAGCCCTTCAATGAGGTCCTGTTTGGAAGCAAAATAATAGTGCAGCGTAGCGATGTTCACTCCAGCTCGCTCCGCAACCGCGCGCGTGCGCAACCCCTCGAACCCTACGGTCGCAATGACATCGAACGCTGCTTGCAGCAGGGTCGCCCGTCGTTTTTCATGCTCATCGCTGGGATGAAGGAGCGCTTCGTACGCTTCGGGATAATTAGCCATGGAAGCCATCCTAATCAATCAGTTGATTAATGTAAATCAACTGATTGATTATCTTTGGACTATCTGTGCCGCCTTCTTTTTAATCGGCTCTAAGATGCTGATTCAATTGTGATTATTCCAGCAAGCCTCAAAAATATTGGCAAAAACGCTTATCAAGTCCCAAAACAGACCAGAGATGTATGTTTCATCAGAAAATGAACGACGGAGCACGTTTTAAGAAAGCTGTATCGCAGGTAATAGGAAAGCGGCTGACGCTTACTTGTGGTCACTGGCAAGGTGGCAGCCTCAGAAGCCTTCTAAACGGCAGGGGCGCGGGAAGAGGAAGAAGCTTTAAGCTTACCCTGTGAGGGGCGTATCTGAACCACTTTCCTCATGAAGTCCGTGAATTTTCCAAAATCGCCTTCCGTGTCATCGTTGATCCTTGTGGAGGACGCTTTACGGGGTCTTTGCATGACTTGATTTTCATGCGTAGAGAATACCGCCAAGGTATTAATAGATAAATGTAGACAATAGTAGACAACGGCCATGTCAAAGTTTAAAATACTGCATAGGACAAAACCCTATGAGGGCTCCCCACGCATAAATGCGCAGGGAGCCACACCATAGGTTGTAACGCCCGGCCCTGCAAGGCCGAACGCTACAGATACACGAATGACGGTGGTCATTGTGTACCCCCTCCTCCACCCCGTTGAATTTACCGGTGGGTAGCGAGGCGGAATCAATACCTAAGAGCCAATTTCGGTTGGCTCTTGGCTTTTAAATATCTCCTCTTGAATGTCTAGGTTCTCATTTGGTTTCCTGACTCTATCCGCGCGCATGAGTTGACCTGTGCGACCACTTTTATACCCAGGAGGCGGTGGATTTCCAATGTATGCTTCAGAAATATCAAATACGTACATTCCTTCCTTGGGATGCCACTGTATAGAGAAATTCCTTGTTACTGTCCAATCGTAACGAATGAAATTGAGAAAAGTAGTGCACGAAAAACCAACACCATTGGAATTATCCCCATACATAAGCGTATATACACCCTTACCCTTGGGAACGATCTTGACGCCGACACGGTTATTGTCTTTATCCCACATAAGTTCGGCAAATTCAGCTCCCTTGTTGGCCAAAACGACCGCAGCCGTTTTGTTCAAAGCAAGTCTTCCCATCTTCGTAAGAGTTACCATGGGTTCTCCGGTTGGTGCCTTATCGCGTTTGAATACTTCCCATGCCATTGTTATACCCTTCCCGGTTCAATGTAACTTGTAGTTCCAATATAGCAGTTCAAACGAGATAATGTTCATAAGTCGTTTAATTTAATCAACTTATGAGGTGAAATAAAAAACGCTCCCCAATCTAATGGAGAGCGTCGCCCAGATATTATGTTTCCAGTTTATTTAGTCATGTATATTATTACCACCGTAAACTATTGAATCAAAGCAGCTTACGCCAAGGTAACCCCCCGGGGGTGGGGGGCCCCTCAGAAAGGAGAAAGGACGCACTCCGCTTTAGCGTTCCTCGCGCACCCCGGCAACAGCGACGCGTTCCATCAACAGTCCTTTGCCCACCACGGCAATGTTGTTGCGTGTTGACTTGGCCTCGTACATCATCGTATCCGCCGACCGCAATATCGTAGGCACGGTATTCCCGTCTTCCGGATAGGTGGCCAATCCAAAGCTGCCGGTGAGGCGCAGCGACAGGCCGGCGCCTTCAAGAAAACGAGCAGATTGAAGGTCCAGATAGATGGTCGTTGTCGCTTGGATGGCTGCTGTCTTGCTCAGGCCCGGAAACAGCACCACAAATTCATCACCGCCATACCGGAAGGCGGCGTTTTCCGGGCCGATGGAGCGCTTCAGCAGCCCTCCTGCTTCGGCCAGCAGACGGCTTCCGATCAGGTGACCATGCGTATCGTTCACCGATTTAAAACGGTCGAGGTCCATGAACATCAGGCTGAACACTTTGCCGATGGCCACCTGCTCATCCAGCATGGTGTACAGGTGCCGCGCATTGAACAGGCCGGTAACATCGTCCGTAATGGTCAGCTCCTGGATCAGTGTCACCGACTTCGCGTTCTGAATCGCAATCGCCGCATAGTCGCAAAGAATGCGCAGGAACGAAATCGAATACTCGGACATCAGATCGAGCTTGCTGTTCAGCAACTGAATCACGCCCAGGGTCTTGTTGGCAGCACGCACGGGAATACAGGCGATCGATTGGATTCCCAATTCGGGATGCGCGGCGGCGAACTTTGACCACTGGGGATCAAGCACAACATCGGGCACGATCAGAGGATTGCCAGTCGCGGCCACCCATCCTGCAACGCCCTCGCCCAGCGGCACGCGCAGTCCCTTCAGGCTCGCAGCATCCTGGCCCACGGCAATGGCGTAATACAGCTCGTTCGACGACTCGTCCACCAGCATCATGGACCATCGTTCCGGTCCAAAGAACTGGGCCATCTTCTCCATGATGGCGCCCAGGATCTCTTCGAGTTCGAGGCTCGTCGTCAGCGAACGCGCAACATCGTGAAACACCTTGAGGTGGTCTAGTTGCCGGCTTTCGATGACTTCAAATTTCCGCTTGTCTCTCACTCACTGGACCTCAAGAGAGCACACCACTTACTTAAGAAGTAATTTGTCAGCAAAATGTTAAGAAGGCTTGAGGATTCATCCTATAGAGAATTGCGTCAACCGCCAATATGGACCATGTTCCGCGAAGGTTTCTCAAAGTCTGGCTCGCCGATGTGATGACGCGCCTCTTTCCTCATCACTACTTTGCGAATATACGTATCAAGTTCCGCATCGGTTCCACCACGCACCATCTCTCCATAAAGATCATGATCGCTTTGAGAAAACAGACAAGTCCGTATCTTTCCATCCGAGGTCAGCCGAACCCTGCTGCAGTGTCCGCAGAACGGTCGCGACACCGGCGCGATGATGCCTATCTCGCCAAGCCCATCGTCGAACGTAAACCGTTTTGCAGTCTCACTTGCCGCATGTGGCGCCAGTTCTACCAGCGGACGGTACGCGTTCAGCTGTGCCACAACTTCATCCATTGGAATCACCGTCTCCGGCTTCCAACTGCGGTCTTCCTCAAGTGGCATGAACTCGATGAACCGCACGATGACGCCCTCGCGCCTGGAGAAGTCCGCGAACTGCTCGATCTGGCCATCGTTGAACCCGCGCATCAGGACACAGTTCACCTTTACCGGCCCCAGCCCGACTGCCTTGGCCTGCCGTATCCCAGCCATCACGCGGTCGAAGCTGCGCGGAACGCGCGTGATTGCAGTAAATGTCTCTGCATCCACAGCATCCATGCTGACCGTGATGCGGTTCAGTCCCGCATCCTTCAGTGGCTGTGCCAGGCCTTCGAGCAGATGTCCATTTGTGGTCAACGCAATATCGAGTGGCCTGCCATCCTCCGTGTGTGTTCCATCCGGCAGATAGGCCGTGCGCATCTTCGCCAGCTCGCTTACCATCTCCACCAGACCGTGCCGCAATAAGGGTTCGCCCCCGGTCAGCCTGACCTTCTCCACTCCAAGCGAGACGAACCTGCGCACCATGCGCAGGTAATCCGCAATGGCAAGTTCCGTATATTGCGCGCCTTCGTTGCCTGTGCGGCAATACACGCATTTGTAGTTGCAGCGGTCGGTTACAGAGACGCGAAGATCGGTGATCGCACGGCCAAACTTGTCCCGCAGCCTGCCCTGAATCTGCTGAGCATGGTCGTCCCGTTCATCTCCAGTCCGCTCCAGAACGGGGGTAGCGGCATCGTCAATCGTTATATAGGGCATCAGGTCAGCCATCGACTTCGTTTCAACATCTGTTAGATGCGTTCACTTGGGGAGGGAAGCAGGCAACAAGATATCACTCAGTATAGCGAGTATAAGTTTCGCTACACCGTTATACTACCCGCATGAACGTGGAACTCACCTCCCGGAGCGCGGCGATCATTGCCAAGGAACAGAACGAACATGGGGCGATCTCGCCGGAGCAGCTTATCGAGCAGGCGCTTGAGGCCTATGTTATCGCTGAGCCGTCGTGGTTTCATGCAAATTTTGAGGCGCGTCACCAACTTGTTCTCGAAGGTCTCGAAGACGCTCGTCAAGGTAGACTTTACTCCGCCGATGATGTCCTCCGTGACCTGGATAGCATCGCAAATCGTGATTAAGCTCCAGATATCCAAACTCGCGCGAACCCAAATTCTGGATATTGGACGCTACACCCGAAAGAAGTTTGGCGCGAGACAGGCGAAACAGCTTTCAGCCGGCTTTCGCAGGATTTTCCGCCAGATCGCAGATTTTCCAATGAGTTGTCCAATCGAACCTGACCGAAGCGAGGCGCAACTTCGCCGCGCGATGCGTCCTCCATTCGTTATCCTCTACCAGATGCATGATGGCCAGATCGAGATTGTCCTGATTTTGCACGGAGCCCGCGACCGAACATCTTTGGAATATGCTCCTTTGACCTGATCTATCTCTTTGCCGCCAGCACAGCTTTGGTCAATGCTGGAACAATCTCGAACAGATCTCCGATAACGCCGTAGTCCGCAACTTCAAAGATGGGCGCATTTTCATCCTTGTTGATTGCAATGACAGTCTTTGAGCCCTTCATTCCAACGAGATGCTGAATTGCGCCGGAGATGCCAACGGCGAGATAGAGCTTGGGCGAGACGGTCTGGCCGGAGCTGCCGACCTGCCGTTCCATCGGTAGCCAGCCGTTGTCGCAGATAGGACGCGATGCGGCCAGTTCTGCTCCTAGCGCTCCCGCCAGTTCTTCGACGATGCCGATGTTCTCCTGCTCCCCGATACCGCGTCCGACGGAGACAATCACGGGTGCGGCACTGAGATCGACTGTCTGGGCAGCTTCGCGGAACGGCCCACCCGGTTTATTGCGAATCTGGCTGGCTTCGAGTTGTGGAGTGAAGCTTTCGACGGTTGCTGTCCCCGCTTCGACGGCTTCGGCCCGGAATGTTCCTGCCTGCACCGACACGAAGCATGGGCCTGATCCAGTCTGCTTGTAATCCGCGTTCAACTTGCCCTGCAATAACTGGCGCACAAATACCGGGCCATCATGGATGGCGATGACGTCGCTGATGAGCACCTGTTTGAATCGCGTTGCCAGTGCGGGAGCGAAGTCTCGCACCTGATAGGTGTGCGGTAGCAGCACATAGGCTGGGGCTGCGTGTTTTACCAACTGCTCCAGCGCAGTGACGTAGCCATCCGAGGTATAGGTCTTCAGCAATGCATGTTGCACAGTGAAGATCTTTGCCAGCTTTTTCCCGGCTAGTTCAGCGCTGAGAGCATCGATATCTTCGCCGATGACCGCGGCCGCGCACTCTACGCCCAGCTTCGCCGCCAGTTGCTGTCCCGCCGCCAAAGCTTCAAAGCTCATGCGGTTCCATACGCCGCCGCGCTGCTCCATCAGTACGAGAACGCCGCTCATATCACCCTCACTTCAAACTTCAGCTTCTCCACCAGCTTGGCTGCTACTTCGGCAGGAGTTCCGGTCAGCATCTCAGTCTTCTTCTGCTTCTCCGGGAGATAAACTCGTTCCAGCGTAATCGCCCGAGCTGTTGCGGGAGCCGCGGGCTGCACCGTCTTTGTCTCCTTCGTCTTGGCTTTCTTGATGCCCATCAGCGTGGCGTAGCGCAGCTTGTTGCCGCCTGACTGAATCGTCAGGAGTGCGGGCAAAGGTATTTCGACATGTTGAAACCAGCCGTCTTCGAGCTCGCGCTTCACCTTCAGGCCGGAGCCTGCGACCTCGACCTGCATGATGATGGTTGCGTGGGGCATCCCCAGCAGTTCTGCCAGCACTACACCCGTCTGGCCAAGGCCAAGGTCATCGGATTGCAATCCTGTCAGTATCAGGTCAGGAGATTCGGCTTTGGCCGCGTCTGCAAGTATCTGTGCGATGCCGAGCGTATCGCGCTCGCCCAGATCATTGACCTCGATGTGAATGGCGCGGTCCGCTCCTTTAGCCAACGCCTCGCGAAGCGCGCTTGTTACTCGCTCCGGCCCGGCGCACAGCACAACGACTTCGCCGCCGTTCTTCTCCTTCAACTGCAATGCCTCTTCGAGTGCGTATGCATCCGGCTCGTTGATGGTGTAGTTCAGATCGCTCTCGTCAATCCATCTGCCATCAGCGGCAATGCTGATCTGCGCATCCCGTTCCGGCACCTGCTTTATCGCTACAAGTATCTTCATCACTCTCCTGTTTTAATCTCTGATGCCTGTGTGGGTAAAGCTCGTGCGGTCAACTGGGCGATGTCCAGCAACTGTGGCGGAGCTTCGCCCATCGCCGATAGCGCGTCACGAAACATCGTGTTGCAAAACGGACAGGCAGTGCCCACAATCTGTGCGCCTGTACCGGCAAGCTCCGCTGCGCGAACATGGCTTACTCGCTCGCCGCTCTCTTCGCCGAGAAAGGCCAGTCCTCCGCCGGCGCCGCAGCAAAAACTGCGCTCGTGCGAACGTGGAGCCTCGACCAGTTTGCCTGCCATCGACACAATCTCTCGCGGTTCCTCATACACATCGCGATAACGGCCAAGATAGCAGGGGTCGTGGTAGACAATGCTCTCGCCGGAGTTCTGCTTAGGCAAGCGGTCCTTATGCCGCGCCATGAATTCGCTGTGGTGCTCGATCTCGGGAGCGATCCCATACTCGCGCCAGTCGTTCGAGATCGTTCGCACGCAATGCGGACAGATGGCGACGATCTTCTGTACCTTCGCTGTCTCAAATGCCTTCAGTCCGAACTCTGCCATGGTCTGAAACACAAGATCGTTGCCCAGCCGACGCGCCGGATCGCCGGTGCATTTTTCTTTCTTCAATACGCCAAACGTCGTCCCCAGATGCTGCATCACCCGCGCGAAGTCGGCAATAATTTCGCGGCCTTTTGGGTCGTAGCCGCCCATGCACCCAAGCCACAGGCAATACTCCTGCGTCCCGTCGAAGATAGGAAATCCCTGCTTCTGGATGAATTTGTCCCGCTCCATCGCGCTTAGCCCAAGAGCATTCCCCTGTTTCTCCAGCGCCAGAAATAGCTTTGTTCCGTGGGCGTCTTCCCATGCGCCGGTGTTGGTCGCTCCGCGCCGCAGCCCAATGATGATCGGCAGATGCTGAATGCCAACCGGGCATTGATACTCGCAGCTCCCGCAGGTCGTGCATTCAAACGCCGCTTCCATGCTCATGTACTTCGCGGCAGGATCGTCAGAAGACGCCTCGCGCGCGTCCGTCAATAACGATATTTCCGAAGCTGGTCCAAATTCGTTCAGATACGAACGCGTCCCAAGGATGATCTCTTTCGGGTTCAGCACCTTTCCTGTGGTTGAAGCAGGACAGTGCTCCGTGCAGCGTCCGCACTCGACGCAGCTATAGACCTGGAGCGAGATCAACTGCGTCACATCTTTGCCGGCGACAAGTCCGAAGTCGTCATCGCCGCTGAGTGGAGGAATCTTCGAGAAGCCATCGCGCTTCAAAAACACGGTAAACGGGCTGATGACCAGATGCAGATGCTTGGTATGCGGAATCAGCGGCAGGAACACCAGCAGCGTCAGGGTGTGCGTCCACCACAGGACCTTCACCGCTGTTCCGCCGTCGCTTACAAAGAACGCGCCGAGATAGCTCACCATCAGCAGGAAGATGAGGAATGCAATCACTCCCGATTCATACGAGACCTTTTTGCCCAGCCAGGCGGGCCGAACAAAAAACCGCCGCACAAACAGGCCTGTAATCGAAACTGCCACCAGCAACGCCCAGATTGCCGCAAAGATGAAATAAAAGCTGCCGATATAATTTGTGGGACTCAGGAAGCCCAGCCCTACGGCGTTGGCGATGTGGTTCAGGCTTACCAGGGCAAACGCCAGAAATCCCCAGAAGACGAAGGCATGAGCCAGCCCCGGCAGCGGACGTTGTCGGATGACCTTCCCCTGGCAAAGCACCTCCCAGACGAAGTCACCTACCCTTCGCCCGATGGGACGAAGAGAAAAATCCGTATCTTTTTTTGAGCGGAAGATCGTCCGCAGGATTGGCCCAAAACGCCAGAAGAAAAGAACTAATGAAATTACGGAACCGATGAGCAACAGCGCGACTTCAAGTCCCGAGAAGTGCCTTGGCTCGGCCAGCGTTGCGGAGAGATGTATTCCGGGGATGAAAGCTGCGCCCATCGAGCGGGCACCCACCATCGCTACGCACGATACAGCAACCATCCGAACCCATCCGCGAGCTACGCCTTCACTCAGCACGGCCCGCATCCGCTACAGTTTCCGCAGGCGGCTCCAGTGGACTTGTCAGCTAGTAGCTGATGAACTCCGTGCTCCCGCGGCGCAGACGAACACCGGCAATGCCAAAGAAGAGAGCCGCCGCGAACATAGTCGCATCCCAGTACACCATGGGATGCATCCATCCCGGAGACAGCGTCCAGTCCTGCCCGGCCCACAGAGTCACCAGCGACGCCACGATGAGGCATTGCAGGCAGATCGTCAGAAAAAGCTGGCCGCGACGCCGGCGCTTGTCTAGCAGTTCAACCTGATCGGGTGTCAGATTCCGTTCTTCTATGGGCAGCAAGGTGTTAGCCATCGATGTACTCATCTCCTGCGTGTGGTTCCGGTTCGAAGGTCGCG
This sequence comes from Acidobacteria subdivision 2 bacterium RH1 MAG20, assembly GCA_002197545.1. The sequence continues at coordinate 1,959 of NFUO01000677.1, read as the reverse complement.
TTACCCCGCCGGGCAACAGCGCAACTCCATTAAATCACAGCATCCCTTTATCGAAAGCCGCGCATGAAAAGGAACCTTTCTCCACACAGGCGAAAGCATAGCTGAACGCATATTCATTCGTAAAGAGGGCGGTTTTAAATAAACGCCACCGACTGGATTCCGGCCACGTCGAACCGTTTTCGGCAGCGGACGTTTTTGCACCCCACCATGTCGTCGCGTCGCACCATGTAGCTCTGCGCCTTGGCGAAGCGAGCGCGGTCGCGGTCGTCGGCCCCACGCGGCAACTGGGTCTTCTTGCGCCGGACCAGCCAGCTCAGCTGATATTCGTCCTGCTGTCCGCAATGCGGACAGGTCATCATATGCGTCCGCTGCTCCGGCCGCTCATCGAAAAAATCTCGCTCTTCCATCGGGCACCTCGTCGGGGGTCTGGGACGGTTACTTCGCTGCGGTCGTCCGTTATGCTGCCCTTGCGAAGAGAGTATTGCATAATCGGTGTGGGCCTTGCAGCCCGCAGGTGTCCAAGGTGAGCAGACGATGAGCAAGCCGAAGAAGCAGGTTTTTTCGAAGATCAAAGCCGTAAAGGCGAATGCCCGGGCGCGTGTTGGCACTCCGCCGCCCGAGCGCGTCCTCCCCGATCCTAAACAGAAGCTCGCAGCCAAACCGAAACATAAGCCCACCATGGCCGATCTCATCGGCAACACAGGAGATGAAGAATGAAGATCCTCCACATTACCGCTATTGCGCTTTGCACCGCCGCCATAGCCGCCTCCGCGCAGACGATCCAGGTCAGCAAGGAAAACCGCACGATCTCCGTTACCGCGACCGATAAGGTCACGGCCATGGCCGATATCGCCACCGTTCATGTCGGATTCATCGTCTATGGCCCGGACAGCGATGCTGCCTACAGCAATGGATCTCGTACCTCAAATGCCATCGTCAAAGCCCTCACCTCCGCTGGCATTCCGTCTTCGTCCATCGAGAGTGAGAACCAGTCCGTCGCGCCGGTGCAGAATTATCAGGTAGAAAAGCTTACCGACGCCGAGAAGGCCCAGCGCAAGTTTCAGGTCACCCAGAGCTGGACTGTACGGACGAACGCCAATGACGCCGCCAAGGTCCTCGATCTTGCCGTCAAAGCTGGGGCCAATCAGAGCGGCCAGATCGACTGGAGCTTCAAGGATGAGAACGCTCCCGAGGCCGAAGCCGCTGCCAAGGCTCTCCAACGTGCTCGTACTCAAGCCGAACAGATGGCCCAGAGCCTCAACGCCAGGCTTGGCGCGTTGCTCTACGCCAGCAACGAGGTGCAGGCCAGCCCCATTCGCCCTATGATGATGCGCGCCATGGCCGGCGCTCCTATGGCGGAAAAGGTTGAACCTCTGGCCATCAACCCCCGCCAGATTGAAAAGTCCGCTACCGTCCATGCAGTCTTTGCCATCGAATAGCCTTTACGAAAGAGGCGACCATGCCCATCCACACGTACCGCGAGCTCAAACCGACCCCCGAAGCCGAGGCCATCTACGTCAGGTGGCTCTCGCAGCTCAACGAGGAGTTCACCCGTTGCCAGTCCGTCGATCGCCGTTCCGAGATCGTCCGCGACGAACTTTACCAGATCTATCTCGGTCGCTCCCATGGCGGGCGTAAGCTGACCACTCTCGCTACGGAACTCGCCACCAATGTCCTTGCTGAGTCTTTTGACCCTCGCAATGCCACTTTGGAACCTGAGTACTACGGGGACGTTGATCCGGAGCAGTACGCTGTGCGCAAGCCGCTTATCTGGTTCTGGCAGATGTTCGACCGCTCGCCTCTTGGACTTAACCACTGGCTGGGCTTTCGCTTTCGCTGCATGTTGGGGCGGCATATCTTTCGCCGTCTTGGCAAACACGTGAAGATCTTCCATAACGTCGAGTTCACCTTCGGCTACAATCTCACTATCGAAGACAACTGCACCATCCACAAGAATGT
>NFUO01000676.1 GCA_002197545.1 Acidobacteria subdivision 2 bacterium RH1 MAG20 | reverse complement strand
GGGAGAGCCTTTTCTGCTTGGCTTCGCAATCCGATTTCGCGATGATGCGCCGACTTAGGCTTCTGCGGGGGCGGGCTCCAGGAATGGCGCGGTCAGCGATGTCGTGGATTCTTCGCCGGCCGCGAGCCGGGTGAGCGTCAGCACGGTAATGTCATCTTCCTGCCCGAAATCGACCGCCGCCTGCGATGCCTGTTGCGCGGTCGGCCGGGTTGCAAATAACGTGTTCAACCGCTCAAACCCGTAGATTTCTCCCGTCGAGCTTCGAGCCTCCACCAGCCCATCTGTGTAGAGGCTTAGGTGATCTCCCGGATGCAGTTGAATCTGGATTTCGCTGTAGTCGGCGAAAGAGACGAGCCCCAGCGGCAACGATCCCTCGATCTCCAGCTCTGCAGAATTCAGAAATGGCGGCAGGTGCCCGGCGTTGGCGAGGATGACCCTGCCGTTTGGAAACAGGCGCATCACGATTGCGGTGACGAAGCCGCCTTGAAGCCGTCCGCACAAACAGCGGTTCAGCCCCTGCAGCATTTGCACCGGACTGTAGCTTTCGCCGGACAAGGAGCGGAGCACGCCGACGATCAGAGACACACTCATCGCCGCTTTGAGTCCTTTGCCGCTGACATCTCCGAGCGCGACAATCGTCGAACCTTCATCTTCATGAATAATCTGAAAGAAGTCCCCACCCACTTCCTGCGCCGGTTGGTAGGCGCTCGACATTGCGAATCCTTCCAGCGACGGCAGGGTCTCTGGAATCAGCACTCGTTGAATTTCGCGCGCACTCTGCATCTCCTGCTCCAGGGCGGTCTGGCGCGCCTGCTGTTCCACGTTGTACCGATAGACCGCATACAGAATCGAGAGGAACAATCCGATTCCGGCCAGATCGGCGGCGGTGAAGTGGACTCCAAAAATCGTAAATAGCGGGGCTGTCACTTTGTAGTAAAGGGTCCAATGAGTGAACCGCTGCCCCGCGGAGCTGGCATCCGCAATGGTATTGATCATTTGCGAGACGAAGGCGGTGATCGCCAGCCACCAGCGCGAAGGCTCCAGCCGCTGTCGAATCCCGATGGCGATGATGACGAACGGAAAGACCTCCACGATCAGGATCAAGGTGGTCAGAATTGCGTCGAGGGCC
>NFUO01000675.1 GCA_002197545.1 Acidobacteria subdivision 2 bacterium RH1 MAG20 | reverse complement strand
CGCGCGGCTGCTGGAGAAGGAGGGCAAGGATACCAAAGTGCTGCGAGGGCCGGCGGGAGGAGCACTCCCCACCGCTCCCTAACGGCGTATCCGAGCCGCGACCATAGGAAGCGGTTTTTCGCAAGATGAACAGAGCCCCTTATCTGAGTGTATTGGCGGTCGCGGGACTGGGCGTGTTAGTTTGCCTGGCAGGCCAGCAGAAGGGCGACGGCGAAAAGCCCGCGCTCGCGAAAGACCCGGGGCCGTTTCTCGATCCCGGCGCGTTTGGAACCTCCCGCGGAACGAAAGGTCCTAAGCCGGTGGCGGGACCGGCGCCGCACTTGCCCGATGGCCGCCCGGACTTTGGCGGAAAGGGCGCCTGGTATCCGGGCTTCTCGGGAAACATAGCGGAGGCCCAGTGGAAGGGAGTTCGCAGCGCCGACAAGCACGTCGATGTTCCCTTTCTTCCCGCGGCGCTGAAGGTGTTTAACCAGCGGGTGGAAAGCCTTTCGAAGGACGATCCGGAAGCGCGGTGCCTGCCGGTGGGAGTGCCGCGATACATGTTCGATCCCTATCCGTTTCAGATAATTCAAACCGCCGACCACGTCATCTTTATTTTCGAGGGAGACAATTACCTGTTCCGCACCGTTCCAATCGATGTGAAACTAACTCATCGCACGGATGTGAAACCCTCCTGGCTGGGAGACGCGGTGGGCCGTTACGAGGGAGACACGCTGGTGATCGACGTGACCGGCTTCAATGGCAAGGCTTGGCTTGACCAGGCCGGCCACCCCCAAACGGAACAGGAACATTTAATCGAACGCTATACCCGCACCGATTCGCTGACGCTGAAGTACGAGGTGACCATCGACGATCCGGGAGCATATACGAAACCCTGGACGACCAGTAACACGGTTCACTGGCGGCCGGGGATGGAGTTGATGGAGTCCATCTGCCAGGAAAACGAAAAAAGCTCCGTGCATATGGTAGGGAACGTAGCATCCAAACCGTAGGAGATCCATGGCGCGCTTCCGCGATGCCTACCGCCGTTCCGGTTCCAGGAATACCCAGCCGGAAGTATTTCCGGCT
>NFUO01000674.1 GCA_002197545.1 Acidobacteria subdivision 2 bacterium RH1 MAG20 | reverse complement strand
GACCACTATGACCCGCATTTGGGGTGAGCTTTTTGACGCACGCGGGGAAAGTCCGCGATTATTGGCCTCCCGATTGCACATCCACTTGTGAGGCAAGCGCCATGTTAAACATCCATCACATCCTATTTCCGATCGATTTTTCGGAACGCTGCTGCGGCGCGGTCCCGTTTGTCGAATCCATGGCAAACCGCTACCGAGCGAGAATCACCCTCCTCAGTGTGGGGCAACCTTTTCTTTTCGCCGCCATGGGCGATCCAGGCGGACCGGTCGTTGACCCCGAAGAGTTATTGCGGGAGCTCAAGGCAAGGCTCGACAGTTCGCTGGCCCAAGATTTTGCGGGCCTTCGCGTGGAACGGGTCGCCGAACTCGGCGATCCGGCGCAGGTTATCACGGACGTTGCACATACCCACGGCGTCGACCTGATCATGATGCCGACCCACGGTTATGGGCCGTTCAGGAGCCTGCTCCTGGGCTCCGTGACAGCGAAGGTTCTGCACGATGCGGAGTGCCCGGTCTGGACCGCGGCCCACGTGGCGGAGCCGCCGTGCCGCTACCATATCGCCTGCCGCAAGATTCTCTGCGCGGTCGACGGCACGCCGAACAGTGTTTCTCTCATTAAGTGGGCAGGCGAGCTCAGCAAGGACACTGGAGCGACGCTTCGGCTGATGCACGCAATCTCCGGGATGGAGGGTGTACCCTCTCGCCAGATGGACCTGGCGTTTGAAGAGGAAATGCGCAAGGAGGCGAGTCGGACAATCGAGCGCCTTCAGGAATCCGCGGGAGTCAAGGTGCCGATGTGCGTGACTGTGGGCAGTGTGGCCGAGACTCTTCGCGAAGAGGCGCGCCGCCATGAAGCGGATCTAGTCGTGATCGGGCGCGGCACGCTCCATGAAACGCTCGGGCGCCTGCGAACGCACACCTATGGAATCATTCGGCGATCGCCCTGCCCTGTGCTGAGCGTGTAGCTTGAGCCAGGCCAAAAATTGGGAAGAAGAAAGGAATTAGGGAGGTTCACATGAAGGTACAAGATGCCATGGTGAATAACGTCAGCGTCTGCCGGCCGGAGAACAATCTGGCCGAGGTCGTGGCGATCATGTGGGATGAGCGTTGCGGCGCGCTTCCCGTGCTGGACGGATCTGGCACAGCAACGAGCATGATCACGGACCGGGACATTTGCATCGCTCTCGGCACTAGGAACGTTCGGGCATCCGAGCTTCAAGTCAAGGATGTTTCGCTTCCGAGAGTCTTCAGTTGCGGAGCTAACGACGATATTTTGTTGGCTCTGAAGACCATGGTGTCGCAAAACGTGCGGCGGCTTCCGGTGGTGGACGATACTGGAAAGCTGGTGGGTATCCTCTCGATCGACGACCT
>NFUO01000673.1 GCA_002197545.1 Acidobacteria subdivision 2 bacterium RH1 MAG20 | reverse complement strand
GAGAAGCTGGTTGTGACGAGCAATCAGAACCTTCGGAGGATCGAATGGACATTCATAAGAATGCCCGACTCAGCTTTCGCTGTCGAGAGGCACTTGTCGAACTGGTCATCGAGGAAAAGGCCACGCGGAAGGCGGCTGCAGCCGCCTTCCGCGTCAGCCCAAAGACGGCTGCCAAGTGGGTGCGTCGATATCAGACCCAAGGAACAGACGGCCTCGAAGACCTCAGCTCCAGACCGCATCGCTCACCCCGGCAAATTCCTTTGGCTCTATCGGAAGAAGTTTTATCTTTACGCCGCCTACACATGCCCGGCTATCAGATCGCTCTCCGCTGCGGTCTCTCCCCAGCCACCGTCAGCCGCATCCTGCGCCGCGCACATCTCAGCCGATGGCGCGACCTGCATCCCCGCCCGCCCGTCGTGCGCTACGAGCACCCCGCTCCGGGAGACCTCGTGCATCTGGACATCAAAGGCATGACGCGCTTCGAGGAAGTCTCCCTGCGCGGCGACGGACGGCTGCGCGGCAAACGTAAACATCCCGGCTTTCAGGCCATGCACGTCGCCGTCAGAGCCTGTCCTGAGCGAAGCCGAAGGAACCACTCCCGCCTGGCCTTTACCCGCATGCTTCCCGACCAGAAGGCCGAAACCACCATCGCCTTCCTCCAGGATGCCCGCCTGTTCTTCGCCAGCCATGGCTTTCCCGTGCGCGCTCTGCTGACCGACAACGGCAGCAGTTACCGCTCCCATCAATTTCACCAGGCCTGCCAGCTACTCGCCATCCAACATCGCCGCACCAGACCCTACACCCCGCGAACCAACGGCAAGGCCGAGCGCTTCATCCAGACCGCCCTGCGCGAGTGGGCTTACTCCAAACACTGGCCCAACTCAGAGCAACGCGATGCCTGCCTCCAGCCCTGGACCGACTATTACAACCACCAAAGACCCCATGGTAGCCTCAACTACAAGCCGCCCATCAGCCGCTCCTGCGATGGAACAACCTCTTGACCTTCTACAGCTGCCCGCCCAACATCTCATCCCATGTTCCGGAAGCGGGACCTCCACCCACGAATGAGGACATGTTCGTGGGAACCCCGGGACATGGGGCGCCCGGCTATGCGGCCGGCACCGCGAAGCGCGTCTGCAAGTGCGGCGAGCACCCGCCGGCTATGGAAGGAATGACGAGAACTTCGTCGCCATCCTGAAACGCATACTTCTCGCTGCCGAGGAAGCGGATGTCTTCTTCGTTGACGTAGAAATTGATGAAGCGTCGAACCTGGCCGTTCTCGTCGCGCAGATGCGGGCGGAGATCGGGGAACGCGGTTTCAATTTCCGCAATAAGCTGGGGCAAATTGCCCGCGGTCGACTGCATCTCGCGCGTGCCGTTTGTATGTT
>NFUO01000672.1 GCA_002197545.1 Acidobacteria subdivision 2 bacterium RH1 MAG20 | reverse complement strand
GCCAGTGACCTGCCCCCGGAAAACTCTACCAGTCGAAGCTGGAGATCTCTCGTAATCTAATCGGGAGGGCGGAGTATGAAGAGGAGCCGGTACACGGAGGAGCAGGTCATCGGGATCTTGAAGCAACATGAGGCCGGGGTGAAGACGGCAGACCTGTGCCGGGAGCACGGGATCAGCGCGGCGACGTTCTATGGCTGGAAGTCGAAGTACGGCGGCATGGAGGTCAGCGAGGCGCAGCGTCTGAAGGCGATGGAGGACGAGAACCGCCGTCTGAAGCTGCTGGTTGCGGAACTGAGCCTTCACGGTGAAGCGCTGAAGGCGGTGATAAGAAAAAACGGCTGGAGCTTGCCGGTCTAAGAGGAGAGGTGGCGTTCGTCTCGTCGGAGTTCCGGTTGAGCGAACGCACGGCCTGCAAGCTGCTGGGTGTGGAGCGGTCGAGCTACCGGTATGAGCCTCGGCCGGACCGCAACATCGAACTGCGCGAAGTGCTGGTGAAGCTGGCGCGTCAAAAGCCGCGTTACGGCTATCGAAGGTTGCACGTGTTGCTCGAACGTAGAGGCCACGAGGTCAACGTGAAGCGTATTTACCGGTTGTATTTGGAGGAACGGCTGGCGGTTCGGCGCAGGAAGCGCAAGCATCTGGTGCGGGATCGCGCCCTGGCGCCGCGACTGATCCGGCCCAACCAGGAGTGGGCGATGGACTTCATCGTCGATGGCCTGGCCACCGGAAGGATGGTGCGCATCCTGAGCGTGGTGGATGCTTACACGCGGGAGTGTCTGGCACTGGAGGCCGACACCAGCCTGGGATCGGGACGCGTGACGCGGGTTCTGGAGAGATTGATCGAAGAGCGTGGCCGGCCGGAGAACGTGCGCTCGGACAACGGACCTGAGTTCACTTCACGACGGATGCTGGGCTGGGCGGAAGACTGGAAGGTTGGACTGGTGCATATCCAGCCAGGAAGGCCGATGCAGAACGGACATGTCGAGAGCTTCCACGGAAGGCTGCGCGACGAATGCCTGAACGCGAGTTGGTTCCGCACGCTAAATGATGTAAGGAGCACCCTGGCAAGCTGGCGGCAGGAGTATAACTGCGAACGTCCGCACAGCTCGCTCGACTACAGGACGCCGGAGGAGTTCCGGCAAACAGGCTATGCAAATGTGGAAAGCAAAGAACGCTTCCCACATTTACACAGCCTCGACGGCGGCTGCGAGGTAATCTCGGAGCTAAACCAAAACCGGGAAACTCCAATTATCAGTGGTTGAGAAAACGGGGGCAGGTCATTTGTATGCCAGACACCGAAATTACGATGGCCAGCGGTTGCTAAATCCCGCCATTTTCCACGACATCCTGCCACTTTGCGAAGTTTATTATTACCCTATTTAGCATCTCAGAAACACTGGCCGGTTATCTGTCGTGATTGCGGCATCATAGCCGCATCCGCGCGCAAAGCGCCCGATTGTAGCGGAGCTTGCGGGGGCGTCGTCTATTACCAGAAGCCTGTTCGAGGTCACTCTGGTTCCTCTGAACTCCAGATCGAGATTTCCCGAGGTACAGAAATGCTGGCTACCGTTCCTGGCAACGTCACTGCCAACATGCAATTCGATGCGAGTAATCTGCTGGTCATACGAGCTTGGCACGTTTGGCGGTTCGCGCTGGACTGGGTGCAGGGTCGAGGATTTTGGGCCGTGATGTATTATCCTCCGGTAACCGGTCTTCCAAGACCGCCTTAAGCAGCGACTTATGAATCCGAATGCCACCGTTGTAATGGATGTAGCCGAGCTTCCTGAAGCGATTCATGAAGATGATCCACTTTGTGC
>NFUO01000671.1 GCA_002197545.1 Acidobacteria subdivision 2 bacterium RH1 MAG20 | reverse complement strand
GCCTGGGAGCGGATGACCGCGTTCCTGGAAAAGCAGCTCAAGGACTAGTCGGGCGCGCCGGCGCGGGCCCACAGCGCCGCAAGCCAGCGGCGCAGCACCCCGGCATGGGCCGCCAGGCGCTGCGCAATCTCGGCGCCGATCTGGCCGCGATACATGTGGACCGCGAGATTGCAGTCGCGGCCGACATTGATCGCAGCCTGCGCGTCCTCGTCGGACAGACAGCCGAGCCGCCACGCCGCGCGAATGGTCGAGTTCGGCGAAGCAACCTCGACACCCTCGCGCTCGGCAAGCAGCCGCCGGCAGGCCTTCCAGACGACCTCGAACGTGTAGATCAGCCGCAGGATCGCACCGTCGCGCTCGACCAGCGACCGGCCGGCCGTATCGACGACCTCGTCCAGGGTAGCGAGCGCCGCTGCGGCCTCGGCGTGCCGCCGCTCTAATCCCGCCATTTGACGCCCTCGCGGCGGACCTCATCGACGAGCGCCGGATCGGCGTGCCGCAGATCGACCAGATCGACACCGTAGGGGATCGTACTCTCCTCGATATCGGCTTCGAGCCCACCAAAGAAACCGATTGGAAGCGCATCTTGCGGCAGGATCGCGACATCGAAATCGCTATGCTGCCGCGCCTCGCCGCGGGCGCACGACCCGAACAGCCACACCGCCGCATCACATTCGTCGAGTGCCCCCAGCACCATCCGCCGCAGTTCTTCGATGGCTCGACGGCCGGGAGGGTTCATGCTGGCGAGGAAGCTTTTGCATTTTCCTGTGCCCGTCATTGCAACAGGTGCCTCCGGATCTCTGTAATACGAGTGTTCGTCTTTTGAAGGAGCGCGCAAAAGCGCCTACATGCAGCGTCCCAGTTGTTTATGTCCCTGTCTGCTATATTTATCGCTGGCTCGAACAGACGCGACCTCTCACTGGTCGAGGTTTCGACCAACGCTAAGAAATTAACGGCATTGTACACCCTACGAGCGCCATCATCGAAATCGACGAAAATTTGCCTATCTTTGTATTGTATTGCTTGATTTAATATTTGTACAACCAGAGAATCACCTGCGTTCAATAAACCAGAATCCGCACTCGTGCCCAACATCTTAGTTAAGAGTTCCCTCGCCGACAAGAAAACTTCCTGTATCATTTGCGCACAATCAGATGGCGTAGTGCTACGGATGTTCCGGAGGCACTCAAGAGCCGCTTGGGCTTTATCGCATACATGCTGACCGTCGTTATTGACTAAATCCGAAAGTGTCCGAACTGCGACACCAATATTCTCGGCATCCGCGATCGACAACCTTGGGATCGCTACTGGCGCATCAGGCGCGCCACCCAGCTGTGCTATTCTTTCGTCCCGAGTATGAAGTTGCTGTGGAGCATCTATGAACAGGAGATACAGAAATATAGCTATCCAACCTAGAAAAAATCCGGCAAAGGCTATGCCCCCAAGTTGCTCGAGCACTGACCAGATAGGAACAACATTTCCCCAAAGCGGCCACCAATCACTGACTGCAACTCTTGTGAGGAATCCAAAACTGAGGCATATAAAAGCGAATGCGACACCGTGCGAATTCGGCCAACGAATTGCGCCCTGAAATGAGCGCCCTGCGGCGCTGCAATAGTAGGACACTATCAT
>NFUO01000670.1 GCA_002197545.1 Acidobacteria subdivision 2 bacterium RH1 MAG20 | reverse complement strand
CGTGGACGAAACTCGGCTGGCTTACGTTCAGGTGCGGTTTACCGGGTTTGTACAGAAGGTATTTGTGGATGCGACGTATCAGTATGTCCGCAAGGGGCAACCGTTGCTTACCATCTACAGCCCCGATCTGGTGGCGACCGAACGCGAGTACCTGGTCGCAAAACAGAATCAGGAACAGGTTGCCCAGAGCTCGGTGCCAGGAGTCTCGGCGAGCGCGGCCTCCTTGCTGGACGCGGCAAGGGGACGCCTCAGGCAGTGGGGCGTTCCGCAGCGAGAGATCGACAGACTGGAATCGACCGGACAAGTGCAGCAGGAAATAGAGATCGATTCTCCGGCGCCGGGGTACATAACCGAACGAAACGCGCTGCCGAGCGTAGCCGTCCAGCCGGAAACGCGCCTCTACAGCATCGCCGATCTCTCGACGGTGTGGGTGCAGGCGCAAGTTTTTCAGGACGATCTCGCCCGCCTAAAAATTGGGGCCGCCGCATTGGTTACGTTGAACACGTTTCCGGGGCGGACGTTCCGAGGGCGCGTCGATTTCATCTACCCCCAGGTCGATCCGGAGACACGGACCGCAAAAGTCCGCCTGGTGTTTCCCAATCCCGACCTGCAACTCAAGCCCGGCATGTTCGTAAACATCGGCATCAATCTGCCCCTGGGCCGCCAAGTCGTCGTTCCCGCGAGCGGCGTGCTGCAATCGGGGAGACGCCAGATTGTGTTCGTGGATCGAGGCGACGGTTACCTCGATCCGCGTGAAGTTCAGCTGGGGGCTCGCGCCGGTGACGATTTCATCGTGCTCAAGGGATTGAAGGAGGGCGAGCAAATCGTCACGTCGGCTAATTTTCTCATCGACTCGGAAAGCCAGCTTCAGGCCGCTTTAGGTTCGTTCGTGCCACCTCCGCCTGGCGCGGGAGGGGCATCGGCGATGAACGCGCCTCAAGCAAACGCCGATCTGACCTCGGACCCGAATCCGCCTCGCAAGGGCAGCAACGTCTTCCGGGTGAAATTGACGGATGCGAATGGCGGCGGTCTCTCCGGCGCGGACGTTTCCGTCACGTTTTTCATG
>NFUO01000067.1 GCA_002197545.1 Acidobacteria subdivision 2 bacterium RH1 MAG20 | reverse complement strand
GTCCACCCGTTCCAGGAATTTCAGGAACTCCTGCTGCCGATGCCGGTGGTGAAACTGCCCGAGGACCTTTCCTGTGGCCACATCCAAAGCAGCAAACAGGGACGTGGTTCCATGGCGCTCGTAATCGTGCGTCCGCTGTTCCGGCAGCCCCGGACGCAGCGGCAGGATGGGCTGAGTTCGGTTGAGCGCCTGCATTGGGCTCTTCTCATCCACGCACAGCACCATGGCGCGATCGGGCGGATTCATATAGAGGCCTACAATGTCTCGCACCTTCTCGACGAAAAAGGGGTCTGCCGAAAGTTTGAAGGTCCCGGACCGATGGGGTTGAAGCCCGAAAGCGTGCCAGATTCGCACCACCGCCCGTTGCGAGAGTCCCGCCGCTCGGGCCAGCGAGCGCGTACTCCAGTGGGTGGCTCCCTGGGGAGCCCCCTCCAGCGTGCGGGTGACCGCCGCTTCGACCTGGGTGTCGGAAATCCGTCGCGGCGCTCCCGGCCGCGCTTCATCGGCCAAGCCTTCCAGACGGCGCTGGCGAAACCGCTCCCGCCACTTGCCGACCGTCGCACCCGTCACCCCCAACTGGCGAGCAATTTCTTGATTGGCAAGGCCTTCGGCGGCTCCCAGCACGATCCGGGAGCGCAACGCCAGACGCTGCGCGGTCTTCGGTCGCCGGGACAATATCTCCAATTTCTCCTTATCCCCTGGCTGCAAAACAATGGGCTTCTTCGGCCTTCCTGCACGCATGGACCACCTCCCGCGAGAAGGGCGTTCAGTATAGCCGAAGACCCATACTTATTAAACTAATTTATGACTCAGCACAGTAGTTGATAATCGTTGCTCTGGCCAGCCCACGCGCTTCCCGTAAGTGCTGCTCGTACACTTGCGTACAGCGCTCCGCGGGAGTCAACGGGCGGGCTGACACCTTTTTCTCGGTGGGAATCACGCGCTCACCACGCAGAAAGTCAAGCAGATGCCTGAGCGCGGCGACATCGCCACGGCACGGCCGCACCTGCCGAGCGCGGTATCGCAAATACTGCTGCGGATGATCGGAGGTGATGCCGTCTAGCGCAACCTCCCGTTG
>NFUO01000669.1 GCA_002197545.1 Acidobacteria subdivision 2 bacterium RH1 MAG20 | reverse complement strand
GGCTCAAAGACGCCTTCGGTTTGGCGATGAAAGTACTCGCCAATCAGGGAAGCGGTCCGCAGTGAAACGGCGAGGGCGACTGCCGTCAGGGTTGGATAGAGCGAGCTTCTTGCGATGCCTAACTCGTCAGCTTTCGACTTCGCTGCTTCCCAGGCAACACGCGTCTCGGGATTGTGTTGCTCAGCAAAGTCGATCAATTCGGCTAGCGTGTAGGTCTTGTCGGGTGCAAGCGCGATGTTGTCGTGCGGTTTGGCAGCGGGCTCTTTGGCGAGCGCCTGCGCTCCTCTAGGCTCCCAAAGGATACCGGGTGAAGGTGGAGTACCCTGAGCGATGAGACCGGCAGGCAGCATCGCAGGCAAAAGCAACGCAGCCGTCATGAGCCAATCCTTGGTTGTCATTTGCCTGAAACTCCAGATCCCTCGGAAGAGAGCTTTCGGTTTCCACCTGGTATTCCGCACGTGTGAACCGCTGCTCTTTCCGTCCAGTTTGAACTGCAGAGGGCTGTGGCCACATGGGGTTGCACCTCCGCGTGACTTTCATGGATCGCCTTGCCGTGGGAGACAAGAGTCGCGATGTCCTCCCTGGGGTCAAATTGCCTGTCGCTTGCAAGTTCGCGATTCTCGGCAATTTTCTCCTCGACCACGGCACACAATGTGGCACATTCAGCGCTGACGTTGGGATCAAGCGCGCGTTGTAGACGAGATATTGAAGCAATCAGCCGCAAAGAAATCGTACAGACTTCTCTGGCAATCTCCGTGGAGCCCTCAGATTCAAGATTAACGACGCGGCCTGCCTGGTTGAACCTTAAATGCCAATGGGTATTTTCCAGTTCGACATACACTGCCAGGGATTGACTCAGCAGATTCGCCAGCACGCATCCCGACTTATCCTCTTCGGACGGAGAATCGTGCTCCATGTACCGCATCTGGGTCGAGTTGCCGAAGTGTGCAGAAACGACCATATCCATTGTCCTTCTCTCACAGATGTCGCCACCAAAGCGGCTGCGCCAATATGCCTTAGGATTTAGCGTCGATAAACACGAGCCAGTCCCCAAAGCAGCGAACGCTACTCACCTTATTTCGTGAATCTCTGCCAGATATCCGCCCGGAAATTCGACGATTGCGGCAGTCCGCCCGCTCGAGGAATATGGCTGAACAAGAATTCTGACACCCAGCGACTCAGCTTTCGCGAGCGTCTCTTTCAGGCTTGAAACCTCATAGCCAGTCATTTCCCGTCCATAGGGGTAGGGGAGATGGCCGTCGGTCACAAAGACCGTGAGCTTGCCGAAAAGAGATTCGACGCGGACGCGCCGGAATGTGTCACTAGGTCGGCCAATCTCAATACCGGGCGCGTGAGGATCATCCGAGACGATCCTACCGTGAGAGAAGGCAAGGAAGCTCCGTAGGAATTCGGCAACACGGAACGGTGAAACGTAGACACGGTTCTCGGGAATTGTCTGAAATGCCGCGTATGAGGGTTTCGTCGTGTGCCAGTAAAGCTGCATGTTGATTCCGCCCGGCCACTGAACGACGGCATCGCGGCCGATTGGGTCAGGAAACGGCGCGACAAGTACGTCAGCGCCGTCGGTTTTGGCGGCTAAGATTGCCTTGTCGAGATCAGTGACAAGATATCCAGTTCTCTCAGAACCGAAGGGGTAGGGAACGGGGGTCCTAAATCCAAACAGCGAAACCGTGCCTACCGGAGTCTGCAGAAGCTGGGAGCTTGTACTGCTTGAAGTTGGCGTGACGGTGACCACGACTTGCTTTGTGCTGGTGCCTCCAAACGTACCGAGGAAGGCCTTCACGAAGGCATCAACTTTTTCTGGTGAGACGTAGACATGGGTAGTGTCGTACTGCGGTCCGACGGCGATAGTTGAAGCGGAGCCTGTGCCTTTTGGGGTCTGCGCCTGGCCGAGTTGCACGAGGCCAGCGAAGCCGAAGACGAGCAGAACCAAAACGAGAAGACGACGAGTGCGATTCATAGCCTGAGTTCCTCCTGATGCTCCTGACTCTTACGTAACTGTTGCTAAATCCGGGTTCTCTTTGAAGACAGCCTCTCGAAAGCGCTGCTGCCCGCAGACCCATCAAAGCAGCCGTAAAACAGATCGCAGCAGATACGTGACGAAAGCAAAGACGATCAACGAACCTGCGTAAATTCCCGCGAACCACAGCAATCGCTTTTTCCGCTCACTCATATCCGTCCCACCCCTTCTCCGGAGTCTTGCCACGGAATACCCAGTAGGCGAAGAACGAATACCCGAGAACCACGGGGGTTACAACGATTGCTCCGGCGAGCACGAATATCTGGCTCAGCCGCGAACTCGACGCGCTCCAAATGGAAACACGAAATGGCACGACCATCGGAAACACGAGGATTGCGAGACCTGCGATCCCAGCAGCGATCATCACCATGCCTGCGGCCAGGGGACGAACGTCGGGACGCTTCCCTATACTTCCAAACAGAATGAGAGCTGCAATCAGCAGTGTGCAACTCAGTGTTCCGAGCAGTAAAGGATGGGCCTGCCATGCGGTCTGGATGCCAGGCTGAATGGAAAACGAGGTGCCAGCTGCAATACAGAACGTGAGAAGAAAGAGCGGCAATGCGATGCGCAGCACTCGTACCGAAAATCCGTGCAGCAGCGCTGACGTCTTGAATTGGAGCCAGCAGCCGCCGAGCACTACATATCCTTCAAGCACGCAGAGGGCGCAAAGCAAGGGGAAAGGTCGAAAGCAATCAAAGACGCTCCCGCTGAACGCGACCCCGTCGACCGATATGCCTTCGAACATCGCTCCCAGAATGAGACCCTGCATGCACGCCGCGGTGATCGACCCGATCGCAAAGATCACGTCCCACCTCCTGCGGTAAAGTTTCATCTGCTCACGAAACTCGAAGGAGACTCCGCGCAGACCCAGCGCCAGCAGCATCACGATAATCGGAATATAGAGGGCCGGCATGAGAATGCCATACGCGATAGGAAACGCCGCCAGCAGCGTCACTCCGGTCATAATCAGCCACGTCTCGTTGCCATCCCACGTCGGTGTAATGGAATCGACCATATGGTCTCTCGATCTCTCATGCGGCTGCAGCATGAGCAACGCACCGACTCCGAGGTCGAAACCGTCAAGCAGAACGTAGAGCGTAACAGACAGAGCGGCGAATGCGGCGCAAAGGAGGGGCATAATCATCTTCCTACCCTCTCCAGCGCTGCCGTGGCGTTTGGGCTGTCAAGCACTTTCGGACGAAGTGCATTTTTGAGAGATCCGGAAGCCTCAGCATGGATGGAAGCTGATTCCGGCCCCCTCCGGATGATCCGCGCGACGAAAAACAGAAATGCGGCCATGAAGAATGTGTAGATACATATAAATGCGATCAGCGTCGCGAGGAGCGTCTGCGCCGGGACCGGTGACACGGCATCGATCGTTCTCAACAAGCCGAAGATCACCCAGGGCTGGCGCCCGGTCTCCGCGACATACCATCCGCCAAGGGTCGCGATAATGCCTGACGGCGTCATCGCTACCAGGAAGCGGAGAAACCACGTCGTGGTGTAAAGCCGGTGCTTCCATCGAAGCCAAAGAGAGCTCGTCGCCGCTGCGAACATCAGGATAGCGATTCCGTACATAATGCGGAACCCATAAAAGACCAAGCCCATGATCGGCTGCCGGTCCGGCGGGGTGTTTTTCAGGCCCTCCACGCGTCCATCAAGGCTGTGTGTGAGCCAGATGCTGCCTAAATATGGAATGCCGAGGGCGAAGCGATTGCGCTGTTCTTTCTGGTCCGGCAGAATGACCCAGTAGTACGGCGCCGGCGACGCCGATTCCTTCGCCCAGAAACCCTCGGCGGCCTGCATCTTTGAGGGCTGATACTTCAGCATCGTGCCGTAGAGAAGGTCGCCAATGAAGACCTGCCCCGCGATGAGCACAGCTGCGAACGCGGTGCCGAGCGCCACGCTCTTTTTCGCGAACGCAAGATGCTTGCCGCGCAGCAGGTACCATGCGCCAACGCCTGCCACGAGAAACGAGGCTGTCAGGTAAGCCGCGCTTACCATATGCGGCAAGCGGACAAGCCAGGAGGGGTTATTCAGGACATGCCACCAGTTGACGACAATCAGGCGACCATTGCGGACAGCCACGCCGTCCGGCGTCTGCATCCAGCTATTTGCAGACAGTATCCACGATGCGGAGAGGAGTGTGCCGAGCGCCACCATGCATGTAGCAAAAAAGTGGAGCTTAGGCCCCACTCGATGCATTCCAAAGAGCATGATCCCGAGGAAACCTGCTTCAAGGAAAAAAGAAGTGAGTACCTCGAGGGCAATCATGGGCCCGATCGCCGGCCCGGCAAGCTGTGCAAACTTCGCAAAGCCCAGACCAAACTCGAACGAAAGGACGATGCCTGTCACCACCCCAACTCCAAAACCC
Organism: Acidobacteria subdivision 2 bacterium RH1 MAG20; assembly: GCA_002197545.1. The sequence goes on along the minus strand of NFUO01000669.1, from coordinate 1,984 downwards.
ATCGCGAATATACTCAACCAGAAGCGATAGATCTGCAGATACAGCGTATCCTTGGTCTTGAGCCAGAGGCCTTCTATGACAGCAAGGAACATGGCAAGCCCAATGGACATGGTCGGGAAGATGATATGGAAGCTCACGGTAAATGCGAACTGCACGCGGGCCAGCGTCGCTGGATTCAGGTTCATCGGGAGCCTCCTTCTGCCGGAACGAGGCCGACGGTCATCACAGCAAAAATGATGGCGATGAACAACCCCGCGATCGCGATCGATATTCCGAACACCCCGATGATCGCGAAGAAGAATATCCCGCCCGCGACCGTCGGAATCAGGACGCCCCCAAGGGTTGCGATTATCTTCCAAAATGTCTTCAACATCGATGCTCCTCCAGCTCCATCACGATTACGCCCAGGTGTTCATGTGCCTCTCCTGCCACAACAAGTCTTCCTGTAATCGCCTCTCAAACGAATCCACCTATCTTTTTTCACCCTTGTCTGAGCTTTCACGAGCAACATCTTCCTTTGTGCAACACCGCGGGAGCTTTCAGGCATGTGAAGCAGCAGCGAGCTCCTGAGCGGTGTCTCCGCGAAAATACTCCATCAGCGCTGCTGTCAGACTGATCAGCGCAGCCAGCCCTAACACCAGAGCGAGCGAGTGCCGAAGAAGAAACGCGCCAATAGCGGCGCCTGAAAACATCATGACAACTGCCGACACGCGCCGCCCCCATCGAGGGTTATTCCCTCCCGCCAAAGAGGACTCTGAGGCTAAACCAGCCACAGTCAGCGTCAGCACAGTCGTGGTGATGTCGGGCACGCCAAGCCTCCGAACGGTGCCATTTCGAATGCCCATGGCCAGAGCGGTGAGTGAAATGGCCGCGTATAAAGCGCTTCCTGGAAGCACAGCGGTGGCGTGTTCCATCAGCAGAAACATGCAAGCGGCAAAGAGCAACGCGGCCTCCAGTCCCGTGGCCAATCCGAACCAATGGCCCTTGCGCCAGTTTGCAGCCCAGCGCTCAAGACGTCCCGCAAGAACTCCTCCCGCTAACGCAAATGCCAGTGCAGTCATAGATCGGGCAACTGAAAACCCTCGTACATTCATCACAGCCAGGCTCAACAGCACAACATTTCCGGTCATATTCGCCGTGAAGACGTGGCCCATCGAGAGATAGCTCCCGGCGTCGACCAGACCCGTAACAAATGTCAGCAGAGCGAATGAGAGATGTAACGACCTTTCGGCGCGAAGCGTAGCATTCGTCGTCTCCATGTCAGCCTTCCTAAAACTTAAAGCCGGTCCACAACGCCCAGTAATTGAGGTTGCGGCCGGGCTGTGTCTCCTTCAGAAACTTGCCGGAGTAGAAAATCCCGTAGTCTGCCTGAAACCACAAATGGCGGTTAGCTTGCCATCGCACCTCTGTGCCAGGCCTGTGTCCGACAAATCGCGCTCGACTACCATCCGCAGCTCTAATCAAGAACCCAGGCACCGCGTAGACGCCATCATCAAGGCTCTCCCGCCACTGAAAAATCCAATCGACGGACGCAGACACATCATGCGGAAGCGCCGTTTCGACGTGAGGGTGAACGTCGATGAAGTTGATGGGGCCGGGACCTGTTGTGGCCAGGACGCCAAAGTAGTTGCCCTTTGGAAATAGTGGATTGAACGTTCCCAAGGTATGTGTGCTCGGGTGATCGCCGCTGGAAATGTCAGCCTTCGCACTAAAACGCGGTTTCAGGAGAATGGTTGGAAGTCGGTAGCCGGTTTCGCTTGCAATCGTCCATGCCTTAATATTCGCCGAACCGAATGAACCAAACTGCCAGAGTGCTTCATAGTCAAAGTCCCATCCCGGCTTCTCGGTGGCGATGGGATGTGAAACTCTTGCCCCGAGGGAGTGACGCAGCTCCTGAGCCGTGCCTCGCTGGAAAGCCGCATCCTTCCGATCGAGGCCTAAGTAGTACAAGTCTAAAGACGATTGACGCGGTATTGGTCTGGTG